>NZ_LT629788.1:3649285-4257500 GCF_900105805.1 Pseudomonas moraviensis | reverse complement strand
TTAAAGAAAGCGTAATAGCTCACTAGTCGAGTCGGCCTGCGCGGAAGATGTAACGGGGCTAAAACCATACACCGAAGCTACGGGTATCACCTTCGGGTGATGCGGTAGAGGAGCGTTCTGTAAGCCTGTGAAGGTGAGTTGAGAAGCTTGCTGGAGGTATCAGAAGTGCGAATGCTGACATGAGTAACGACAATGGGTGTGAAAAACACCCACGCCGAAAGACCAAGGTTTCCTGCGCAACGTTAATCGACGCAGGGTTAGTCGGTCCCTAAGGCGAGGCTGAAAAGCGTAGTCGATGGAAAACAGGTTAATATTCCTGTACTTCTGGTTATTGCGATGGAGGGACGGAGAAGGCTAGGCCAGCTTGGCGTTGGTTGTCCAAGTTTAAGGTGGTAGGCTGAGATCTTAGGTAAATCCGGGATCTTAAGGCCGAGAGCTGATGACGAGTTACCCTTTGGGTGACGAAGTGGTTGATGCCATGCTTCCAAGAAAAGCTTCTAAGCTTCAGGTAACCAGGAACCGTACCCCAAACCGACACAGGTGGTTGGGTAGAGAATACCAAGGCGCTTGAGAGAACTCGGGTGAAGGAACTAGGCAAAATGGCACCGTAACTTCGGGAGAAGGTGCGCCGGTGAGGGTGAAGGACTTGCTCCGTAAGCTCATGCCGGTCGAAGATACCAGGCCGCTGCGACTGTTTATTAAAAACACAGCACTCTGCAAACACGAAAGTGGACGTATAGGGTGTGACGCCTGCCCGGTGCCGGAAGGTTAATTGATGGGGTTAGCTAACGCGAAGCTCTTGATCGAAGCCCCGGTAAACGGCGGCCGTAACTATAACGGTCCTAAGGTAGCGAAATTCCTTGTCGGGTAAGTTCCGACCTGCACGAATGGCGTAACGATGGCGGCGCTGTCTCCACCCGAGACTCAGTGAAATTGAAATCGCTGTGAAGATGCAGTGTATCCGCGGCTAGACGGAAAGACCCCGTGAACCTTTACTATAGCTTTGCACTGGACTTTGAATTTGCTTGTGTAGGATAGGTGGGAGGCTTTGAAGCGTGGACGCCAGTTCGCGTGGAGCCATCCTTGAAATACCACCCTGGCAACTTTGAGGTTCTAACTCAGGTCCGTTATCCGGATCGAGGACAGTGTATGGTGGGTAGTTTGACTGGGGCGGTCTCCTCCTAAAGAGTAACGGAGGAGTACGAAGGTGCGCTCAGACCGGTCGGAAATCGGTCGTAGAGTATAAAGGCAAAAGCGCGCTTGACTGCGAGACAGACACGTCGAGCAGGTACGAAAGTAGGTCTTAGTGATCCGGTGGTTCTGTATGGAAGGGCCATCGCTCAACGGATAAAAGGTACTCCGGGGATAACAGGCTGATACCGCCCAAGAGTTCATATCGACGGCGGTGTTTGGCACCTCGATGTCGGCTCATCACATCCTGGGGCTGAAGCCGGTCCCAAGGGTATGGCTGTTCGCCATTTAAAGTGGTACGCGAGCTGGGTTTAGAACGTCGTGAGACAGTTCGGTCCCTATCTGCCGTGGACGTTTGAGATTTGAGAGGGGCTGCTCCTAGTACGAGAGGACCGGAGTGGACGAACCTCTGGTGTTCCGGTTGTCACGCCAGTGGCATTGCCGGGTAGCTATGTTCGGGAAAGATAACCGCTGAAAGCATCTAAGCGGGAAACTTGCCTCAAGATGAGATCTCACTGGAACCTTGAGTTCCCTGAAGGGCCGTCGAAGACTACGACGTTGATAGGTTGGGTGTGTAAGCGCTGTGAGGCGTTGAGCTAACCAATACTAATTGCCCGTGAGGCTTGACCATATAACACCCAAGCAATTTGCTGACCTGAGAAGGCACCAGATTGCGGTGTGTGAAGACGAAACGAACCGAAAGTTCGAAGCGCACAAACACCGACAGCTGTCACATACCCAATTTGCTGAAGCGAGGCCATCTGGTCACGACTCAGTACCCGAATTTCTTGACGACCATAGAGCGTTGGAACCACCTGATCCCATCCCGAACTCAGCAGTGAAACGATGCATCGCCGATGGTAGTGTGGGGTTTCCCCATGTGAGAGTAGGTCATCGTCAAGATTAAATTCCGAAACCCCAATTGCGAAAGCAGTTGGGGTTTTGTTTTGCCTGCGGGAAATGTGTCTGCTTGATTTCTATGCAACGGCACGGGGCATGGCTATCATTCGGGCCTCATTGTGAGGCGAAACCTGCATGTTGACGTTGTTGGATCTTCTGAAGGATGGGCGATTCCATTCCGGACAGGACTTGGGGACCGCCCTGGGAATTAGCCGAAGTGCTGTATGGAAGCAGTTGCAGCAGCTTGAAGCTGAGCTGGGCCTGTTGGTCCATAAAGTCCGCGGTCGCGGATATCAATTGTCGGCGCCTTTAACGCTGCTTGATCCTCTGGAAATAACCAGAAGGGCGCCTCAGTGGCCTGTGACTGTGTTTGATTCTGTCGATTCGACAAATGCCGAAGCTCTGCGCTCCGTTGGTGAAGGCGCTCCTGCGCCATTTCTGGTGCTGGCGGAGCGACAATTGGCAGGGCGTGGTCGTCGTGGTCGTAAGTGGGTGAGCCCATTTGCAGAAAACCTTTACTACAGCCTCGTCCTCCGTATCGACGGGGGCATGCGTCAGCTTGAAGGGTTGAGCCTTGTTGTTGGCTTGGCCGTTATGCAGACCTTGCGAAATACGGGTGTACCGAATGCCGGTTTGAAGTGGCCCAATGATGTGTTGGTGGGCAATAAGAAGATCGCCGGGATTCTACTTGAGCTCGTCGGAGATCCGGCGGATGTCTGTCATGTGGTGCTGGGTATAGGAATCAATGTGAATATGCAGGTTGCTGACGAGGTCGACCAGCAATGGACCTCCATAAGGCTTGAGTCTGGCCGGGCCTGTGATCGCAATGCTTTAGTGATTCAGTTAAGTAATCAACTGAGCGCTTACATTGATAAGCACCAAGCCAATGGCTTCGCTGGTCTGCATGCAGAATGGGCGGAAAACCATCTTTGGCAGGGGCGCGCCGTTTCTTTGATCGCTGGTAACAGTCAGGTCGATGGGGTTGTACTCGGCATTGATAGCCAGGGCGGGTTGCGCTTGAACGTAGACGGTGTTGAAAAAGTCTTCAGTGGTGGAGAGCTCAGCCTGAGGTTGCGTGATGATTCTTGAGCTTGACTGCGGCAACAGCTTTATAAAATGGCGCGTACTGGATGCCGGGGCGAGCGGAGTGGTCTCGGAAGGGGTTGTAGATTCCAATCAAGCTTTAATTGAGAGCCTGCGGATCATAAAGTCGCTCTCACTGCGCAACTGTCGTTTGGTAAGTGTCAGGACTGATGAGGAAACCGGCGCGTTAATTGAGCTTATTGAGCGGGAGTTCGGTATCCCTGTCGTATGTGCGAAATCCGCCCGCGAGATGTCTGGCGTTCGTAACGGCTATGAAGATTATGAGCGCTTGGGGCTTGATCGCTGGCTGGCGATGCTTGGGGGCTTTCACTTGGCTGCCGGCAATGCTTGCCTGATTCTCGACTTCGGTACGGCTGTCACTGCTGATTTTGTTGCGGCGGACGGGGAGCATCTCGGTGGGTTCATCTGCCCTGGCATGCCATTGATGCGAAACCAGCTGCGCACCCATACGCGCAAAATTCGTTATGGTGATCAGGCGGCTGAGCGGGCCCTTTCCAGTCATGTGCCGGGACGGACCACCGTAGAGGCGGTAGAGCGCGGTTGTTCTCTGATGCTGAGGGGCTTCGTGCTCACTCAATTAGAGCTGGCTCGAGCATATTGGTGCGAAAACTTCATGGTCTTCGTTACGGGAGGAGATGCTGAGTTGGTGGATGGCGTCGTGCCTGAGGCCAAGGTGGTGCCCGACCTGGTTTTTGTCGGCTTGGCCATGGCGTGTCCCTTGTCCTGAGGTTTATATGCGTTGGTTGTTTCTGCTGCTTGTTGTTCTCAATGGTTTTTACTACGTCTGGCATCAGCAGGAAGCGCCCTTGCGAGCCAAGGACGTGACGCCTCTGAATTTGTATCGCGGTTCGCAGCAAGATATTCGTCTGCTGAGCGAAACAGCCGGCGAAGGGCGCAGGGCGGAAGGTGCTGCGCGTCAACAGTGTCTGTTCCTTGGCGGATTTTCTGATGAGGATTCAGTTGCCCAGTTGCAGCAGCGCCTGGTGGCGATGAGAGTCAATATGCAATCCGTGCCGAAAGATGCTGCCGGAAGCGGTTACTGGCTGGCAATTCCACCAGATGGCCAGCGATTGTTGGGCGATCAACAGTTGCAAAACCTTTCCAAGGAATTCAATGAGTTAAAACATAAAATAATGCTGTGCGAAGGGGTTGCACCTGTTCAATAGTTTGCATAGAATGGCGCCCGCTCCACAGCGAACACCTTAATCGGCATTCAGTGTGAAGTGTGTCAACGCAGCTAACCTCAGGTTTTTAAATGAGAAAATGCTTGACAGGGGTTTGGCATGATATAGAATGCCGGCCTGATTAGGAGGGGTTCCCGAGCGGCCAAAGGGATCAGACTGTAAATCTGACGTCTACGACTTCGAAGGTTCGAATCCTTCTCCCTCCACCAGATTTAAGCGTGAGCTGCAGGCTCCGCGGGTATAGTTTAGTGGTAGAACCTCAGCCTTCCAAGCTGATGATGCGGGTTCGATTCCCGCTACCCGCTCCAAGTTTGCAGGTTGTGCAAAGGGTTTTGCTCTTGTAGCTCAGTTGGTAGAGCACACCCTTGGTAAGGGTGAGGTCAGCGGTTCAAATCCGCTCAAGAGCTCCATATAACAAGGCAGATATGAAAATATCTGCCTTTGTTTTAATGGTTGATATTGTTTGTCTAATTTCTTCTGTAGAGGGTGATATCGATGGCTAAGGAAAAATTTGATCGTTCCCTGCCCCACGTCAACGTTGGGACCATTGGTCACGTTGACCACGGTAAAACCACTCTGACTGCTGCTCTGACTCGCGTCTGCTCCGAAGTTTTCGGTTCGGCCGTCGTTGAATTCGACAAGATCGACAGCGCACCAGAAGAAAAAGCTCGCGGTATCACCATCAACACCGCTCACGTTGAGTACAACTCGACTATTCGTCACTACGCTCACGTTGACTGCCCAGGTCACGCTGACTACGTGAAGAACATGATCACAGGTGCTGCCCAGATGGACGGCGCGATCCTGGTTTGCTCGGCCGCTGATGGTCCGATGCCACAAACCCGTGAGCACATCCTGCTGTCTCGTCAGGTAGGCGTTCCGTACATCGTGGTTTTCCTGAACAAGGCTGACCTGGTAGACGACGCTGAGCTGCTGGAACTGGTTGAGATGGAAGTTCGTGACCTGCTGTCGACCTACGACTTCCCGGGCGACGACACTCCGATCATCATCGGTTCGGCTCGTATGGCGCTGGAAGGCAAAGACGACAACGAAATGGGCACCACTGCCGTTCGTAAACTGGTTGAAACTCTGGATACCTACATCCCAGAACCAGTTCGTATGATTGATAAGCCGTTCCTGATGCCAATCGAAGACGTATTCTCGATCTCCGGTCGCGGTACTGTTGTGACTGGTCGTATCGAGCGCGGTATCGTTCGCGTTCAGGACGCTCTGGAAATCGTTGGTCTGCGTGACACCACCACCACCACCTGCACCGGTGTTGAGATGTTCCGCAAGCTGCTCGACGAAGGTCGTGCTGGCGAGAACTGCGGCGTTCTGCTGCGTGGTACCAAGCGTGACGACGTTGAGCGTGGCCAGGTTCTGGTCAAGCCAGGTTCGGTCAAGCCGCACACCAAGTTCACTGCAGAAGTTTACGTTCTGAGCAAGGAAGAAGGCGGTCGTCACACTCCGTTCTTCAAAGGCTACCGTCCACAGTTCTACTTCCGTACTACTGACGTGACTGGTAACTGCGAGCTGCCAGAAGGCGTTGAAATGGTAATGCCAGGTGACAACATTCAGATGACTGTTACCCTGATCAAAACCATCGCGATGGAAGACGGTCTGCGTTTCGCTATCCGTGAAGGCGGTCGTACCGTCGGCGCTGGCGTCGTAGCCAAAATCATCGAATAAGCGGTTGTAATGTATTTTTCGGGCCGGCATAATGGTCGGCCTGATTTTGTTTTAGGTCAGTAGCTCAATTGGCAGAGCGACGGTCTCCAAAACCGTAGGTTGGGGGTTCGATTCCCTCCTGACCTGCCAGATTCACTCGGTGTGTCTGGCTTTCTTTTCACAGGATCTTCATAGATGACTCCTAAAGCTGAAGCTCAAGGCTCTCGCTTCGATCTGCTCAAGTGGCTTGTAGTAGTCGCTTTGGTGGTTGTTGGCGTTGTTGGCAATCAGTATTACGCTGCTTCGCCGATCCTGTACCGTGTACTTGCTTTGCTTGCCATTGCTGCTGTAGCTGCCTTTGTAGGCCTGCAGACCGCGAAGGGCAAGTCTTTCTTTGTACTGGTTAAGGAAGCTCGCACCGAGATTCGTAAAGTCGTGTGGCCAACTCGCCAAGAAACCACGCAGACCACCCTGATTGTGGTGGCTGTTGTTCTGGTTATGGCGTTGCTGTTGTGGGGGCTTGATTCCCTGCTCGGCTGGCTTGTTTCCTTGATTGTCGGCTAAGGGTGTTCCGTGGCTAAGCGTTGGTATGTTGTGCATGCTTACTCGGGTTACGAGAAGCATGTGATGCGCTCGCTGATCGAGCGCGTAAAGCTGGCTGGCATGGAAGATGGCTTCGGCGAGATTCTGGTTCCCACTGAAGAAGTGGTTGAGATGCGTAACGGCCAGAAGCGCAAAAGCGAACGGAAGTTCTTCCCAGGCTATGTGCTGGTCCAGATGGATATGAACGAGGGTACTTGGCACTTGGTCAAGGATACTCCTCGGGTGATGGGTTTCATCGGCGGTACTGCCGACAAGCCTGCACCAATTACCGATAAAGAGGCAGAAGCGATTCTGCGTCGCGTTGCTGATGGTAGTGACAAGCCTAAGCCGAAGACGTTGTTCGAGCCAGGTGAGACGGTACGTGTCAACGACGGTCCATTCGCCGATTTCAATGGTGTTGTGGAAGAAGTTAACTACGAAAAGAGCCGGATCCAAGTGGCGGTGCTCATTTTCGGTCGCTCTACTCCGGTGGAGCTCGAGTTCAGTCAGGTCGAGAAGGTCTAACTGGACAAGCAATCCCAACCCCGCAGCCTTAGGCTGTGGGGTTTTGTCGTCACTGGGATAAACGCGCAAGTAACCGGGGAGCCTTCCGAGGCGTTCGAACCCGTAATTGGAGTGCCTCATGGCCAAGAAGATTACCGCTTACATCAAGCTGCAAGTGAAGGCCGCTCAGGCTAACCCAAGTCCACCTGTTGGTCCTGCTCTGGGTCAGCACGGCGTGAACATCATGGAATTCTGCAAGGCTTTCAACGCCCGTACCCAGGGTCTTGAGCCAGGTCTGCCGACTCCAGTGATCATCACTGTCTATAGCGACCGTAGCTTCACTTTCGAAACCAAATCCACCCCTGCTTCGGTTCTGCTGAAGAAGGCGGCCGGTCTGACCAGCGGTTCCGCTCGTCCGAACACCGTTAAGGTTGGCACCGTTACCCGTGCTCAGCTGGAAGAAATCGCGAAAACCAAAAACGCGGATCTGACTGCAGCTGATATGGATGCAGCCGTGCGTACTATCGCCGGTTCTGCTCGTAGCATGGGCCTTAACGTGGAGGGTGTGTAATGGCTAAGCTGACCAAGCGTCAAAAGGCTATCGCCGGCAAAATCGAAGCAGGCAAGGCCTACAACATTGTAGACGCCGCTGCTCTGCTGGCCGAGCTGTCGACTGTCAAGTTCAGCGAGTCGTTCGACGTTGCTGTAAACCTGGGCGTAGACCCACGTAAATCCGACCAGGTTGTTCGTAGCGCTACTGTGCTGCCGCACGGCACTGGCAAGACCGTTCGCGTTGCTGTGTTCACCCAGGGTCCAGCTGCTGAGGCCGCTCTGGCTGCCGGCGCTGACCGTGTAGGTATGGACGACCTGGCTGCCGAAATGAAAGGCGGCGACCTGAACTATGACGTAGTGATCGCATCCCCGGATGCCATGCGCGTTGTAGGTCAGTTGGGTCAGATTCTCGGTCCACGCGGCCTGATGCCTAACCCGAAAGTCGGCACCGTAACTCCAGACGTAGCCAACGCGGTTAAAAACGCCAAGGCTGGTCAGGTTCGTTATCGCACCGACAAAAACGGCATCATCCACACTTCCGTTGGCAAGATCGGCTTCGACGCCGTCAAGCTGAAGGAAAACGTTGAAGCCCTGATCGCTGATCTGAAGCGTATCAAGCCAGCTTCTTCGAAAGGCATTTACGTCAAGCGCGTTACCCTGAGCACCACCATGGGCCCAGGTCTGGTTATCGACCAGAGCTCGCTCGACGCGTAAGACAAAGGTTGGCGCGGATTACCGCGCCAATTGAAAGATTGGGGTCCCTGCCTGGCGGGGGCTATCCAAGACCGTAGGCGGCGCAAGCCTTAAACCTCAAGCCTACGCAGATGGTGCTCCCGGTTCCTTACCGAATCAGACACCAAAACGACATTCGGTTCCGATCGAATGAAACGGTAACAAGCAGGAGTTAAACCCGTGGCAATTAATCTCGAAGACAAGAAGGCCATCGTCGCTGAAGTCAACGAGGCTGCCAAAGTCGCTCTGTCCGCTGTCGTGGTTGATGCACGTGGCGTAACAGTAGGCGCAATGACCGGACTCCGTAAAGAGGCTCGTGAAGCTGGCGTTTACGTACGTGTTGTACGTAACACCCTGCTCAAGCGCGCTGTTGCTGACACTCAATACAGTGTCCTCAACGACGTGTTCACCGGCCCGACCCTGATTGCATTCTCGAACGAACATCCGGGCGCTGCTGCCCGTATCTTCAAAGAGTTTGCCAAGGGTCAGGACAAGTTCGAGATCAAGGCAGCTGCGTTCGAGGGCAAGTTCCTCGCAGCTAATCAGATCGACGTACTGGCAACTCTGCCGACCCGTGACGAAGCAATTTCTCAGCTGATGAGCGTGATTCAAGGCGCTACCAGCAAATTGGCTCGTACTCTGGCGGCAATTCGCGACCAGAAAGAAGCTGCCGCAGCCTAAGGCTCGTCACTTCTCGCGTTTTTTGTTTATTTCGATGGTCGCGTAGGCCGTCCCCCAATTCAGGAATTGAGTCATGTCTCTGACTAACGAACAAATCATCGAAGCAATCGGCCAGAAATCCGTAGTGGAAATCGTTGAGCTGATCAAAGCGATGGAAGAAACCTTCGGTGTTACCGCTGCTGCTGCTTCGGCTGGTCCAGCTGCTGCTGCCGCTGTTGTTGAAGAGCAAACCGAGTTCAACGTTGTTCTGCTGGAAGCTGGCGAGAAGAAGGTTAACGTGATCAAGGCAGTTCGCGAACTGACCGGTCTGGGCCTGAAAGAAGCCAAAGAGAAAGTAGACGGCGCTCCTCAGGTTGTAGCTGAAGGCGTTTCGAAAGAAGCGGCTGAAGACGCCAAGAAGAAGCTGGAAGAAGCAGGCGCTAAAGTCGAGCTGAAGTAAGCATCGACTTTGCTCCTCCAGCCCGAGCGTCAAGCGACAGGCTGATGGCTGGTGGCTCTTGCCACCGGCCTTTTTCCGTTATTGGCAGCCGACTGGGTCGGTGCCGATAAAGGCGCTGTAACCACCCGATGCGGTGGCGCAAACCATGGGGTTTGCACGATTTTCTGGCTGCTCCCGTCGGGAGGGGCCAAACAAGCAGGTGACCAAGCTGGGGAACGCTGATGGCTTACTCATATACTGAGAAAAAACGTATCCGCAAGGACTTTAGCAAGTTGCCGGACGTCATGGATGTGCCTTACCTCCTGGCCATCCAGCTGGATTCGTATCGTGAATTCTTGCAAGCGGGAGCGACTAAAGATCAGTTCCGCGACGTGGGCCTGCATGCGGCCTTCAAATCCGTTTTCCCGATCATCAGCTACTCCGGCAATGCTGCGCTGGAGTACGTCGGTTATCGCCTGGGCGAGCCGGCATTTGATGTCAAAGAATGCGTATTGCGCGGTGTAACTTTCGCCGTACCTTTGCGGGTAAAAGTGCGCCTGATCATTTTCGACAAAGAATCGTCGAACAAAGCGATCAAGGACATCAAAGAGCAAGAAGTCTACATGGGTGAAATCCCCCTGATGACTGAGAACGGTACCTTCGTAATCAACGGTACCGAGCGTGTTATCGTTTCCCAGCTGCACCGTTCCCCGGGCGTGTTCTTCGACCACGACCGCGGCAAGACGCACAGCTCCGGCAAACTGCTGTACTCGGCTCGCATCATTCCTTACCGCGGTTCGTGGCTGGACTTCGAGTTCGACCCGAAAGACTGCGTCTTCGTGCGTATCGACCGTCGTCGCAAGCTGCCGGCTTCGGTACTGCTGCGCGCACTCGGTTACACCACTGAAGAAGTGCTGGACGCGTTCTATACCACCAACGTATTCCACCTGAGCGGCGAAACCCTCAGCCTGGAACTGGTGCCATCGCGCCTGCGTGGTGAAGTTGCGGTTCTGGACATCCAGGACGAGAAGGGCAAGGTCATCGTTGAGCAGGGCCGCCGTATTACCGCGCGCCACATCAACCAGATCGAAAAAGCCGGTATCAAGACGCTGGATGTGCCACTGGATTACGTCCTCGGCCGCACCACCGCCAAGGCTATCGTGCACCCGGCCACTGGCGAAATCCTGGCTGAATGCAACACCGAGCTGAACACTGAAGTCCTGGCAAAAATCGCCAAGGCTCAGGTCGTTCGCATCGAGACCCTGTACACCAACGACATCGACTGCGGTCCGTTCGTCTCCGACACGCTGAAGATCGACTCCACCAGCAACCAATTGGAAGCGCTGGTCGAGATCTATCGCATGATGCGTCCAGGCGAGCCGCCAACCAAGGACGCTGCCGAAACCCTGTTCAACAACCTGTTCTTCAGCCCTGAGCGCTATGACCTGTCTGCGGTCGGCCGGATGAAGTTCAACCGTCGTATCGGTCGTACCGAGATCGAAGGTTCGGGCGTGCTGTGCAAGGAAGACATCGTCGCGGTACTGAAGACTCTGGTCGACATCCGTAACGGTAAAGGCATCGTCGATGACATCGACCACCTGGGTAACCGTCGTGTTCGCTGCGTAGGCGAAATGGCCGAGAACCAGTTCCGCGTTGGTCTGGTACGTGTTGAGCGTGCGGTCAAAGAGCGTCTGTCGATGGCTGAAAGCGAAGGCCTGATGCCGCAAGACCTGATCAACGCCAAGCCAGTGGCTGCGGCGGTGAAAGAGTTCTTCGGTTCGAGCCAGCTCTCGCAGTTCATGGACCAGAACAACCCGCTGTCCGAGATCACCCACAAGCGTCGTGTCTCCGCACTCGGCCCTGGTGGTCTGACTCGTGAGCGCGCAGGCTTCGAAGTCCGTGACGTACACCCGACTCACTACGGTCGTGTCTGCCCGATTGAAACGCCGGAAGGTCCGAACATCGGTCTGATCAACTCGCTGGCTGCGTACGCTCGCACCAACCAGTACGGCTTCCTGGAAAGCCCGTACCGCGTGGTGAAAGAGGGCGTGGTGACCGACGAGATCGTGTTCCTGTCCGCTATCGAAGAAGCCGATCACGTGATCGCGCAGGCTTCGGCGACCATGAACGAGCAGAAAGTCCTGATCGACGAACTGGTAGCCGTACGTCACCTGAACGAATTCACCGTCAAGGCGCCGGAAGACGTCACCTTGATGGACGTTTCGCCGAAGCAGGTTGTGTCGGTTGCAGCGTCGCTGATCCCGTTCCTCGAGCACGACGACGCCAACCGTGCGTTGATGGGTTCGAACATGCAGCGTCAAGCTGTACCGACCCTGCGCGCTGACAAGCCGCTGGTAGGTACCGGCATGGAGCGTAACGTAGCCCGTGACTCCGGCGTTTGCGTCGTGGCTCGTCGTGGTGGCGTGATCGATTCCGTCGACGCCAGCCGTATCGTGGTTCGTGTTGCCGATGACGAAGTTGAAACCGGTGAAGCCGGTGTCGACATCTACAACCTGACCAAATACACCCGCTCGAACCAGAACACTTGCATCAACCAGCGTCCGCTGGTGCGTAAAGGTGATCGCGTTCAGCGTAGCGACATCATGGCCGACGGCCCGTCCACCGACATGGGTGAACTGGCGCTGGGTCAGAACATGCGCATCGCGTTCATGGCATGGAACGGCTTCAACTTCGAAGACTCCATCTGCCTGTCCGAGCGTGTGGTTCAGGAAGACCGCTTCACCACGATCCACATTCAGGAACTGACCTGTGTGGCTCGTGACACCAAGCTTGGCCCAGAGGAAATCACTGCGGACATCCCGAACGTGGGTGAAGCTGCACTGAACAAGCTGGACGAAGCCGGTATCGTTTACGTAGGTGCTGAAGTAGGCGCAGGCGACATCCTGGTCGGCAAGGTCACTCCGAAAGGCGAGACCCAGCTGACTCCGGAAGAAAAACTGCTGCGTGCAATCTTCGGTGAAAAAGCCAGCGACGTTAAAGACACCTCCCTGCGCGTGCCAACCGGCACCAAAGGTACTGTCATTGACGTACAGGTCTTCACCCGTGACGGCGTTGAGCGTGATGCTCGTGCACTGTCGATCGAGAAGTCCCAGCTGGACGAGATCCGCAAGGATCTGAACGAAGAGTTCCGCATCGTTGAAGGCGCGACTTTCGAACGCCTGCGTTCCGCTCTGGTAGGCCACAAGGCCGAAGGCGGCGCCGGCCTGAAGAAAGGTCAGGACATCACCGACGAAGTTCTCGACGGTCTTGAGCACGGCCAGTGGTTCAAACTGCGCATGGCTGAAGATGCTCTGAACGAGCAGCTCGAGAAGGCTCAGGCCTACATCGTTGATCGTCGCCGTCTGCTGGACGACAAGTTCGAAGACAAGAAGCGCAAACTGCAGCAGGGCGATGACCTGGCTCCAGGCGTGCTGAAAATCGTCAAGGTTTACCTGGCAATCCGTCGCCGCATCCAGCCGGGCGACAAGATGGCCGGTCGTCACGGTAACAAGGGTGTGGTCTCCGTGATCATGCCGGTTGAAGACATGCCGCACGATGCCAATGGCACCCCGGTCGACGTGGTCCTCAACCCGCTGGGCGTACCTTCGCGTATGAACGTTGGTCAGATTCTCGAAACCCACCTGGGCCTCGCGGCCAAAGGTCTGGGCGAGAAGATCAACCGGATGGTCGAAGAGCAGCGTAAAGTGGCTGAGCTGCGCACCTTCCTGGACGAGATCTACAACCAGATCGGCGGTCGTAACGAAGACCTGGACAGCTTCTCCGATCAGGAAATCCTCGATCTGGCGAACAACCTGCGTGGCGGCGTTCCAATGGCCACTCCAGTGTTCGACGGCGCCAAGGAAAGCGAAATCAAGGCCATGCTGAAACTGGCAGACCTGCCGGAAAGCGGCCAGATGCAGCTGACCGACGGCCGTACCGGCAACAAGTTCGAGCGTCCAGTTACCGTTGGCTACATGTACATGCTGAAGCTGAACCACTTGGTAGACGACAAGATGCACGCGCGTTCTACCGGTTCTTACAGCCTGGTTACCCAGCAGCCGCTGGGTGGTAAGGCGCAGTTCGGTGGTCAGCGTTTCGGGGAGATGGAGGTCTGGGCACTGGAAGCATACGGTGCTGCTTACACTCTGCAAGAAATGCTCACAGTGAAGTCGGACGATGTGAACGGCCGTACCAAGATGTACAAGAACATCGTGGATGGCGATCACCGTATGGAGCCGGGCATGCCCGAGTCCTTCAACGTGTTGATCAAGGAAATTCGTTCCCTCGGCATCGATATCGATCTGGAAACCGAATAACACGTGACGCGAATCGAGAGCGGGGCAGGATTGCCCGCTCTCTGCTCCGCCAGGAGGAAAGGCCTTGAAAGACCTACTGAATTTGCTGAAAAACCAGGGTCAAGTCGAAGAGTTCGACGCCATCCGTATCGGATTGGCCTCGCCGGAGATGATCCGTTCGTGGTCGTTCGGTGAAGTTAAAAAGCCGGAAACCATCAACTACCGTACGTTCAAACCTGAGCGTGATGGTCTGTTCTGCGCCAAGATCTTTGGCCCGGTAAAGGATTACGAGTGCCTGTGCGGTAAGTACAAGCGCTTGAAGCACCGTGGTGTGATCTGCGAGAAGTGCGGCGTTGAAGTTGCACTGGCCAAGGTTCGTCGTGAGCGCATGGCGCACATCGAACTGGCTTCGCCGGTTGCCCACATCTGGTTCCTGAAATCGCTGCCGTCCCGTATCGGCTTGCTGATGGACATGACCCTGCGTGATATCGAGCGCGTTCTCTACTTCGAGAGCTATGTCGTTATCGATCCAGGCATGACCACCCTTGAAAAAGGTCAGCTGCTGAACGACGAGCAGTATTTCGAAGCGCTGGAAGAGTTCGGTGACGATTTCGACGCCCGCATGGGTGCCGAAGCTGTCCGTGAACTGCTGCACGCTATCGACCTGGAACACGAGATTGGCCGTCTGCGCGAAGAGATTCCGCAAACCAACTCGGAAACCAAGATCAAGAAGCTGTCCAAGCGTCTGAAGTTGATGGAAGCCTTCCAGGGTTCCGGCAACCTGCCAGAGTGGATGGTGCTGACCGTTCTGCCGGTTCTGCCGCCAGATCTGCGTCCACTGGTCCCGCTGGATGGCGGTCGTTTCGCCACTTCCGACCTCAACGATCTGTATCGTCGAGTGATCAACCGTAACAACCGTTTGAAGCGCCTGCTGGATCTGTCCGCTCCGGACATCATCGTGCGCAACGAAAAGCGTATGTTGCAGGAAGCGGTCGATGCGCTGCTCGACAACGGTCGTCGTGGCCGCGCTATCACAGGTTCCAACAAGCGTCCTCTGAAATCCCTGGCTGACATGATCAAGGGTAAGCAAGGTCGTTTCCGTCAGAACTTGCTCGGTAAGCGTGTTGACTACTCCGGTCGTTCGGTAATTACCGTAGGCCCGACTCTGCGTCTGCATCAGTGCGGTCTGCCGAAGAAGATGGCTCTTGAGCTGTTCAAACCGTTCATTTTCGGCAAGCTGGAAATGCGTGGTCTCGCGACCACCATCAAAGCGGCCAAGAAAATGGTCGAGCGCGAGCTGCCAGAGGTTTGGGACGTTCTCGCTGAAGTGATTCGCGAACACCCGGTTCTTCTCAACCGTGCACCGACCCTTCACCGTCTGGGTATCCAGGCGTTTGAACCGGTACTGATCGAAGGTAAGGCTATCCAGCTGCACCCTCTGGTCTGTGCTGCGTACAACGCCGACTTCGACGGTGACCAAATGGCCGTGCACGTACCGCTGACACTGGAAGCCCAGTTGGAAGCGCGTGCGTTGATGATGTCGACCAACAACATCCTGTCGCCAGCCAACGGTGAGCCAATCATCGTTCCGTCGCAGGACGTTGTATTGGGTCTGTACTACATGACTCGTGAAGCGATCAACGCCAAGGGCGAAGGTCGTGTGTTCGCGGATCTGCAGGAAGTCGACCGTGTATTCCGTGCCGGCGAAGCCGCGCTGCATGCCAAGGTCAAGGTTCGTATCAACGAAACCGTCAACGATCGTGACGGCAACAGCGTGAGCGGTACCCGTATCGTCGACACCACCGTCGGCCGTGCGCTGCTGTTCCAGGTTGTGCCAAAAGGTCTGTCGTTCGACGTCGTCAACCTGCCGATGAAGAAGAAGGCGATCTCCAAGCTGATCAACCAGTGCTACCGCGTGGTTGGTCTGAAAGAGACCGTGATCTTCGCTGACCAGTTGATGTACACCGGTTTCGCTTACTCGACCATCTCCGGCGTTTCCATCGGTGTTAACGACTTCGTTATCCCGGACGAAAAAGCCCGCATCATCGGTGCAGCCACCGACGAAGTGAAAGAGATCGAGAGCCAGTACGCCTCCGGCCTGGTAACCCAGGGCGAGAAGTACAACAAAGTGATCGACCTCTGGTCGAAAGCGAACGATGAAGTTTCCAAGGCGATGATGGCCAACCTCTCGAAAGAGAAAGTCATCGACCGTCACGGCGACGAAGTCGACCAAGAGTCTTTCAACTCGATGTACATGATGGCCGACTCGGGTGCGCGGGGTTCCGCAGCACAGATTCGTCAGCTGGCCGGTATGCGTGGTCTGATGGCCAAGCCGGACGGCTCCATCATTGAAACGCCGATTACTGCGAACTTCCGTGAAGGTTTGAGCGTACTTCAGTACTTCATCTCAACTCACGGTGCTCGTAAAGGTCTGGCGGATACCGCGTTGAAAACTGCGAACTCCGGTTACCTGACTCGTCGTCTGGTAGACGTGGCGCAGGATCTGGTAGTGACCGAGATCGATTGCGGCACCGAACACGGTCTGCTGATGACTCCGCACATTGAAGGCGGTGACGTTGTAGAGCCGTTGGGTGAGCGCGTATTGGGTCGTGTGATTGCCCGTGACGTGTTCAAGCCAGGTACCGAGGACGTTATCGTTCCTGCCGGCACTCTGGTTGACGAGAAGTGGGTCGAGTTCATCGAGCTGAACAGCATCGACGAAGTGATCGTGCGTTCGCCGATCAGCTGCGAAACCCGCTATGGCATTTGCGCCAAGTGCTACGGCCGTGATCTGGCTCGTGGTCACCAGGTGAACATCGGTGAAGCGGTCGGCGTTATCGCTGCCCAGTCCATCGGTGAGCCGGGTACCCAGCTGACCATGCGTACGTTCCACATTGGTGGTGCGGCAAGCCGTACTTCCGCAGCTGACAGCGTTCAGGTGAAGAATGGCGGTACTGTCCGTCTGCACAACCTGAAGCACGTTGAGCGAGTGGATGGCCACCTGGTTGCTGTGTCCCGTTCCGGTGAGCTGGCAATCGCGGATGACTTCGGTCGTGAGCGTGAGCGTTACAAGCTGCCGTACGGTGCTGTGATTTCGGTCAAGGAAGGTGACAAGGTCGACGCTGGCGCCATCGTGGCCAAGTGGGATCCGCACACTCACCCGATCGTTACCGAAATGAAAGGTACCGTGACCTACGTGGGCATGGAAGAAGGCATCACGATCAAGCGTCAGACTGACGAATTGACCGGTATGACCAACATTGAAGTTCTCGACGCGAAAGATCGTCCAGCTGCCGGTAAGGAAATCCGTCCAGCAGTGAAGATGGTCGACGACAACGGCAAGGATCTGTTGCTGCCAGGCACTGACGTTATCGCTCAGTACTTCCTGCCAGCCAACGCCCTGGTCGGTGTGGCTGACGGTGCGAAGATTGCGATCGGTGACGTTATCGCTCGTATCCCGCAGGAAACTTCGAAGACCCGTGACATCACCGGTGGTCTGCCGCGTGTTGCCGACCTGTTCGAAGCCCGTCGTCCGAAAGAAGCGTCGATTCTTGCTGAAGTCAGCGGCACCATCGCGTTCGGTAAAGAGACCAAAGGCAAGCGCCGTCTGGTCATTACCCCGAACGACGGTAGCGATCCGTACGAAGAGCTGATTCCGAAGTGGCGTCACCTGAACGTCTTCGAAGGCGAACAGGTAAACCGCGGCGAAGTCATCTCCGACGGTCCAAGCGATCCGCACGACATCCTGCGTCTGCTGGGTGTGAGTGCGCTGGCCAAGTACATCGTCAACGAGATCCAGGACGTTTATCGTCTGCAAGGCGTGAAGATCAACGACAAGCACATCGAGACCATCCTGCGTCAGATGCTGCGTAAAGTTGAGATTTCCGAGTCCGGCGATTCCAGCTTCATCAAGGGCGACCAGATGGAACTGACTCACGTTCTGGTAGAGAACGAACGTCTGAGCACGGAAGACAAGTTTGTCTCCAAGTTCACTCGCGTGCTGCTGGGTATCACCAAGGCGTCGTTGTCCACCGAATCGTTCATCTCGGCGGCTTCCTTCCAGGAAACCACCCGCGTACTGACCGAAGCGGCAGTCACCGGCAAGCGCGATTACCTGCGCGGCCTGAAAGAAAACGTAGTCGTGGGTCGTCTGATCCCGGCCGGTACCGGTCTTGCCTATCACAGCGAGCGCAAGCGTCGCCGTGATGCCGACAAGCCGTTGCGCGTAAGCGCCAGTGAAGTGGAAGCTGCACTGACCGAAGCGCTGAACTCGAGCGGTAACTGAGTTCTGCGATAAACGAGCGTGAGGCCCTGATCGCTCCGTTCGTCGAATCGAGACATTTAGTCGAGGTTCGACGGGCGGGGAGGTCGGGGCCTTGCCTTGACTGGAATCAAGATCCTCTTTAGACTCTTGATCCCCTAAATTTGGCGGGAATTCGTTCCTGCCATTTTGCTTTTCTTGCAAGACAATAGCGTCGCAAGACAACAGTGGAGCTAGTAGATGGCAACTATCAACCAGCTGGTACGTCAGCCGCGTAAGCGTATCGTCGAGAAATCCGACGTACCTGCGCTGCAGAACTGCCCGCAACGTCGTGGCGTGTGCACCCGTGTGTACACCACCACGCCGAAAAAACCTAACTCGGCACTGCGTAAAGTATGCCGTGTGCGTCTGACCAACGGTTTCGAGGTTTCCTCGTACATCGGCGGTGAAGGCCACAACCTGCAAGAGCACAGCGTGGTACTGATCCGCGGCGGTCGTGTAAAAGACTTGCCAGGTGTTCGTTACCACACCGTTCGCGGCTCCTTGGATACTTCCGGCGTTAAAGGCCGTAACCAGGGTCGTTCGAAGTACGGTACCAAGCGTCCGAAGTAATCGGCCGTTTTGCAGATTTTTATTTTATTGAGTCGATAAGAGTAAGGTCGGGCACGCATCCTCTGGATCTGTCCCGAGCTAACCTGAAGACCGCTTGAGGGCTTATCATGCCAAGACGTCGCGTAGCAGCAAAGCGTGAGATTCTGGACGATCCGAAATACGGAAGCCAGATCCTCGCCAAATTCATGAACCACGTTATGGAAAGCGGCAAGAAAGCCGTTGCCGAGCGTATCGTTTATGGTGCCCTGGAAACCGTTGCGGCCCGTAAGGCTGGCACCGATCCCCTGGAACTCTTCGAAAAAGCACTCGACGCCATCGCTCCGCTGGTCGAAGTGAAGTCGCGCCGCGTTGGTGGTGCTACTTACCAGGTTCCGGTCGAGGTTCGTCCTTCCCGTCGTAACGCTCTGGCAATGCGCTGGTTGGTAGACTTCGCCCGTAAGCGCGGCGAGAAGTCTATGGCTCTGCGTTTGGCTGGCGAACTGCTGGATGCTGCTGAAGGTAAAGGTGCTGCTGTTAAGAAGCGTGAAGACGTGCACCGTATGGCCGAAGCTAACAAAGCTTTCTCGCACTACCGCTTCTAATTTTAGCTTCACTAATTTTGCGAGGGCTTTATGGCTCGTACTACTCCGATTAGCCGCTACCGTAACATCGGTATCGTTGCTCACGTGGATGCTGGTAAAACCACCACCACCGAGCGCGTACTGTTTTACACCGGCAAAAGTCACAAAATGGGCGAGGTGCATGATGGCGCCGCGACCACAGACTGGATGGTTCAGGAGCAGGAGCGTGGTATTACCATTACTTCTGCTGCCATTACCGCCTTCTGGAAAGGTTCCGAGAAGCAGTACTCTCACGAGCACCGTTTCAACGTAATCGATACCCCGGGCCACGTTGACTTCACCATTGAAGTTGAGCGTTCCCTGCGCGTACTCGACGGCGCTGTCGTTGTGTTCTGCGGTACTTCGGGTGTTGAGCCGCAGTCGGAAACCGTATGGCGTCAAGCCAACAAATACGGCGTTCCACGTCTTGTTTACGTAAACAAGATGGACCGTGCCGGCGCCAACTTCCTGCGCGTGATCGGTCAGATCAAGCAGCGTCTGGGTCACACTCCGGTGCCGATCCAGTTGGCCATCGGTTCCGAAGACAACTTCCAGGGTCAGATCGATCTGATCAACATGCAAGCTGTCTACTGGAACGACTCCGACAAAGGTATGGTCCCTGTTCGCAAGGACATTCCTGCCGAGCTGCAAGAGCTGGCTGAAGAGTGGCGCAACAACATGGTTGAAGCTGCTGCCGAAGCCAACGAAGAGCTGATGAACAAGTACCTGGAAGGCGAAGAGCTGTCGATCGAAGAGATCAAGGCTGCTTTGCGTCAGCGTACTATCGCCGGCGAAATCGTTCTGGCTGTTTGCGGTTCTTCGTTCAAGAACAAGGGTGTTCCCCTGGTTCTCGACGCCGTTATCGACTACCTGCCTGCTCCGACCGACATTCCTGCTATCAAGGGTTCCAACCCTGATAACGAGGAAGAAGAAATGGAGCGTCATGCAGACGACAACGAGCCTTTCGCGGCTCTGGCGTTCAAGATCGCTACCGACCCATTCGTGGGTACTCTGACCTTCGTCCGTGTTTATTCGGGCGTGTTGAACTCCGGCGACGGCGTGATCAACTCGGTCAAAGGCAAGAAAGAGCGCGTGGGTCGTATGGTGCAAATGCACGCAAACGCCCGTGAAGAGATCAAGGAAGTGCGCGCTGGCGACATCGCGGCCCTGATCGGCATGAAGGACGTCACCACTGGTGAAACCCTCTGCAACGCTGACAAGCCAATCATCCTGGTTCGCATGGACTTCCCGGAGCCGGTTATTTCGGTTGCCGTAGAGCCTAAGACCAAGGATGACCAGGAAAAAATGGGTATCGCTCTGGGCAAGCTCGCTCAGGAAGACCCGTCTTTCCGCGTTAAAACTGATGAAGAGACTGGTCAGACGATCATCTCCGGCATGGGCGAGCTGCACCTGGACATCCTAGTTGACCGGATGCGCCGTGAGTTCAACGTCGAAGCCAACATCGGCAAGCCTCAGGTTTCGTATCGTGAGCGCATCACGAAGAACTGTGAAATCGAAGGCAAGTTCGTTCGTCAGTCCGGTGGTCGCGGCCAGTTCGGTCACTGCTGGATCCGTTTTGCTCCTGCTGACGAAGGTCAGGAAGGTCTGCAATTCGTGAACGAAGTTGTAGGTGGTGTGGTTCCTAAGGAATACATCCCGGCTATCCAGAAGGGTATCGAAGAGCAGATGAAGAACGGCGTAGTTGCCGGCTATCCGCTGATCGGCCTGAAGGCTACCGTGTTCGATGGTTCTTACCACGACGTCGACTCCAACGAGATGGCGTTCAAGGTGGCTGCTTCCATGGCGACCAAGCAACTGGCCCAGAAGGGCGGTGGTGAGTTGCTCGAGCCGATCATGGCGGTAGAGGTTGTTACGCCTGAAGACTATATGGGTGACGTGATGGGCGACCTTAACCGTCGTCGCGGCATGATCCAGGGTATGGAAGACACAGTGTCCGGCAAGGTTATCCGTGCCGAAGTTCCACTGGGTGAGATGTTCGGTTATGCGACCGACGTTCGTTCCATGTCCCAGGGTCGCGCAAGCTACTCTATGGAATTCAAAAAATACGATACGGCTCCGTCGCACATCGTCGAATCCGTAACCAAAAAACAAGGCTGATTCAGCCCCTTTAGGCTAGGAGTTAATTGTCGTGGCTAAAGAAAAATTTGATCGTTCCCTACCGCACGTCAACGTTGGCACCATTGGTCACGTTGACCACGGTAAAACCACTCTGACTGCTGCTCTGACTCGCGTCTGCTCCGAAGTTTTCGGTTCGGCCGTCGTTGAATTCGACAAGATCGACAGCGCACCAGAAGAAAAAGCTCGCGGTATCACCATCAACACCGCTCACGTTGAGTACAACTCGACGATTCGTCACTACGCTCACGTTGACTGCCCAGGTCACGCTGACTACGTGAAGAACATGATCACCGGTGCTGCCCAGATGGACGGCGCGATCCTGGTTTGCTCGGCCGCTGATGGTCCGATGCCACAAACCCGTGAGCACATCCTGCTGTCCCGTCAGGTAGGCGTTCCGTACATCGTGGTTTTCCTGAACAAGGCTGACCTGGTAGACGACGCTGAGCTGCTGGAACTGGTTGAGATGGAAGTTCGTGACCTGCTGTCGACCTACGACTTCCCGGGCGACGACACTCCGATCATCATCGGTTCGGCTCGTATGGCGCTGGAAGGCAAAGACGACAACGAAATGGGCACCACTGCCGTTCGTAAACTGGTTGAAACTCTGGATACCTACATCCCAGAACCAGTTCGTATGATCGACAAGCCGTTCCTGATGCCGATCGAAGACGTATTCTCGATCTCCGGTCGCGGTACTGTTGTGACTGGTCGTATCGAGCGCGGTATCGTTCGTGTTCAGGACGCTCTGGAAATCGTTGGTCTGCGTGACACCACCACCACCACCTGCACCGGTGTTGAGATGTTCCGCAAGCTGCTCGACGAAGGTCGTGCTGGCGAGAACTGCGGCGTTCTGCTGCGTGGTACCAAGCGTGACGACGTTGAGCGTGGCCAGGTTCTGGTCAAGCCAGGTTCGGTCAAGCCGCACACCAAGTTCACTGCAGAAGTTTACGTTCTGAGCAAGGAAGAAGGCGGTCGTCACACTCCGTTCTTCAAAGGCTACCGTCCACAGTTCTACTTCCGTACTACTGACGTGACTGGTAACTGCGAGCTGCCAGAAGGCGTTGAAATGGTAATGCCAGGTGACAACATTCAGATGACTGTTACCCTGATCAAAACCATCGCGATGGAAGACGGTCTGCGTTTCGCTATCCGTGAAGGCGGTCGTACCGTCGGCGCTGGCGTCGTAGCCAAAATCATCGAGTAAGGCTTTTAAAGTCAGCTTGATGGATTGAAAAAGCCCCCGCTCAGCGGGGGCTTTTTTATTGGGTTGACACCTATCGGGGGCGTCTATAGAATTGCGCCTCCTTTTAACGGGCGTATTGCGCCCGGTGGGAATAGCAGCCGGAGTCTGAAATCCAATGCAAAATCAGCAAATCCGTATCAGGTTGAAGGCTTTTGACCATCGCCTGATCGACCAATCAACCCAGGAAATCGTGGAAACCGCGAAACGTACTGGTGCTCAAGTGCGTGGTCCAATTCCACTGCCTACCCGTAAAGAGCGGTTCACCGTTCTGGTTTCCCCGCACGTCAACAAAGACGCGCGTGACCAGTACGAGATCCGCACTCATAAGCGTGTTCTGGACATCGTCCAGCCAACGGATAAAACCGTTGATGCGCTGATGAAGCTTGATCTTGCGGCCGGTGTGGAAGTGCAGATCAGCCTCGGCTAAGACTCGGTCTTGGTCGTGTAACGCTCTGAAATGGGCGGCCATAGCGGGTGAAAGCCCCGTACACTCATGAGGTTTACAACATGACTATTGGTGTAGTCGGTCGTAAATGCGGTATGACCCGTATTTTCACCGAAGAAGGTGTCTCCATTCCGGTCACGGTCATTGAGATCGAGCCGAATCGCGTCACCCAGTTCAAAACTGAAGAGACCGATGGCTATCGTGCAGTGCAAGTCACTGTCGGCGAGCGTCGCGCTTCGCGTGTAACAGCAGCTCAGGCTGGCCACTTCGCTAAAGCGAACGTAGCCGCTGGTCGCACCACCATGGAATTCCGTCTTGAAGAAGGCGAGTACCAGGCTGGCGATCTGATCAACGCTGAAATCTTCGCCGCTGGTCAACTGGTTGATGTAACCGGTCAGTCCAAGGGTAAAGGCTTCCAGGGTACGATCAAGCGTTGGAATTTCCGCGGGCAAGATAACACCCACGGTAACTCCGTATCCCACCGCGTCCCAGGCTCTATCGGCCAGTGCCAGACTCCTGGTCGTGTATTCAAGGGCAAAAAAATGTCCGGTCATATGGGCGCTGAGCGCGTGACCGTGCAGTCCCTGGAAGTAGTGCGCGTGGACGCTGAACGCAATCTGTTGTTGGTCAAGGGTGCTGTTCCTGGCGCTACTGGCGGCAACCTGGTTGTACGTCCAGCAGCCAAGGCTCGCGGTTAAGGGGAAGCTGACATGCAATTAAATGTAAATGACGCTCAAGCGATCGAAGTTTCCGAACTGACATTTGGCGGCGAATTCAACGAGACGCTGGTTCACCAAGCAGTCGTGGCCTACATGGCCGGCGGCCGTCAAGGTAGCAAGCAGCAGAAGACCCGTTCCGACGTTCGTGGTGGCGGCAAGCGCCCATGGCGTCAGAAAGGTACTGGCCGTGCTCGTGCCGGTACTATCCGTAGCCCAATCTGGCGTGGCGGCGGTACCACTTTCGCAGCTCGTCCTCAGGATCACTCCCAGAAGCTGAACAAGAAGATGTATCGCGCAGCAATGCGTTCCATCCTTGCTGAGCTGGTGCGTACTGATCGTCTGGTCGTGGTTCAGGATTTCGCTGTTGAAACTCCGAAAACCAAAGATCTGCTGGGCAAACTGAACAACATGAGCCTGACCGACGTTCTGATCGTGTCGGACGCTGTTGATCAGAACCTGTACCTGGCTGCTCGCAACCTGCCGCACGTAGATGTACGTGACGTGCAAGGTTCCGATCCAGTTAGTCTGATCGCATACGACAAGGTGTTGATCACCGTGTCGGCCGTGAAGAAATTCGAGGAGCTGCTGGGATGAACCAGGAACGCGTATTTAAAGTTCTGCTTGGCCCGCACGTTTCCGAGAAGGCTACGGTTCTGGCAGACAAGAAAGGCCAGTTCGTTTTCAAGGTTGCTACCGATGCAACCAAGCTGGAAATCAAGAAGGCCGTCGAAAGCCTGTTCAGCGTGAAAGTAGAGCGCGTCACTACCCTGAACGTTCTGGGTAAGAGCAAGCGCACTGCTCGCGGTCTGGGCAAGCGTAATGACTGGAAGAAGGCAGTTATCTCCCTTCAGCCAGGCCAAGATCTCGATTTCAGCAGCAGTGCTGAGTAAGGAAGGGGTGCATCATGGCAATCGTTAAATGCAAACCGACTTCCCCTGGCCGCCGTTTTGTGGTCAAGGTGGTCAACCAGGAGCTGCATAAAGGCGCTCCTCACGCACCGCTGCTCGAGAAAAAATCGAAGTCTGGTGGTCGTAACAACAATGGCCGTATTACCACTCGTCACATCGGTGGTGGTCATAAGCAGCATTACCGTATGGTCGATTTCCGTCGCAACGACAAAGATGGCATCGTCGCCACTGTCGAGCGTATCGAATACGATCCAAACCGTACTGCTCACATCGCACTGCTCTGCTACGCAGACGGCGAGCGCCGCTACATCATCGCCCCTAAAGGCGTGAGTGCTGGCGACCAGCTGATCGCAGGCGCTCTGGCTCCAATCAAGCCAGGCAACGCTCTGCAACTGCGCAACATTCCAGTCGGTTCTACCGTACACGGCATCGAATTGAAGCCAGGTAAAGGTGCACAGATCGCTCGTTCCGCTGGTGCTTCGGCTCAGCTGATCGCTCGTGAAGGTGTCTACGTGACCCTGCGTCTGCGTTCCGGTGAAATGCGTAAAGTCCTGGCTGAATGCCGTGCGACCCTGGGTGAAGTCTCGAACTCCGAGCACAGCCTGCGTTCGCTGGGTAAAGCTGGTGCCAAACGCTGGCGTGGCGTTCGCCCAACCGTTCGTGGTGTTGCCATGAACCCGGTTGACCACCCACATGGTGGTGGTGAAGGTCGTACCTCTGGTGGTCGTCATCCGGTATCGCCATGGGGCTTCCCGACTAAGGGCGCGAAGACTCGTGGTAATAAGCGTACCGACAAAATGATCGTCCGTCGTCGCAAGTAAATAGAGGGATACGACAGTGCCACGTTCTCTGAAAAAAGGTCCTTTTATTGATCTTCACCTACTGAAGAAGATCGAAGTGGCGGCGGAAAAGAACGATCGCAAACCAATTAAAACCTGGTCGCGTCGTTCGATGATCCTGCCACAAATGGTCGGTCTGACCATCGCAGTACACAACGGTCGTCAGCACGTCCCAGTTCTCGTTAACGAAGACATGGTCGGCCACAAACTGGGCGAGTTCGCCGGTACCCGCAACTATCGCGGGCACGTGGCTGACAAGAAAGCCAAGCGTTAAGGGGTAAGGAAATGGAAGTAGCCGCTAAGTTGTCGGGCGCTCGAATCTCCGCCCAGAAAGCCCGCTTGGTCGCCGACCAGATCCGCGGGAAGAAGGTGGGCGAAGCGCTCAACCTGTTGGCTTTCAGCAGTAAGAAAGCCGCCGAGATCATGAAGAAAGTGCTGGAGTCGGCCGTAGCCAACGCCGAGCATAACGAAGGCGCAGACGTTGATGACCTGAAAGTCAGCACCGTTTTCGTCAACGAAGGGCGTTCGCTGAAGCGCATCATGCCACGTGCCAAAGGCCGTGCTGATCGCATCGTCAAGCGGTCTTGCCATATCACTGTCAAGGTTGCTGACAAGTAACGGAGTCGAAGAGATGGGTCAGAAAGTACATCCCATTGGCATTCGCCTGGGAATCGTCAAGGAGCACACCTCCGTCTGGTACGCAGACGGTCGGACTTATGCGGACTACTTGTTCGCAGATCTGAAAGTGCGTGAGTATCTCCAAGACAAACTAAAAAGCGCGTCCGTAAGCCGTATCGATATCCATCGTCCGGCCCAAACTGCACGCATCACCATCCACACCGCTCGTCCAGGTATCGTTATCGGGAAGAAAGGTGAAGATGTTGAGAAACTGCGTCAGGACCTGACCAAGCAAATGGGTGTGCCTGTGCACATCAATATCGAAGAGATCCGCAAGCCGGAGCTCGACGGTATGCTGGTTGCGCAGAGCGTAGCTCAGCAGCTGGAGCGTCGTGTAATGTTCCGTCGCGCTATGAAGCGCGCTGTACAGAACGCCATGCGCATTGGTGCCAAAGGCATCAAAATCCAAGTGAGCGGTCGTCTCGGCGGTGCTGAAATCGCACGTACTGAATGGTATCGCGAAGGTCGTGTGCCACTGCACACCCTGCGTGCCGACATCGACTATGCCAACTACGAAGCTCACACCACTTACGGTGTGATCGGTGTAAAGGTTTGGATCTTCAAAGGCGAAGTTATTGGTGGTCGCCAAGAAGAACTGAAACCACAAGCACCAGCGCCTCGTAAAAAAGCTGCTAAGTAAGGGGTACGCCAAATGTTGCAACCAAAGCGTACGAAGTTCCGCAAGCAGATGACCGGCCACAACCGTGGTCTGGCATTGCGCGGTAGCAAAGTCAGCTTCGGCGAGTTCGCGCTGAAGTCTGTTGCTCGTGGTCGTCTCACCGCTCGTCAGATCGAGTCAGCGCGTCGTGCTCTGACCCGTCACGTAAAACGTGGCGGCAAGATCTGGATCCGTGTATTCCCGGACAAGCCGATCTCCAAGAAACCTCTCGAGGTTCGTATGGGTAAAGGTAAGGGTAACGTGGAGTACTGGGTTGCCCAGATTCAGCCAGGCAAAGTCCTGTATGAAATCGAGGGTGTTTCTGAAGAGCTGGCGCGTGAGGCTTTCGCCCTGGCTGCTGCAAAGCTGCCGCTCGCCACCTCCTTTGTTAAACGGACGGTGATGTGATGAAAGCGAATGAACTTCGTGAAAAATCCGCACAGCAGCTGAACGAGCAACTGCTCGGCCTGCTGCGCGACCAGTTCAATCTGCGCATGCAGAAAGCAACTGGCCAGTTGGGGCAGTCTCATCTGCTCTCGCAAGTTAAGCGTGACATCGCTCGCGTGAAGACTGTGCTCAACCAGCAGGCAGGTAAGTGATCATGGCTGAAGCCGAAAAAACTGTCCGTACGCTGACTGGCCGTGTTGTCAGCGACAAGATGGACAAAACCATCACCGTTCTGATCGAGCGTCGCGTTAAGCACCCGATCTACGGTAAATACGTTAAGCGTTCGACTAAGCTGCACGCGCACGACGAAACCAATCAGTGCCACATCGGCGACAAAGTCACTATTCGTGAAACTCGTCCGATGGCCAAGACCAAGTCTTGGGCGCTGGTTGATGTTCTCGAACGCGCTGTGGAAGTCTAAGGGCTAGGGGTCGGAGAAATTATATGATTCAGACTCAATCCATGCTCGATGTGGCCGATAACAGCGGCGCTCGCCGTGTTATGTGCATCAAGGTGCTGGGTGGCTCCCATCGTCGTTACGCTGGTATCGGTGACATCATCAAAGTTACCGTCAAGGAAGCAATTCCGCGCGGTAAGGTGAAAAAAGGCCAAGTGATGACTGCTGTTGTAGTCCGCACTCGTCACGGCGTACGTCGTGCTGATGGCTCCATTATCCGCTTTGATGGCAACGCTGCTGTTCTTCTGAACAACAAGCAAGAGCCGATCGGCACCCGTATCTTTGGGCCAGTGACCCGTGAACTTCGTACTGAGAAGTTCATGAAGATCGTCTCGCTCGCCCCAGAAGTGCTGTAAGGAGATCCGACATGCAAAAGATTCGTCGTGACGACGAGATCATCGTGATCGCCGGCAAAGACAAAGGTAAGCGCGGTAAGGTGCTGAAGGTTCTTGCTGACAACCGTCTGGTTGTTGGCGGTCTGAACCTGGTCAAGCGTCATACCAAGCCTAACCCGATGTCGGGCGTACAGGGCGGTATCGTCGAGAAAGAAGCGCCACTGCACGCTTCCAACGTCGCCATCTTCAACGGCGAAACCAACAAGGCTGACCGCGTTGGTTTCAAAGTAGAAGACGGTAAGAAAATTCGTGTCTTCAAGTCGACCCAAAAAGCGGTTGATGCTTGAACACTGCTAGGTAGAAGACCATGGCACGACTAAAAGAGATTTACCGGAAGGAAATCGCTCCGAAACTTAAGGAAGAACTTAAGCTTTCGAACGTGATGGAAGTTCCGCGCGTTACCAAAATCACCCTGAACATGGGTCTGGGCGAAGCGATCGGCGACAAAAAAGTCATCGAGCACGCTGTTGCTGACCTGGAAAAGATCACCGGCCAGAAAGTCGTTGTGACCTACGCTCGTAAATCCATCGCTGGCTTCAAAGTCCGCGAAGGATGGCCGATCGGCGTCAAAGTGACCCTGCGCCGTGAGCGTATGTACGAGTTCCTGGATCGTCTGCTGTCGATCTCCCTGCCTCGGGTTCGCGACTTCCGCGGCCTGAATGCCAAGTCCTTCGATGGTCGTGGCAACTACAGCATGGGCGTGAAAGAGCAGATCATCTTCCCGGAAATCGACTACGACAAGATCGATGCTCTCCGCGGTCTGGACATTACCCTGACCACCACTGCCAAGAACGATGATGAAGGCCGCGCTCTGCTGCGTGCTTTCAAATTCCCGTTCCGCAACTGATTGGAGTAGGAAAATGGCCAAGAAGAGCATGAAGAATCGTGAGCTGAAGCGTCAGCTCACCGTTGCCAAGTACGCCACCAAGCGTGCAGCGCTGAAAGCTATCATCGTCGATCTGAACGCGAGTCCAGAAGCGCGTTGGGAAGCTACCGTAGCTCTGCAGAAGCAACCACGTGACGCAAGCGCTTCGCGCATGCGTAACCGTTGCCGCCTGACTGGTCGTCCGCACGGCGTGTACCGCAAGTTCGGCCTCGGCCGTAACATGCTGCGTCAAGCTGCAATGCGCGGTGACGTACCAGGTCTGGTTAAAGCCAGCTGGTAACAGTTGTCAAAGTCTCGATGTTCGGGTTCGCAAGAACCTGACCATCGGTGGCCTTGAATCTGAATCAAGCCCCTTTTGGGGCTTGATTCATTTCTGGGGTGTGTCTAGAATGACCGGCTCGCCTGAGCCCGTGTTTTTCTGCCCGGAAGTTCTCGGCGACAAGTAGTAGCCGCAAGGCTAATTTTTCTGTATTAGGAGCGTCTAGCCCATGAGTATGCAGGACCCGTTAGCGGACATGCTAACTCGAATCCGTAATGCCCAGATGGCTGAAAAGTCTGTCGTAAGCATGCCGTCTTCCACGTTGAAGGCTGCTGTAGCAAAAGTCCTGAAGGACGAAGGTTACATCGCGGATTTTCAGATCACCACCGACGCCAAGCCGTCGCTGTCCATCTCGCTGAAGTACTTCGAAGGCCGTCCGGTTATCGAAGAAGTGAAGCGCGTTAGTCGTCCAGGCCTGCGTCAGTACAAGTCCGTTGAAGATCTGCCGAAAGTTCGTGGCGGTCTTGGCGTGTCTATCGTCTCCACCAACAAAGGTGTGATGACGGATCGTGCTGCGCGCGCTGCCGGTGTCGGCGGCGAAGTTCTTTGCACTGTGTTCTAAGGGGGGATAAGCATGTCTCGCGTCGCTAAGAACCCCGTTAAGCTGCCAGCCGGTGTCGAAGTCAAATTCGCAGGCCAACAGCTTTCGGTGAAGGGTGCCAAGGGTACTCTTGAACTGAACATCCATTCGTCCGTTGAGATCGTTGAAGAAGCTGGTGAGCTGCGTTTCGCTGCTCGCAATGGCGATCAACAAACTCGCGCAATGGCCGGTACCACGCGTGCGTTGGTAAACAACATGGTCCAGGGCGTAAGCCAAGGCTTCGAGCGCAAGCTCCAGCTGGTCGGTGTTGGTTACAAAGCGCAAGCAAAAGGTCAGGTTCTGAACCTGGCTCTTGGCTTCTCGCACCCAGTGGATTACGAACTGCCGGAAGGCATCACCGCTGAGACTCCTAGCCAGACCGATATCCTGATCAAGGGCATCGACAAGCAGCTGGTAGGTCAAGTGGCCGCCGAGATCCGCGACTTCCGTCCACCAGAGCCGTACAAAGGCAAAGGTGTGCGCTACGCGGACGAAGTCGTCCGTCGTAAAGAAGCCAAGAAGAAGTAGGGCATAGCAAATGACCGACAAAAAAGTTACTCGACTGCGTCGCGCTCGCAAAGCACGCCTGAAAATGCACGAACTCGAAGTCGTGCGTCTCTGCGTGTTCCGCTCGTCGCAGCACATCTACGCCCAGGTCATCTCGGCCGACGGCAACAAAGTCCTGGCAAGTGCCTCGACTTTGGATAAAGAACTGCGTGATGGTGCCACTGGCAACATCGACGCGGCCACAAAGGTTGGCCAGCTGGTCGCTACGCGTGCTAAGGCCGCTGGCGTCTCGCAAGTGGCTTTCGACCGCTCTGGCTTCAAGTACCACGGCCGCGTTAAAGCGCTGGCTGATGCTGCTCGTGAAGCTGGGCTGGAGTTCTAAGTTATGTCAAATAACGACCAAAAGCGCGACGAAGGCTACATCGAGAAGCTGGTTCAAGTTAACCGCGTAGCCAAAACCGTTAAAGGCGGCCGTATCTTCACTTTCACCGCGTTGACCGTGGTTGGTGATGGTAAAGGGCGTGTTGGCTTCGGCCGTGGCAAGTCACGTGAAGTGCCTGCTGCGATCCAGAAGGCAATGGAAGCTGCTCGCCGCAACATGATTCAAGTTGACCTGAACGGCACCACTCTGCAGTACGCAATGAAGTCCGCTCACGGCGCTTCGAAGGTGTACATGCAGCCTGCTTCTGAAGGTACCGGTATCATCGCTGGCGGCGCTATGCGTGCTGTCCTCGAAGTTGCTGGCGTTCAGAACGTTCTGGCCAAGTGCTACGGCTCGACTAACCCGGTAAACGTGGTTCACGCCACTTTCAAGGGTCTGAAGGCTATGCAGTCTCCTGAGTCCATCGCTGCCAAGCGTGGCCTGCGTGTTGAGGAGATCAAGTAATCATGGCTACCGTTAAAGTAACGCTGATCAAAAGCATGACCGGCCGCATCCCTAACCACAAACTGTGCGTTAAGGGTCTGGGTCTGCGTCGCATCGGTCACACTGTAGAAGTCCAGGATACTCCCGAGAATCGCGGGATGATCAACAAGGCTTACTACATGCTGCGTGTCGAGGGTTAATCGATGAAACTCAATGATCTGAGTCCAGCGCCGGGTTCCCGTCGCGAAAAGCATCGTCCGGGCCGTGGTATCGGTAGTGGTTTGGGCAAGACTGGTGGCCGTGGTCACAAAGGTCAGACCTCCCGCTCCGGTGGCACCATTGCTCCAGGCTTTGAAGGCGGTCAACAGCCGCTGCATCGTCGCCTGCCCAAGTTCGGTTTCGTTTCCCTGAAAGCCATGGACCGCGCAGAAGTGCGTCTGTCCGAGCTGGCCAAAGTGGAAGGCGACATCGTTACTGTGCAGTCCCTGAAAGATGCCAACGTGATCAACGTCAACGTACAGCGTGTGAAAATCATGCTGTCCGGTGAAGTGACTCGCGCTGTCACTATCGGCAAGGGAATCGGCGCCACCAAAGGTGCGCGTGCGGCTATCGAAGCAGCTGGCGGCAAGTTCGAGGAATAAATGGCTAAGCAAGGTGCTCTCTCTGCGCTCGGCAAAGGCGGTATGTCTGAACTCTGGGCTCGTCTGCGTTTTCTGTTCCTGGCGATTATCGTCTACCGAATAGGCGCACACATCCCGGTTCCAGGTATCAACCCGGACCGACTCGCAGACCTGTTTCGACAGAATGAGGGGACCATTCTTAGCTTGTTCAACATGTTCTCCGGCGGCGCGCTGGAACGGATGAGCATCTTTGCACTGGGGATCATGCCGTACATTTCGGCATCGATCATCATGCAACTGATGACCGCCGTCAGCCCGCAGCTGGAGCAGTTGAAGAAGGAAGGTGAAGCTGGCCGTCGCAAGATCAGCCAGTACACCCGCTACGGCACCGTCGTCCTCGCTCTCGTTCAGGCTATTGGCATGTCCATTGGCCTGGCGGGGCAGGGCGTTGCGTTCACTGGTGACTTTGGCTTCCATTTCGTCGCGGTAACCACTTTTGTGGCTGGTGCGATGTTCATGATGTGGCTGGGTGAGCAGATTACTGAGCGTGGTGTAGGCAACGGTATCTCGATGTTGATCTTTTCGGGTATCGTCGCCGGTCTTCCGAGAGCAATCGGGCAGTCTTTCGAGTCTGCGCGTCAGGGTGATATCAACATCTTCGCCCTGGTTGCCATCGGTTTGCTGGCAGTAGCGATTATCGGTTTCGTGGTGTTCATTGAGCGTGGCCAGCGTCGTATCGCTGTTCACTACGCCAAGCGTCAGCAGGGCCGCAAGGTTTTTGCTGCGCAGACAAGCCACTTGCCGCTGAAGGTGAACATGGCCGGTGTCATTCCGGCTATTTTCGCGAGCAGCATTTTGCTGTTCCCGGCTTCGTTGGGTGCCTGGTTCGGTCAGTCTGAAGGTATGGGCTGGTTGCAGGACATCTCGCAGTCGATCGCTCCTGGTCAGCCGTTGAATATTCTGCTGTTTAGTGCAGGGATTATTTTCTTCTGCTTCTTCTATACGGCGTTGATGTTCAATCCGAAAGACGTAGCGGAAAACCTGAAGAAGTCCGGTGCCTTTATTCCGGGCATCCGTCCAGGTGAGCAGTCTGCGCGCTATATCGATGGCGTTCTGACCCGCTTGACCATGTTCGGTGCTCTTTACATGACGGCCGTGTGCCTGTTGCCCCAGTTCCTGGTGGTTGCAGCAAACGTTCCGTTCTACCTTGGCGGGACCTCGTTGCTGATCGTGGTCGTGGTTGTGATGGACTTCATGTCCCAAGTACAATCGCACCTCGTTTCGCACCAGTACGAATCCCTGATGAAGAAAGCCAACCTGAAGGGTTACGGCAGCGGCATGTTGCGCTGAGTACCCATAAGGTTCGAGGAGTTGGTGATGAAAGTTCGTGCATCGGTGAAAAAGCTGTGCCGTAACTGCAAGATTATTCGCCGCGAAGGTGTTGTTCGAGTAATTTGCAGCGCGGAACCGCGTCACAAACAGCGCCAAGGCTGAGTGTGATTGTGCTTCAAGCCCGGTAGCTAGTGCGCTACCGGGTTGATTATTTGTTATTACAGCGATATTATCTCGCGCCCTATTTCTTGGCTTCCGGGGCGTAGGTAGCTGTCAATTGGAGTCCCACTGAATGGCCCGTATTGCAGGCGTTAACATTCCAGATAACAAGCATACTGTTATCTCGCTGACCTACATCTATGGTGTTGGTCGCACTACTGCGCAGAAGATCTGTGCAGTGACTGGGGTAAGCCCAGCAGCAAAGATCAAAGATCTGAGCGACGAGCAAATTGAACAGCTGCGTGGCGAAGTGGCGAAGTTCACCACTGAAGGTGACCTGCGCCGCGAAATCAACATGAAAATCAAGCGCTTGATGGACCTCGGTTGCTATCGCGGTCTGCGTCATCGTCGTGGTCTGCCAGTACGCGGTCAGCGTACCAAGACCAACGCGCGTACCCGTAAAGGTCCGCGTAAGCCGATCCGCAAGTAATCGCCCCAGCGAATCGACAGGAATTTAATCATGGCAAAACCTGCTGCTCGTCCTCGTAAAAAAGTTAAAAAGACAGTGGTTGATGGCATCGCCCACATCCATGCATCTTTTAACAACACCATCGTGACCATTACCGACCGTCAAGGTAACGCTCTTTCCTGGGCTACCTCCGGTGGTTCGGGTTTCCGCGGTTCCCGCAAGTCCACCCCGTTCGCTGCTCAAGTAGCTGCTGAGCGTGCTGGTCAAGCTGCGCTGGAATACGGCCTGAAAAACCTCGACGTCAACGTCAAGGGTCCAGGTCCAGGTCGTGAATCCGCAGTCCGCGCTTTGAACGGCTGTGGCTACAAGATCGCCAGCATCACCGACGTGACGCCAATCCCGCACAACGGGTGCCGTCCGCCGAAGAAGCGCCGCGTGTAATCCAGGAGATTGTAAAGAATGGCTCGTTACATTGGTCCAAAATGCAAACTCGCTCGTCGCGAAGGCACCGATCTCTTCCTGAAGAGCGGCGTGCGCGCGATCGAATCGAAGTGCAACATTGAAGCAGCACCTGGTATCCACGGCCAACGCCGCGGCCGCCAGTCCGACTACGGCACCCAACTGCGTGAAAAGCAGAAGGTCCGTCGTATCTACGGCGTTCTCGAGCGTCAGTTCAGCGGCTACTACAAAGAAGCTGCTGGCAAGAAAGGTGCAACCGGTGAAAACCTGCTGCAACTTCTCGAATGCCGTCTGGACAACGTTGTATACCGTATGGGCTTTGGTTCGACTCGTGCCGAATCCCGTCAGCTGGTATCGCACAAGTCGATCAGCGTCAACGGTCAGACCGTAAACGTCCCGTCGTATCAGGTTCGTGCTGGTGACGTGGTTGCAGTTCGCGAGAAAGCAAAAAACCAACTTCGCATTGTCCAAGCTCTCGATCTGTGTGCCCAACGTGGCCGCGTAGAATGGGTAGAAGTAGACACTGAGAAGAAGTCGGGCGTTTTCAAGAACGTTCCTGCTCGCAGTGATCTGTCCGCCGACATCAACGAAAGCCTGATTGTCGAGCTCTACTCCAAGTAAGGGCTAGAAAATAGGTGCATCCATGCAGATTTCGGTAAATGAGTTCCTGACACCCCGCCACATTGATGTGCAGGTTGTCAGTCCAACCCGCGCCAAGATCACTCTCGAGCCTCTCGAGCGTGGTTTTGGCCACACCCTGGGCAACGCGCTGCGCCGCATCCTGTTGTCCTCAATGCCCGGCTGCGCAGTAGTCGAGGCCGAGATTGACGGTGTGCTCCACGAGTACAGCGCCATCGAAGGTGTACAGGAAGACGTAATTGAAATCCTGTTGAACCTTAAAGGTCTGGCCATCAAGCTGCACGGTCGTGACGAAGTTACGCTGACCTTGTCGAAGAAGGGTTCGGGGGTGGTTACCGCTGCCGATATTCAGCTGGATCATGATGTCGAGATCGTTAATCCCGATCACGTAATCGCTAACCTGGCGTCTAACGGCGCCCTGAACATGAAGCTCACCGTAGCTCGTGGTCGTGGTTATGAACCAGCCGACTCGCGTCAGAGCGATGAAGACGAAAGCCGCAGCATCGGTCGCTTGCAGCTCGATTCTTCGTTCAGCCCGGTTCGCCGTATCGCTTACGTGGTGGAAAACGCCCGTGTCGAGCAGCGTACCAACCTGGACAAGCTGGTTATTGATCTGGAAACCAACGGTACTCTGGATCCTGAAGAGGCTATCCGTCGCGCTGCAACCATCCTGCAACAGCAGCTGGCTGCGTTCGTCGACCTCAAAGGTGAAAGTGAGCCGCTGGTTGTCGAGCAGGAAGACGAGATCGATCCGATCCTGCTTCGCCCGGTTGACGATCTGGAACTGACTGTACGTTCGGCTAACTGCCTTAAGGCGGAAAACATCTACTACATCGGCGACCTGATTCAGCGTACCGAAGTAGAGCTGTTGAAGACTCCGAACCTGGGCAAGAAATCCTTGACTGAAATCAAGGACGTTCTGGCCTCCCGCGGTCTGTCCCTCGGCATGCGCCTCGACAACTGGCCGCCTGCAAGTCTTAAGAAGGACGACAAGGCGACTGCCTGATCGTCGTAATCACCGAACGTAGTGTTTGGTAAGGAATGAACCATGCGTCATCGTAAAAGTGGTCGTCACCTGAGCCGCACCAGCTCGCACCGCAAGGCCATGTTCCAAAACATGGCGGTGTCGCTGTTCGAGCACGAGCTGATCAAAACTACTCTGCCAAAAGCCAAAGAACTGCGCCGCGTTGCCGAGCCGCTGATCACTCTGGCCAAGACAGACAGCCTGGCTAACCGCCGTCTGGCTTTCGACCGTACTCGTTCGAAAGCTATCGTTGGTAAGCTCTTCAACGACCTGGGCAAGCGTTACGCTACCCGTGAGGGTGGCTACCTGCGCATCCTCAAGTGCGGTTTCCGCGCTGGCGACAACGCGCCTATGGCGTACGTCGAGTTGGTTGATCGTGCTACTGCTGGCGAAGCTGTATCCGCCGAGTAAGACGTCAGTCTGAAACAAAGAACCGGGCCTAGTGCCCGGTTTTTTGTGCCTGTAAGAAATGCGTCGTCCGTACAAGTTTCTGACATGGTCGAACTGCCACTATGTGCCGGGAAAACATAATTAGTAATTATCTATCGATGTCTGCAAGTTAATGAATTTGTAGCGATAACGTCGATGATCAATACTTCCCGCCAAGCCCATTAGCCGGCAGTTCAAAGACTGACAGAGGAAGAAGACCGCATGAGCCAGACCAAAACGCTTACAACCGCGAGTGGCGCGCCAGTCGCTGACAACCAGAATTCCCGCTCCGCCGGCCCACGCGGTCCGCTGCTGCTCGACGATTTCCACCTGCTCGAAAAGCTCGCGCACTTCAACCGTGAAAACATTCCTGAACGCCGCGTGCACGCCAAAGGCTCGGGCGCTTACGGTACGTTCACCGTCACTCGCGACATCACCGAATATACCAGCGCGAAACTGTTCGAATCGGTAGGTAAACAAACGCCAACCTTCCTGCGCTTTTCCACCGTAGGTGGCGAGCGTGGTTCGGCCGACACCGAGCGCGATCCGCGCGGTTTCGCCTTGAAGTTCTATACCGAAGAAGGCAACTGGGACATCGTCGGCAACAATACGCCGGTGTTTTTCATCCGTGATCCACTGAAGTTTCCGGACTTTATCCACACGCAAAAGCGTCTGCCGCAAAGCAACCTGAAAAGTGCGCAGATGATGTGGGATTTCTGGTCGCATTCGCCTGAAGCGCTGCACCAGGTCACCATTCTGTTTTCTGATCGCGGCATTCCGGACGGCTACCGTCACATGCACGGCTTCGGTAGCCATACGTACAGCCTGATCAATGCCAAAGGCGAGCGTCATTGGGTCAAGTGGCATTACAAGACGCAGCAAGGCATCAAGAACCTGGCGCCCGCCGACGCCGCCCGTTTGGCGGGAACCGACCCGGACTACGCGCAGCGTGACCTGTTCGAGGCCATCGAGCGCGGTGATTTCCCGAAATGGCGCGTGTGCATTCAGATCATGACCGAAGCGCAAGCGGCCGCTCATTACGAAAACCCGTTCGACGTCACCAAAACCTGGTCACAGAAAGAGTTTCCGCTGATCGAAGTCGGTGAGCTGGAGTTGAACCGCAACCCGCTGAACTACTTCGCCGAAGTTGAACAGGCTGCATTCGGCCCGAGCAACATGGTGCCAGGCGTGGGTCTGTCCCCGGACCGCATGCTGCAAGGCCGCGTATTTGCCTACGCTGACGCGCACCGCTACCGCGTTGGCACCAACCACCAGCAATTGCCGGTGAATGCTCCACGCAGTCCGGTGAACACTTATCAGCGTGACGGCTCCATGGCGTTCGGCAGCAATGGTGGTGCGGCGCCGAACTATGAACCGAACAGCTACATCGAGTCGCCGAAACAAGCACCACATTACGCAGAGCCAGCACTGGCCTTGAACGGTGCCGCAGATCGCTATGATCACCGCGAAGATACCGATTACTACAGCCAGGCCGGTGCGTTGTTCCGCTTGATGAGCGAGGAGCAGAAAGCGCTGCTGGTCAGCAACATCGCGGGTGCGATGGCAGGTGTTTCCAGCGACGTCGTCGATCGTCAGTTGCAGCATTTCTACAAAGCCGATCGGGCGTATGGAGAAGCAATCGCAAACCTGCTCAACGTACAGCTTAACGAAGTCTAAACGAGAAGCAGAACCGCCCTCATTTGGGCGGTTTTTGCGTTATTTGGCCTGCTTTTCTCGGAATATCTTCGCTTTTATTGCGCGAAGCGGGTGACCTTCCGGTCAGGTTGGTTCAAACTACAGACTTTCAGGAAGGGAGATGTAGGGCGATGCAAGGCCACCCAGATGTAATCGATTACCTCAATACGTTGCTGACCGGCGAACTGGCCGCGCGTGACCAATATTTCGTTCATTCGCGGATGTATGAGGACTGGGGGTTCACCAAGCTCTACGAGCGCATCAACCACGAGATGGAAGAAGAAGCAGGCCACGCCGATGCATTGATGCGGCGGATCCTGATGCTCGAAGGCACGCCACGCATGCGTCCGGATGATCTGGATGTCGGCACTACGGTGCCGGAGATGCTCGAAGCTGATCTGCGCCTCGAATACAAAGTCCGCGCTGCGCTTTGCAAAGGCATCGAGCTTTGCGAGCAGCACCAGGACTACGTCAGCCGCGAGATTCTGCGGGTTCAGCTCAACGACACTGAAGAAGATCACACCTACTGGCTGGAAAAGCAGTTGGGTCTGATCAAGCTGATCGGTCTCGAGAACTACCTGCAATCCCACGCGTCCTGATTGCAACGGCTACAAAAAAGCCCCTGTCACTTTAACGGTGACAGGGGCTTTTTCATGCCTTGCAGTTAAGCCCGATCGCGGATCAGCAACGGCTTGAGGTAATGGCCGGTGTGAGACTGCTTCATTTCGGCTACCTCCTCCGGCGTGCCGGTGGCAATGATCTGACCCCCTTTGGAACCGCCCTCAGGACCGAGGTCCACCAGCCAGTCAGCGGTCTTGATCACATCGAGGTTGTGCTCGATGACCACCACGGTGTTGCCGTGATCGCGCAGGCGATGCAGAACGTCGAGCAACTGCTGGATATCCGCAAAGTGCAGACCGGTGGTCGGCTCATCGAGGATATACAGGGTCTTGCCGGTATCGCGCTTGGACAGCTCGCGCGACAACTTGACCCGCTGTGCTTCACCTCCGGACAGGGTCGTCGCCGACTGCCCGAGTTTGATGTACGACAGGCCGACATCCATCAGCGTCTGCAGCTTGCGCGCCAGTGCTGGCACCGCGTCGAAGAACTCCCGAGCTTCCTCGATGGTCATTTCGAGGGTCTCGTGGATGCTCTTGCCCTTGTATTTGATCTCAAGGGTTTCGCGGTTGTAGCGCTTGCTCTTGCACACATCGCAGGGCACGTAGATGTCCGGCAGGAAGTGCATCTCCACCTTGATCAGGCCATCGCCCTGACACGCCTCGCAACGCCCGCCCTTGACGTTGAACGAGAAACGCCCAGGGCCATAACCACGAGAGCGTGACTCGGGCACGCCGGCAAACAGTTCGCGGATCGGCGTGAACAGCCCGGTATACGTCGCCGGGTTGGAACGCGGTGTACGACCGATCGGGCTCTGGTCGATATCGACGACTTTGTCGAGATGCTCCAGACCTTTGATGCTGTCGTGTGCCGCCGCTTCAAGCGTGGTCGCGCCATTGAGTGCCGTGGCGCTCAGCGGGAACAGCGTGTTGTTGATCAGCGTCGATTTGCCCGAGCCGGATACGCCGGTCACGCAGGTCAGCAGGCCGATCGGGATATCCAGATCGACATTGCGCAAGTTGTTGCCACGCGCACCTTTGAGCGACAGGTTGAGCTTCTTGTTGCGCGGCGTGCGTTTGGCCGGCACTTCGATCTTCACCCGGCCGGACAGGTATTTGCCGGTCAGCGAATCCGGGTGCGCCATGACTTCGTCCGGCGTGCCTTCGGCAACAATCTGCCCGCCGTGCACACCTGCGCCAGGGCCGATATCGACAACATAGTCAGCCAGACGAATCGCGTCTTCATCATGCTCGACCACGATCACCGTGTTGCCGATATCGCGCAAATGCTTGAGCGTGCCGAGCAGCCGGTCGTTATCGCGCTGATGCAGGCCGATGGACGGCTCATCGAGGATGTATAGAACGCCAACAAGTCCGGCGCCAATCTGGCTGGCGAGACGGATCCGCTGCGCCTCGCCACCGGAGAGTGTGTCGGCGCTGCGATCCAGGGACAGATAATCGAGGCCGACGTTGACCAGGAACTGCAGACGCTCGCGGATTTCCTTGAGGATCTTGTCGGCGATCTCTCCGCGCCGCCCGGTCATCTTCAGTGCAGCGAAATATTCGCAGGCATCGCCGATCGGCAGATTGGTCACTGCCGGCAAGGTTTTCTCACCGACCCACACGTGCCGCGCTTCACGGCGCAGACGCGTGCCGCGGCAATCCGGGCAGGCCTGATGGCTGAGGAACTTGGCCAGCTCCTCGCGCACGCTCGCCGATTCGGTTTCGCGGTAACGGCGCTCCAGATTGGGCACGATGCCTTCGAACGGGTGCGAGCGTTTGACGATGTCGCCACGGTCGTTCAGGTACTTGAAGTCGACGTTCTGCGAGCCGCTGCCGTGCAGGATGAACTTCTGCTGCTCGGCGCTCAGGTCGTTGAAAGGCTTGTCCAGGCTGAACTTGTAATGCGAGGCGAGTGAGCCAAGCATCTGGAAGTAATAGACGTTGCGCCGGTCCCAGCCGCGTATCGCGCCCTCGGCGAGGGTCAGCTCGCCGTTGACCAGACGCTTGATGTCGAAGAACTGCTTCACGCCCAGGCCATCGCAGGTCGGGCAGGCGCCGGCCGGGTTGTTGAAGGAAAACAGCTTGGGTTCCAGCTCGCTGATCGCGTGTCCGCAGATCGGGCAGGCGAAGCGTGCGGAGAAGATCATTTCTTCGCCGGGCTCGTCGTCCATCGGCGCCACAAGGGCAATGCCATCAGCCAGTTTCAGCGCGGTCTCAAAGGACTCGGCCAGACGTTGCTGCAGATCGGCGCGAACCTTGAAGCGATCAACGATCACGTCAATCGAGTGCTTCTTCTGTTTATCCAGCTTCGGCAGCTCGTCGAGTTCGCAAATGCGCCCGTTGACCCGGGCGCGGACGAAACCTTGCGCACGCAATTCTTCGAAGACTGACAGGTGTTCGCCCTTGCGCTCGCGGATCACCGGTGCCAGCAGCATGAGTTTGCTGCCTTCCGGCTGCGCCAGCACCAGATCGACCATCTGGCTGACGGTCTGCGCTTCCAGCGGAATGTCGTGATCCGGGCAACGCGGCGTACCCACGCGGGCATAGAGCAGACGCAGGTAGTCGTAGATTTCGGTGATGGTGCCGACCGTGGAGCGCGGGTTGTGCGAGGTCGACTTCTGTTCGATGGAGATCGCCGGCGACAGGCCTTCGATGGTGTCGACGTCGGGTTTTTCCATCATCGACAGGAACTGCCTGGCGTAGGCCGACAGCGATTCGACATAGCGGCGCTGACCTTCGGCATACAGCGTGTCGAACGCCAGGGATGACTTGCCGGATCCGGACAGGCCGGTGATGACGATCAGTTTGTCCCGTGGCAGGGTCAGGTCGATGTTCTTCAGGTTGTGGGTACGGGCCCCACGTATCAGGATCTTGTCCAAAGTGGCCTCGCTCGGCGGGCGTCGAAAACGTAGGAGTATACGGGCAAATACTGGATGGATGCACACTATCCAACGAAGGGCGTTCTGCCGTTCATGAAGAGAGTTTCATCTATACGCGTCATAGCGTCGCGATATACCCCGTCTTCCGATGGGACTGGTAGAATCGCCGCCGGTTCACACGAGGTTTTTCCATGCACGATCCCCACAGCGAACGCATGAGTGGCAGCGAGACCCGCGCGGCGAGCGGTCTGGCCCTGGTGTTCGCCTTCCGTATGCTTGGCATGTTCATGGTGTTGCCGGTGCTGGCGACCTATGGCATGGATCTGGCGGGAGCGACCCCGGCCCTGATCGGGCTGGCGATTGGCGCTTACGGTCTGACCCAGGCGATTTTCCAGATCCCGTTCGGGATCATTTCGGATCGCATCGGTCGTCGACCGGTGATCTACCTCGGTCTGATTGTCTTCGCTCTCGGCAGTGTTCTCGCGTGCCAGGCCGATTCGATCTGGGGCGTGATCGCCGGGCGGATCCTGCAGGGCGCCGGGGCGATTTCCGCGGCGGTCATGGCGCTGCTTTCCGACCTGACCCGCGAACAGCATCGCACCAAAGCCATGGCGATGATTGGCATGACCATCGGCCTGTCGTTCGCCGTGGCCATGGTCGTGGGGCCATTGCTCACCAGCGCTTTCGGGTTGTCGGGACTGTTCCTTGCCACTGGCGCGATGGCGCTGGTCGGCATCCTGATCATCATGTTCATGGTGCCGCAGTCCACCGGTCCACTGCAGCATCGTGAATCCGGCGTGGCGCGACAGGCACTGATGCCGACGCTCAGGCACCCGGACCTGCTGCGCCTCGATCTGGGCATCTTTGTGTTACATGCCATGTTGATGTCGAGCTTCGTTGCTCTGCCGCTGGCGCTGGTGGAAAAAGCCGGTTTGCCCAAGGAGCAGCACTGGTGGGTCTACCTCACCGCATTGCTGATTTCGTTCTTCGCCATGATCCCGTTCATCATCTACGGCGAGAAGCGACGCAAAATGAAACGAGTTTTGCTCGGCGCCGTCATGACACTGATGCTGACTGAACTATTCTTCTGGCAGTTCGGCGATAGCCTGCGCGCCCTGGTGATCGGCACGGTGGTGTTCTTCACCGCGTTCAACCTGCTCGAGGCATCGTTGCCGTCGCTGATCAGCAAGGTTTCACCGGCAGGCGGCAAGGGCACGGCCATGGGCGTGTACTCCACCAGCCAGTTCCTCGGTTCGGCACTCGGCGGGATACTCGGCGGCTGGTTGTTCCAGCATGGCGGTCTGTCGGTTGTGTTCCTCGGATGCGCCGCGCTGGCTGCACTTTGGCTGGCCTTTGCTGTTACCATGCGCGAACCTCCCTACGTGACGAGCCTGCGCTTGCCGTTGTCGCCCGAAGCGATCCGCGAAGCGGGTCTGGTCGAGCGCCTCAAGGCCCTGGTAGGGGTAACAGATGCAGTGATAGTCGCCGAAGAGGCGGCTGTTTACATCAAACTGGACAAAGAATTAGTGGATCGCACCACCCTCGAACGCCTGGTCAACAACCCGGCCGGGGCTGCGTGCGACGCTTAGGAGAACGTTATGGCCCGTGGGGTTAACAAAGTCATATTGGTCGGCACTTGCGGCCAGGATCCCGAAGTTCGCTACCTGCCTAACGGTAACGCCGTGACCAACCTGAGTCTGGCCACCAGCGAACAATGGACCGACAAGCAGACCGGTCAGAAGGTCGAAAAGACCGAGTGGCACCGTGTGTCGATGTTCGGCAAGGTTGCCGAGATCGCTGGCGAATACCTGCGCAAGGGTTCGCAGGTCTACATCGAAGGCAAGCTGCAGACCCGCGAGTGGGAAAAGGACGGCATCAAGCGTTACACCACTGAAATCGTGGTCGACATGCAAGGCACCATGCAATTGCTCGGCGGCCGTCCACAGCAGGGCGACCAGCAAGGCGGCGGCAACAATTACCAGCAGCAGGCGCCACGTCAGCAGGCCCCACGCCCGCAGCAGTCTGCTCCGCAGCAGCGTTCGGCTCCACCAGCGCCGCAGCAGGCCGCACCGCAACCGGCTCCGGATTTCGACAGCTTCGATGACGATATTCCGTTCTGATTTGCCGCTGTAAACGCTTCCATTGAAAAGGCCCGTCGCTTAAACGACGGGCCTTTTTTGTGAGGCTATTTCAGCGCAACCCCTATCACCTGTAGGAGCTGACGAGTGCAACGAGGCTGCGATCTTTTGATCTTTAAAAGCAACGTCAAAAGATCGCAGCCTCGTTGCACTCGTCAGCTCCTACATGGGGAATCGTTTCAGTCGAGGATCAGGTGCGGCAGGAAGCGGCTGGAGTCCTTGGTGATCAGACTGTTGTCCTCGCGCACACCAATTCCCGCCGCCTCGTCACCAATCACCCACGAACCGATCAGCGTGTAGCTGTCGCCAAACTTCGGCAGCGGCGCGAACTCCTGCAGGATGAACGGCGCATCGGTGTACGGCCCATCCTCTTTGACGATCAGACCCTGGGCCGTTTGCAGCTCGATGTTGGCGCCTTCACGGGAAAAGTACGGCTTGCGCACCCAGCCTTTCGGCACGGCGCTCTGCGGATTCGGATCGAGGTGCGCGGCGAGCAGATTCGGATGACCCTTGTGCAGTTCCCACAGCAACGGCAGCACACCTTTGTTCGACAGAATCGCCTTCCACGCCGGTTCGAAAAACTGCGTGTCGCACTCGGCGATCGCTGTGCCGAACGGTTCGTGGAAGATGAATTCCCAGGCGTGCAGCTTGAACAGGTGCGGGATCCAGCGATCCTGCAGATCGACGAACCGGCCTTCAGCCGTCAGGCCGATGTCTTCGATATCGATGTGGCGTGATTCGATGCCGACCTTTTCCGCGATCAACCGCAGGTAGTCAGTGGTGCCTTTGTCCTCGACCGAATCCTTCATCGAAGCGAAGTAGAACGGCCGCTTCAACTGCAGTTCGGCGAAAGCCTGGTGCAGCCTGGTGTCGATGCTGTTGAACTGGTCGGCATGCGGTGGCAGCGTGCCGCGCTCGATGCACTGCTCCAGCCAGCCCCACTGAAATGCCGCCGCTTCGTAAAGGCTGGTCGGCGTGTCGTAGTTGAGCTCCAGCAGTTTCGCCGGGCCGCTGCCGCTGTAGGAAAAGTCCATGCGACCGTACAGATGCGGATGACCTTCGCGCCAGGAGGTGCGGATCATGTCGTAGTACGCCGCCGGAATGCTCAAGCGATCGAGCCACGCCTCGCTGTTTACCACGCGCTCAACCAGATCCATGCACATCTCATGCAGTTCGGCGGTCGGGTCTTCGAGATCGTTCTCGATCTGCGCGAGGCTGAACTGGTAGTAGGCGCTTTCGTCCCAGTACGGTTCGTCGTCGATGGTGTGGAACAGGAAACCGAGGCTTTCGGCGGTGTGCTTCCAGTCGGGGCGCTCGGCGCAGTGGATCTTTTTCATGTCAGCTGCTCGAGCGTCCGGAACTGCTGCCCCAGCCACCCCAGCCGCTGCGGGCGCTGGACTGGCTACCGAAGCCGCCGCGCGAGGTCGACGCAGCGACGTTCACCGGTTTGCTCTTGCTGCTTTCGTAATCCGGCTGGCTGCGCGTGGTCGTTTCAGCTTTGCGATACTGCGTTGAGGTGTTGTACGGCTGGCGCGTTTCACGATCGCGGTAAACGCTGCGATCGGCGTTGTTGCTCATTGCGTTGCCGATCAGCCAACCGCTCAGCCAGCCATTGCCGCCGCCACCTGAACCGCCGGAAGAGTGCGAGCCGCCGTGACTTGCGCTGCTGCTGGTGGTGTCGCCCGCCGGCATTTGCGCCTCGGCAATGGCATCCAGATTTTGCGGCTCTTCACCCTTCTGCGGCACCTTGAAACCGCCGAGTCTGGGGACGAAGCGGCCATCGGAGTTTTTCTGACACCAGCCAGCGGCAAAGTCTGCGTCGCATTGGGTCTTGTCGTCGTAGGCCGGGGCGATGCGTCGGTGTTCGCCAAGGGCGGCGACGTAGGCGCTGGAGCAGACGTCGGCGGCCACTTCGGCGTCAACGCACTGTTCAACGCTCTGAAAACTGCGCGGCTGATCCACTGCTGCCGCTTCACCGGAAATGGCCATCGCCACTGACGCGGCGAGGGACAACTGCACGTATTTGCTGCGTTTCATCGAGAGGCTTCCTGCCGGTCAGTGGGACGGGGTCATGCACGCGGCATTGAGCATGCCGACGCTGATCGCCACGGCAGCCACATAAATGCCGGCCGCCGCTTCGCCGTTGGCGATGCGCTGGGACGTGCCCTTGAGCACCAGCCCGGTAGCCACGAACGCCAACAATTGCACAACGGCAGCGATAACCGCCCAGAGCACGAAGTCGAGCACGTTGACCGAGTAGGCAATCACATTGCTCGCGGGAATGGCGAAGCCGATGATTGCGCCGGACAGGGCGATAGCCGCAGCAGTATTGCCGGCGCGGATCAGCTCGAATTCCTTGTGCGCGGTGATGCGCGTGTAGACGAATTGAAACAGCATGAACAGCAACACGGCGCCGATCAGGTAGACGACAAAACCGACCAGCGCGGTTTTGTTCAGGGAAACGGCCAACACTTCCAGCATGAAAAACTTCCTTTTTAGATGGCGCTCAAATCAGTCGTGTACAGCGAGATGCCCAGCGAGGTGCTCAGGCTGACGGTGCCTTCTTCATCCTGTTCGACGGAGAACAACAGCAGTTCGCGGCGATCGGTCAGGCCGGTGTCGCGGGCATACAGCATCGCGTGGTGCTTGATGGTGTAGGACTCGTCCGGGTTGACCACGTGTTCGGTCATTGGCACCAGTTCGGTCTGCTGCAGCTCGGTGCCCCATTCGCGCGTGTATTCGACACCGTCACGGGTGTAGGTCGGCAGGCCGATCAGGCTGTTGGGGCCGGCCAGACGCTGCAGTTCGGCGTCGCTGTTGACCGTCACATAGCTGAGGTAATTGAACAGGGTGACCGACTCGATCTGGTCTTCACCCGTGACGTGGATCTGTACCCAGAAATCCTCGTCGTTCATGTAATAGCGGTGCAATTTGTTGGACTGGCCGAGATCGACCCAGCCGGCGCTCCACACCGCTTGATCGAACGGCACCCGCACCGACGTCGAGCCTTCCAGCAGCAGCGCCAGGGTCGTGTCAAAGCGCACGCCTTTGCCTTGCGCCATGCCGAGAGGGCCGCTGGCGCCGGTGGTGGTTGGCGCAGCGGTCTGCCAGGTGCTGGTGCCGAGCAAGTCTTTAAACCATCCCATGGGTACGTTCCTTGAAGCGGGTGGAGGTGTTCGGGGTTGAAAAAGTGGCGGTAGTGTACCGGGCGCAGGGGTGTACGAGCAGGGGCAATAGCTCAGCGCAAACAATGTAGGAGTGAGCCTGCTCGCGATGGCGGCGGGTCAGTCAACACTGAAGTTGAATGTTTTGGCCCCATCGCGAGCAGGCTCACTCCTACAAAGGGTTGCGCAACAGCTTACTGCGCGGACTTCTGCTTCAGCCGCTCAAGAATCGCGTTGGCGCTGCCTTCGTTCGGCGTGATGCCGGCGTCGCGCAGTTTGCGTTCCAGGTCGTTGCCGCTGGAGGCGTCGGCCAGTTCGTCCGCTGCGCTCAGTTCGGCAGCGCGTTGCTGCTGCTTGGCTTGCAGGCGATTCAGGGTGCCGACGGCGGTCTCGAGTTTGCCGTTGGCGCCGCCGCTGGCAATGGATGCGCTGACCTGGGCCTTTTGCACGCTGTCGCGCGCCTTGGCCATGTCGACTTGCTGGCGCAGGCTCTTGATCCGCGATTCGGCTTTGCTGATGTCTTTGCGCATGTTGTCGGCGTAGGCGCCGAATTCATCGCTGAGCTTCTTCTCGGCAGCGAGGTCGTTGGTCAGGGTCGAAATCGCTTCGGCCACTTCCAGCGCCAGGTCTTCACGGCCGGCATTCAGTGCGGCGACGGCCTTGGCTTCAAGATCCTTGATCTTGGCGTCGTACTCGCTAACGCGGTCGGCGGCCAGTTTGTGTTTGGCCATGATCGTCACCAGTTCGCGGCGGGCGTTCGACAGCGCGCTGTCGGCGTCGCGGATTTCCTGATCGAGGATGCGCAGCGCCTGCTGATCGGCGATGGCTTCGCCGACTTCGTTGGCGCCGCCGCGCAGCGCGGTGAACAACTTGCTCCAGATGGACTGAGTCATTGGATATTCCCTGTTGATTACTTGAAGAAGTGTTCGAAGGCTTCGCTGGCGCGCTGCACGTTGTCGACCAGGGTTTTCACCTCGGTGACCACGTTGGTCAGGCTCGAATCAGCGCTGAGGGCGCCGAACATGTTGTAGACGGTCTGCCCGTTGGGCATCGACTCGATACCGATCGACGACAGCGGGAACATCTCGCGGCTGCGCAGCACGGCATCGTTGAACGCCTGGACATTGCTGATCGAGTCGATGTCCACCAGCACGGTGTCGACGATGATCTGCTGGCCGGCCAGGGCGATGTGAATCGGCAGGCCGCCGAATTCGTTCATTTCCAGCTTGATGCTCGGCTCGGAGCTCTGGATCAGCGACAGCGTGATCTCTTGCGAAGCCACCTCGTCCAGCGCCTTGAAGGCATTGAAGAGGCTATCGATGGTCCAGTTGTTGCCTGCGCTCATGTATTTCTCCGACATGAAAGAGCCAGCCAGGATCGGTTGGCGTAGCTGTTGCTCCATTTGCTTGAGCAAGCTTCGGTTTTCCGGAAGCACCCAAGTCTCGTGTTTCACATAACCGGCGGCGGCCAGGCCTGCGCGCATCTGCTTCATGTAGAAGCTCGAGGGTTTTTTCGCTGACGTCCTGGCACGCTCGCCCCTGGGGCTGGCTGCGGCAGGCGTCGGAGTGCGGCTTGTCATGGCTGGAATCCGGTTATGAGCATCTCACGCGTGGGCCACACTACAACCAATGCAAAGTGCCATCAATGACTCACGCGTGAGATTTTCATGACAGACGCAAAAAGGCCCGCAACGCGGCGGGCCTTTGGGTTATGCAGTTGTTGCTAGGCGTTGCTGTGCAGGAATTGGTCAGTCGACACGACAGTGGCGTAGGCGAAACTCAGCGCCGACATGAAGGCTGCGTGCACTTGGGCAGCCGGCACCGTCAGGCCATTGAATTCGAGATCACGGCTGGCGCAGGCATCGTGTATCACCGTAACGCCGTAACCCATGTCCGCCGCCGCGCGGGTGATGCCATCGATGCACATATGGCTCATGCTGCCGATCACCACCAGGTCAGTGATGCCTTGTTCGTCGAGCACCGATTTCAGTTCGGTTTCGCGGAACGAGTTGACGAAGTGCTTGAGTACCACCGGCTCGTTGGCACGGTTGCGCACCTTCGGATGCAGTTCGGCGCCCTCGGAGCCGGGAGTGAAAAACGGTGCATCGTCGGAGGTGAATTCGTGACGAATGTGCACCACGGAATCGCCCGCTTCGCGAAAGGCTGCGATCAGCCGCGCGGCGTTGTCGGCAGTGGCGTCGGCGCCGACCAGCGGCCACTTGCCTTGGGGGAAGTAGTCGTTCTGGATATCGACTACGATGAGCGCTTGCTTGGCCATGGGATTGTCCTCGAGAAGGTGATTGGGTGTGGCCTCAGTATTGACGCTGGCCGAGGATCCGAGGATTAGCCGCACCGACAATAGACGGGGGAAAACTGACAATGGCTGCACAAAAAGCCGCCACCGCTGAGCTGGGCGTGCTGATTTACCCCGGCGCGCAACTGGCGGCGGTGCACGGTCTGACCGATCTGTTCGCGGTGGCCAACCGTATCGCCGCCGAGCATCAGGCTGCGCGGTTGCCCGTGCTGCGGGTCAGTCACTGGCAGGTTGCAGGCGAGCAGTTGCCGGCGCGGGTCTATGACAGTCATCCGGGTACCGAGGACGCTTTGCTTGCCGTGCTGATTCCGCCGTCCCTCGGCGGGTTCGATGCAGCGCAGATGACCGCGAGCCTGACGCAATGGCTGCGCGATCAGCATGCACGCGGCGCAACCCTCGGTGGCGTCTGCGTAGGCTCGTTGATGCTGGCCGAAAGCGGCTTGCTCGACGGGCGCAGCGCCACCACCCACTGGACCTCGGCCCAGGCGTTCGCCGAGCGTTATCCGCACATCAAACTGAAGGCCGACACGCCGATTGTCGATGACGGCGACCTGATCACCACGGCCGGGCTCATGGCCTGGTCGGAACTGGGATTGCGTCTGGTCGATCGCTTGCTCGGCCCGAGCATCGCCACCGCGACCGCGCGTTTTCTGGTGATGGAACACAGCGACAGCGCCAGTGAATGCGGAAGCAATTTCGCACCGATCCTCAGTCATGGCGACGCGGCCATTCTCAAGGTCCAGCACTGGCTGCAAAGCACCGGGGCGACGGAGGTTTCGCTGGCGGCGATGGCCGAGCGCGCGGGACTGGAAGAGCGCACGTTTCTACGCCGATTCCGCGCCGCGACAGGCTTGAAACCGACCGAGTATTGCCAGCACCTGCGGGTGGGCAAGGCGCGGGAAATGCTCGAATTCACCAATGGCACGATCGATCACATTGCCTGGACGGTGGGCTATCAGGATCCAGGCGCGTTTCGCGCGATCTTCAAGAAGATCACCGGGCTGGGGCCAAGTGATTACCGCGCAAGGTTCGGCCTGACGCGATAGCCCAGGCAACGATGAACTACTGTAGGAGTGAGCCTGCTCGCGATAGCGGTGGGTCAGTCACCATTCGTGTTGGATGAGATACCGCTATCGCGAGCAGGCTCACTCCTACAGGGGAATGCGCTGAGGCGCGGGATCGTGCAATTTGCCGGAGTTTTACCCGCCGTCGTGCAGTTTGAAACAGGCGCGATGCCAGCACTTCGGCGGCAAACACCCGATTACCGGGCGGTTTGTTGAGATCGATGATTGGCCTGATCTCTGCAATTTCCGTGAGTGAACCCATCGACTGATGAAAAGGGGAACGCATGACCCCGACACCCAGCAAGAAAATCGTCGTGGCCCATTCGGTGCGTGCCGAGGCGCCGCGACATGAAGTCGAGACCAACAAGGCCCTGGCGCGCTGGCTGGCGCAGATTCTCGGCTGCAAATTCGGCGGCAGTTACGATCCGGCGAAACATTCAGGCCGCGAACTGTACCTGCTGCCGACGCAAACCATCGTCGGCGCCGCCCATGCTCAAGCGCTGGGCATCAAAGGCCCTGATGACTTGTGGGGCGGCTACGTCGAATACGATTTCATCTGCACCAAAGCGATCAGCCACGGCCTGCGCAGCCATCTGGCGCAGGCGCCGCAGGGCTGGTCGCCGCTGTTCTCGGAGCGGGTGCGCAACGTAGTACTCGATGGTCTCAGCGTATTCGCCCTGGAAGATGCGCGGCCCGCCGCCGAGCATCTGCTGTACGCCGGGCCGATTCGCTTGAAACCGATTCACGCGTGCGCCGGTCGCGGCCAGGAAGTGATCAAGAGCCTCGACGCGTTCGATGAAATCCTCGCGCGCCCCGAAGCACAAAGTTTGTTCAGTGACGGCGTAGTGCTGGAGCAGGACTTGCGCAACGTGGTCACCCATAGCGTCGGCCAGTCGTTTATCGGCGGCAAGGTCTTGAGTTACTGCGGTGATCAATACTTGACCGAGGACGGTCACGGCGAAGAGGTCTACGGCGGTTCGAACCTGCTGGTGGTGCAGGGCGGCTATGACGCGTTGCTCGCGCTGGATCTGCCCGATGATGTGCGCCTGGCCATCGAACAGGCGCAGGTATTCGACAGCGCTGCTGACGAAGCCTACCCACGCTTCTTCGCCTCGCGGCGCAATTACGATATCGCCCAAGGCCTGGACGCCGACGGCAACCAGCGCAGCGGCGTGCTCGAACAATCCTGGCGCATGGGCGGCGCCAGCAGTGCTGAAGTGGCCGCGTTGCAAAGCTTCGTCAACGATCCACAGATGCGCGCCATCCGCGTGTCGTCGGTGGAAACCTATATCGATCAGGCGCTGCCGGCGGACGCCATCGAGGTCTATCGCGGCCCGGCGGAAAACAGCGCGTTTCTTCTCAAATATGTGACGGTCCAATCCTATGACGGCTAGAAGCGAAAGCATTCAAATCGACATCGATGACGAACAGATGAGCGGGACTTTTCTCAGTCCCAAATCGAAAGTCCCGGGGGTGTTGTTCGTCCATGGTTGGGGCGGCAGTCAGGAGCGCGATCTGGAACGGGCCAAAGGCATTGCCGGCCTGGGTTGCGTATGCCTGACCTTCGACCTGCGCGGGCATACCGGCGGCACCGGGATTCCCCTGTCCCGCGTGACCCGTGAGGATAATCTGCGTGACTTGCTGGCAGCCTATGATCGCCTGCTGGCGCACCCGGCCCTCGACACCTCGGCGATCGCCGTGGTCGGCACCAGTTATGGCGGTTATCTGGCTTCGATCCTGACCTCATTGCGCCCGGTGCGCTGGCTGGCGCTGCGCGTGCCGGCGCTGTACCGCGATGAACAGTGGCACACGCCCAAGCGCGATCTGGACAAGGCCGATCTGCGCGATTATCGCAATACGCTGGTGCGTGCCGACAGCAATCGCGCCTTGCACGCCTGTTCGCAATTCACCGGTGACGTGCTGCTGGTGGAGTCGGAAACCGACGACTTCGTACCTCACGCGACGATCATGAGTTACCGCGCAGCGTGTCAGCAGACTCACTCGTTGACTCACCGGATCATCGATGGCGCCGATCACGCATTGAGTGATCCGGTGTCGCAGCAGGCCTACACGTCGATCCTGGTGGACTGGATTACCGAGATGGTGGTGGGGGAGCGGTTGAGCATTATCCAATCCAGATGATTTTCGGTGGTCTTGCGGACGCTATCGCGAGCAGGCTCACTCCTACATTTGGAATGCGTTCCCCCTGTAGGAGTGAGCCTGCTCGCGATTGCAATTTCCCATTCAACAACTCTCTCAGGACGGTTTTTTCTCGATCCGCAGCGCCTTGGCCTTGGCCTCCACCACCAGATACATCACCACCGTAATCAGCAGCGGCAACAGAAAATAAATCGCCCGATACGCCAGCAGTCCCGCCACCAGACTGCCGCGCGACGCTTCGTGCTGCAGCAGCGCGACAAACACCGCTTCAAGGACACCCAGCCCTGCTGGAATGTGCGTGATGACCCCGGCGATCGCGCTGATCAACAGCACGCCGAGCACCAGCGGATAATCCAGTTTGCTCGGCAGCAAGGTGAAAATCACCGCCGCCATCAGCGACCAGTTCAAGGCGCCCAACAGCAATTGCAGGACCGCCATGCGCAGCGACGGCAGGTTGATTTCCACGCCGCGTATCGACCACTCGCGGCGCTTGGAAAACTGACACGCCGCCAGGTACCCGGCACTGACCAACAGCAACAACACACCCACCAGTTGCAGCGCGTCACTGCTGAGTTTCCAGCCTGGCGGCATGCGCACCAGACCGCTGCTGAAGACCACACCGGCGATGGTCATGTAGCCGAACCAGTTGGTCGCCAGGCTCAGGCCGAGGATTTTGGCGATGTTGCCCTTGCTTACGCCGAGCCGCGAATACAGCCGATAACGCATGGCGATGCCGCCGACCCAGGCGCTGAGGTTGAGGTTGAAGGCGTAGCTGATGATGCCCACCGGCAGGATCTGCTTCCACGTCAGGTCCTGACGAATGTAGGTGCGGCCGATCAGGTCGAAACTGGCGTACACCAGAAAGCTCAGCAGGGTCAGGCTGGCAGCGATGACCAGCGTGCGCACCTTGAAATCGGCGAGGGTTTCCAGCACCTCGGCCCATTCGATGCGGGTGGCGAACATTGTCAGCAGGACGATCAGCGCGAGGAAAAACAGGAGCGTCAGCGGACGTTTCCAGCGGCTCCATTTCGACGGCGCCGCGGGTGCCGAATGGCTATCGGAATGGACTTCGGAATGACTCATGGCCGCGCACCTCGGAAAGGCTTCAGACGCGGTTTATGCGCCGGCAGCCAACCGGCCATGGCCGGGAAGTGCCGCAGGAAGTGGAACACCAGAAAACCCACAGTCATGTGCCAGATCCGTCCACGCGGCAACAGATTGGCGTCCATGGCCTTGCAGTGGTTCTGGCTGAGGTCTTCGAGGCGTTCGTACAGGTGCTGATTGAAGGCGCGGTCGCGGATCAGCACGTTGGCTTCCAGATTCAGCGACAGGCTCAGCGGGTCGAGATTGCTCGAGCCCACGGTGCTCCAGTCATCGTCGACCAGCGCGACTTTGCCGTGCAGCGGGCGTTGGCAATATTCATGAATCTGCACGCCGGCGCGCAGCAGATAATCGTAGGTCATGCGCGCTGCCAGTTTCGCGACGAGCATGTCTGGCTGGCCCTGCAGGATCAGCCGCACATCGACGCCTCGGCGGGCGGCGTTGCGGATTTCGCGCAGCAAACGGTAACCGGGGAAGAAGTAGGCATTGGCGATGATCACCCGGCGCTTGGCCTTGCGCAGCACCTGCAGATAGACGTCTTCGATATCGGTGTTGTGTTGATCGTTATCGCGGAACACCAGCCGTACCTGGCCGTCGTGATCGGTGAAAGCCATTTCCGCCAGACGCTGGCGCCGACGCTGCCACCAAAACCGCGCGCGTCCCGGACGACCGCTTTGCAGCAGGGCGAAGTGATGGATATCGGCGACCACCGGGCCCTGGATCTCCACCGAATAATCCTGCTTGGCTTCAGGGCCGAAATCGGCCAAATGATCGCCGGAAAAATTGATCCCGCCAATGAACGCGATCAAACCGTCGACCACCACGATCTTGCGGTGCAAACGGCGAAACCAGTTGGTGCGGATGCCCAGGTGCTTGGGCGCTGGATCGAAGATCTGCAGATGCACGCCGGCATCGCTCAATGCCGACAGATAGCCGGTGCTCAGCTCGCCGCAGCCGAAGCCGTCGAGGCTGACCGTGGTGCGCACGCCACGCTGGGCGGCTTCGATGAGGATCTGCTGCAACTCGGCGCCGACCTTGTCTTCGAAGACGATGAAGGTCTCCAGCAGAATTTCGCTCTTGGCCGCGCGCATCGCTTCGAACACACGGGGGAAATATTCCTCGCCGTTTTCCAGCAGTTCTACGCGGTTATTGCTGTGCCATTGATACTCGACGTCAACGTGGCCGGGCTCGCGCACCGGCGGGTTCAGCGTGACCGGTTCGACGGCGGATTTTTCCAGTGGCGCACTGTTCATAGTTCAATCTCCACCGATAACGGTGCGTGGTCGGAAAGATGTGACCAGGGCCGGTTGGTCAAGACTTTCGGCAGGCTGGCCTTGAGGTTGCGCACGTAGATGCGGTCGAGCCGCAGCGCTGGCAGTCGCGCGGGAAAGCTGCGCGCCGGTTTGCCGTGGTGTTCGGCGAATACTTCGCGCAGGCCACAGGGCTTGAGCTGCGCATCGGCGCGCTGGCGCCAGTCATTGAAGTCGCCGGCGACAATCACCGGCGCATCGGCGGGCAATTCGGCGAGACGTTGCAGCAGCAGATCCAGTTGTGCATTGCGATGGCTTTCGCGCAGGCCCAGATGCACGCAGATCGCATGCACCTCGGTGCCGTCTCCGGGCAGGCGCAGCACGCAGTGCAGCAGGCCACGGTTTTCATGGCCGCTGATCGATACGTCGAGGTTGTCGTGGCGGATGATCTGGAATTTCGACAGCAGTGCATTGCCGTGGTCGCCCGCCGGGTACACCGCGTTGCGCCCGTAGGCGAACTGCGGCCAGAGGCTGTCGGCGAGGAATTCGTATTGCGGCATCGTCGGCCAGTTGTCGTAGCGTTTCGGATGCTGCTCGTGGGTGCCGTGGACTTCCTGCAGAAACACCACGTCGGCGGCGACGCTGCGCACCGCTTCACGCAACTCCGGAAGGATGAAGCGCCGGTTCAGCGCGGTGAAGCCCTTGTGGGTATTGACCGTCAGGACAGTGAACGTACGCACCGAGGGTGAGACCACGGAGCCTTCGTCGGTAAAACCGACCGGTTCGGGAATGCTCATGACAGAACTCCTTCAGCGGCGACTTGCCCGGGAGTTGTGGCGAGGTCTTGGTCGAGGTCGAAGCGCTGCAACAGATTGCGTGCGTCGTAGGGCGCGCGGACTTTGATGTCGTTGTCAAAGTAGCAGAACACTTCACGGGATTTGCGTGCGCGGGGTTTCAGGCGTGGGGCTATCAGATGTGCGTCCTCCGGCTGTTTGCCGTGATGCCAGGCGTCGATGCGCTCGGCCCAGCGCTTGAGTGCTTGTTCGGAATAGCCGCTGGCGTAGAGCTCTTCAGCGCCGTGCAGGCGCAGATAGACGAAGTCGCTGGTGAGGTCTTCGCGGTACGGCCATTTGCCGGCGGTGTCGGCAATGACCAGTGCGGTGTTGTAGCGTTTGAGCAGGCGCACGAATTGCGGGTCGATGAAACTTTCATGACGGATTTCCACCGCATGGCGCAGCGGTTTCTTGCGCCAGGCCTTGACGCTGGCATGGCCGGGCAGATGCGAATCGTGCTGGCGGGCGAGGGCGGCTGCGGCTTGGGTATCGTGGGGCAGTTGCGCAAGAAACTGGTCGAAGCGCTCGGCGTCGAATTTGAAGTTGGGCGGAAACTGCCAAAGGATCGGCCCGAGTTTTTCCTTCAGCTCCAGCACGCCTGAGGCAAAGAAATTCGCCAGCGGCTTTTCGATTTCGCGCAAGCGGCGCACATGGGTGATGAAGCGCGGCGCCTTGACGCTGAATACGAAGTCATCGGGGGTTTCGGCGTACCACTGGGCGTAACGTTCGGGTCGTTGCAGGGCGTAGAACGATCCATTGATTTCAATGCTGTTGACCGCGCGAGAGGCGAACTGCAATTCGCGCTTCTGCGCCAGTCCCTTCGGGTAGAAGTCCCCGCGCCACGGGGCGTAGCGCCAGCCTGAAATACCGATGTGAATCGTCGCCATCCCATCCTCCCGTAGAAAGTCCTCGTGTTGCCGATGTTCTGTGATGACTGCGCCGGGGGCGGGAAAGTTTCGGTGGTGTTACGGACGGTCGCGGGTGAAGCGAGGATCAAGAGCTCACCCCCTCACCCCAACCCTCTCCCCCAAGGTGGCGAGGGGGAAGGGAGCAGATCTTCATGTCACCTGAAATCGCGTACGACTGTGAAGGGAGCAGATCTTCATGGTCTTCAGGACTTGAGTTCGACTCAAGACGTGCAGTTGGTGAGTTTGGTCATGCAACTCGGTCGGCTCCCTCTCCTGGGGGAGAGGGCTGGGGTGAGGGGGCTCTTGAACTTGCCGGGCAATTACCGATCAGTTCCTTACAGGTTGTTCAGCCACGGGAGATCGGAGTTTTGCGCAATTTCAGGATCGCCATTCTGCTGGGAGCGCTGTTGTGCTTCGGCGTCACCACATCGCAGGCCGCCGCGCTGCCGGGCGTTCCGGCTCCCGCTGACACGGCGGAAAAGCCCGCCGAACCGGAACCGCTGGTGCAGGGCGGTCTGCTCGGGGCGATCAGTACGAGCATCGACGACGTGCAGGAAAAACTCGATCTCAACGAACACCTGGTCGATGCCTGGCGGCTGCGTGCTGACCGCGCGGCGGATGAGGTCGATCGGCTGGTCAAGCAACCGTCGAACCGTTCGGGCTGGAGCGTGGCCGGGGATTTCCTCACGCTGTCGGGTGTGTGGCTGGGCAGTTTCGCCCTGTTGACCGTGCTTGGCAGTCTGCTGGCCAAGCGTCTGCGCGAGGGGCGCTGGTTGCGCACTCGCCAGCGCAGTCAGGACCTGCTCGGCTATGTGCTGCCGTACACCGTGCCGGCACTGATCTGCCTGCCGCTGACGCTGTATGTCAGCCATTTTCTGCAAGGTTCAGTGGGGCGCGCGCTGGCGCTATGTCTGGCCTACGCCACCAGCAGCGGTATCTTTTCCACGTCGATGTTGTTGTGCGTCGTGGTGATGTTCAACGTCGGCCACAAACGCACCGCCGCGCGAATTATCCGTGAATACTGTCCGCGACCGCTGTTCCTGATCGGTTTTCTCGCTGCTCTCAGTGATGCCCTGACCAGCCCGCAGATCGCCCGGCAACTGGGCGGCAATATCACCAGCAGTATCGCCGTGTTCACCGGGCTGATCGCCTCGGTGATTTTCGGTTTGCTGGTGATCCGCCTGCGCCGGCCGGTGGCCCATCTGATCCGCAATCGCCCGTTGGCCCAGCGTTTGAAACAACCGTCGCTGCAAGAGTCGCTGCGGATATTTTCCGGGTTGTGGTACTGGCCGATCGTGCTCATGGTGCTGGTCTCGGCGGTCAGTCTGATCGGCATCGGCGAGGACAATCAGAAAGCCCTGCGCTGCGCCTTGTTCACCACCGTGCTGCTGATCGCCACGGTATTCCTCAGCACTGTGTTGCAGCACCTGTTCAAGTCGCGCAAGGCCGAGGCGCTCCAGCGCAGCAGTGCCTACAAGGAACGCTTTCTCAGCCTGTTGCATGCCTTGCTGCGCATCGTCATGGCGATTGTGTTCATCGATATTCTCGGGCGGATCTGGGGCGTGTCATTGCTCGATTTCGCCCAGAGCAGCACGGTGGGCCGGGCGATCAGCAATGCCTTGAGCAGTATCGGCCTGATCTTCCTGGTGACGTGGTTGCTGTGGGTCGTGCTCGACACGGCGATTCAGGAAGCGCTGAAACCGCCGGTCAGCAAACGCGCGGCACGCCAGCCGAGCACGCGGGTGAAAACCATCCTGCCGTTGTTGCGCAATGCGATCAAAATCATCCTCGTGGTGATCTGCGCGATCACTACCATGGCCAATCTTGGCATCAACGTCGCGCCGCTTCTGGCTGGTGCCGGTGTGGTCGGTCTGGCCATCGGTTTCGGTTCGCAGCAACTGGTGCAGGATGTGATCACCGGGCTGTTCATCATCATCGAAGACACCCTGTCGATTGGCGACTGGGTGGTGCTGGATTCCGGCCATGCCGGCACTGTGGAAGGCTTGACCATCCGCACCCTGCGCCTGCGTGACGGCAAGGGTTTTGTGCACTCGGTGCCATTCGGTCAGATCAAGGCTGTGACCAACCAGTCACGCCAGTTTGCCTTCGCGTTTTTCTCGGTGCAGTTCACTTACGACACCGACGTCGACAAGGCCATCGAGCTGATCCGCGAGGCCGGCGATTCGATCCGCGAAGACCCGTTCCTCAAGTACAACCTGCAAGGGCCGCTGGATGTGTTCGGGGTGGACAGGATGGATCTCAACGGCGTGGTACTGACGGCGCAATTTCGCACGGTGTCCGGTGGGCAATATGCGGTGAGCCGGGCGTTCAACCAGCGCTTGAAGAAGCTTGTGGATAACACTGCAAATGTGCATTTTGCGCAGACTTATCCACAGCACGTCTTTTTGCCGAAGCGGCAGGAGGAGGGGGCGGTGGTGGCGGCTGAGGTGCCGCAGGAGTCGCGGACCTGATCTGAGCTCTGCGTTGAATGTCCCGGCCTCATCGCGAGCAGGCTCACTCCTACAGGGGAATGCATTCCAGAATGTAGGAGTGAGCCTGCTCGCGATGGCACTACAACAGACACCCTCAATGCCGGATCAACTTCCGGCCTATCTGCTCCATGGCCACTTGGTCCAGTTCCACCCAGATCTGCTGTTTGCCGGCAATCACAGCCGCCACGGGCACGCCATCGCGATACACCAGCCGATTACTCACCAGCGCCGGCACTTTCACCCCGGGCAACAGTGTCCCCGCCAGGTTCAGCGGATCAACTCCACATACCGCCACCAGACTGCCGTCATGCGGGCGCCGGCGCACTTCGCGCAATAGGGGAATCGCCTCCGGCAGCGCGAATTGCTCGCCCGCCAGACCACTGACAAAGCGCCCGCCACGAATCTCGCCCTGCGCCTCCAGTCGATGGAAGGTGCGCAGCAATTCCCGCCAGCTCGGCAGCCAGTCTGCTTCCCGTTCCAGCAAGCGCCAGAACACCACGCCGTAGCGGCGCAGCAGGGTCATGGCCACATGTTCGAGCGTCTCGGCTGTGTCTGCTGACGAACCACGGCGCAGCAACGCCCAGCGCCCGGCATCGTCCATTCCGCCGATAAACGCGCCGCGCCCGCGTCGGCTACTGCGCTGCTGGCGCTTGCTTGCCGGGGTGATCAGCGCGCGCAGGCCGGCGAAGCTGTCGGCATTCACCAGCCCGGCGGCGACCAGTTCCTGCAGGGCGATTTCCAGCTCGCTGCGCAGCAGGCGCGCTTCATGAATCAGCTCATCAAAAAACAGCGCGCCATGCTGACTCAGCGCCTCGAAGACTTTCTGCGTTTTCAGCGATAACTCACTCACTGGGGTTTGCTCAGCCAGCGCACTCCACAAACCCACCTGACTGCGCGGCAGCAGGACAATCGGCGTGCTGCGCAATGCCGAGCCGCTGACTTTCTGTCGCGCGCTGATACGCGTCCACACCAGTTTGCCGTTGCGGCACAGCTCATCCAGCCAGCTCGGCGAATAGTCCTTGAGGCGTGCCGGCAGGATGTCGCTGTCCCACGCCGAAGCTGCCGCCGGGTAACCTTCGAACTGGCCGACAATCGCTGGCAACACTGCGCTGCCCTGACCTTGGGTGGTCGGTGACAAATGCTGCCAGTCGAATAGAAAGCGCGTGAAGTCCTGCAACGCCACCGGTTCGATTTCCCGACGCAGGCGCTTGACCGTGTAGCGATGGATGCGCGCGAGCAGATGGCGTTCGCACCATTCTTCAATCGCGCTTTTCGGCGTGAACTGCCCGCGCAAGACGTAACCTTCACGCTCCAGTCGGGCGAGGGCCTGACTCACTTGCGCGGCGGGCAGGGCGAGCGGCTCGGCAATGGCTGGCAAAGGGGTCGGCCCAAAGGCACCGAGGCGGGCGCGGATCACTTCGACCAGCGCTTCATCGAATGTCCACGCCTCGTCGAATCCGGGTAGCGCCACTGCTGCGCTCGACAACGTGGCCTGTGGATAAAGCGCCTGCAGGCAACTCAAGCGTTCGCGGGCCAGCCATAACTGATGCTCGGCGTCGATCCGCAGTAGGCAGGCGCGCCCGCTGGCCATCAGCGCCTGCAACCAATCCAGCCAAGCCGTGTTGGCTCGCGCTTCGGCGTCACTGATGCAGGCAAGGCTCATCAGTGCTTCGTGCATTTCATCCATGGAATTGGGCGCCGGCCAGGCTTCTTCGCGCACCGCCGTGATCGCATCGGCGTCCAGCGCGCCGAGGTCATCGGTCGATTGCGGATCGCTCCAGCGCCGGTTGATCACCGCTTGCGTGCGCCGTTCTTCCAGCGGCGCGTCATCAAGAAACGTGTACGGCCGGGCGCTGAGGATTTCCGCCGCCAGCGGCGACGGTGCCGGCAGGTCGCGGCTGATCAGCCGCACCTCGCCACGCTCCATGCGCCGCAGCAGGGTCAGCCAGCCTTCGCTGTCCATCGCTTCGTGCAGGCAATCGTCGAGGGTCTGTTCCACCAGCGGATGCTCGGGGACTTCGCGCTCGCCGGCGAGGTTTTCCAGGCAGGCGATCTGGTCGGGAAACACGCTGGCGATCAGGTCTTCGCTTTTCATCCGTTGCAGCTGCGGGGCGACTTTGCGTCCGCCGGTAAAGCGCGGCAGCGCCAGCGCCACCCCGGCATTCCAGCGCCAGCGCACGCCGAATAACGGCGCATCGAGCACGGCCTGAATGAGCGTGTGTTCGGCGCTATTACTGTGCAGATAACGCCAGACTTCATCAAGCTCGAAGCTGTGACTGGCGGACAGCGACAGCACGATCGCGTCTTCGCTGGCGGCGGCCTGCAACTCGAAGTTGAAGGTGCGGCAGAAACGCTTGCGCAGGGCCAGGCCCCAGGCGCGGTTGATGCGGCTGCCGAACGGCGTATGGATGATCAGTTGGGTGCCGCCGGACTCGTCGAAAAACCGCTCCATCAACAGCGTGTCCTGCGAGGGCAGGGCGCCGAGGGTTTGCCGCGCGCGAGCGAGATATTCGACCAGTTGCTCGGCGCTGGCGAGGCTGAGGCCAAGTGTCGCGGTCAGCCAGTCGAACGCCGGTTGCAGATTACCGGGGCTGGCGCTGAGCAGCTCATCCAGATGCCCTTGCAGGCGCGCGACGGCGGCCGACAGTTCATCGCTGCGCCCCGGGGCTTCGCCGAGCCAGAACGGAATGGTCGGTGGCATGCCCTGCGCATCCTCGACGCGGACCTTGCCGCTCTCCACCCGCAGGATTCGGTACGAGGTATTGCCGAGCTGGAACACGTCGCCAGCGATACTTTCCACGGCGAAATCTTCGTTGACGCTGCCGATGCTCAAGCCCTGCGGTTCGAGCAGCACGCTGTAGTCGGCGTTGTCCGGGATGGTGCCGCCACTGGTCACGGCGGTCAGTTGCGCGCCGCGCCGGCCGCGCAAAGTGCGGTTGACGACGTCGCGATGCAAGTACGCGCTACGGATGCCCTGACGGCCGTTGTACCCTTCGGCGAGCATGCTAAGCAGGGCCTGATAATGTTTTTCGTCGACATCGCGGTAAGGCCAGGCGCGACGGAACATCGCCAACAAGGCGTCCTCCGACCATTCCTGGCAACTGACTTCGGCAATGATCTGCTGCGCCAGCACGTCGAGCGGTTTTTCCGGTATGTGCAGCGTATCGAGCTCGCCCCGGCGCACGCAGTCGAGCAGAGCGGCGCACTCGATCAGGTCGTCGCGGGTGGTGGCGAACAGACGGCCCTTGGGTGTGCCGCCGACCTGATGGCCAGAGCGGCCAACCCGTTGCAGAAACGCGGCAATCGAACGCGGCGAGCTGATCTGGCAGACCAGGTCGACTTCGCCGATATCGATGCCCAGCTCCAGCGACGCGGTGGCGATCAGTACCTGCAACTCACCGCGCTTGAGGCGCTGTTCGGCGTCGAGGCGAAACTCCTTGGCGAGGCTGCCGTGGTGCGCCGCCACCGCCTGCTTGCCGAGGCGTTCGCTCAGATGCCGGCTCAGGCGCTCGGCGAGGCGTCGGGTGTTGACGAAAATCAGCGTGGTGCGGTGCTCGCGAGCAAGTTCGGCGAGGCGGTCATACACCAGTCCCCAGACATCGGTGGCCATCACCGCCGACAACGGCACCGGCGGCACCTCGATGCCCAGGTCTCGTGGGCGGGCGTGGCCGATGTCGACGATTTCGCAGGGGCGTTCGTGACCGACCAGAAACTGTGCCACCGCCTCCACCGGTTTCTGCGTGGCGGACAGGCCGATCCGGGTCAGCGGCTCGGCGCAGAGTGCTTGCAAACGCTCCAGGCTCAAGGACAGATGACTGCCGCGCTTGCCGGCGGCCATGGCATGGATTTCGTCGATGATCACCGTGCGCGTGGTGCCGAGCATCTTGCGCCCGGATTCCGAACCGAGCAGCACGTACAGCGATTCCGGCGTGGTGACCAGAATGTGCGGTGCGTTCTTGCGCATGGCGGCGCGATCTTTTTGCGGCGTGTCGCCGGTGCGTACGGCGGTGGTGATGGTCAGCTCGGGCAGGCCCAGTTCGCGCAATTGCGCGGTAATGCCGGCCAGCGGATTCTGCAGGTTGATCTGGATGTCGTTGGACAGCGCTTTCAGCGGCGAGACATAGACCACCAGGGTTTCGGCGGGCAGGCCGTCGGGGTGTTCGAGGCCGCGGTGGACAAGCTCATCGAGCACGGCGAGAAACGCGGTCAGGGTTTTCCCCGAGCCGGTGGGCGCCGCGATCAGCGTCGACCGGCGCTGCTGGATCAACGGCCACGCACGGGCCTGAGCGGCGGTGACCGCCGGGAAAGTCTTGTTGAACCAGGCGCTGACGGCGGGGTGAAAGCCTGCCAGAGCGCTGTTGGCGGGGAGGGGCAGATTCATGACAGAAGTTATGCGGGCGAGGGCGGGAAGATGCAAGTACCGTTCGGACCCCTTCGCGAGCAGGCTCGCTCCAACCTTGGAATGCGGTCCCCTCTAGGAGTGAGCCTGCTCGCAATAGCACCAGTGGGGGCGATACAAATCCCGGCATCTACACTTTACGGGTGACGGTTGCGCACTAAACCCGCAAAATGCAACGATTCCGGCAATGATCGACCACGGCGCCACGCGTGCCGTCGTCAAAGCCATCGTTCCAATCAGACTGGGCCTGCTGACTCTATGCGAATGCGCCTTATGTTACTGGGCGGCGGAAATGCCCTTGGGCAGGCGCTGATTCGCCTCGGTGCGGAAGAAGACATCGGTTTCCTCGCCCCCCGCCCGCCCGAAAACGGCTGGGATGCCGCGAGCCTCACACAACTGCTCGACGACACCCGTCCCGATGCGTTGATCAACCTCGCCTACTATTTCGACTGGTTCCAGGCCGAGAGTGTGAGCGAAAGCCGCATGATCGGCCAGGAACGCGCCATCGAGCGTCTGGCCGAACTGTGCCAGCATCACAACATTGTCCTCGTGCAACCGTCGAGCTATCGCGTGTTCGATGGCTCGCGGGCCACGGCTTACAGCGAAAAGGACGAACCGGTGCCGCTGGGCCTGCGCGGTCAGGCCTTGTGGCGCATTGAACAGAGCGTGCGCGCGACCTGCCCGCAACATGTGCTGCTGCGCTTTGGCTGGCTGCTCGACGACAGCCCCGACGGCACCCTCGGGCGCTTTCTCGCCCGTGCGGAAAAACCAGAAGAATTGCTGCTGGCCGATGACCGTCGCGGCAACCCCACGCCGGTCGATGACGCGGCGCGGGTGATCATTTCCGTACTCAAGCAACTCGACTGCGCCGCGCCGCTGTGGGGCACTTACCATTACGCCGGCCACGAAGCGACCACGCCGCTGGCGCTGGGCCAGGCGATTCTCACCGAAGCACGCAGCCTGCACGCGCTGGCCATCGAAGCACCGACTGCGCAGGCACACGCCGCGCGCCCGGATGCTGCCGAAGAGCCACAACATGCAGTACTGGCCTGCAAGAAAATTCTCCACACTTTCGGGATCAAGCCGCGCGCCTGGCGTGCCGCCCTCCCGGGCTTACTGGACAGGTTCTACCGACATGGCTGAAGGAACGGTTTTAATCACTGGCGGAGCCGGATTCATCGGCTCGCACCTGACCGATGCCCTGCTCGCCAAGGGCTATTCGGTGCGCGTGCTCGACGACCTGTCGACCGGCAAACGCAGCAACCTGCCGCTGGACAATCCCAAGGTCGAATTGCTGGTTGGTGACGTTGCCGATGCCGCATCGGTGGCCCGCGCCATGCAGGGCTGCAGCGCTGTTGCGCATCTGGCTGCCGTGGCCTCGGTGCAGGCCTCGGTGGACGATCCGGTGAAAACCCACCAGAGCAATTTCATCGGCACCCTGAATGTCTGCGAAGCCATGCGTCTGGCCAGGGTCAAGCGTGTGGTGTACGCCTCCAGCGCGGCGGTGTACGGCAACAATGGCGAAGGCGAGTCGATCGACGAAGACACCCCGAAAGCCCCGCTGACGCCGTATGCGTCGGACAAACTGGCCGGTGAGCAGTACTTCGATTTTTATCGTCGCCAGCATGGCCTGGAGCCGGCGATTTTTCGCTTCTTCAACATCTTCGGCCCACGCCAGGATCCGTCCTCGCCGTACTCCGGGGTGATCAGCATCTTCAGCGAACGCGCCTCCAAAGGTTTGCCGATCACCGTGTTTGGCGATGGCGAGCAGACCCGCGATTTCCTGTATGTCGGCGATCTGGTCGATTTGCTGGTGCAGGCGATTGAAAAGCCCGAAGTGCAGGAAGGCGCGGTCAACGTTGGCTGGAATCAGGCGATGAGCCTCAAGCAGATGCTCGAAGCGTTGAAATCGGTAGTCGGCGAGCTGCCGCCCGTGAGTTACGGGCCGGCACGTTCGGGTGATATCCGCCATTCAAGGGCGGATAACCGACGCTTGCTGCAGCGCTTTGAAATGCCGCCGCAGACGCCGATGAGTGTGGGCTTGGCGCGGCTGCTTGGGCGTGCCTGATAAAGCCCTCACTAACCCTCTCCCAAAGGGAGAGGGGACTGACCAGGGTGACTGGGCGAAATACGCCGACCTGGAATACCGAGCCGAACTCAGGTGTTGAACAACACACAAATCGGCTCCCTCTCCCTCGGGAGAGGGCTGGGGTGAGGGGCCCCGATCTCGAACCCACCACACGACTCAGCACCAAATGAAAAAGGCGCCCTGCAACAGGCGCCTTTTTCACGGCCGGAATATCGCTATCCCTGTGACGAGGGAATCTTATCCCCCGATCGACTGCGTACGGTCGTCGTCAGTTCTGTGCCTGCCCGCCACCAAGCCTCATTCACCACCACGTGAACGTTCGGTCAAAGTCAGCTTAGAACTTATAGCCCAAACCAACCATGTAGATGAATGGATCGACGTCCACATTCACCCGTGCACGGGTGCCGGGTGCGACGGCATTGTTCTCGACGGTCGCGCGGGTGTCGATATCGATGTAGCGCACCTGGGCGTTGAGCATGATGTTGTCGGTGATCATGTAGTCGGCGCCGACCTGCCAGGCCAGGCCCCAGGAATTTTTCGCCTTGAAGTTGCTGAAGCCGTTGGCGCTGGCTTCGCTGCCGACGTGTTCGTCGTAGATCCAGGTGTAGTTGATGCCGCCGCCGACATAAGGCTGGAACGGCGATTTCGAATCCAGCGGGTAGTAGACGACGCTAAGGGTCGGCGGCAGGTGTTTCAGGGTGCCGAGCTTGCCATTGGCAGCGGGCAATGCGGTGCCCTTGAGCTTGACGTCATGCTCGAACGGCGTCGCCGCGAGCAGCTCGATACCAATGTTGTTGGTGAGCATGTAGGCGAAGTTCAGACCCAGTTGGGTGTCGCTGCTCATGGTCGCCTTGCCGCCCAGGTTGGTGCCGCTCAGCGGACCCTGATCGACCTTGACGCTGGAGCTGTCGGCCTTCGGGTTGACGGTGATCGCGCCGGCGCGCACGAGAATGTCACCGGCTTCGTGGGCGTGGGCGAGCGGGGCTGCGAGCGCAAGGGCAAACAGCGAGGCGCTGAGCAAGGACTTGTTCATGGGGGCTCCGAAAGACATGAAAAATGTTCGATGTCCTAGGGTACGAAGCCGTCTGATACGGTGTTTTGACTCAGCTCAATGAAACCGTCATACCCCCAAAAAGATCGCAGCCTTCGGCAGCTCCCACAGTTGAAATGCGATCCCATGTAGGAGCTGCCGAAGGCTGCGATCTTTTGATCTTGAAATCTACCGGAGTCTACTCCGGCAGCTCATACGCATAAATCTTCTCCGCCTCCATCTGATACCCGGCATCGGCCAGCTCACTGCTCGACGCTTTCACCTGTAACGGTCCTTCAACCCAGTACGGCTGATACAGCTCATCGAGCTTCACCCCCAGTTCGCTTTTCACATGGACGATCTGGTTCGACGGCGGCGGCGGTACGTGGATGCAGGCGCCGAAATACGGCACCAGCAAGAAGTCCGTGGTGCGCCCCTCCTCGCTGACTTCCAGCGGCACGATGTAACCTGGCAGGCGAATGTTCTGCCCGTCGAGGCTCTTCACCACCGGTGCGTTCGGCATGTCCTGCTTGGCCGCCGGCGCGGATTCGGCGGAGAGTGCGTCGCCCATCTTCGACAGGTCATGCAACGGCGTCATGTTCGGCACTTCCGGCGCAGCGTCCGAAGGGATCATTTCCGACCAGGTCAGGTCTTTCGGCGCCGCGGCCCACACGGGCAGGGCGACCAGCATCAGCAGCGCAAGCAGGGCGCGGGGCATGGTGAACATCCTCATAAACGGATCGACAGGCCATCGGCCAGGGATTGGCGATACGCGCGCCAGGCCGGCACGCTGCCCATCAGCAGCGCGGCCGCCAGAATGCCACCGAGCAGCGTCCATTCATACTCGCTCGGCCACGCCAGTGGCAGGTACAAGCCGTAGTTGGCCTGCACGTAACCTTGCGCAGCGGCGATGCCGATGTACAACAACGCCAGCCCGGCGATCACCCCGGTCAGCGCCAACGCAAAGGCTTCCAGCACCAAAAGGCTTGCGATGTGCCACGGTCGCGCGCCTACCGAGCGCAGAATCGCCATCTCGCGGCGACGCTCATTGAGGCTGGTGAGAATCGCCGTGAGCATGCCGATCAATCCGGTCAGCACAACAAACAGCGAAACCACGAACAGGGCTTTTTCAGCGGTGCTCATCAGGCTCCACAATTCCTGCAAGGCCACGCCCGGCAGAATCGCCAGCATCGGTTCGCCGCGGTATTCGTTGATCTCGCGTTGCAAGGCAAAGGTGGAAATCTTGCTGTTGAGACCGAGCATGAACGCGGTGATCGCTTGCGGCGTCAGGTCCATGTTGCGTGCCTGGTCGGCGCTGATCCGCCCGTTGCCACGCGCCGGCACACCGTTGTGCCAGTCGATGTGAATCGCCTCCATGCCGCCGAGGCTGATATGCAGCGTGCGGTCTACCGGGGTGCCGGTGCGCTGGAGGATGCCGACCACGGTGAACGGTTTGTCGTCGTGCTTGACCAGGCTGATCGCCGCCACGCCGTGGGCCAGTACCAGTTTGTCGCCGAGCTTGTAATGCAGCGCTTCGGCGACTTCGGCGCCGAGCACCACTTCGAAAGGATCATTGGCAAACGCACGTCCGTCTGCCAGCGCCAGATGTTGCTGGCGCCCGTACTGGTAGTGCTCGAAATAGGCTTCGGTGGTGCCCATCACACGATAGCCGCGATGGGAATCGCCGAGGGACATGGGGATCGCCCACTTCACTTTCGGGTTGCTGGCGAAATGTTCGAAGCTGTCCCAACGAATGTTGTTGGTCGCATTGCCGATGCGAAACACCGAATACAACAGCAGATTGACCGAGCCGGAGCGGGCGCCGACGATCAGGTCAGTGCCGCTGATGGTGCTGGCGAAACTGGCTTTGGCTTCGGTGCGTACGCGCTCGACGGCGAGCAGCAGGCACACCGAAAGAGCAATGGCGAAAGCGGTGAGCAGGGCAGTGAAACGGCGGTTGGCCAGGCTGGCCATAGCCAGACGAAACAGATACATCTCAGACCTCGGCAGACGTGGCGGCGCGGTTAAGCTCGGCCAGGGACAGGTGACGGTCGAACAGCGGCGCCAGGCTCTGGTCGTGGCTGACGAACAACAGACTCGATCCCGCCTCGCGGCATTCGGCGAACAGCAGGCGAATGAAGTTCTCGCGGGCGTCGTAATCCAGCGCCGAGGTCGGTTCGTCGGCGATCACCAGTTCCGGTTGGCCAATCAATGCGCGGGCGGCAGCGACCCGTTGTTGCTGGCCGATGGACAATGAATCGGCGCGGCGACTGAGCAGGCTTTGGTCTTTCAGACCCAAGTGGGCAAGCAACGTGGCGGCGGCTTGATCGACGCTGCCGTGGCGCTGTTTCGCTCGTTGCGCGCGCAGTTTCGAGAAGTGACACGGCAACTCGACGTTCTCGCGCACCGAGAGAAACGGCAGCAGATTGAATTGCTGGAAAATGTAGCCAGTGTGATCGACACGGAACGTATCGCGCTTGCCGGCGGAGAGTTCGGTCAGCTCCTGGCCGAGCAGGCGAATGCTGCCGCGATTGGGCTTCTGCACCCCGCCAAGCAGGCCGAGCAGGGTGGTCTTGCCGCTGCCGCTGGGGCCTTTGAGAAACAGGGTTTCGCCGGCTTCCAGACGAAACGCCGGGATGTCCAGCAGCGTCGGGTGACCGGGCCAGTTGAAGCCCAGGTCGGAAAGTTCGATGAGTGCTTGGGTCATTTGAAACCGATCGGGTAGTTGCGTGGCCACTGTGTAGGAGCGAGCCTGCTCGCGATGGCGGTGGGTCAGTCAGCATAGATGCTGAATGTGCTGGCCTCATCGCGAGCAGGCTCACTCCTACAGGGGGTCTCTACAATATTCAGAATTTCAGCGCAGCCGATTTCGCCGTCACTTCCGTGCCTTGCTGGCCGCTGGCGCTGATCAGTTGTACCTGAATCTTCTGCGTAGCCGGGAAGGTCTTGAAGACGTTCGCCAGATCCAGCGTATTCAGCGCCCCCGGTGTGGCGCAGTTGAACTGGTAATGCGCATGGATTTCGCTGTGGTCGTGGTGATGCTCGTGACCGTCCTTGTCCGCTTCATCTTCGTCGTGATCGTCAGCGTCCGGCTTGTCGCCGAACAGCGGGCTTTCCAGTTCCTGGCTGACCACTTTGCAACCGGCCGCAGCGGGCAGACTGAACAGCGCCAATGGTTTTTCCAGCTGCGCACGAGCGGCAGCGACTTTGGCCTTGTCCGCGTCCGACGTGGCCGCATGTTCGAAACCGACCAGGTTCATCGCCGGGCTTTCCAGTTCCAGCTCCAGGGTCTGACCGTCGAGCGCGGCGTTCAGGCGACCCACACCATGCTCATGCGCGCCGAGGCTGCCGTGCTCATGGTCGTGATCGTGCTCATCAACCGCATGGGCAGCGGCCAGCGGCAACAGGGCAAACGGCAAAGCGAGCAGCAAACGACGCATGGCGGACTCCAAAAAATGAAAAATTTGTTATGTAATCTTATAACGAAAGTGCGCAGAGTGTGCCCGTGCGCTTGGGATTGCGCAAGACTTGGCTAGGCACCGCCCGGGATGAGTTCGCGGGCGGTGCTGGGATTGGATGTCATGCTTGCAGAATCAGAAGCCTGCGCCGGGATAGTCGAACCAATAGTGTCCCGAAAGAACATCGTTGATCAGATTTGCGTCGAGCACGCTCGGGGCATCGCGACTGAAACGCTGTCGCCAAGCCGGAAGCCACCAGTAGTTGATGGCTGTTCCGCGCGGAAATACCACCAGAGTCAGCACCTCCTTATCCATTTTGCCCTGCGTGTAGAGTTGATGACTGCGATCCATCAGGGCCATGTACTGGTCGATTGGCAGTCTGAACATCAGTGCTAGGGTGAAGATTTTTTCACTCTGACTGAACGCCGGACTCTGCAGTACCCGCAATGCTTCGCAAGTGTGTGAATTCGGTTGACTCGCTATGCTCTGGCCTTCGGGGGTTGAAAGTATGTCGAAACGATCATCCATGTTTCGCCAGTCGGTCCGGCTATTGCGCTCAAAGTAATCACGAATAACAAGGGTCAGTGGACCTGCAGTTTCCCCGTCAGCGGGACAAGCCGAAAGATCGGCAGGCAACCAGATGCGCCATGCCACAATGAGCAAAAACGGAATTATGAGGAGGAGCGAATAAGGGCGTTTCATTGTGGCGTGCTGTGTTTGTAGCGTCGGAAAATAGTGAAGTCATGGTCGCTGGGATTTGCATTACCGGTCGCATGGCGAAAACCTGCGTCGTTAACTTCAACTTTTTCCCACCCTGCAGAAATGCATACGCCCTTCGTTAGAACGAAGCCGACATGGCCGCTGGCGTCGGAATAATTCATTGCGTAAGCGCCGACGTCCCCGGGCAACGGCGTGCGCTCGACTTTCCAGCTGTTGAGCAATCGTTGTCCATTCGCCCATTCACCCGCGAGCGGAGGGCTAACCTTGGAGAAATATGGCAGGTATTTCGATTTGCCATGTTCAATCAACGCCACGTTGACCCCAATTGCGGTCAGCACGTCGTAGACGAACAGATTGCATTTATTTGTGTTTGGTGGAAATTCCACGCTCTGCCTGAGAGTAGGGTGTGGTAGCGACTTTTTGCTTTTATTCCCTGCCCATTGTGTTGATCCCCGGTGTGACAGCGCCTCCATCAGTATCCTGCGCGGCATGTCCTGAATGACGACTTTCACCGTTCGGGTTTCATTGGTACGTTTCACACCATATTCGACTTCGTAGAACGCGTCGTTCGAGACAGCGCCGCTGGTCGTAAGCGGGACTTTTACCCACGGTGATATCGCTACGATCGAAAGAGACTTCCCTGGATTCAACGTCGCAGTGTGCATACCTTTTTTTGTACCGGAGTTCCCCACAATCTGAACCGTCACTTCGTGGGTGTCTCGGGTCTTGATCGACGATAGTTCCTTGCCCGCGAGCGTTATAGCGATCTGGCCGTTTTTGGACATTAATGAATACATGCGAGGCCTGTCATCGTTTTGAACGATGTTGTCATCTACGACTTGACCGTCAATAAGCAGCTGAAATTTTACGCCTGGCGGTGGCTGCATCAGAAAGTCTTTAAAGATGAGTTTGATTTCCGATTTCATGACAAATCCTGTGTCAGGGGCTCTTCATAGGCATAGAAAGTCCATTCGGAATCTTCCCCTACCAACAGGGTGTCGTAATCCGAAGCGTTTTTTACCGGGTGTTCGCAGCCTTCGCCTGTGAGGTTGCAAGTGCTGTCTTGTAAAACGGCAACCTTCGCCTTGTCCTTGAGTTTGTAAGCCAAACCTGGCTTTTCCGTGTCATCGAGGCGTTCGATGATGACCTGCAAGTAGCGATAAGAGGTCAGGGCAGCAATCGGTGGCCCCATGTCAATTGGAGCGGGCCGGCCAATTCCTGCAAAACCACTGTGTTGCTGAGTGAGCAGCTTATTTGTCATGGGCGGACAACCGCAGGCGACGTAGTCACCCTCTAGCGCAGCTGGTCCGGCAGGTAAAATCAGCGTTCTTTCACCCACTGCTACGATGGGGCCTTTGCCAGGCCCACAAACCGGACAACTGGCGAGTTATCCAATGGAAGCGATTATTCTTCCTTCGATATTGAGGTTCTCATTTCCTTCAAGTATCACGCCACCTGTAGAGGTCGGGCCTCCTTTAGAGGCCAGTTTTCGTCCTGAAGACATTGGGAATCCTTCCCGCAAAAAGAGATTAATTTAGCCGATTAACCGGGAATTACCAGATGTGTTTGGCGCCCTTTACTTGGCGTTGCACAAGTCCCGTGGGAGCATGCAGGTCAGAAAAATGCAGGAGCGAACTCGATGTTGCGGATACGCGGAACGGTCGGCGAGGTGCCGGTGGATTTGACGGTGGAGCTGGATGACAGCGATTGGGCGAGGCTCGGTTCGGCGCTGAGCGGGCAGGCGCCGGTTGCGCAGTCTGAGGCAGTGACGTCGGCCCCGGCGGCGAAGCCGGTGAGTCAGGACGATGCGCTGTGGCAGGTGGCCAGAGACTTGCTGCGCAAGGCTGGGCAACTGAGTGGACCGGATCTGCTCGATCAGTTGGAGGCGCTGACCGGCAGTGCGGCGGCGGGCAAGCGTTTGCTGGTGCGTTTGCGCCACAGTACCGATGTGAAGGTGGCGAGCGGCGGGGATACGCCGCTCTATAGCTGGATCGAGTGAACCGCTAAAGATCGCAGCCTTCGGCAGCTCCTATAGAATCAGCGTTCCTCCGCAAAAACCGCGGTGAACACGATCCGATGTAGGAGCTGCGGCACGCTGCGATCTTTTGCTCTCAATAAAGCGCAGCAAACATCTTGCGGCGATACACCGTCACCAACGGGTGATCATTGCCCAGCAGCTCGAACACCTGCAGCAAGGTCTTGTGCGGCAAGCCTTCGCCATAGTTGCGGTTGCGGATGAACAGTTTGAGCAGGGCGTCCAGCGCCGCTTCGTATTGCTGGCGTGCCAGTTGCTGGATCGCCAGTTGATACACCGCTTCATCGTCCTGCGGATTTTGCGCCAGGCGGCTCTTCAGGTCGGCGGCGTCCGGCAGGTCCCGGGCGAGGCCGAGGAACTGGATCTGCGCCTTGGCCCCGGCCAGTGCGGCTTTGTGCTCATCGCTCTTGACCGCGTCGAGCACAGTTTGCGCTTCGCCCAGCTCACCGCGTTCGGTCAGGCAGCGTGCGTAGAGGATCAGCGCCCTGGCGTTGGTATTGTCTTCATTGAGCAGGGCGACCAGAGCCGCTTCGGCCTCGGCGAAACGGCCGTCGTCGAACATCGCCTGAGCCTGTTCGAACGGGTCGGCAGCAGCCGGTGGCGGCATTTGCACATGCGGTTCGAGCAGGGCGCGCACGGCAGATTCCGGTTGAGCGCCGGCAAAGCCATCGACCGGCTGACCGTCCTTGAACAGCACCACGGTCGGCAGGCTGCGAATGCCGAAGCGGGCGACGATGTCCTGCTCGATGTCGCAATTGACCTTGGCCAGCAGCAGCTCGCCCTGATAGCTCTCGGCAATGCCTTGCAGCATCGGCATCAACGCCTTGCACGGCGCACACCATTCGGCCCAGAAATCCACCAGCACCGGCTTGTTGAAGGAGGCTTCGATCACCGACTGGTCGAAATCGGCAGTCGTGGCGTCGAAGATGTACGGCGTTTGCTGACTCATGGGGGATCTCTCTAAGCGTCAATGAACGCACTATAAGGGGTGGCGCAAAAGATCGCAGCCTTCGGCAGCTCCTACATGGGAACGCTATCCAGAGTAGATACCGTCTTGAGCCTTACCGGGCAAGCGCAAGTTTCGGGTCATATGGCAGTCCTGACTTGAGCACTCCGTAAACGAAGTGCAGCAGCTTGCGCATTGCTGCGCAGATGATCTGCTTGGGAGCCTTGCCGTTGGCTTCCAGGCGTTCTTTCATCGCCTTGATCGCCTTATTGTGTTTCAGCGCCACCATGCCAGGCATGTAGAGGCCTGCACGCAGCCGTGCTGACCCTACTCTTGAGATCAGGGTATGACCTTTGAGCTTTCCTGATTCCTGCAGCTTTGGATTGAGCCCCGCAGCAGCGACCAGTTGGCGAGGGTCACTGTATTTGCGCAAGTCACCCAGTTCGGCCAGCAATCGTTCAAGCGTTTTTTGTCCGATGCCGTCGATGGTTACGATCAGATTCCGCATCTGACGCATATCCGGGTCGTCATCGATGTGTTTTTTGATCGCCTTATGCGTTTCCACGATCTCTTTTTCGATATGGCGCAGAACAGAGTTGATCGAGTCTTTGACCTTTTCGTCGGAAACGTCCAGACGATTAAGCTCCATTTGTTCCATTTCCTGAAGGTCATCCAGGCGGCGCACCATTGCTTTCAACTGGCGGTATTTCAGCGGCTCAGGCGCCCATGGGTGAAGTTTTTGATCCTTTTCCCGGGCAAAGTCAGCGATCAGTTTGGCATCACTTTTATCAGTCTTGATGCGGCGCAGTTCGCTGTCAGCGTACGCTTTGGTCGTAGCCGGGTTCACGACGCAGACCCGGAAGCCTTTGTTGTAAACGAACTCCGCGAGCTCCAAGTGGTAGACGCTCGTGGCTTCCATCACGATCAGGGCCGAACGCTCGGCGTTTTTTTCTAGCCACGCCTCAAACTCTTTAAAGCCCTTTGGGTCGTTGGCCAGCTTGGCCTTGGTTTTGTGCTTGCCATTGGGCAGGTGTGTAGCGATATCAAAGGTGTTCTTTGCGATGTCGACGCCAACGAAACCAGACATGATCGTTTCTCCACTTGTTCCCTGTTGCGATCATCACTTCACTCTGTCCAACCTTGCGAATGCGGGCTCTCGCCGGAGGCGGGCCCAAGATACCGTGCGAACTGTACGAGTGAGTGTGGAGGGCTGGAGCACGATCTACGTCACAGGCAAAAAGCCTAAGGAGCTGCGCGGCTTCCAAGTCCCTCCCTCGATGATCAGTCGAGAACTATCGCTCCTGGCGGAGCGTTAGTCGAGATACAAGGAGCTGCCGAAGGCTGCGATCTTTTGGCGGCGTCAGTCACGCCGCGCATGGTAGAGGCTGACATGTCGGAATTCTTCCGGCTCCGCCAGATCCGGCAAGGTCATCGCCTCGAGCATTTCAATCCGCTCATACAGCGGATGACGAAAATCGCGCACCCGCGAATCCGCCACCAGCGCCTCGCGCCCGCGACTGAGAAACGCATCGAGCAGCGGCAGATTGGCCCGGTCGTACAACACGTCGGCGACCAGTATCAGATCGAAGCGATCGGCTTCGGCAAAGAAATCCGTCGAGTAGCTCATCTGCACAGCATTGAGCTCGGCATTCGCCCGGCACGCGGCGATCGCCAACGGATCGAGATCGCAGGCCACCACTTCCAGCGCGCCGGCCTTCACCGCCGCGATCCCGGCAATCCCGGAACCGGCGCCGAAATCCAGCACGCGTTTGCCGCCCACCCACTCTGGAAACTGCGCCAGATAACGCGCCACGGCCAAGCCGCTGGCCCAGCAAAAACTCCAATAGGGCGGTTCATGCAGGATGCGCTGGGTTTCTTCCTGGCTGAACTCGCGGGCCATGTTATCGCCGTCGATCAGCCACAGATGCAAATCGGTGCCGGGCAACGCGCAGGCTTTCAGTCTGGCGTCGCCGAGCAATTCGCCCAAGGCATGTTGCAGGTCGAGCGGTGCCTTCATGGCGCTTTGACGAATTGCAGCTGGCCCAACGCCTGAGTGGTCGGTTGGGTGATGGTCTGCGACGGCAGGTGCAGAATCAGTTGCCCGGACTGGCTGGCGCGACCGCGCAGTTCAACCCGTGCGCCGGGCGGAAACGCCTCAGGGTTGAAGCGCAGGTGAAACGGCAGGATCTGGTTATTGCCGATCAGGCTGGAACTGGCGAGCAGTTGCTGCGGGCGGTCCTTTTCGTCGATCACCAGCAGCGCCAGTTCGACTTCGGCGCCGGCCGGCACGCCTTGCAGGGTGCCGCTCAGTTCGCGCTGATGCGCCGGCAGCGGGCCGAGTTCGGCGGCTTCCTTGGCTTTTTTCTGCGCCTGCTGCGGCGCAGGGCCTGGCGTCGGCGGTTGCGGCTTGGGTGCGTCGCTGCCACAGGCCACCAGCAGGCTGAAAAGACTGAGCAAAACGAGCGGACGTAACGGCATTGGAGACTCCGGCAGAATGAATTCCATGGATCAGACGATCATGCCGTTCTGTATACCGCAAAGCCTATGGCTTGTCTTGCCACGGGGATGCGCTACCATGGCCCTCCCATTTTTTGTTGCCAGCCACCATGCACTGTCCCTTCTGCGGTGCCAACGACACCAAGGTCATCGACTCGCGTCTGGTCGCCGAGGGCGAACAGGTGCGCCGCCGGCGTGAATGCCTGGCCTGCGGCGAACGTTTCACGACGTTCGAGACGGCCGAACTGGTGTTGCCGCGCCTGATCAAAACCGATGGCAGCCGCCAACCATTCGACGAAGAAAAGCTCCGCGCCGGCATGCAGCGCGCGCTGGAGAAACGTCCGGTCAGCGTCGAGCGCCTCGAATCCTCTCTGGTCCACATCAAGCACAAGTTGCGCGCCACCGGCGAGCGCGAGGTCAAATCCCTCGTGGTCGGCGAACTGGTGATGGCCGAACTGCAAAAACTCGATGAGGTCGCGTATATCCGTTTTGCCTCGGTGTACCGGCGCTTTCAGGACCTCAATGAATTCCGCGAAGAGATCGACCGCCTCGCCCGCGAACCGGTGAAAGAATGACCACCGCCGCCGAGCAGGCGATCCTCGACGCGCATTTCATGGCGCGCGCGCTGGAACTGGCGCGCAAGGGCCACTACACCACTCATCCCAATCCACGGGTCGGTTGCGTGCTGGTGCGTGACGGGCAGATTGTCGGCGAAGGCTGGCATGAGCGCGCAGGCGAACCCCATGCCGAAGTCCACGCCCTGCGCGCCGCGGGCGAGCAGTCCCGCGGCGCGACGGCGTACGTGACTCTCGAACCCTGCAGCCACCACGGGCGCACGCCGCCGTGCGCCGATGCCTTGGTGACCGCCGGCGTTGCCCGGGTCGTGGCGGCGATGCGTGATCCCAATCCACAGGTCGCCGGACGCGGTTTGCAGCGCTTGGCCGAGGCCGGTATCGCCACGCAAAGTGGTGTGCTGGAAGCGGAAGCGCGCAAGCTCAATCAAGGTTTTCTGAAACGCATGGAACACGGCTTGCCGTTCGTGCGGGTCAAGTTGGCCATGAGCCTCGACGGTCGCACAGCGATGGAAAGCGGCGAGAGCCAGTGGATCACCGGCCCGGCGGCGCGTTCTGCGGTGCAGCGTTTGCGTGCAGAAGCGGCGGTGGTGCTGACTGGCGCCGACACGGTGCTGGCCGATGGCGCACGGCTGACCGTGCGCGCTGACGAACTCGGTCTCGACAGCGAACAAACTGCGCTGGCCATGAGTCGTCCGCCGCTGCGCGTGCTCATTGACGGCCGCCTGCGGGTGCCGCTGGATGCGCCGTTTTTCAAGGCCGGGCCGGCGCTGGTCGCCACCTGTGTTGCGGTCGAAGAGCAATACGCCAACGGCCCGGAATGCCTGATCGTGCCGGGTGAAGACGGCCAGGTCGATCTGCATCGGTTGCTCATCGAACTGGCCAATCGTGGCACCAACGAGGTGCTGGTCGAGGCTGGTCCGCGTCTGGCCGGCGCCTTTGCGCAACTCGGTCTGGTCGACGAATTCGTGATCTTCATCGCCGGCAAGTTTCTCGGCTCCACGGCGCGTCCGTTGCTCGACTGGCCGCTGGCGCAGATGAAGGACGCGCCGGAGCTGAAAATCAGTGAAATCCGCGCGGTGGGCGATGACTGGCGAGTCACTGCGATCCCTGTCCCTTCAGCCCGCGTATAATTCCCGGCCATCGCGTTAGCGCTGGCCCCCGTTCTCAAGGAGAACCCCATGTTCACCGGCATCATCGAATCCATCGGCAGTATCCGCGCACTGACCCCAAAGGGTGGTGATGTGCGGGTGCACGTCGCAACCGGCAAGCTCGACCTGAGCGACGTCAAACTGGGCGACAGCATCGCGGTCAACGGCGTTTGCCTGACCGCCGTCGAGTTGCCCGGTGACGGCTTTGCCGCCGACGTCAGCCGCGAAACCCTCGATTGCACCGCCATGAATGACCTGAAAAGCGGCAGCCCGGTCAACCTGGAAAAAGCCCTGACCCCGACCACTCGCCTCGGTGGGCATCTGGTCAGCGGTCACGTCGATGGTGTCGGCGAAGTGGTCTCACGCAGCGACAATGCCCGCGCCGTGGAATTTCGCATCCGCGCGCCGAAGGAACTGGCCAAGTACATCGCCCATAAAGGCTCGATCACCGTCGACGGCACCAGCCTGACCGTGAACGAAGTCGATGGCGCCGAATTCATGCTGACGATCATTCCGCACACCTTGAGCGAAACCATCATGGCTGCGTACAAGCCGGGCCGCCGGGTGAACCTGGAAGTCGACCTGCTGGCGCGTTATCTGGAGCGTTTGCTGCTGGGCGACAAAGCCGCTGAGAAGACCGCCGGCAGCACCATCACCGAAAGCTTTCTGGCCCAAAACGGCTACCTCAAATAATTTAAAAGAAGGGGGTGCCTTGTGGCGCTCAATAGCATCGAAGAACTGGTTGAAGACATCCGCCAAGGCAAGATGGTCATCCTAATGGATGACGAAGACCGCGAGAACGAAGGCGATCTGATCATGGCCGCCGAATGCTGCCAGGCCGAACACATCAACTTCATGGCCAAGCACGCCCGTGGCCTGATCTGCATGCCGATGAGCCGCGAGCGTTGCGAATTGTTGAAGCTGCCGCTGATGGCGCCGCGCAACGGTTCCGGTTTCGGCACCAAGTTCACCGTATCCATCGAAGCCGCCGAGGGCGTGACCACCGGTATTTCCGCTGCGGATCGCGCGCGCACCGTGCAAGCGGCTGCCGCCAAAGACGCCAGGGCTGAAGACATCGTCAGCCCGGGCCACATTTTTCCGCTGATGGCCCAGGCCGGCGGCACCCTCGCGCGCGCCGGCCACACTGAAGCCGCTTGCGACCTGGCGCGCATGGCCGGTTTCGAGCCGAGCGGAGTGATCTGCGAAGTGATGAACGACGACGGCACCATGTCCCGTCGCGCTGAACTTGAAGCATTCGCCGCTGAACACAACATCAAGATCGGCACCATCGCCGACCTGATTCACTACCGGATGATCCACGAACGTACCGTTCAGCGGATTGCCGAGCAGCCGCTGGACAGCGAACTGGGCCAATTCAACCTGGTGACCTATCGTGATTCGGTGGAAGGCGACGTGCACATGGCCCTGACGCTGGGCACTGTCTGCGCCGAAGAGCCGACCCTGGTTCGCGTGCACAACATGGACCCGCTGCGCGACCTGTTGATGGTCAAGCAACCGGGCCGCTGGAGCCTGCGCGCCGCCATGGCTGCGGTCGCCGAGGCCGGCAGCGGTGTGGTGCTGTTGCTCGGTCACCCACTCGATGGCGACGTGTTGCTGGCGCATATCCGTGAAACCGGTGAGCAGGCAGCGCCGAAAAAACCGACCACCTACAGCATTGTCGGTGCCGGTTCGCAGATCCTGCGTGACCTCGGCGTGCGCAAAATGCGCTTGATGTCGGCACCGATGAAGTTCAATGCGATATCCGGTTTCGATCTGGAAGTTGTAGAATACGTGCCCTCCGAATAATGACCCGGTGAATTCGGCATTGTTGACGTAGATCGATTGTGGCGAGGGAGATTGCTCGCCACAGGTTCATCATCGAGCAGCAATGCGGTGTTTCCGGCCATGAAATCGCGGCTTATATCACTGAGGGATGCGTACGAGACGCGTCCCGGCTCTTTAAGAGAACTGACGAATGACCCTGAAGACCATCGAAGGTACCTTCATCGCCCCTAAAGGCCGCTACGCTCTGGTAGTGGGCCGTTTCAACAGCTTCGTGGTTGAAAGCCTGGTCAGCGGTGCCGTTGATGCCCTGGTTCGCCACGGCGTGAGCGAAGGCGACATCACCATCATCCGCGCACCGGGCGCCTTCGAAATCCCGCTGGTTGCGCAGAAAGTCGCCCAGAAAGGCGAGTTCGCAGCCATCATCGCCCTCGGCGCGGTCATTCGTGGCGGTACTCCGCACTTCGAATACGTGGCTGGCGAGTGCACCAAAGGCCTGGCCCAGGTCTCCATGGAGTTCGGCGTACCGGTCGCGTTTGGCGTACTGACCGTTGATTCCATCGAGCAAGCCATCGAGCGTTCCGGCACCAAGGCCGGTAACAAAGGTGCCGAAGCTGCCCTGTCCGCTCTGGAAATGGTCAGCCTGCTGGCGCAGTTGGAGGCCAAGTGATTAGCGACGAAAGCGATCGTTTCAACCCGCGCGATCCGAAACCTGCGGATGCCGGCAAGCCGTCGAAAAGCGCCAAGCGTCGCGAAGCCCGTCAGCTCGCGACTCAGGCGCTGTACCAATGGCACATGGCCAAGCAATCGCTGAACGAGATCGAAGCGCAGTTTCGCGTTGATAACGATTTCACCGATGTCGACGGTGCCTACTTCCGCGAAATCCTTCACGGGGTTCCGCAGTTCAAGACCGAAATCGACACCGCCCTGACGCCGTGCCTGGATCTGACGATCGAAGAGCTGGACCCGGTTGAACTGGCGGTTCTGCGCCTGTCGACCTGGGAGCTGCTCAAGCGTGTCGACGTGCCGTACCGCGTTGTGATCAACGAAGGTATCGAGCTGGCCAAAGTGTTCGGTTCGACCGACGGCCACAAGTTCGTCAACGGCGTGCTCGACAAGCTGGCCCCGCGCCTGCGTGAAGCTGAAGTGAAGGCGTTCAAGCGCTGATCGGCGCTTGAATACTTTTTCTCGGCCATGGGCGAGTTTGAGCTGATCCGCAATTTCTTCGCCGCCGCGCCTTGTGCGCAGGGCGGCGAGGGCGTTGCTTTGGGGGTCGGCGACGACTGCGCCTTGCTGGCAGTTCCCGCAGGGGAACAGCTGGCGGTTTCCACCGATACGCTGGTGGCCGGTGTGCATTTCGCCGACCCCTGCGATCCGTTTCTGCTCGGTCAGCGTTCGCTGGCCGTCGCGGTCAGCGATCTGGCCGCCATGGGTGCCGCGCCCGTTGCCTTTACTCTTGCCCTGACTTTACCGACGGTGACTGCCGATTGGCTGCAAGCCTACGCCCGTGGTTTGAACCAGATGGCGCAAGGCTGCGGCGTGGCACTGGTCGGCGGTGACACCACGCGCGGGCCTTTGAGCCTGACGGTCACCGTGTTCGGCCGCGTACCTGCAGGGCAGGCGTTGACCCGCAGCGGCGCGCAGTCCGGTGATCTGCTCTGTGTCGGTGGCGAACTGGGCAATGCGGCCGGCGCCTTGCCGCTGGTGCTGGGCCAGCGTGATGCCGCGCCCGAGGTCGGCCAGCCGCTGCTCGATCATTACTGGTCACCACAGCCGCAACTGGCGCTCGGTCAGGCTCTGCGCGGCAAGGCCACGGCGGCGCTGGACATCTCCGACGGCCTGCTCGCCGATTGCGGGCATATCGCGCTGGCCTCCGGGGTGCGACTTGAAATTGAACGCGAGCGCGTACCGTTGTCGGATGCTTTAGTCGCGTTTCTCGGTCAGCGCGGTGCCGAGCGCGCGGCATTGAGCGGGGGCGACGACTACGTGCTGGCCTTCACCTTGCCGTCCGCCGCGTTGCCGGCACTGCTGGGCGATGGCTGGCCGATCCATGTGATCGGGCGCGTGGCGTCGGGCCAGGGCGTGGTCCTGCTGGATCGTGACGGGCGCGACATCACTCCGCAAATCCGCGGCTACCAACACTTTCAGGAGACACCGTGACAGATCACCCGAAACAGGTCCCTGCCGAATTCGTGCCTCCTTCGGTCTGGCGCAATCCGTGGCATTTCCTCGCGTTCGGCTTCGGCTCCGGCACCTTGCCCAAGGCGCCGGGCACGTGGGGCTCGCTGGTGGCGCTGCCGTTCATTCCGTTGTGGCAGATGCTGCCCGACTGGGGTTACTGGCTGATGCTCGGCATCACCATGCTGTTCGGCTTCTGGCTGTGCGGCAAAGTCGCTGACGACCTGCGCGTGCATGACCACGAAGGCATCGTCTGGGACGAAATGGTCGGCATGTGGATCACCCTGTGGCTGGTGCCGGAAGGCTGGTACTGGTTGCTTGCGGGTTTTCTGGTATTCCGCTTCTTCGATATTCTCAAGCCGTGGCCGATCCGCTGGATCGACAAGCATGTGCATGGCGGCGTCGGCATCATGCTCGACGACGTGCTCGCCGGTGTCTTCGCCTGGCTGGCGATGCAAGGGCTGGTCTGGGTATTCGCCTGATTCGACTCACGTGAGGAAACAAGCAATGCTGCGACGCGGGTTGGCCCAGCTGGTTCTGGCTCTGCTGGGCACGTTCGCCCATGCGCACGCCGCCGCGCCTGTACCCGCGGTCATCCATCTGGCCAGCGAAGACTGGGAAGACTATACCGCCGCCGATGGCCATGGTCTGGCCTGGGACGTGCTGCGCAAAGTCTTCGAGCCGGCCGGGGTGAAGCTGGATATCCGCACGGTGCCGTACACCCGTTCGATCGGGCTGGTGCAGTTGAAGGAAGTCGACGCGCAGGTCGGCTCCTACCGCGACGAAGCCGAGCACGTGTTGTACCCGCAATGGAATTTCGACTCCGATCACGTTTACGCACTTGGCCTGGCCAGCAGTCCGCCACCGACTCAGGCAACCTTGGGCAAATACCGCCTGGCCTGGGTGCGCGGCTACCGCTACGACAACTACCTGCCGAACATCAAACGCTTCAACCAGATCGAACGGCGCACCGGCATTCTGCTGATGCTCAAGCAGGGGCGGGCCGACTACTACATCGACGCGCTGACCGAGATTCAGGCGGTCATGCGCGATGCGGCGGATCCGGCGCAGTACCGTTATTCGCATCTGGCTGAATTGCCGCTGTTTCTCGGTTTCGCCGATACCCCACAGGCCCGGACGTTGATGGCGCTGTATGACCGGCGCATGGCGGAGCTGGTGAAGAGCGGAGAGTTGAAGGCGATCTTCGCGAAGTGGCAGCAGCCATATCCGTTCAACCCGAACTGAAGCCCAACACAAACCCCCTGTAGGAGTGAGCCTGCTCGCGATAGCGGACTGACATTCAGCAATGATGTCGTCTGATCAACCGCTATCGCGAGCAGGCTCACTCCTACAAGGAACCGATGCAGGGCAGTCTGTCATCAAACTTTTTGATGGTTATGCCCGATAATTCAGCCTAAGCGTCCACAGGAACCTGCTGTTACAATGCCGGCCTGCGAATTTTCAGTCTTCTAGATCAGGAGCACATCGGTGCCTGTCGTCTTCGTCGCCGCTTCCAAGCTGCCAACGCCTTTTGCGCAATTCACCATGCACGGCTTTCTCGATGAGAGCACCGGGCGTGAGCACGTCGTGCTGAGCCTCGGTGAATTTGCCGATGGCGCCCCGGTACTTGGCCGCCTGCACTCCGAATGCCTGACCGGCGATGCCTTGTTCAGCCAGCGCTGCGACTGCGGCTCGCAACTGGAAGCCGCGTTGCAGGCGATCGCCCGCGAAGGCCGTGGCGTGCTGCTGTATCTGCGTCAGGAAGGCCGCGGCATCGGGCTGCTGAACAAGATTCGCGCCTACGAGTTGCAGGACGGCGGCGCCGACACCGTGGAAGCCAACGAGCGTCTGGGCTTTGCCGCCGATCAGCGTGATTACGCCATGTGTCTGCCGATGCTCGAGCATTTGGGCGTGAAATCCCTGCGTTTGATGACCAACAACCCGCGCAAGGTCAAAGCGCTGACCGACATGGGCATCGTCGTCGCCGAACGCGTGCCGCTGCACACCGGCCACAATCCGCACAACAAACTCTACCTGGCCACCAAGGCCAGCAAGCTCGACCACATGATGGGCAACGAGCATCAGGGCGAGGTCGACCGCGCGTGACTCGCGGCCAGGTGCGACGTCGGCTGTCGGTGGCCTGGTGGCAATACCTGGCGTTGGCCCTGTTGCCGCTGTTCGTGCTCAACGCGCTGTTTGGCGAAGGCCAGGGCCTGTTGCCAGTGTTGGCGATGCCCTTGTTCATCGCCGGCGTCGCCTCGATGTTTATCAGCCTGAAATATTTCGCTCGCTACAAACACGCGCTGATCGCCACGCAAAAAGCCCTCGATACTGCCGATGAACCCGCTGCGTGGATCGCCTTGGCGGCGCGTCGGCGCGCAGCGTTGCTGGTGGCATCTTTGCCGGCGTGGATCGGCGCCCTGGCGGTATTCGTCGGCCTCGAAGCCGTGCCGTTGATGCTGCTGGCGCTGTCCACCGCCGTGCTGTTCTACCTCTACCGAATCCCGCGTCAACTCGGTTGATGCGTCGCCTGTGGCTGGCGGTTCTGCTGCTCGCCCTGAGCAGCCCGGCGGTGGCCGGATTGCGGGTAGTCAGCCTCGCGCCGTCGCTGTCTGAAATTGTCGTTGAACTGGATTCCGCCGATCTGCTGGTCGGCGTGCTGGATGCGGGCGAGCGTCCGGCGGCGATTGCAGATGTTCCGTCTGTGGGCCGCTATGGCCAGCTCGACATGGAACGCTTGCTCAGTCTCAAACCGGATCTGCTCTTGCTCTGGCCCGGCAGCGTTGGCGCAGGGCAGCGCGATCAGCTCAAGCGCCTGAACATTCCCACCTTCATCGCCGAGCCGCATACGTTGACGCAACTCGCCGCGCAGATCGAAGCCATTGCCGAACAGCTCGGGCGTCCTGAACGTGGGGCGAAACGGGCGGCCGAATTGCGCGCGCAGCTGGAGGGTATGCGTCAGCGTTATCAGCGTGATGTACCGTTGCGTGTGTTCTATCAGGTCTGGGACAAGCCGCTGTACACCGTCGGGGGCGGGCAGATCATCAGCGATGCACTTGAAGTGTGCGGCGCACGCAATGTGTTCGCCGACTTGAATCTGCCGGCGCCGCAGGTGAGCATCGAGGCAGTGTTGCAGCGAGATCCCGAGGTGATTGTTGCCAGTGATCAGGCCCAGCTAGGGGCGTGGAAGGTCTGGCCGCAGGTGGCGGCGGTCAGGCAGGGGAGGCTGCTATTGGTCACTGATAAAGGCCTCGAGCGACCGAGCGGGCAGATGATCAGCGCCACCGCCAAGCTTTGCCAATTGATCGCGCCGGATCGGTAGATCGTATCGCCTGTATTCGCGTGCAGGCTCGCTCCCACACTGGACTTGCGGTGAAAACAAAAGGTGTGGCCGCACTCCGTCTACTGTGGGAGCGAGCCTGCTCGCGAAGAGGCCAGCCCGCCAATAAAAATCTCAGCTCAGAGTTCAGGGGTCCAGGTCACCCCGAACATCCACGCCCGACCTTCCTCGCGATAACCATACTGCGCGCCGTCATAGCTGTAATTCGCCCGGCTGTAACCCTTGTCCAGCAGGTTGTCGACCTTCAGATCCAGCTTGATCTCACGGTTCAACGCCCAACTGCTGCGCAGTCCGAATGTGCCGTAGCCACCCAGCGATTGGGTGTTGTTCAGATCATCGTAACTGCCGCTGACCAATTGCCAACTGGCGCCGAGCCCCAAACGATCAAACTGCCGATCCACATCCCAACTGGCCGTGCGCCGCGCCCTTCGCGCCAGTGTGTGGCCGGTATCGCGATCGCGCGGATCAATGATTGCCACGCCAAGATTGCTCTGCCAGCCGAACAGCTCATGCTTGAGCGCCGCTTCGAAGCCATTGATCCGCGCCGACGCAACGTTCTGTGGGCGTGAGTTGCTGCCGAGGATGATCGCGTCTTCCAGATCGGTGCGGTAAATCGAGGCTTCCAGCCGCGCGCTGTCGCTCAACTGGCTACGCCATTGCAGTTCGTAGCTTTTCGAGGTCTCCGGTTTCAGGTCGGGATTGCTGAAATTCGGGTAGTACAGGTCGTTGAAGGTCGGCGCGCGGAAACCTTCGCTGTAGCTCAGCAGCAGATCGTTATCCGAATTCAGGGGCAGGGTGAAGGTGCCGCTCCAGGTGTTCTGGGTACCGAACTGTTGGTTGTCGTCGTGGCGCAGGCCGATCTCGGTGGAGAAACTGTCCGCCTGATAACGATGCTGGATAAAGGCTGCGCGGTTCCAGCGGCTGTCCTCGTCAAACGCAGTGCTGCTGTTGATCCGGTCTTCGTACCAGTCACCACCGAGGATCAGGCTGTTGCGCGCGTCGAGCGTCAGGTCGTTCTGCCAGTTCACTGAGTCGCGATAGGTGTTGAACACCGTGCGCTCGTCACTGAGCTTGTCGAAAGTCTTCTCGCGGTTTTCGCTGTGGCCGAATTCGACGCGGGTTTTCCAGGTTTCGTTGACCCGCGCATCGACGTAACTGCTCACGCTGCTGACATTGAAGTCGCTGTAGGGCTGCTGTTGCACCGACTCGAACGTGTCCCTGTCGAAGCGACCGAACGGGTTGTCGAATTCGCCCTTGCCACGGTTATCCAGCAGGTTGGCGCCGACTTCGATGCCCTCGGCCAGCGCGTGGCTGAGGCTCAGGCTGAGGGATTTGTTGCGGTAAGCGTCATGGTCGCTGTCGCTTGGATACGAATCGTGGGTACGGTCGATCCCGGCAGTTTCGTCGAGGCTGGCACCGAGGTTGAAACGGGTTTTGTCGTCACCGCCGGACAAACCGAGGCTGCGCTGCCAAGTCTGCTGGCTGCCGAAGCCGAGGTGCAGGCGTGGCTGCAAGCCTTGCCCAGTGCCGCGCCGGGTGAAAATCTGGATCACCCCGCCAATTGCATCGCTGCCATAAATCACCGAGCGCGAGCCGCGCAGCACTTCGACGCGCTCGATCTGCTCGATGTTCAGGTGCTGCAGATTGCTGTCGCCGGAGGTCGAGTTGCCGATGCGCTGGCCATCGACCAGCACCAGGCTCTGCGCCGACTGCGTGCCGCGGATGTAGATCCCCGGCAGACTGCCGCGCCCGCCGGTCTGCGCCACTTGCACGCCGGGCACGCGACGCAGCAGATCCGGCACGTCGCTTGGTTGCAGGCGATCAATGTCTTCACGGGTGAACACGGTGTTGGCGGCGCTGCTGTCGTTGCGCGCCTCGACCTGACGATTGGCGCTGATCAGTGTGTCCGGCAGCTTCAGCGCCTGATCACGTTCGAAGGTGTCGGCGACAGCGCTGGCGCTGGGTAGCAGGAGAAAGGGCAGGGCGAGGCGCGAGAGGTTCATGGCAATCTATGGTCTTTGCAAAACCATGTAGGAGCTGCCGAAGGCTGCGATCTTTTGATTTTGCTTTTTAAAGGTTCCGGAGCTGCCGAAGAGCAAGATCAAAAGATCGCAGCCTTCGGCAGCTCCTACAAGGGATTGCGTCAGCTGTTGAGCAAGGCCAGTCGCTGGCGAATCGACGCTTCGATCCCGGCCTCATCCAGCCCGCACTCGGCGAGCATCTGCGCCGGTTTCGCATGCTCGACGTAGCTATCCGGCAAGCCCAGATGCAGCATCGACTTGAGGATGTTCTCGCGGGCGAGAAACTCGCTGACCGCGCCACCGGCGCCGCCCATGATCGCGTTCTCTTCGATGGTCACGATCAGTTCGTGGCTACCGGCGATCTCGCGCACAAGCCCTTCATCCAGCGGTTTGACGAAACGCATGTCGACCACGGTGGCGTCGAGCTTCTCGGCGACTTTCAAGGCTTCGCTCAGTTGCACACCGAACACCAGCATGGCGACTTTGCTGCCCTGGCGACGGACGATGCCCTTGCCGATTTCGATTGCTTCCAGATCTTTTTCGATCAATGCATTCGGGCCGCTGCCGCGTGGATAACGCACCGCCGCCGGGCCGTTGTAGAGGTGGCCGGTGGTGAGCATCTTGCGCAGTTCATTTTCATCGCTCGGGGTCATGATGAGCATGCCCGGGATGCAGCGCAGGTACGACAGGTCGAAGCTGCCGGCATGGGTCGGGCCGTCTTCGCCGACCAGACCGGCCCGGTCGATGGCGAACAGCACATCGAGGTTCTGCACCGCGACGTCGTGCACCAACTGGTCGTAACCGCGTTGCAGGAACGTCGAGTAGATTGCGACCACCGGTTTCGCGCCTTCGCAGGCCATGCCGGCGGCGAACGTCACCGCGTGTTGCTCGGCAATCGCCACGTCGAAATAACGCTCGGGGAAACGCTCGCTGAACGCCACCAGATCCGAGCCTTCCTTCATCGCCGGAGTGATGCCGACGAGGCGCGCGTCGGCCGCGGCCATGTCGCACAGCCACTCGCCGAACACCGCCGAATACTTCGGCCCGCTGGTGGCTTTTGGCGCGGCGGCCGGGGCGTCCAGTGGTTCGAGTTTGGTGATCGCGTGGTAACCGATCGGGTCGACTTCCGCCGGGGCGAAGCCTTTACCTTTCTTGGTGACGATGTGCAGGAATTGCGGGCCTTTGAGATCGCGCATGTTGCGCAGGGTGGCGATCAAGGTTGGCAGATCGTGGCCGTCGATCGGGCCGATGTAGTTCCAGCCCAGCTCTTCGAACAGGGTGCCGGGGACCAGCATGCCCTTGGCATATTCTTCGGTACGACGGGCGATTTCCCAGGCGCCGGGCAGGCGCGACAGGACTTTCTTGCTGCCCTCGCGCATGCTCGCGTAGGTGCGGCTGGAAAGGATCTTCGCCAGATAATTCGACAGCCCGCCGACGTTGCGCGAGATCGACATATCGTTGTCGTTGAGGATCACCAGCATGTTGGCGTTGACTTCCGGCGCATGGTTGAGCGCCTCGAACGCCATGCCGGCGGTCAGCGCACCGTCGCCGATCACGGCAATGGCCTTGCGATCGCTGTCCTGCAGGCGGGCGGCAATGGCCATGCCCAGCGCGGCGCTGATCGAGGTGCTGGAGTGGCCGACGCCAAAGGTGTCGTACTCGCTCTCGGAGCGACGCGGGAAAGCGGCGATGCCGTCTTTCTGACGCAGGCTGGCCATGCGCTCGCGGCGACCGGTGAGGATCTTGTGCGGATACGCCTGATGCCCGACGTCCCACAGCAGACGGTCGTCCGGAGTGTCGAAGACGTAATGCAGCGCGATGGTCAGCTCGATCACGCCCAGGCCGGCACCGAAATGCCCACCGGTCTGGCCGACCGTGTAGAGCAATTCCAGGCGCAACTCATCGGCCAGGGTTTCCAGCTCGGCTTCGCCTAACCGGCGCAGGCCGTCCGGCGTGTTCGCGCGGTCGAGCAGGGGCGTGGTCGGGCGCTTGCGGGGAATCTCATGAAACGTCGTGGGCATCAGGCGAATCGTTATAGGTATAAAAGATGCGGCAGTTTACCTGATGCATCGCCCCCTGCCCACGCGTTGGTATTTTTTGGCCGATACGCCGTCAGTTGCGTCGCTCGACGATATACCGGGCCAGCTCGCGCAACGGCTCGGCTGCCGCGTCAAACGGTCGCAGTGCCTGCAGGGCTTGGTCGCGCAGTTCCAAAGCGTAGGCCTTGGCAGCATCGAGGCCGAGCAGCGCAGGGTAGGTCGGCTTGTCCCGGGCAATGTCGGCGCCCTGGCGTTTGCCGAGGGTGGCGGTATCGCTTTCCACGTCGAGGATGTCGTCCTGCACCTGAAACGCCAAACCGATGGCCTGTGCATAAGTCTGCAAGGCCTGTAGCTGATCGGGCTGGGCGCGGCCGCTGGCCAGCGCGCCGAGCTTGACGCTGACTTCAATCAGCGCGCCGGTCTTGTGCCGGTGCATCTGTTCGAGGGCCTTCTGATCGAGTTTGAGACCGACCGAACCAAGATCGATGGCCTGGCCACCGACCATGCCCGCCGGACCGGCGGCCTGGGCCAGCGCGGTGACCATCTGCAGACGGATTTCGCTGCTGCAATCGCTCAGGCGCGGATCGAGCAGGGCGCTGAAGGCCAGGCTCTGCAGGCCGTCACCGGCGAGGATCGCGCAGGCTTCGTCGAATTTCTTGTGGGTGGTCGGCTGGCCGCGACGCAGATCGTCATCGTCCATGGCCGGCAGATCGTCATGCACCAGCGAGTAGGCATGGATCAACTCGACCGCACACGCCGCGCCGCTGGCCTGTTCGGCCTGACCACCGAGGGCTTCGCACGCGGCGTAAGCCAGCAACGGACGGACGCGTTTGCCACCGTTCATCACGCTGTAGCGCATCGCTTCGTAGAGCCGCGCCAGTTCCGGCAACGGCGCGTTGAACAGGGTCTCCAGCGCCGCATTGACCCGGGCCTGACTGCTCGCCGAATACGCCGCAATCATTCTGGCTCATCCGCGTCGAAGGGTTCCTCGGCGAGCTCGCCATCGCGCTCCAGCAGCACCTGCACTTTCTGCTCGGCCTGGGCCAGCGCCGCCTGGCAGTCCCGGGTCAGCCCGATGCCCTGCTCAAAAGCGGTCAGCGAGTCTTCCAGCGACAATTCACCGTTCTCCAGACGCTCGACCAGTGTTTGCAGGTCGGCGAGGGATTGTTCGAAATCCAGTGCAGCTTTTTTGCGGGCCATGGCGGCAATTTCCGGTAGACGTTAAACCGGCGCGACACTAGCAGATAGGGGGGGTATGGGCAAATGAGGGGGGCTGCGCAGACACCGCCAAGACCCGGATAGACGCTGTGGCGAGGGAGCTTGCTCCCGCTGGGTTGCGCAGCAACCCCAAAATCAGCCACCGCGATCAACAGGTGAACCGTGGTTGGCGGTCGGGGCCTGCTGCGCAGTCCAGCGGGAGCAAGCTCCCTCGCCACATGATTTTTGGTGACTCAGGACCATATAGGCTTGTTCGGCTCATTTTGTGAGCCGAATAACTTCGCTATTCGGCTCACGCCCTCTCGAAAGCGCAATTCCTACAGCAATCACACATGTATCCGATTGTTAAAAAACTGCCGAATCGCTAATCTTCGCGGCTTCTACGGCCCGACAGTTGCGGGTCATTCAGACGAAACGCAGTTCACCGCTGTGAAGTACCGAGGATCGGGTGCAAGGTTTCGTTCAAGGCATGGCAGGAGGCGTCACATGCGATCATTTCTTTTGCTGCTGATGGGCCTCGCCTGCGCGCCTGCGCTGTGGGCGGCGCCGACTGCAGAGTTGTCCGAGCCGGTCGGCGGCTGGCGTTATCACGGCTTGCTCGATCGTTCGGAAAACCCGCAGGTCGCCTACCCGACGCCGCCGATCGATCGCGGCATCCAGCGCAATCGCACGATGATCCAGGGCCAGCTCAAGGCCCTGGGGCACATGCGCCCGCCGCACAGCCTCGCCGTCAACGGCAATCCATTGAATCTGTACACCGATGATCAGGGGCGTTTCGCTCGGCCCTACGCATTCGGTGCGGGTTCCAACAGCGTCGAAGTGATCAGCGCCGAAGGCCAGTCGCTCAAGCGCGTGCAATTTTATGAAGCAAATAATCTGCGCACGCCGGCGCGGATTCGTCTTGTCTTGGGATGGGACGACCCGAAAGCCGAGCTGGATCTGCACATTGTCACACCCGACGGTCAGCATGCGTTCTGGTCGCGGCCAGCACTGAGCAATGGCGGCGGCCTCGACCCGGATGGCGTCGACGGCCCCGGCCCGGAAATGTTCACCATGACCGCGCCGCTGCACGGCACCTATCTGGTCTACGTCAACTATTGGGGCAACTACGGCGATGGCGGCTATAACTTCGAGGAGACCAGCAACCAGAACGAGGTGATCACCTCGCAGATCACTCTGGTGCTGAACGAAAACACCGTCGACGAAAAACGCGAAACCTTCATCGTGCCCCTGCGGGCGATCGGTGATCTGTTGCTGGTCAAGACTTTCAACTATTAAGCATCCCGCCACGGATGAACTCGGATGTTGTGAACATGAGCGATAACACTGTGACTCCAGCTGCCGCGACACCGGCGGCCAAACCTGCGCGGCGCTGGCCGCTGGTCGTGCTCGGGCTGTGCCTGGTGGCCGGTGTGGCGGGCGGTTTCGGCTGGCTGCTGCTCAAGCCCAAAGCGCCGCCGGCGACACTTGCCAGTGACAAGCTCGGCCTTGGCCGTCCGGACGCCTTGCTCGAAACCCGTTCACTGAGCCAGTTGCCCAAGGATCTGCTGACGGTGCCGTTTCTCAAGGCGACGCTGACCGAAGATTTCGTCTTCTATTACGAAACCCACGCCGACCGCCTCGGCCTGATCGGCAGTCTGCGCCGGATCATCTACGAGCATGACCTCAAATTGCAGGACAGCCTGATCGAGCAGCTTTTCGATCAACCGGCCGACGTTGCGCTATGGCGTGGCGCCGATGGTCGCTTGAAGGATTTCCTGCTGGTAATGGATCGTGGCGGCCTGGCCAAGTTGCTCGAGCCGTTGGCCAAGGTCGCGCTGGATGACACCCAGCTCAGCGTCTTCGGCAATCTCAAAGTCGGCAGCGACGAAGTGCCGCTGTATCAGCTCACCTACAACGCGAGCAAGTCGCTGCTGTTCGCGTCCCGCGGCGACAAACTGGTGGTGCTGTCCAATCCGGCGAAGTACTACGACCCGGAAAGCGGCGTCTCGGAAGAGTCGGGCCGCGTCTCCGCGCAAGCGCTGGCGGCATTGCTCAATGGCGAAAAGCTCTTCCCGGAAGCGTTCGGCCTGCCAGAGAAAAGCCCGGAAACCAAACAGCGTCTGTCCGTCAATTCCAGTGTCCTCGCCATGGGCTATCAGCGCTTCATCCCGAATTTCGCCGGGTTGCGTTTTGACATGGACGACAAGGGCTGGCACAGCTATCTGGCCATGGATGAGCTGGAAAATCAGCCGGACTTCGATTTCAAACCGGTCTGGCAAGCGATGCCGCTGGGGGCGAGCGCTTGCGTGACCCTGCCGGTGGCCGCCGAACCGCAGAAGCCGATCCTGATCAAACTCGGCGCCGACGAAGCGGTGGCGCAAACCCTCACCGAACACGTCGCTGGCGCGGCGGGCCTGTGCTGGTACGCCGACTCGCGGCTGTACACGCCGTTGCTGGTTGCCAGCCTCAAAGACGAAGACAGCAGCAAGCTTGATGGTGATCTCGGCAAACTGTTCGGTTCGATGGTCGGCGCGTTCGAAGCCAACGTCGCCGAGAGAGTATTCCCGGTGATCGACAAGCAGGAAGGCTCGAGCCACGTCTGGCAGCGTCAGGTCAGTTCCAGTTTCGGTCCGTACGCGGCGAAGACCGCTGAAAACCCGGAGGCGATTTCCGGCAAGGCGTTCATGAAAGTCAGCCTCGCCCGTCATGGTTCGACGCTGCTGTTTTCTCTCGACGACAAACTCGTCGACAAAGCCCTCGGCACCCTCGACAAGCGTTTCCCGCCGATGGCAGACGTGCTGCCAAAAGATGTGCTGATGCCGATCTACTTCGGCCCCGATGCGATGGCGCAACTGATGCAGCGCGAAACCCTCGACAGCCTGCCGCAGGACATGGAACCGGTGTTCTTCAATGCTGCGCAAACCTACCTGATGCCGAAACTGCGCACCCTCGGCGGCTACGGTAAATATGCCCTGACGCTGCCCGAAGGCAGTGAGCCGGACGGCCACTGGCAATGGCTGCCGCTGGAATGGAAAGCGCTGTGAGCGCACTGATCCGCAGCCTTGGCCTGCTCGCGCTGTTTCTGAGCGCAGGTGCCCGCGCAGTTGATGCGCCGGCGCTCGATCCGGCGCAATCCCAGGTATTCCGCGCCTGGTTCGTGCGCATCGCTCAAGAGCAATTGAGCCAGGGGCCGAGCCCGCGCTGGTATCAGCAGGACTGCGCCGGGCTGGTGCGCTTTGCCGCCAACGAAGCGCTGAAAGTCCATGACGACAAATGGCTGCGCAGCAATGGTCTGTCCAATCGTTATCTACCGCCGGAGCTGGCGCTGAGCGACGAGCAGCGCAAGCTCGCGCAACAGTGGCAGCAGGGCGGCGGCAAGGTCGGGCCGTACGTCAACGCGATCAAACTGATTCAGTTCAACAGCCACCTGATCAGCCGCGATGTGTCGCAGGCGCGGCCCGGTGACCTGATGTTTTTCGATCAGGGCGACGACCAGCACCTGATGATCTGGATGGGCCGCTACATCGCCTATCACACCGGCACCACCACCCCCACTGACAACGGCATGCGTTCGGCAAGCCTGCAGCAACTCATGACATGGAAGGACACCCGATGGATACCCGACGCAGCCAACCCCAACTTCATCGGCGTCTATCGACTGAACTTTCTCTCCCAATGACCGGTGCCCGCATGTTGCGTATCTGTTCGCGAATTTCCTTGCTGTTGGCGTTGCTGCTGCCGTTGACCAGCGCCAACGCCGAAGACTCGGTGGAGCCGAGCAATTACACGCCGGTGGCCGGTGAGAGTTTCTTTCTGCTGGCCGACAGCAGTTTTGCCAGCGACGAGCAGGCGATGGTCCGCCTCGAAGCACCGGGTCGTGACTACCGGCGCTTTCGCATGGAGCCGTACGGTGGCGCCGACATTCGCGTGTATCGCATCGACAAGCCGCTGGACTTCCTCAAGCGCCAGAAGAACCTGCACCGCGTCGTCAGTGACGGCCAGTTCAAGGGCGAAGGCCTGTCCAACACCCTCGCGTATCTGTGGGACAACTGGTATCGCAAATCCCGCCGGGTGATGCAGCGTGCGTTCTCTTACGAGTCGCGCAAACAGGTCACCGAAGAAGTGCCGGAGCTGAAGATGGGCGAGGCCATGGTTGCGCCGACGCCTTACGACGCGCAGCCGCAATTTGCCTTGATCCCGGGTCTGCCGGTGGTCAGCCAGTTCCGTTATCCGCTGTGGCAGGCCAAGCCGATTCAGCCGCCGGCCGGGGTCAATCTGGCCGGCTCGTCCAGCGACTTCGTCAGCGTCGCACCGGGCAACGTCTACATTCCGCTGGGTAATCTGAAGCCCGGGCTGTATCTGGTCGAAGCGTTGATCGGCAAATACCGCGCGACCACCATGGTTTTCGTCTCCAACACCGTCGCGGTGAGCAAGATTGCCGGTGATGAACTGCTGGTCTGGGCCGCACGCAAGCATGAAGGCAGTTCGGTGGCGAAGGTCAATGTGTTGTGGACCGACGGCCTCGGCGTGATGAGCAGCGGCGCCACCGATGCCGACGGTTTGCTGCGTCTGAAACACGTCAGCCCGGAGCGTTCGTTCGTTATCGGCGAGGACGAAGAGGGCGGCGTGTTCGTCTCGGAAAACTTCTACTACGACAGCGAAATCTACGACACCAAACTCTACGCCTTCACCGACCGGCCGCTGTATCGTCCGGGCGATTGGGTGTCGCTGAAAATCGTCGGTCGCGAGTTCAAGAATGCACGGGACTCGGTGTTGCCGGGTGCGGCGGATGTCAGCGTCAGCGTGCTCGATGCCACGGGTACCGAGCTGCAGACCCTCGACCTGAAACTGGATTCCAAGGCTGGAACCCAAGGCCGCTTCCAGTTGCCGGACAACGCCGTCGCCGGCGGCTACGAGATCCGTTTCAACTACAAGGATCAGGCCTACAGCAGTGCCTTCCGTGTGGCTGAGTACATCAAACCGCACTTCGAAATTTCGCTGAATCTGGCCAAGCAGGACTACCGCACCGGCGAGCCGGTGAAAGGCAGTCTGGTGTTGCTCTATCCGGATGGTAAACCGGTGGCCAACGCCAAATTGAACCTGAGCCTGCGCGCCCAGCAACTGTCGATGGTCGACAACGAGCTGCAATACCTCGGGCAATTCCCGGTGGAGCTGACCAGTACCGAACTGACCACCGACAGCAAGGGCAACGCGACCCTCGACCTTCCGGCCGCCGACAAGCCGAGCCGCTACATGCTCACGGTGTTTGCCAGCGACGGCGCGGCGTATCGGGTCAAGACCACCAAGGAAATCCTGATCGATCGTGGCGCGGCAACTTTTCGCCTGAGTGCGCCGCAGCGTTTCAGCGCGGTCGGTGACAAGGTCGCCTTCAGCTATGCCAACGAGGGGGGTACCGAACAAAGCAAAGCGGTGACGCCGAGCAGCTACGCCTGGGTACGCCTGGAAGACCAAAGCAGCGGTGAAGGCAAACTCGCTGCAGCTGACAAAGGTTTCAGCCTCGCTTTCGAGCGTCCGGGCACTTACAACCTGACGCTCAAGGATCAACACGGTCGCGTCCTCGGCGCCACCGGCCATTCGGTCACTGGCGACGGTGTCAAAGCGGTGCCGGGCACGGTGGAAATCGTCCTCGACAAGCCCGAGTACAAGGCCGGCGAAGAAGCGCTGGCGCTGATCACCTTTCCCGAACCGGTCAGCGATGCATTGCTGTCGCTGGAGCGCGACAAGGTCGAAGCCACCGCGCTGCTGGCCAAGGGCGGTGACTGGCTGAAACTGGAAAAACTCAGCGACACCCAATATCGCGCGCGCATAGCGGTGAAGGATAACTTTGCGCCGAACCTGACCTTCTCCGTGCTCTACACCAAGGGCGGTCAGTACAGCTTCCAGAATGCCGGGATCAAAGTGATCGCGCCGCAAATCGACGTGGCGATCAGCACCGACAAAGCTGTGTACCTGCCGGGCGATACGGTCACGGTCGACCTGACCACGCAGTTCGCCGGCAAAGACGTCCCGGCACACTTGACGGTCAGCGTGGTCGACGAAATGGTCTACGCGCTGCAACCAGAAGTCGCGCCGACCATCGATCAGTTCTTCTACCACCCACGGCGCAACAATGTGCGCACCAGCGCCAGCCTCTCGTTCATCAGCTACGACGTGGCGTTGCCGGGCAGCCCTGGCGCACCGGGCAAGGCCAACCGCAGCGAACGCGGCGTGAAAGTGCTGGAACGTCCACGCCGTGAAGACGTTGACACCGCGGCATGGCAGCCGGAGCTATTGACCGGCACCGACGGCAAAACCCGTTTCACCTTCAAGATGCCGGACTCGCTGACCCGCTGGCGCATTACCGCCCGCGCCATCGCCGATGACGGTCAGGTCGGGCAGAAGAAGCAGTTTGTCCGTTCGGAAAAACCGCTGTACCTGAAGTGGAGCGGGCCGAGCAGATTCCGCAAGGGCGATCAGCCGCAACTGGGTGTGTTTGCGTTCAGTCAGGCAGAGAAACCGGTCAAGGCTGAACTGGTCACGCACTATGCCGGCGCCGAACAGCGCTTGCCGGTGACCCTGAACAGCGGCATCAATTATTTGCCGCTTCCGGCGTTTGCCTTGGCCTCGGGCGAGTGGATGGCGGAGCTGGTGCAGGACGGCAAAGTCGCCGATGCCCTGGCTGTACGCTTGAGTGCAACCGGTGAAGGCTGGCAAGTCACGCAGACGCAAAGCCTCGATGTGGTCAGCGGTGACACTCCGTTGAGTTTGCCCGCTGATGCCACGGATATTCGTCTGCGGCTGGATGACAGTCCACAAGCGCTGTTCCGTGCCGCCCTCGACGATCTGCTCAGCTACCCGTACGGCGGCGTCGAGCAGACGGCCAGTCGCTTGCTGCCGCTAAGCATCGCTTATCCATCGCTGGCCTCGAACCCGCAGACTCGCGATCGCTTGCGTCTGATCATGCAGAACAGCCGGCTGCGTCTGGTGCAAATGGCCGGGCCGTCGGCGAGCTTCACCTGGTGGGGCTACGACGGCGAGCCGGATGCATTCCTCACCGCCTATGCCTATTACGCCGACTGGAATGCCAGCCGCGTACTCGACCTGACCCTGCCGCCGGAGCACTGGCAGCGGGTGCTGGAGGTTTACGCCAAGCAGGCACCGAACACGCCGTTGTTGCAACGGGCGTTGATTCTGTCGTTCGCTAGGCAGATGCAGTTGCCGGTGACCACGCTGCTCAGCGGTTTGATCGACGATCTGGCCAGGGCGGGTGAAGGCCGTGCCGAAACCTTGCTCGACGACGGCCAGGACAGTCTGGTGATGAGCGATCCGGATTCGGCGCTGGGTCTGGCAGCGGCGCGGGTGCTCGCCGCATCGTTGGCCGCGCAGTCGAAAGTCGCTTTGCCGGAGGCGTTCAATCGTCAACTGGGCGCAGCACAACAACGTCTGGCGACCAGTTCGCAGCCCTTCGTTGAAGCGCTGAACCTGTCGCTGCAGCCGTTCGATCAAGCTCGCGCGACGGCGTTGCTGCAACGGTTGCTGCCACAGCAATCGACGCTGGAACGTGCGCTGGCGCTGACCTGGCTGCAACGCAGCATCGCCCAGGCGTCACCGACCATCGCGTTGATGCCCGGTGAAGGCTGGAAGAAAAACTACGGCGCCAGCGGCGAGATGTACTGGACATGGCAAGGCGCGACGCCGCTGCCGAGTGTGCTGAGCGTGTCCGGCACGCAAGAGCGGCCGTTGCGTGCCGCGCTGAGCTTTCAGACTCAGCAGCCGCAGGTCGATCCGATGGCCGTGACCATCACCCGGCGCCTGTCACGACTGGTGCCGGGCGACGAAGCGTTCACCTTCAAACTTGAGCCGGTCGGCACGAAGCCTCTGTCCAGCGACAGCCTCTATCTGGACGAGGTGATTCTCACCAGTAAAGCGCCGAAACCGCTGCGCTACGGCATGCTTGAAGTGCCGCTGCCACCGGGCGCCGATGTCGAGCGCACGACGTGGGGCATCAAATTGCAGGGCAAGGAGGGCACCGAGCCGACCGCGCTGGAGAAGGCGCGCTTTGAACCGGGTCAGTTGGCTTATGCGGTGCCGGTCGATGCATTGAGCGGCGAGTTGCGCCTGCGTCATCTGGTGCGCTTCTCGCAGAAGGGCCAGTTCAACCTGCCGCCGGTACGCTTCAAGCAAGTCTATGCGCCGCAGCATCAGGCCCAGGAAGCGAAAGCCGCCCTCGGTCAGGTCACGGTCAACTGACATGATTCGGCCGCTGCCGTGGCTGCTGATGTGTGTGATGCCTGCGCTGGCAACGGCGCAGGACGAGCCGTTGCGCGTGGCGTACAAGGGCGAGTTGTTGTCGTTGAGTCAGACGCAACTGATCAAGCGGGAACGGTTGCCAGCGTCGCTGGATGCGCCGCTGGGCAGTCTGTGGAAATTGTTCGTCTACGCGTGGCTGGTGGACACCGGCGCGCGGGAACCAGCGTATGAATGTCGCGGGCAGTTGAAGGAAGAGGTTTATTGCTGTGCGGCGGGCGGCAGGATCGAGCGGGATCAGGCGCTGGTGAAATCCTGCGGATTGTATTTCGAACCCGCACGGTTGGGCATTGCTCCGACGGATTGGCGTGAGTATTGGCAGGCTCGGCAGGCGCCGTCGTGGTTGCTCGACTTGCCATCGGTGCAACCGGCGCAGCGGGTTTACGTGGCTGAATTGCTGAAAGTTCTGGCCGCTTTGCCTGCTCAGGATCAGATGCGCCGGGTGTTGCTCGATGTCGTGCTGAACGCGGCGGACGGCAATGTCGTCGGCGAGTTGGGCGGGCGTCTGCGGGTGAAAACCTGGAGCTGGCTCGGCGACCAGGATGCGCAATCGCGACAAGGCGGATTCGCTGGCTGGACCACCGATGGTGCGCCGGTCTGGGCGGGTGGGCGCGGCACCAGTCAGATGGTCCTGCGTCACTACGGCCAAGCGTTGGCCAGCGTATTGCCGACGGCTTGGCCGGTGGACGCAGGCCGTTGTGTGGAAGTCGGGCTGTTTTCGAAATACCCGGTTTCGAAAGTTCTGGCGGGGGATCGCGTTGCCACGTCCGGGCCATTGCGCGGCGACTATCGCGTCGAATTTGCCAATGGCAACGCACTGGATATCCAGAGCGATGGCGAACTGTTTCTGCTCAATGACAAACTCGTCGCAAGGCTTGATCGCGAAGAATATGTCGCCCGTGTCCTTGAGCGCGAAGCCAGACCGGAACCTGCCGAAGCCGCCAAGGCGCTGGCCGTAGCGATCCGCACTTATCTACTACAAAACGCCACGCGCAACGGTGATTGCCTGAGCATCGACGACAGCAGCAATCGCCAGCGCGTCGCCCCGCGTCCAGCCTCTGCCGAGTCACGCAACATCGCGGCGTGGACGGCGGATCTGGTACTGGCCGGCAGCACCGTCACCTATCACTCCGAGCAACCCGGCCCGGACAAACTCGCCTGGCAGCAAGCCGTGGAACAGGCCAACGCCGGCCAGCGCTATGACGCGATTCTGCTGCACGCCTATCCACGCGCCAGCCTCAGCCGCTGGGATAACCCGGTCGCCTCCTGCGAAGCATTACCCGCCGCGCAAGACTGGCTGCAAAAGCAGCGACGCGGCTGGCGTCCTAGGCTCGAAAGCGAAACCGGCTACAACGAAGTCAGCACTTTCGCCGTTTGCAAACTCGCCTTCGGCCGGCCCTTCGTCGACCGCGAGCGCCAGCGCATTTACGTGCGCGGCGTGCTGACCCTGCAGGATCGCCTCGACCTGACCCACGAATATCTGCACCTGGCCTTCGAAGCACACCCCAACGGCCAGGATGAAACCTACATCGAAGGGCTCGCCCGTCACCTTTTGCTGGAATAGACCATGACACTCCGTTATCCACAGGTCTTGCTGCTGCTCTGTGCCCTCAATGTGCTGCCGCAGGCCTACGCCGCCGATGGCGTGAAACTCGACACCCCGGTCGGCGGCTGGCGCAGCGGCGCACCGCAAGGCGAGGGCGAAAGCTTCCGCCAGACCGTCAACTACCCGGCCTCATCGGTCAACACACCGCTTGGCCAGGCCAATACCGCCAGAATCAGCGGCCAGATCAAAGCCGTGCCGAAGAACAACGAACCTGGACGCCTGATCGTCAATGGCGTCAGCATGCCACTGAAAATCGACCCGACCGGCGGCTTCGACCGCCCGTTCTCCTTCCCCAACGGCAGCAACAGCGTCGAAGTCCGCAGCGCCGACGGCCAGCAACGCCACCGCACGCAATTCCTCAACGCCCGCGGCGGCGCCACCCCGGCGAAACTGCGCGTGCTGCTGGCCTGGGACAGCGACGGCACCGACCTCGACCTGCACCTGATCACCCCCGATGGTGCCCACATCTGGTACGGCAATCGCACTGCCGCCAACGGCGCCGCCCTCGACGTCGACGTCACCACCGGCTACGGCCCGGAAATCGCCGCCATGCCCGCGCCGATCAAGGGCCAGTATCTGGTGTATGTGAATTATTACGGCGGCGGGTATCGCGGGGATGACGAGGGCGGGGATGAAGCGGTGCAGGCGCTGACGACCGCGCAGGTGACGGTGATTACTGAAGAAGGCACGCCGAGCGAGAAGATGGAAACGTTTGTAGTGCCGATGCGGACGGCGGGGGAGTTGACGTTGGTGAAGTCGTTTAGTTATCCGTAAGGGGCATTTGTCAAACAAGTTGTTGGACAAATTCAGCAACTGTAGCTGGGCGCTCAAACAGCTTACAGATCAGCCAGACTGACCTGCATTCGCTGAGGAGCGGCGAGGCGCTCGTGAACGATGGCGGCAAGTTCGTCATCTTCTTCAGCGGCCAACTTATCTTCGGCAGGCGGCTCGCCTCGTTCGGCGGCGCGCTCCAGCGCTTCCTCAATGGGGAATGAGGTTTTGGGCATTTGGTGTTTCCTGCGATATTTGGCGGGGCGGTAACCAGTGCATTGGGCGCTATACAAGCTGGAAATGCAATTTCAGTAATGGATATGATTTGCTGCAGACATTAAAAAGCCGGCTTGTGGCCGGCTTCTCGGGGACTGGCTTGGTTTATTTTTGGTAAACCGCGCCAGCCTTCAAAACGTACATCCGGATCTGCGTCCGGCTGTGGGACTTGGTCAGACGTTGGTCTGCTGCGTCGGGCGTCATCCGAGCCGCTGGGCGGGTCGATGCGCGAATGTGGGGCGCAGGATACTGAGTTTTGCTTGGGATTCCCAGCCTCAAGTGCGGTTTAGAGCGACTGAAGCGGTACAAATCCTGGATTTGTACCGGTTATAGGGCCCTCTTCGCGAGCAGGCTCGCTCCCACAGGTTCTGCGTAAAAATCGAGATCGGCGCGCGCATCACAAAAAAGGCACCACCGGCCTGCGCTTGCCCAGTGTCGACCACCAGAACACCCAGCCAAGAATGTGAATCCGCTGCTCTTCGATCTGCGCCGGCCGGAAAACCTCGTCGGGGTATTCGGCGCTGTTGTGGCTGCGCATGCGCAGGCCGTTGCCGGGCATGCGGTGCAGGTATTTGATGCGCAGCATGCCGTCGTGTTCGATGGCGTAGATTTCGCCGTCGACGACCTGGGTCAGGCCGCGGTCGATGGCGACAATGGAGCCGTCTTCGATGCGTTCGGCCATGCTGTTGCCGATCATGTGCGCGCAGATGGCGTTGGCGTGCTGGATGTCGAGTTGATCGAGGTGGGCGCGGGGCAGGCGCAGGGATTGGTCGGGGTCTAGGATGACGTGGGTTTTGCCGTCGCCATTGGCGATCGGAGTTTCCTTGAAAAACGCCAGGTCGATGTCGCTGGGATTGATGACGGTGTAGACGCCGCAGATCGACTGGGCATCGAACGTGTCGCCATTGCTGGCGGGCGGGTGCAGGCGTGGGACCTCCTTGACGCCTTCCCCGGTTTTCAGCCATTCACTATTGACCGACAACAGGCGTGAGACTTCTTCCATGCGATACGCCGGGACACCCCGGGTGTACCAGTTATGAACGTTTTGGGCTTCCGTGCCCCAGAACCTTGCGAAATCCGTGGTGCTGATGTTCGCTGCTTCCAGGAGTGCCTTGAATCGTGGACCGCTAGTGTTCTTTCTCATAAACACGGAGTCTACGGCCGGACTAGAGCGGTTTGAATAAACCGGGCGTTCAAAAAAAGCCTGTATTTTGCGACGGGATGTAAGACGCGCTTGTGGGAAATTAAACAGATTAAAACTGCATGTAGGAATTTAAACGGTTTGTTTAATCGGGCTTTTTCAAGAGCCCCTCACCCCAGCCCTCTCCCGGAGGGAGAGGGGGCCGACCAGAGCGTATTTCGAGTTACATCGACTTGAAGAACCGAGTCGATTATGCAGACGCCGATAACAAAAAACCCCGGAAGTCCGGGGTTTTTTTCAAGCTTCACGCAAAGCGCAATGGCTTAGCCCTTGTAGGCGGCAACCGACTTGGTGATCGCTTCGCGGGCGGCGTCTGCGCCGGCCCAGCCTTCGATCTTGACCCACTTGCCTTTCTCGAGATCCTTGTAGTTCGCGAAGAAGTGCTCGATCTGCTGGATCAGCAGGGGTGGCAGGTCGGTATATTCCTTCACGTCGACGTACAGCTGCGACAGCTTGTCGTGTGGCACTGCGATGACTTTGGCATCGCCGCCGCCGTCGTCGGTCATGTTCAGGATGCCGACCGGACGGGCGCGGATGACCGAGCCTGGCGCTACCGGGTAAGGAGTCACGACCAGCACGTCGAGGGGGTCACCGTCGTCAGCCAGGGTGTTCGGGATGTAACCGTAGTTGGCCGGGTAGAACATTGGGGTGGCCATGAAACGGTCAACGAACAGGCAATCGCTGTCTTTGTCGATTTCGTACTTGATCGGCGCGTGGTTGGCCGGGATCTCGATCGCGACGTAGATGTCGTTCGGCAGGTCTTTGCCAGCCGGAATCTTGCTGTAGCTCATTGGGCGTTGCCCCCGTAGTTGACCAAAAACACTTGGCCGGATTGACCAAAAAGTGGCGGCGATTATAGGCACATTCCTACGCCGACGCCACGTACCAGAAGTCGTGCAGAGCTTAGTCGTGCGCCTGATAGACCGGGTCTGTGGCCTGAAGTTGCCGCAGTCTGCCCAACGGATCCTGCCGGTAGAAAAGCTGCAGCTGCAAGTAGACCTGTGGATAAGCCTCGTGGAGCAGATCCGGGGCGCTGAAGAAGTATTCGCTGGTGACGGCGAAGAACTCCGCCGGGTTCTCGGCGGCATAGGGATCGATGGCGGTTTCGGCGTCGGGATCGTGGTCGAGCTGGCGGTTGAGGTCGTCGTAAGCGGCCTGCATCACCGCGGCCCAGTCGCTGACGCGCATATCGGCATGCAACGGCGGCAGGCCGTTGGCGTCGCCGTTGAGCATATCGAGCTTGTGCGCCAGTTCGTGGATCACCAGGTTGTAGCCTTCCCAGCCACCGCTGGCCTGTACGCCGGGCCAGGCGAGAATCACCGGCCCCTGCTGCCAGGCTTCACCGCTGTGTTCGCCGTCCCACTCATGCTCGACGCCGCTGGCATCGCGATGGCGTTGCGGGCTGAGAAAGTCGTCCGGGTACAGCACGATCTCGTGAAACCCCTGATACCAGTTCAGGTCACCGAGATGCAGCAGCGGCACCTGTGCTTGCGCGGCGAGCAGCAGGCGTTGCTCCTGATGCAGTTCGACACCGGGCAGGGCGGTCAGGCGTTTGTCGTCGAGAAACAGCACGCAGGCTTCGCGCAACCACTGGTCCTCAGCAGCGCTGATGCCGTCGAGAAAGGAGAGCTGATGGCGCACCCGTTGCCACAGGTCGTCGGCAATCGGGTGCCTGGCGAGGATGCGCCGGCGACGCCAGGCGCTCAGTGACCACATCGGATCAGTGTGATTGCACTTTGGTGCCGCCGAAACGGCTGCGCACCACGCCGATGATCATCGGCACCAGCGACAGCAGGATGATGGCCACCACCAGCAGCGAGAGGTTTTTCTTGATGAACGGCACGTTGCCGAAGAAGTAACCGAGCGTGACCAGACCGCCGACCCAGAGGATGGTGCCGAGCACGCTGAAGCCGAAGAACCGCGGGTACGGCATCCGCGCCACACCGGCCACGAACGGCGCGAAGGTGCGGATGATCGGCAGGAAGCGCGCCATGGTCACGGTCTTGCCGCCGTGCTTGTCGTAGAAATCGTGGGTCTTTTGCAGGTAATCGCGGCGGAAGATTTTCGAGTTCGGGTTGCTGAACAACTTCTCCCCAGCCGTGCGTCCGATCACATAGTTGGTGCTGTCGCCCATGATCGCCGCCAGCATCAGCAGGCCGCCAAGCAACACCGGATCCATGCCGCCGCCGGCCGCTACCGCGCCGGCGATGAACAGCAGCGAGTCGCCCGGCAGGAACGGCATCACCACCAACCCGGTTTCACAGAAAATCACCAGAAACAGGATGGCGTAGATCCATGGCCCATAGTTGTTCACCAGCAAATCGAGGTACACATCGAGATGCAGGATAAGGTCGAGCGGGTTGAAATCCATGGGGGCACCTGTATGACGGCCCGACTCGGCAGGCCTGTGCGGATGACTTCGTGTAAGCCTACAGCGGGGTGTAGTTTTTCTTACAAGCCGGAAAGATCGGGATTATACGGTCTGACCGCTGAAAAGCGTGCCGGTTTTGTAGCGGGGAATGTCGTGGTGTGAACAATTGTCAGCCCGCTAAAGATCGTAGCCTTCGGCAGCTCCTGCAATTGGAACGCGTTGCGCTGCAGGAGCTGCCGAAGGCTGCGATTTTTTGGGGTCAGAGCTCGTCGCTGATCGGCAGCACGTAGTTCTTGAACTCGGTGTCTTCCTTGAAGCCGATGGATTCGTAGGTTTTCTGCGCCACTTCGTTGTCTGCGCTGGTCGAGACGCGCATGCGCACGGCCTGGGTTTCCTTGGCCATTTTCTTCGCGGTGCGGATCAGGTTGTCGGCCACCAGTTGCCGGCGCGCGTCTTCAGCGACGTAGATATCGTTGAGAATCCACACGCGTTTGAGCGACAGCGACGAGAAGCTCGGATAGAGCTGGCAGAAACCCATGAGTTTCCTGTCGTCATCGTCGGCCAGGGCCAGATAGATCACCGACTCTTTGCGGCGCAGGCGTTTTTCGAGAAACGCCCGGGAGGAATCCGGGTAAGGCAGGGAGCCGTAGAACTCGCGATATTTGACGAACAAAGGAGTCAGCAAATCCAGATGTTCGAGGGTCGCTTGAATAATCCGCATGATAGGTCTCGTCTTCAAGTGGCTGTCTTCAACTGCTCTGACGGCGATGGGAAACCCGCGCGGCCGTGCGTCGATCCTGCCTGAAAGCAGCGCAGAATGGCAATGCGGAAACGGTTCAGGCTGGCGGCGGATCGAGCAGGAAATTACCTTTCATGTCGACAGTGTCATCCGTCTCCAATGTATGAAGCTGGGCTTCGTCCTTCAAATTGACTCCCGATAGCTGCCGACGGCAGGCTTCGCGCATCAGATACAGCAAGCGATGCGCCGCCATGCCGTAGCTCAAGCCTTCAAGACGAACATTGGAAATGCAATTGCGATACGCGTCGGTCAGACCGACCTTCGGCGCGTAGGTGAAATACAGCCCAAGGCTGTCCGGCGAACTCAGGCCCGGGCGCTCGCCGATCAGCATCACCAGCATTTTCGCCCCGAGCAACTGGCCGATTTCGTCTCCGATGGCGACGCGACCCTGTTCGACCAGCACCACGGGGGCCACGGACCCGCCGTCGCCGCTCATCTGTTCTTCCAGCCGCGTGAGAAATGGAAGCGTGTGCCGATGCACCGCCAGCGCCGACAGGCCATCCGCGACGACTATCACCAGATCGACGCCGCCCGGGTGAGCGCTGGCGTAATCGCGTAAGGCTTGCGCCGATTCATCGTTGAGTTTGCGTCCCAGATCCGGGCGCTGCAGGTAGCTGTCACGATCGGGCGCGGCGCTGTGCAGCAGCAGGGTTTCCCGCCCGCGCTCGCTTAGCTGGCTGCTGATCTCGGCATGGTCGAAGGCCAGATGCACGGCATCACGGGCCTGTGCGTGGGCAAACTGAAAATCCAGCTGCGCCCGCGTCGGCAGGCTGGTGCCGGTGCGGCCCAAGGCAATCCGCGCCGGGGTCAGGCGACGCAGTTCCAGCCAGGGATTTTGCGGATCGACCGGTGGTTTTTCCATAAGACTCATCCCAAGTGCGCCAAGGCCTGGCGGAAGGCTGGCGGCAGGTTGTCGCCGAAGCGAACCTTGCCGTCCGCCTGGGTGAAGATGCCCATGTTCGCCAGCCATTGCTCGAACTCCGGCGCCGGTTTGAGGCCCAGGGTCTGGCGGGCGTACAAGGCGTCGTGAAAGGAAGTGGTCTGGTAATTGAGCATGATGTCGTCGGAGCCGGGGATGCCCATGATGAAGTTGATCCCGGCGACGCCGAGCAACGTCAGCAGGGTGTCCATGTCGTCCTGATCGGCTTCGGCATGGTTGGTGTAGCAGATGTCGCAGCCCATCGGCACGCCGAGCAACTTGCCGCAGAAATGATCTTCGAGGCCGGCGCGGATGATCTGCTTGCCGTTGTACAGATATTCCGGGCCGATAAATCCTACGACGGTGTTCACCAGGAACGGCTTGAAATGTCGCGCCACGGCGTAGGCTCTCGTCTCGCACGTCTGTTGGTCGACACCGTGATGGGCATTGGCCGACAGCGCGCTGCCCTGGCCGGTTTCGAAATACATCAGGTTCTGTCCGAGGGTGCCGCGCTTGAGGCTCAGGCCGGCGTCGTAGCCTTCCTGCAAGACGTTCAGGTTGATGCCGAAACTGGCATTGGCGGCTTCGGTGCCGGCAATCGACTGAAACACCAGATCCAATGGCACGCCACGATTGATCGCCTCGATCGAGGTGGTGACGTGGGTCAGTACGCAGGCCTGGGTCGGGATGTCGTAGCGCTGGATGATCGCGTCGAGCATCTCCAGCATCGCGCAGATCGAAGCGATGCTGTCGGTGGCCGGGTTGACGCCGATCATCGCATCGCCGTTGCCGTAGAGCAGACCGTCGAGAATGCTCGCGGCGATACCGGACGGCTCGTCAGTCGGGTGGTTGGGTTGCAGGCGGGTCGACAAGCGCCCGCGCAAACCGAGGGTGCCGCGAAATTTTGTCACCACACGGATTTTCTGCGCCACCAGCACCAAGTCCTGCACGCGCATGATTTTCGACACGGCGGCGACCATCTCCGGGGTCAGGCCGGGGGCGAGGGCGCGCAGGCTGGTTTCGTCAGCGGCATCGCTGAGCAGCCAGTCGCGAAAGCCGCCGACGGTGAGGTGGCTGACCACGGCGAAGGCCTGTGCGTCGTGGGTGTCGATTATCAGCCGGGTGACTTCATCGGCTTCGTAGGGAATCAGCGCTTCCTGCAGAAAGTGCGGGAGCGGGATGTCCGCCAGGGCCATTTGCGCGGCCACCCGTTCGCCGTCGTTGAGCGCGGCGATCTCGGCAAGGAAATCCCCCGAGCGGGCGGGGCTGGCCTTCGCCATGACGTCTTTGAGGCTGTCGAAGCGGTAAGTCTGCGCGCCGACCGTGTGAGCAAAACTGGCCATTCAGCGTTCTCCGTGACGGCGCAGAACAGCTCTGCGCCGTGGTTTTCGACAATCAGTGCAAGGCTTGTTCAGCTTTTTGAATCGCCGCGAATTCTTCTTCCGGCGTGCCTGCTACCAAGTGATGCCGACTGTAGAAAGCAAAGTAAGCAATTAACACTCCATAGATGATCGCCGCGCCGATCACCACCCGTGGATCGACGAGGAACCCCGCCACCACGGCGAGGCAGGCCAGCACCAGCGCGACACCCGAGGTGAAAATGCCGCCCGGCGTACGGTACGGTCGGTCCATTTTGGGGCGACGGATGCGCAGGGTAATGTGCGCGGCCATCATCAGCACATAGGAAATGGTAGCGCCGAACACCGCGACCAGAATCAGCAGGTCGCCCTGACCGGTCAGCGACAGACCAAAGCCGATGATGCCGGGAATCACCAGCGCCAGCACCGGCGCTTTGCTCTTGTTGGTCTGCGACAGTTTGCGCGGCAGGTAACCGGCCCGCGACAGCGCGAAGATCTGCCGCGAGTAGGCGTAGATGATCGAGAAGAAACTGGCGATCAGCCCGGCCAGACCGACAAGATTGACGAAGCTGCCCATCCAGGTCGAGCCGCCGTAGGCTTTACTCAGCGCCTCGACCAGCGGGTTGCCGGAGGTCAGCAACGAGTTGGCACCAGCGCCGCCAGGGCCGACGATCAGAATCAGCAGGGCAAACATCAGCAGCACCAGCATTGCCCCGATCAGGCCACGCGGCAGGTCGCGCTTGGGATTTTTGGTTTCTTCGGCGGCCAGCGGCACGCCTTCGACGGCGAGAAAAAACCAGATTGCATAGGGAATCGCCGCCCACACGCCGACATAACCGAAGGGCAGAAACGGACTGGCGCCGACCGCAGTGGTCACCGGGATGTCGAGCAGATTGGCGACATCGAAGTGCGGCACCATCGCCACCAGAAACACCCCCAGCGCCAACGCGGCGACAGCGGTGATGATGAACATCAGTTTGAGCGCTTCACCGACCCCGAAAATATGGATGGCGATGAAGATGATGTAGAACGCCAGATAGATCATCCAGCCGCCAATGCCGAACAGCGACTCGCAGTAGGCACCGATAAACACCGCGATGGCGGCGGGGGCGATGGCGTATTCGATAAGGATCGCCGTGCCGGTGAGAAATCCGCCCCATGGCCCGAACGCACTGCGGGCGAAACCGTAGCCGCCGCCGGCAGTAGGAATCATCGAGGACAGTTCGGCCAGGGAAAAGCACATGCACAGGTACATGGTCGCCATCAGCAGTGTGGCGAGAAACATGCCGCCCCAGCCACCCTGGGCAAGGCCGAAGTTCCAGCCGGCGTAGTCGCCGGAAATCACATAGGCGACGCCGAGGCCGACGAGCAGGACCCAGCCGGCGGCGCCTTTTTTCAGTTCGCGTTGTTGGAAATAGTCGGAGCCGACTTTTTCGAAGTCGACGGAGGAGCCGGTCGCCGGAGCGCCGGCCGGGGATTCGCTTGGCATAGGGTTCACCTTTCTTATTGTTTTATAGGCCCGGCTACAGCCAAGCCATTGGGTTGAATGGCACAACGCTTTCGCGAGCAGGCTCGCTCCCACAGGGGATTGCGTACGACCATAAATCACCTGTGGGAGCGAGCCTGCTCGCGAAGACAATCCAGAGGGCGAAGCAGGAACAACTGCCTCACCCCGTCTGAATCAGAAGAACCCCAACGGATTGATGTCGTAGCTCACCAGCAGGTTTTTGGTCTGCTGGTAATGGTCGAGCATCATCTTGTGGGTCTCACGCCCGACGCCGGACTTCTTGTAACCGCCGAACGCGGCATGCGCCGGGTACAGGTGGTAGCAGTTGGTCCACACGCGACCGGCCTTGATCGCCCGGCCCATGCGGTAGGCGCGGTTGATGTCGCGGGTCCACAGGCCGGCACCGAGGCCGAACTCGGTGTCGTTGGCGATCGCCAGGGCTTCGGCTTCGTCCTTGAAGGTGGTGATGCTCACCACCGGGCCGAAGATTTCTTCCTGGAACACGCGCATCTTGTTGGTGCCCTTGAGCAGAGTCGGCTGGATGTAATAACCGGTCGCCAGGCTGCCCTCGAGTTTTTCCACCTTGCCGCCGGTCAGCAACTCCGCGCCTTCGCCCTTGGCGATTTCCAGGTACGAGAGGATCTTGTCGAATTGCTGCTCCGACGCTTGCGCCCCGACCATGGTGTCGGTGTCGAGCGGGTCGCCACGTTTGATCTGGCTGACTTTCTTCATCACGGCCTGCATGAATTCGTCATAGATCGATTCCTGCACCAGCGCGCGGGAAGGGCAGGTGCACACTTCGCCCTGGTTGAAGAACGCCAGTACCAGACCTTCGGCGGCTTTTTCGATGAAGCTCGGCTCGGCCTGCATGATGTCTTCGAAGAAGATGTTCGGCGACTTGCCGCCCAGCTCCACGGTGGACGGAATGATGTTTTCCGCCGCGCATTTCATGATGTGCGAGCCGACCGGGGTCGAACCGGTGAAGGCGATCTTGGCGATGCGCTTGCTGGTCGCCAAGGCTTCGCCGGCTTCTTTGCCGAAGCCTTGCACGACGTTGAGCACGCCCGGCGGCAGCAGGTCGCCGATCAGTTCCATCAGCACGCAGATGCCCAGCGGGGTTTGCTCGGCAGGTTTGAGCACCACGCAGTTACCGGCGGCCAGTGCTGGCGCGAGTTTCCACGCGGCCATCAGCAGCGGGAAGTTCCACGGGATGATCTGGCCGACCACGCCCAGCGGTTCATGGATGTGATAGGCCACGGTGTTGCCGTCGATTTCCGCAGCGCTGCCTTCCTGAGCGCGCAAGCACCCGGCGAAGTAGCGGAAGTGGTCAGCAGCCAGCGGGATATCGGCGTTGAGGGTTTCGCGGATGGCTTTGCCGTTGTCCCAGGTTTCGGTGATCGCCAGCAGTTCGAGGTTTTCTTCGATACGGTCGGCGATTTTCAGCAGGATCAGCGAGCGCGCCTGCACGGAAGTGGCGCCCCACGCATCGGCGGCGGCATGTGCAGCGTCCAGCGCCTTGTCGATGTCTTCGGCGGTGGAGCGGGGGAATTCGGCGATGGGCTGGCCATTGACTGGCGAGGTATTGGTGAAGTACTGACCTTTGACTGGCGCGACGAACTCGCCGCCGATGTAGTTACCGTACTTGCTCTTGAACGAGACTTTGGCGCCGTCAGTACCGGGGTGGGCGTAACGCATGATGATGTTCTCCTTGGCCTTGTACTTATTAGAGAAACGCGCAAGTGCGCTTGCTATAAGCGTAGAGCAAGGGCCGGGCCACTGCCGTGCGGGTCAGGCAAATCAAGGGCTTGGCCGGTTTGTCTCGGACGAATGGAGGGGCGCTGTGACGGTTTCGGTACAGCGCGGGTGACAATTTGTACCACTTGCGGCACAGCCCGTGACCGAGCGGTCTTGCCAGCATTGCAATGCGTCGGTGGCTGGAGGATGCTGAGCGTCACCTCATGCTTTGGGCCGTCGCGCCTCGGGGAGAACAATAAGAAATGCACGACAACCATTTGAGTCGCCATGCCCGCCAGGTTCTCACCGTCATCCAGGGCAAACCGCACCTGCACGGCCCCGGAGCCGATCCGTCGATCGCCCGTTCGTGGCTGCGCTGTCTTGAGGACTATCACCTCGATCCTTCTGTGACCATGGCCCCGACCGTGCTCGAGCATGGCCGGGTGCTGGAAAGTCGCGAACGTCTGCAGCAAGTGTTGCAGATCGCCGGTACCGAAATGAGCAGCTTGCATCAACAGCTCTCCGGGGCCGGTCACGCGGTGCTGCTGACTGACGCGCGTGGGGTGATCCTCAATTGCGTCACCGCGCCTGCCGAACGCAAGATTTTCGAGCGCGCCGGGCTCTGGCTTGGCGCCGACTGGAGCGAAGCCTGCGAAGGCACCAACGGCATCGGCACCTGCCTGGTCGAGCGTCAGGCGCTGACCATTCACCAGGACGAACACTTTCGCGGCCGCCACACCGGGCTGACCTGCTCGGCGAGCCCGGTGTTCGATCCGCATGGCGAGCTGCTGGCGGTACTCGACGTCTCCTCGGCGCGGCCGGACGTCTCGCGGCAAAGCCAGTTCCATACCATGGCGCTGGTCAATCTGTCGGCGAAGATGATCGAGAGCTGCTACTTCCTGCGCTGTTTCGACAATCAGTGGTTGCTGCGTTTTCACCTGCAGGCCGAGTCCGTCGGCTTGTTCAGCGAAGGACTATTGGCGTTCGACGGCGAAGGGCGGATCAGCGCGGTCAACCAGAGCGCGCTGAACCTGCTCGGACATGGTCGCGGTGGTCTGCTCGGGCAACCGGTGGAAGCGTTTTTCGATTGCTCGCTGGACGAATTGCTTGGCCGTGCGAGCGCCAATGCCAGCGCCAGTTGGCCGCTGCGTACCTGTGATGGGCGGCATTTGTTTGCCGTGTTGCGCGGCGAATCGCGCAAGCCGACAGCGATTGTCCCAACGCCCATCCCTGCGCCGGCGCCACGCCTGTCCGGCATTTGCCTCGGCGACGAAGCTTTGCAGGCCGAGTTCCGCAAAGCCCTGCGCGTGTTCGAGCGCGACGTGCCGCTGTTGATCAACGGCGAAACCGGTTCGGGCAAAGAGGCGTTCGCCAAGGCAGTGCATCAGGCCAGCCAGCGCTGCGGCAATGCCTTCGTCGCACTCAATTGTGCAGCCATTCCGGAAAGCCTGATCGAGAGCGAACTGTTCGGCTATCGCGGGGGCAGCTTCACTGGCGCGCGCAAGGACGGCATGCGCGGCAAACTGCAACAGGCCGATGGCGGCACGTTGTTTCTCGATGAAATCGGCGACATGCCACTGGCCTTGCAGACGCGCTTGCTGCGTGTGCTGGAGGATCGGCAAGTGGTGCCGATTGGCGGCGAACCGCAAGCGGTGAACGTGCGGATCATCAGCGCGACGCACCGCAATCTGCTGGAGCGGGTCGAGGATGGCAGTTTTCGCGAGGATCTGTATTACCGCTTGAACGGGCTGGAAGTGGCGTTGCCAGCATTGCGTGAACGCAGTGATAAATCGCAGTTGCTGGATTTTCTATTGGCCGAGGAGGCTGTAGGCGAAACGATCCTGATCGAAGAACCGGCGCGGCAGGCGTTGCTGGCGTTCAACTGGCCGGGGAACGTGCGGCAACTGCGCAATGTCCTGCGCACGCTGGCGGCGTTGTGTGATGGCGGGCGGGTCGGGGTTGAGGATTTACCGGTGATGATTCGCCAGGCGCGGCCGGCGGTTGTGGCGGCCGACACTGCCGCACAGCCACTGGAAGATGCCGAGCGCCTCGCATTGCTCAGTGTGCTGGAGCAGACCCGGTGGCACATGACCCATACAGCGCAGCAACTGGGCGTAAGCCGCAACACCCTTTATAGAAAACTGCGTAAACACGGAATTGAGCGGCGTGTCAGCTGAAAGCCCTCACCCTAACCCTCTCCCAGAGGGAGAGGGGACTGACCGAGGTGTTTTGGCGATTTACGCCGACCTGAAATATCGAGCCGAACTCAGGATTTGAAGGCGACCGAGATCGGCTCCCTCTCCCTGGGGAGAGGGCTGGGGTGAGGGGCTGCGGTCTGAAGCCGTGCGCAGATGTAGCCGCCAACCCGTCTTCATCCTTCAGCTAAAGAGTGCCATTTCCCCCTCCCTACGCTAACCTGCGGCCATGTTTTACGAGGTCGACTATGCACATTCATATTCTGGGTATCTGCGGGACTTTCATGGGCTCGATGGCGGTGTTGGCCAAAGAGCTGGGCCATCACGTGACCGGCTCCGACGCCAACGTCTATCCGCCGATGAGCACGCAGCTCGAGGCCCAGGGCATTCAGCTGACGCAGGGTTATGACCCGGCGCAGCTCGATCCGGCGCCGGATCTGGTGGTGATCGGCAATGCCATGTCCCGTGGCAACCCGGCGGTGGAATATGTGCTGAACAAAGGCCTGCCGTACGTCTCCGGCCCGCAATGGCTGGCCGATCATGTCCTGCAAGGGCGCTGGGTACTGGCCGTTGCCGGTACCCACGGCAAGACCACCACCAGCAGCATGCTCGCCTGGGTGCTGGAATACGCCGGCATGAGCCCGGGTTTCCTCATCGGCGGCGTGCCGCAGAATTTCTCTGTGTCGGCGCGCCTGGGCGGCACCCCATTCTTTGTGATCGAGGCTGACGAATACGACAGCGCCTTCTTCGACAAGCGCTCGAAATTCGTCCACTACCGCCCGCGCACCGCGATCCTCAACAACCTTGAGTTCGATCACGCCGACATCTTCCCCGATCTGCCGGCGATCGAACGACAGTTCCACCACTTGGTTCGCACCATCCCGAGCGAAGGCCTGGTGATCCACCCGACCACCGAGCCGGCCTTGCAGCGCGTGATTGAAATGGGTTGCTGGACCCCGGTGCAAACCACCGGTGCCGGCGGTCTGTGGCAGGTCAAGTTGCTCAGCGAAGACGGCTCGGCATTCGAAGTGATGTTCGAAGGTGTGTCGCAAGGCACCGTCGAGTGGGAATTGACCGGTCAGCACAACGTCGCCAATGCCTTGGCTGCTCTGGCTGCGGCGCGGCATGTCGGTGTGGTGCCATCGATGGGCATTGCCGGGTTGAGCGCGTTCAAGAACGTCAAACGCCGTATGGAGAAAGTCGCTGAGGTGCGCGGCATCACCATTTACGACGATTTCGCTCACCACCCGACCGCCATCGCCACCACGCTTGATGGCCTACGTAAACGCATCGGCGACGCGCCACTGATTGCGATCATCGAGCCGCGCTCCAATTCGATGAAACTCGGCGCCCACCGTGACGGCTTGCCGGACAGCGTGGTCGATGCCGATCAGGTGATCTGGTACGCCCCGGCCAACCTTGGCTGGGACTTGGCTGCAACCGCTGCGTTGTGCACGGTGCCGTCGATCGTCAGCGATTCGCTGGAAGGCATCATCGAGCGCGTGAAGAGCCAGGCGCAGCCCGGCACCCACGTGGTGATCATGAGCAACGGTGGCTTCGGCGGGCTGCACGGCAAACTCGCCGAGGCGCTGCAATGAACACTTTTTCCCAGGCCGGCGGCCCGGAACGCATCACCCTGGCGATGACCGGCGCCTCGGGCGCGCAGTACGGTTTGCGCCTGCTTGATTGTCTGGTACGCGAAGATCGCGAAGTGCACTTCCTGATTTCCAAGGCTGCGCAACTGGTGATGGCCACCGAGACCGACGTGTCCCTGCCGAACAAACCACAGATGATGCAGGCCTTTCTCACCGAGTACACCGGTGCCGCCGCCGGGCAGATTCGGGTGTATGGCAAGGAAGACTGGATGTCCCCGGTGGCCTCCGGCTCCGGTGCGCCGGCGGCAATGGTGGTGGTGCCGTGCTCGACCGGGACGCTGTCGGCAATTGCGACCGGTGCCTGCAACAACCTCATCGAACGCGCGGCCGACGTCACGCTGAAAGAGCGTCGCCAGTTGATTCTGGTGCCGCGGGAGGCGCCGTACTCGAGCATTCATCTGGAGCACATGCTCAAGCTGTCGAACCTGGGCGTGACCATTTTGCCGGCGTCGCCGGGCTTCTATCACCAGCCGCAGACCATCGATGATTTGATCGACTTCGTCGTGGCGCGGATTCTCAATCTGCTCGGCATCCCGCAGGACATGTTGCCGCGTTGGGGTGAGCATCATCTGAGCAGCGATGAATAAGCTGCCGGTGCTCGTGCTGGCGGTGCTGCTGACCGGGTGTGCCACCGCGCGCACGCTGGATGCGGCGAAACCCGGCGCGCCGGTGGTGTATGCCGGGACGCGGCTGGATTTGTATGCGTTGAATGGCGGCTGCTGTGCGATGGATCGGTTTGGTGCCGAGGCGCCGAGTTACCCGGGCGTGGACCTGCCGGCCAGCGCGTTGCTCGACACGCTGTTGTTGCCGCTGTCTTTGCTGACTGTGATCGGCGTGGGATTCCAGGCGACTGGCGGGTTGTAAAGGTCAAAAGATCGCAGCCTTCGGCAGCTCCTACAGGGGAATGGGGTCTTCTGTAGGAGCTGCCGAAGGCTGCGATCTTTTGGTTCTGAAAGTCCCAGAGTTATTTGCCTAACTTGCGCAGCTCATCCGATTCGATCACCCGCACCCCATCCTGTTCTTCCAGCGCCAGGCGCCACATCGCCCGTGCCAATTGGCAGGCTTCGATGCCGTGGTATTTCCCTGGAATCAGCTTCGATAACGGCCCGGCCAGTTGCTCGGCCAGACGCGGTTCAATGCGCTCGCCCAGCAACAGCGAAGGTCGGCAGATGGTCAGTTGCGGCCAGTTCTGCGCGCGCAGGGCCTGTTCCATCTCGCCTTTGACGCGGTTGTAGAACACCGAGGAATTCGGATCGGCGCCAATCGCGCTGATCACGATCAGGTGCCGCGCGCCCATCTCCCGCGCGCGTTTGGCAAACGCCACGACCATGTCCAGATCCACTGCGCGAAAGGCTTCTTCGGAGCCGGCCTGCTTGATCGTGGTGCCGAGGCAGCAATAAGCGATATCGACCCGGCCACTGAGCTGCGGCAGAAACGTCTGCGGGTCGCCGACCGGGTTTTCCAGATGCGGATGCTCGGCCAGCGGCCGGCGTGATGGGGCGAGGACACGGGTAATCGTTGGCTCGTTGAGCAAACGGTCGAGCAGATGTTCACCGGTCAGTCCGGTGGCTCCGGCAAGCAATACGTGCTGAGGCGTCAAGTACATAGTGTCTCTCCCTTGATACTGTTCAGCTTAGTTGCCTTTTGTCGCCGCGTCGTTCAATGCGCTGCTTTGCAAAGCTTTGCGCGCTTGCTGTTTACGCAGCAATTGCCAGTGCGACAGCACGGTCTTCGGTGCCCAGATCTGCGGCTCCGAGGCTTCGAAACCGTCGGCCAGTTCGCGTTCGGCGACAGTGGCCTTGGCCAGTTTGAAAGCTTGTTCCAGATCGTCGGTCTGGTTCAGCGCCTGAGCAAACAGGGCGTCGCCAAAGTAAGTGAAATTGGCTTCTTCCGAACAGCCGAACGACACCCGATCTGCACGCGAGGCGGTCATGATCAGCGTACGTTCGTCCTTCAATGCCGGGATGAAACCGCCGGAATAGCACGAGGAAATCACGATGACCTTGTCGCGATGCTTGAGCGGCGCGAGCACCGCGGCGAGTTCATCGGCGGGCAGGTCGGCCAGTTCCATGCGCGGCTGATCGAGCACCAGTTCATGCTCGGCGGTGCCGTGGCTGGTCAGATAAATGAACAGCAGATCTTCCGGCCCGCTGCGTTCGGCGAGGGTTTGCGCGGCGCGGCGCAGGTTCTCGCGGGTGGCCATCGGCCGGTCACCGAGGTGGTCGCGGTGATTGACCAGACGGATCTGGCCGAAGGCGCCGAAGCGCGTGTTGAGCATGTTGGCGACGTAGTCGGATTCGCGCAGAAACACGCTTTGCTTGCCATCGCCACCGAGGGTCAGGGTGTACAACTCGACCGCCGGGGTCGAGGCCGGGATTGCCGACAGCGCCTCGTCGAGCAGACGACCCTGGGCGAGCAAACCGAGCTCGAGGGTGTCGGGCAGCAATTTGCCGTCGGCGTCTCGCACACGCTGGCCGTTGATCCAGGTGCCACTGAGCACGCTGCCATCGGTCAGCACCAGCGTGCCGCGGCCGGAGTAGCTGTCGTTGTCGAAGCTGCCGACGTAGAAGCTGCCGTCGGACAGGTTCAAACGGCCCTGGCCGGTGAATCGCCAGTCGTTGAACACACCGATGTAATGGCTGCCGTCAGCGCCGATCAATTCACCCTTGCCGCTCAGCGCGCCTTCCTTGAACTGGCCGAGCCAGACGTCGCCGTCGGCATTCTCGTAGCGGCCCTTGCCGTGCAGTTGATTGTTCTTGAAACCGCCAACGTAGATATCGCCGTCGGCGCTGGTGTAAGTGCCATTGCCTTCCAGTTGACCGTTGACGAAATGCCCCGTGAACGCATTGCCGCTGGCGTCGCCGCGCTGGCCTTCACCGTTGGGTTTGCCGTGGGCGAACTGGCCTTGATAGGCGCTGCCGTCGTCCATCTCCAGACGGCCGAGGCCGGAATACTGGTCAGCCTTGAATTCGCCGCGATAGGTCATGCCGTTTTCTTTCAGCGTACCCTCGCCATCGCGCCGGCCCTGCTTGAAACCGCCGGTGTAGCTGCTGGCATGGGTGCTCAGGCTGCCCTGGCCGTCAAACAGACCTTGCTGGAACTGGCCGCGATAGACCTCGCCATTGCTGCCGTGCCATTCGCCTTGCCCGTGCCACTGGCCCTTGTCGAACTGCCCGGCGTACCAGCTGCCGTTTGGGTAGTCGACGCGGCCCTGACCCTGCAGCAAGCCGTCGACCAGTTCGCCGCGATAGCGTCCGCCATCGGGCAGGCGCGCATCCGGCGGCAACAGCGATTCGCCGTCGCCGCAAGCGGTGAGCATCAGGGTCAGGGCAAGGGGTGCAAGTCGAGCGATTGAGCGCATAGCGGGATCCGGGCAATTAGGCGACCGAGTATGCCGCAGCTATGCATCGCATATATAGAGACGTGACGCGAAACAGCGTGCGCTGCTTCGCATCCGGGATGATCAGACGAAGCAGAGTGACAGCGGCTCGGCGATATAGGCCGGTTTGTCCGAGCCCTCTATCTCCAGTGTCGCGGTAGCCTTGAGCAGCCACTGGCCGGGTTTTTTCTCGGTGACTTCGACCATGTCGACCTTCAATCGGACTTTCGAATTGACCTTGACCGGCTGGATGAACCGCACGCTGTCCAGGCCATAGTTGACGACCATCTTCACGCCTTCGGGCAGCACGAGGATGTCTTCCATCAGTTTCGGCATCAGCGACAGCGACAGGAAACCGTGGGCTATCGTGCTGCCGAATGGCGTTTGCGCGGCTTTGACCGGGTCGACGTGAATGAACTGAAAATCACCGGTGGCTTCGGCGAACAGGTTGATGCGCTCCTGATCGATGGTGAGCCATTCGGAACGTCCAAGTTCCTTGCCGACATAATCTTTGAGCTCTGCAACGGGAACATAGGGCATTGAGACTCTCCTTGGGTTCATCGGTTTTATAGTTTTTCTGGTGGCGGATTTGACCGGCCTGCGAACCACTGTAGATCATCATGGCGATTTGCTCAGGTCAACCGACCATGCTTTTGGCGAATGCCGGTCCATAGCGCCGGCATGCTTATAATGCCGGGCCCCTGCTGGGTGAAATACAAGACGGAGATGTCAGATGTTGTTACGTGGCCTGACCCTGCTGGTGCTGTTTCAATTGCTCGGCACAGCGCTCAATCACTTGTTGCTGCCGATATTGCCGGGGCCGATCATCGGGCTGCTGCTGTTGCTGGTGTTCCTGATCATTCGCGGTGAAGTCGGCGAGCCGCTGAACCAGGCGGCGGGCAGTCTGCTGCGTTATCTACCGTTGCTGCTGGTGCCGCCGGCAGTAGGCGTGATGGTGTATGCCACGGCGATTGCCGCCGATTTCTGGGCGATCGTCGGCGCGCTGGTGGTCTCGCTGATCCTGTCGATGGCCTTTGCCGGCGTGCTCATGCAACGTTTGGTCAAGCGTCACGCGCCGCCGGCGGAGGAGTCCTGATGCTGTTCGACTGGCAAGGCGCGTGGGCCTCGGTGATTCACCATCCGCTGTTCGGCATCGGCATTACCCTCGGTGCCTATCAACTGGTGCTGGCGGCGTTCGAGAAAACCCGCTGGATCTTTCTGCAACCGGTGCTGGTATCCATGTTGTTGGTGATCGGTGTGCTGGTCGGCTGCGGCCTGACCTACGCCGAGTACCGCAAGAGCACCGAAATCCTCAGCATTCTGCTGGGGCCGGCAACCGTCGCACTGGCGGTGCCGCTGTACCTGAATCTGCGCCGGATCCGCCAATTGTTCTGGCCGATTTTTACTACGCTGGTGATAGGCGGGGTAGTGGCGACAGGCATGGGCGTGGCGCTGGGCTGGTGGTTCGGTGCCGATCAGATGATCCTGATGACCATGGCGCCTAAATCGGTGACTTCGCCGATCGCCATGCTGGTCGCCGAGCAGATCGGCGGTGTGGCCGCGCTGGCCGCGGTGTTCGTGCTGATCACCGGGGTGATCGGCGCGATCTTCGGCCCCGCGCTGTTGACCCGGCTTGGCGTGCACAGCCCCGAGGCGCGCGGCATGGCGCTGGGCATGACCGCCCACGCGGTCGGCACGGCGGTGGCGATGCAGGAAAATGATGAGTGCGGCGCGTTTGCCGCGCTGGCGATGAGTCTGATGGGCGTGGCCACGGCGGTGTTCCTGCCGTTGGCGGTGTCGATGGTGGTGTAAGGAAATGTCTATGAGTCTGCCGCTTTTCCCGCTGAACACGGTGCTGTTCCCCGGCTGCAATCTCGATCTGCAGATCTTCGAGGCACGCTACCTCGACATGATCGGCCGCTGCATGAAGCAGGGCGTCGGCTTCGGGGTGGTGTGCATTCTTGAAGGCAGTGAAGTCGGCGTGGCGCCGGAGGGTTTCGCGCTGGTGGGATGCGAGGCGCGGATCACCGATTTCCAGCAGCAGGACAACGGTCTGCTCGGCATCCGCGTGCAGGGTGGGCGACGCTTCAATGTGCTGCGCACCGAAGTGCAGCGTGATCAATTGATTCTCGCCGATGTCGAGTGGCTCGACGACGAGCCCGAGCAACCGCTGCAGGAGGAGGACGCCGATCTGGTGGCGCTGCTCAAGGCGCTGGCCGAGCACCCCATGGTCGAAGCGCTGGACATGGGCACCGAAGCCGCGGGCCAACAGTCACTGGCCAATCAGCTTGCCTATCTGTTGCCTTTCGCCGAAGAAGACAAAATCGATCTGCTGCAACTCGACGACCCGCAGCAGCGGCTCGACGCAATCCAGGCATTGCTGGATGAATTGCAGGGTGAATTGTTTGCCTAGTTGCACTCTGAATCAACTCAGGGCGCCTGCCAGCATTGTATTGGTTCGGTCTTTATCATAATTTCAGGTGACCCGCAGGAAGCGGGATATTTGAATAAAAATAAGGACGAATCATGACTGTATATGAAGATGAATGGGCATTTTGGGATGATATTTCCGGCAAGTATATTTTGAAACATGCCGAGACGGATCATAACGTCAGGCACGTGGTTGACGCGGCATCAACTTATGCGGACCTGATGGTGATAGCCCGCCGTAAAAGAAAATCTGAAAAAGTTCCTGTCGGCGAAGTGCCGCGGATGTCTGCATCAGCAACTACCGTCGTGACTGCGACGGCGGTCTGATCATTTCCCTTTTTCAGCATTGCCTGCCGTTGCGGTTACCAGACGGCAGGTGTTTACAGGTGGGCAACCATGGCTTTAGCAAACATAAACAACCAGACATTCACCGCGCATCTTTATCTTGATGGTCGGCCGGTAGTGCTCAATCAACAACGTCTGCAACAGGCTCTGCGCAACCTGCGGATAACCAGAGCCGAGAAACTGGAGGCCGAAGTAGGACTCGCAGATTCACGCGTGTCCAGTTTCATAACCCTGGCCGACCATGAAGACGACACACCACTGTTGCTGAAATTTGTCCCCAAAGGGGACGAATATCTCATCAGTGTGGTACTGGCGGGAATGTTCGATGGCGCGCGGTTATTCCTGGAGGACAAGACTCATAATCTGTTGGCCAGCACCAGTGCCCCAGAGCAGTACTTTTCAATCAGCACTACCGGTGTTTCAAAGGCCAGCTTCAGTCATTTCAAATCCGGCCCTGCCTGGCTCGAGCTGATCGGCGAGCCTCATGACAGGCCCTTGTATCGTCATATAAGCAGCGGAATGAGCACATTCCTCGCGGTCGATCCCAACAGCACTGGGCATAACGCCTTCAATAACAAACCTGCGATATTTGTGATCAAGGTCATCGACGAGCGTTCAGCGGTTACTTGATAAAAAAGGCGCCATTCATTTTTAAATGAATGGCGCCTTTTGTCAGGCTCGATAATGTTCGGGCACTGGCCAGGTCACATCGTTGGAGTAGGTGTTTTCGCCTTTTGGCAACTTCAAGACGACACCGCCGGAGCGGGCTATTCGATTGATCAAATGGTCATAAGCAGTGGCACCATGGCGCATGTAATCGGCCCCGTCGGTGCCTGCCCATGTGGCTTTCTCGATAGCCTCAGCGGAGTTCCCGGCTTTGCGCAAGATATCTTCGACTCTGGCCGCCTGGCTCAAGTCCGAACTCACCAGCCATATCCTCTCTGCACTGATACCTCGCGTCGGCATTGATATCCGGCCTTCGAGGGTATCGCCGTCGAAATCCTTGTTGTTCAGATAGATGTTTTCCACTCGTGGCACCACCTCGATACCCCGAGTGTCGATGACGTACAGGAAACCTAGCGTTTGCTTGCGACGGAGCAATGGATAGTCACGCGAGTTGTCCATTTCAAACGAAGTCTCGGAATCGTTGGCTGAACTGTGTCGATTTCCACTCGACGAATCACTGTCGGAGAAATGCCCCGGATAACGATTGGCCTGACTGTTGTAGTGCCTTGGGTTGGAGTAGTAATCAAATCCCATGTAGCTCAAGCCATCGGCCGCGCCGAATGTCGCGCTGAAAGCCGATTTGGTCGTGGAGTCGGAAGGATTGCCCCGCAATTTCACCAGGCGTTTGTCTCGAGCCAGTTCAAAAGGCGTGCGCAAGTCAGCACGGAACATGGCCGGGATGTCTGTTCGGTAAAGGTAGCCATGCTTGTTTCTCTTGTAGCCTGCATGCTCCAGATAACTTTTCAGGAAGTTTTCTTCATAGCGCTGCTCTACGGGATGTGAGTCGAACTCAGAGCTCTCGCCTTCCTCTCTCATTCTCAGAACGAGAGGTTGCATCTCTTCTGCAATCTGCGCAAAGCGGGTGTCATCCAGCGGATTCTCGGTCAGGCGTTTGTGCTGTTCGGCCCAATCGGGGAATCGCCCATGCTCCATGTCTTGTCGCAGACGTTTTTGCTGAGCCATGCTCAAGTTGTAGCTGCGCAGAATGTGCGCACGTTCCGTCTCGGACCTGTGTGGATATGACCATCTGAATGAGTCGCTCAGAAACTTGTGAGTATCCGGCTCGTTGAAGCGCGTAGCCCAGTCGGGCGCTCTTCCCAAGGCTTCTGCTTCGATTCGGAATACCAGCGCCTGTGCGCCCTCAAGGCGGTATACGCTCCAGATATCACCATCGCTCCAATGCGCAAGTTTCAGCGGGACAGATGCATCGCCCCGTGCCTCGTTCGGATCAACCCGAATCAAGCGTCCATTCTCATCCGCCAGGGCGAAACCTGCCTCTCGTTTCACTACTGTGAATTCATGCCACTTGCCATACGGGCCAGTGTGCTCAATCGCCCGGTGTTCGCGAACCGAGTAGTAGCCCCGCGCATCCGCGGTATAAGACGAGGCGTACTGCATGGGGTCGTAGTACTCGAGCGGCTTCTTCAGACTCCAGACATTACTGTCGTTCACGCGATAGAGAGCAGGCCCTGAAGGAACCCGCTCGCTCGGCAATCTGGCGCGCCAGGCCTTCATCAGATCGTGAAACGCCACCATCACTGTCAGTCCGGAAGCTGCCAAGTCATCGTTGGCGATGTCGGCGAACGTGCGACCCTTGTAGGCCTTCAACCCGTCGGCATTGTGACTCAACGTCTCATCAATCCTCTGCAAATAGGGCTCCAGGGGTGATGCCGCCGCTCGACGTTGAAGTGCCTGCGTTTGCGGAATCTGCGTAATTGTCATGCCAGGCTCTGTTTTTGCAAGACTGCTGTGAGGATGGCCAGTGACAGGTCCGGGCAACCAGTCCGGATCGTCCGGCCTCATGCGCACGGGCAAGTGCAAGTCCAGATCCATCGTGCGCTCAGGATGAGAGGGGCGGGATGTTGAAGTCGATGCATCTGGTGTCAATGAAGGGCGTACGCCCCCAGGTTTTTGTCGCATGGGAAAATCCTTTTTTTGCGAGTCGGCCCTCCATGGGCCGTGGTGAGCGGGTGCCAGTCCGGGCATCGGAGCCGGAACTGGCACGTTGTTGAATCTGGAGCGGTCGCGGTCAGGTTCCGCTGATGGGGATGAAAAGATCGTCGAGGTTCAAGTGTTTCTGCGGATCGGTCGTCAGGCTCCAGCTTTTTCTGATCGAGTTGTAAGTCAGCGTACCCTCGGTGTCGGGCTGGTAACCGATGTCGGTTACGTAAACTCGTGCCGCCAGTTCGTTGCGCTGTCTGTGCTGCTCGATGTCGGCCACCAGTGCGTCGACGCTGGCGTAGCTGCGGGCATTGATGACGTACAGCTGCAACACTTCAAACAGCAGCGAGACTTCATAGATATGGCCGGCGGAGGTCACCACGCTGATGGATTCCACAGGCGTGTCATCCTCGATATCCGGCAGTTCGATGGTGACGCTGGCAATGCGCAAGCGATTGTCCTCAAGCTGGATATCGTCACGTTTGACGGTTTCGCTCAGCGTGCGAGTGAACAGATTCCACGTTGACGCATTCGCCGTTTTCGCCGCGGCGCCCGGGGTGGACAGGCGCACGATGCAGTTGCTGGCCAGGTAAACGTCGTACGTCGCGCTCTGGCCCTCGAGTACGTAGATGCCTGTGTGCGTGCGTAGCTCGATGACCACTTTGCTCGCTTGCGCAGTCAGCACCGGTTTTTCGCTGACCAGGGGCTGGACAAACAGGTAGTTGCCATTGCGCCTTTTCAGCCAGCTGCGCGTGCTGGACACCCGCGTACCGGGATTTCTGGCGTCCTCTTCGTAGTCCAGCACGGGCACCTGCAGGCGGTACGAGACTTCATCCTGCATGACCAGCACGATGTCTTGCGCCAGCAACGGGGTGGTGACTTTCAGGCTGTTGCGGCCGCTGTAGCCCGTGGCCGCGGCGATGGTCGTTATCACGCCCTTGAACAGTACTGCTTTGGAGGGCAGCAGAAGCGACAGGCAAATGTCTTTGTAGATCAGGTGGGTATTGCCCGAAACGCCGTTACGCACTTCGACCTGGTAGCTGAGCACCGCGTCGACGATTTCGCTGGCCTTGAAGTCAAGGTAAACCGTGCTGGCCGTGGCAGCGGCAGCAGTCGCTGCAACGAACTCGACCCGACGATCCGTGCGTGCAACGAAGTGTCGGTGCAAGCCCTGAGGGGTGATCGTCACCGTGCCGCCATTGACGATGGCCGGGGCAGGTGCCGGTCGACCGTTGACGGTCACAGCGACCTCGATGTCCTGACTCGCTGCTTCACCAGGTCGAGCCGGGAGCAGCGCCAGCAGTTCATATTCGTCCTGAGTGCGGAACAGCCATCGGGCGTTTTTCAGTTGGCGTTGGCCGTCGACCATTTGATAGACGTTTTCCAGAGTCAGCACATGGTCGGGGTCGCAGCCATCGTTGCCGCGCAACGAGGTGATCACCAGTGAAGTGCCGATGAGCTGCCAGCGCTGAATGACCGCCCGCGCCCAGCCGAACTCGACCACGCTCGAATGTTCAGCCTCCTCGATGATTGTCGTCCGCGCGTTGGTGTTGGCGATGTAGTAACGATCCTCGCCATGGCCACCGTCGACCCGACATTCGGTGCCGAAGATAGCGATGGTGTCATTGCCGTCGCCGGCCTTGACGCGGTCGTATCCGTTGGCAGAAATCTGATTGGCGTCGGCCGTACCCGTGACGTGACTGGTGCCCTTGCGCAGGGTCGAGACATTCTCGAAAGAGGTCAGGTGGGCGACTTCGATCCCTTCGGCCTGCGGATCCAGGCCGCGCAGCATCACTTTGCCGGTCTGCAGATTGATGTCATGCCCGACGTGGCGCGTGTCACTGGTCGGGCGACTGCCTTCGAACGCCACCGTATCAGCGCCGCCTCCGCCGTCCAGCACGTTGACATGGGCCGGTTTGCCCGAGCGATCCAGTTCTCGGGCGGTGATTTCGTGATAGAAGGCATCGTTCTTGTCGCCGCCGGTGAGGGCCTTGTGGCCGTCGCGGTAGGTGAACAGGTTGGGCTGCGCCTTGACGCCGACGACGCGATCATTGCCATCGCCCATGCGCCAGAACACGCCTTTGCCTTCACCCGCGCTGCCGCTGACCTTGCCCTTGAGATCCGGCAAGCCATCGCGGGCATCGATCACATCGTCTGCGCCGACGATCACTGCCTGATTGTCGAGCTTGAACGGTTTCTCCCCGGTGCTTTCGTCCCAGACGTAACGCCATAGCTCGACCGCCTGTAATTCGGCGCGGAAGGCGCCGTTCACCACATGTTCGATGGAATTTTTGTACGCGCCCTCCAGCATGTCCTTGGCTGACAGTTCGAGCTGTTTCTCATGGTCGCGATAGCCTTTGGACAGCTTGAAGCGATCCATTACCTCGGTGTCCAGCTCCTTGCCAGTGAAGGCGAACCAGCCCGAGCGCAGGCGTTCATGGGCGGTCAGCTCGATGTAGTCGTCGATATCGTCAACCACTCGTGCAGCCTGGTAGATCATTGAGCCGGCGATCAACAATGCCGCAGCGACGAGGCCGACGGGCCCTGCAACGCTGCCAAAACCGGCCAGGGCGGCGACGCCCAGCACCAGGCTGATCCCCGCACCGGCGACACTCATGGCACCGCTGACGTAGTGATCCTGGGCCTCTTTGCCGGATGTGGCCGCGGCGGCGTTGAACGATTTGACGGCGTCGATGATATCGAAGGGCAGCGTGATCGCGCTGGCGAACATCCCGGCCCCGCGGCTCATGTATTTGCCCACCGACGTCAGCGGGAAATATTTGAAGAGTTTGCCGCCGTTGGTGAGCATTGCCTCGCCGGTTTTGGTCAGGCCCTGCTCGATGATCAGCGAGCCCAGTTCCGCTGCGATGGATCCGCCCTGGAAGATCGCTTCCAGCTTGTCACCCTTTCTGATTGCGTCGGCCATGGCCATGTAGCCGCTGTAAATGCCGAAGGCTTGCAAGCCGACGCCTGCACCGCTCATCAAATAGCTTTTGTTCCTGTTAACCCAGCCGGGGGTGTTTTCGAACGAATCGGCCCGATGGATGCCCAGTTTTTGCGCGGCTTTGCCGAGCTGGTTGAGGCGCTCCATCGTGCTCCCGGTACCGATGGGCGTATCGCTGATGAACAACGGCCCGGCATCGATGGAGCGTTTGCAGGCGATTTCAAAAAACAGCATGGCAGGCACGGCGCTGTCCGGAATGTCGACCGACTGCAGTCGGGCTTCGACTTTTGCCGCTTCGAAATTAAGGCCATCCAGAAAGGCCTGATCGGCATTTTTCATATCGGTATTGGCCGGGCTGACGGGTTGCCCGTTGACCGTGGCGCCCAATGCCTGCAGTTCGACCCGACTGGTCGTGAACTCGCCGATGCGCAATGGGCCGTAATACTTGTCGAGAGACCTGAGGCTTTGCCGGTGGGTGGCATCAGCGTTGTTTTCGAGAGCGGGTGAAGGCAAATGATGGAGATTGCCTGTCGAGGGCGCATGGACATTGGCCGAGGCATCGATCGGCGTGACCTGAAGCAGGCGCACGTTGGCAATGTGCGCGGAGGGTACGATGAGTTTCGACACGTCTTAATCCTTTAATGGTGTGTTTGAACAGCCGGTTTCCTTACCGGTGTTGCCTGTGTCATCTGCGTTTCAGGACCAGACGATGTCGTGCCCGGACTCGTTCCTGTTGCCCGACAGCCTGACTATCGGCAGAGCGGCCGCTTCGGCCTTGTCGATCAATCGATCGTATTCGAACTTGTTGGCATGCCCGGCATGGGTAGCCGCTTCGATCCGCTCGGCGCTGTTGCCGGCCATGTCCTTGATGTCCATCACCCTGGCGCCTTTGGTCTGGGCACTGTTGAGCAGCCAGATGCGCTCGGCATCGAGACCGCTGCGGGTGACCGAAATCAGCCCCTCGAAATCGTCGCTGGGGAACCAGGTCGGCGGCGTGTCGCGCGCTGTGGCATTGAACATCATGTTTTCTTCGTGGGGGACGACTTCCAGGTTCCGGGTGTCGAGGGCGTAGAGGAACATCTCCGTCTGGCGCGTGCGCGTGGATCGATAACCGCGCTCGGGATCCCATGTCACGGGGCTGGCCGGGTCAGACCAGTCGGAAGACGAACTGCTCGAAGAATCACTTGCGTCACTGTCCGAGCTGCTGTCTGCGGCATCCCGCCCCGGGTACTTATGCATCTGACTGTTGAAACGCAGGTACTCGGGATCGGGCGCGCTGGCATACACCTGCGCTTCTTTGAGGCTGAACGTTGCGCTGATCGGCTTGTGCGTGGTGGCGCCGGGCTCATGGTGGTAGCGCGGCAGCATGGTGCCGTCGTTTGCCAATTCGAAAGGGGTGCGCTCGTCACCGCGAAACAGCGCCGGGATATCGGTGCGGTACAGGCAGTTGTTCTTGTTGCGCAGATAGCCGAGTCGCTTGAGCAGCGCTTCGCGTAGCTCGGGGGTCAGAAAGTTTTCGGCGTGATACCAGTCGTGGCGGGCATTGCGCTTGAGGTTCAGCTGTTCAACCGCATCCTTGGCCAACTGATCGAGGCGGTGCGGATTGTCGACGTCGTCCAGCAGCCGCTTGTGTGCCTGGGCCCATGCAGGAATCGCCAGTTGCTTTTTCATCTCCTGCTGCAAACGCGTCAGTTGATCCGGCAGCAGGTTGTAGGACTGCAGAACGGCTTCGCGCTCTGCCAGGCTCAAGCCCGGATGCAGCCAGCGCAAAGCGTCACGCAGCAAGTCGGTGGCCGGATTTTCCGTGCTCACCGGATCTGCCCACTGTGGGGGTGTGCCTGCGGCCTCGGCTTCGACACGAAACCGCGTGATGTCCCGGCCTTGCAGCCCATACAGTTGCCAGATTTCCAGATCGGTCCACTGCTTGAGGTGCGAGGGAGGTGCGTTGAAACCGCCCTCTGGAGGATCGACCCGCCTGAGGTTGCCGAAAGAATCCCTGAAAGCAAACTGGATGCCGTCTTCGTTCGACCTCAGAACCGGTTGCATTTCGTAGTAGCCCTGGGCATCCGGCGAACGCTGCGAAGCGCGGTAACGGCTTTCATCGATAGGCGTGGTCATTGAGGTCAAACGCGGGCGCTTGGCAACAGGGGCGGCATCGGGCTGTGCGCTCACGGTCACCCCGGCCCGCTGCGGCACCGGTTGTTCGGTCAGGCGCCAGGTCGGGCTGTCGGCGTTTTTATAAAGGCGCGGGCCGGAGGCGGTGCGTTCGGTCAAGCGCTTGCTGCGCCAGACGCCGGACTCATCCCGGTCAACGTGGGTGGTCTTGATTGCGCCGTCAATTTCGACATCGACAAATCTTCTGCCGACGATCCAGCGAAATCCGTCAGCGTCCGCAGGGTTCATTCCGTGCACAAAAGCGTCGGACAGCCAGTAGTCATGGACCGGACTATTGGCTTGAGGCGCCTGGGTGCCCCGTGTCGGCATCCGAAAGATTTCGACGGCGGGTGGCTGTAAACGGGGCGCGACGATTTGCACGCCCATTGCATCCGCCGGCGACGTGGGATCGACAAGCCCGGGTGTGGGGAAGAGGGCGGGTGAAACGCCATCGAGCTGGCGTGGCGGGAGAGCGGCGGATTCCGGCGGGTGCGATGTGGCCGCGGGGGGCTTTCGAGGTGTTTTTGGGCTCATGGAATACTCGGAACAAACAGATTGAAAGGCATTGTTTTAGACGTTTGAAAGTTGCGGTATCAAACGTTGAACATGCGCTTTAGTTGTAATTAAGCCAAATCAATCTAACCGGTTTTCACTGGGAGGAATGACACTTTCAAACGAAGTGTGGCCTGATTATGTAACGTCTGTTTTGTATATGTTTCAAGCGGGGAATTGTCTGGTTTTAATCAGGAAGTTTGACCGGGCACAAGTAATCGAGTGTCAGCAGTGAGTGCCGCTCTTGTCGGAATATTCCTAAAGAGCGGCGTTAGACAAACAATACTTGTAAGTTGGTCCGGTTTAGTAGGCGTAACGCAACAGTGTGTGTGGCAGGTGGCGCAAGACGAAAAAACCGAACAGGGCCACCATCGATGGCAGGATCAACCACCAGATCCTGAACGGCATCGGGTCGAGTGACGTCTGCCGCTGGCTCAGCCATAACATCGCGGCGCAGACGCAACTGGCGAGCATGGCGCCGGCGAGGATGTCGGTCGGCCAGTGCGCGCCCAGATAAACCCGCGACAAGGCGATCGACAGCGCCGGTATACAGGCAATCAGCAGCCAGGTCAGGCGCATGCGTGGCGGCTGTCCGCGACCGGCCAGCACGCCGAGTGTCAGGAACAGGGCAAACGCGCCGGATGCGTGGCCGCTGGGCATGCTGTAGGTGGTCAATGGATCACTGAGCACCTCTGGGCGTACCCGGGCGAAAAAGTATTTGGTTCCGGTGTTGGCCATCGCAGTGATGAGCATGGTGGAGCCGGCGAACATCGCCTGGCGCCATTGCTTGCACAGCAACAGCAGCACGACGAGCAGGGCGCTGAACAGCAGCATGTTGCGGAATTCGCCGATCAGGGTCAGCGTCACGGCGATTTCGTCCAGCGCTGGCTGGCGGTGCTCCTGCACCAGGGTCATCACGCCATTGTCGAGCGCGGTCAGGTACGGATAGCCGATGAACAGGCCGATCAGGATCAGCAAGCTCATGCTACCGATCCAGATTGTCGCGCGACGATGACGACGCACACTGCTGTTGACGCTCAGGCCGACCATCACTGCCACGCTGGCGGCGACGATGCCGGCCTCGAGCCAGAAACCTTCGGGCAGAGGCAGGCGGAACGCAGCACCTGTGGCCCAGCCCGGCAGCAGATAGGCCAGGCTCCAGCCGGCGGCTGCGAGCAGGCTGACGGCGAAGAAACGCGGGAACGGCATGTCGCACATCCCCGCGACCATCGGCAGCATCGGCCGCAAAGGACCGATGAAACGCCCGACCAGCAGGCTGGCGATGCCATAGCGCTGGAAGTACGACTCGGCACCCGCCATCCATTCCGGGTGGTGGCGCAGCCCGGGGAGGCGGCGGATGTTCTGGTGAAAATGGCGCCCGAGGAAATACGAAATCAGATCGCCGAGGATGCCGCCGAGAAAGCCCAGCAGCAGCGTCTCGCTCAATGACAGCGCGCCGCTGCCGGCCAGTACCGCCACGGCGAACAACAGCACCGTGCCCGGGACGATCAGCCCGGCAATCGCCAGACATTCCACGCACGCAACGATGAACACCGCTGCGGCCAGCCACTGTGGATTGGCGCCGAGCCATCCGGTGATGCTATCGAGCCATGGGCCCATAGAGAAAACTCCATCCAATCTTTAATTGATCGTTACGCGTTTGACTTCTGACCTGTGGGAGCGAGCCTGCTCGCGAATGCGGTGTGTCAGACGATAGAAGCGTTGGCTGGCACGACCCCTTCGCGAGCAGGCTCGCTCCCACAGGGGGGCATCATCTATTTGCGGATTCGGCGTCAGCTCCGGGAAGCAGGCAATAATCCCGGCCTTCGACCTGACCCCGTCGCAGCGGGTTCCGCGTGCACCATTGGGCATACGCGGCGTCAACGAAGCGATACATCAAGTGTTCATCGCGGCCCAGCGGAATTCCCAGCCGGGTGGTCTGGATAATGTGTGTCGGCGCCGCCCCGGCGTCCTCGACCAGCAACAATTCATGGTCGAAACGCTTGGCGTCCCACATCGGCACTTTCAAACCCAGCGCCTTGCACAGCAATGTCTGCCCGGCGCAGAGCTTCTGCGTCGGACGCGGCCGGCCCTGAGCATCGGGGTTGTTCACCAGCATCTGCGCCAGACTCGCCGGGCCGCTGACTTCATCGACCCACGGATAGGCGGACTTGATCAAAACGGCATTGCCCGGCCCCTGGGCGCTGAAGTTCAGCGAATCACCGCCGCGGGCGTAGTACATATAGATGTGCCCGCCATCCAGAAACAAAGCCTTACGTTTTTCTGTATAGCCGAGGGAGGCGTGGCTGCCTTTTTCCGCGCAGTAATAGGCCTCGGTTTCGATGATCCGCGCACTCAGCCACAGATCGCCGACGCGGTGACGGATCACTTTGCCGAGCAGGGCCTGCGCCAGTACCTGGGCGTCGCGGTCGAAGAAACTGTCCGGCAGGCCCACGGGCAGGCGCGCGGACTCGGGGCATAGGGGCACGTTGGTCATGATGGGCAAGGTTTATCCAGGCTCAATGAGGTCGTGATGATAACAACGCTGAGCTTAATTACGTCTGAACGACGGGCAAACGCAGCTCATTTCGACCATCCGCCCGTCACCGCTGTTAGTCCCGGGACGCGACAGCTATAATCTGCCGCTTTCCTCTTTGCCAAGACCCCAGCAGACCATGACTGAGTCCGTTCTTGACTACATGACCCGATTGGGTCGCGCCGCCCGCGCTGCCTCCCGGGTCATCGGTCGCGCCAGCACCGCGCAGAAAAACCGCGCCTTGCAGGCTGCCGCCAATGCTCTGGACGCTGCGCGCGCCGAGCTTGCTGCAGCCAATGAGCAGGATCTGGCAGCCGGTCGCGCCAACGGTCTGGAACCGGCATTGCTCGAGCGTCTGGAACTGACCCCGGCACGCATCGACGGGATGATCGTCGGCTTGCGCCAGGTCGCAGCACTGGCGGATCCGGTCGGCGCGATCCGCGACATGAGCTTCCGTCCGTCGGGCATTCAGGTCGGCAAGATGCGTGTCCCGCTGGGCGTGATCGGGATCATCTACGAATCCCGCCCGAACGTGACCATCGATGCCGCCAGCCTGTGCCTGAAGTCCGGCAATGCGACCATCCTGCGCGGTGGCTCCGAGGCGATTCATTCCAACCGGGCGATTGCCGCCTGCATTCAGCGCGGCCTGGCCGAGGCTGAATTGCCCGCCGCCGTGGTGCAAGTGGTGGAAACCACCGACCGCGCCGCCGTCGGTGCGATGATCAGCATGCCTGAATACGTCGACGTCATCGTTCCGCGTGGCGGGCGTGGCCTGATCGAGCGCATCAGCCGCGATGCCCGCGTTCCGGTGATCAAGCACCTGGACGGCATCTGCCACGTGTATGTCAGCGAACACGCCGATCCGGCAAAAGCTCAACGCATCGCCTTCAACGCCAAGACTTACCGTTATGGCATCTGCGGCGCGATGGAGACCCTGCTGGTCGATCAGGCTGTTGCAAATGACTTTCTGCCAGCAATGGCCGCGCAGTTCCGCGAAAAAGGCGTCGAGCTGCGTGGTTGCGAGCGTACCCGGGCGATCATCGAGGCTGTAGCCGCCACCGAGGACGACTGGCACACCGAGTATCTGGCGCCGATCCTGTCGATCCGCGTGGTCGACGGCCTGGAGCAGGCGATCGAGCACATCAACCATTACGGCTCCCATCACACCGACTCGATCGTCAGCGAAAACCTCGCCGACACCCGTCGGTTCGTGGCGGAAGTCGACTCGGCCTCGGTGATGATCAACACACCGACCTGCTTTGCCGATGGATTTGAATACGGATTGGGTGCCGAGATCGGCATTTCTACTGATAAGCTGCACGCCCGCGGCCCGGTGGGCCTCGAAGGGCTGACCTGCGAGAAGTACATCGTGGTCGGCGACGGCCAGTTGCGCGGCCAGGCGACGGTCTGACTTGACCGACCTCGACCTGACAGCGCCGCACACCGGCAGCGAGTCGCGCCCGCAACGCATTGGCGTACTGGGCGGTACGTTCGACCCGGTGCACATCGGCCATTTGCGTGGCGCGCTGGAAGTCGTCGAGGCGTTGGCGCTGGACGAGTTGCGCCTGATGCCGAACGCGCGGCCGCCACATCGCGGTACGCCGCAGGTGTCGGCGCAGGATCGGCTGGCGATGGTCGAGTGCGCGGTGGCCGGATTGCCGCCGCTGGTGGTGGACGCCCGCGAATTGCAGCGGGACAAACCGTCCTGGACCATCGATACCCTGGAGTCGCTGCGCGCAGAGATGCCCGCCGAGACCCAGGTTTTTCTGCTTTTGGGCTGGGACGCATTTTGCGGCCTGCCCACTTGGCACCGCTGGGAAGAGTTGCTCCAGCATTGCCACATCCTGGTGCTACAGCGCCCGGACGCCGACAGCGAACCGCCGGATGCCTTGCGCAACCTGCTGGCAGCGCGTTCGGTGAGCGACCCGCTGGCCCTGAAAGGGCCGAGCGGACAGATTGCATTCGTCTGGCAGACACCGCTCGCGGTTTCCGCCACCCAGATCCGTCAACTGCTGGCCAGCGGTAAGTCGGTACGTTTCCTGGTGCCCGACGCGGTCCTGGCCTACATCGATGCGCACGGTCTGTACCGTGCGTCGAACTGAACAAGGCGTGCTTCACCGATGCGGATTACCGTATCCCCAAGCCGCCGAATACATGAGCAAAACGAGTTTCATATGACTGATAAAGATCTACCGAAAGTAAAGCGCAAAGGCACGTTCAAGAGCGCACCACTGCCGGAAGCCGTCAACACCAACGAGCCGCTCAAGGGCGACGAACTGGTCAAGATTGCCGTCGCCGCGCTGGAAGACGTCAAGGCCCAGGACATCCAGATCATCGATGTGCGCGACAAGCAGAGCATCACTGACTACATGATCATCGCCACCGGTACCTCCAATCGCCAGATCAACGCGATGCTCGACAAGGTCCGCGAGGAAGTGAAAAAGCAGGGCGCCAAGCCGCTGGGCGAAGAAGGCAAGGGCGACAGCGACTGGGTACTGCTCGACCTCGACCTGGTGATCGTGCACATGATGACCGCCTCGGCGCGTCAGTTCTACGACCTGGAGCGCCTGTGGGCCGGTGCCGAGCAAAGCCGTGCGGCTGATGCCAAGCACCACAGCCCGGAGAACACCCACGAGCATTTCACCAAGCTCAACAAAGACCAGTTCTAAGGGATTGCTGTGCGACTGCGCCTGATCGCCGTCGGTTCACGCATGCCCAAGTGGGTGGAAGAAGGCTGGCATGAGTATGCCAAGCGTCTTCCGTCCGAGCTGGCGCTGGAACTGGTGGAAATTCCGCTCAACACCCGTGGCAAGAATGCCGACGTGGCCCGTTTCATCCGCCAGGAAGGCGAAGCCATGCTGGCCAAGGTCGGGCACAACGAGCGGATCGTCACGCTGGAGGTTCACGGCAAGCCCTGGAGCACCGAGCAACTGGCGGTCGAACTCGATCGCTGGCGCCTGGATTCGCGCACGGTCAACTTCATGGTCGGCGGCCCGGAAGGGCTGGCACCGGAAGTCTGTGCCCGCGCCGACCAGCGCTGGTCGTTATCGCCGCTGACCTTGCCGCACCCGTTGGTGCGGATTCTGATCGGCGAACAGTTGTACCGTGCCTGGACCGTGTTGTCCGGCCACCCTTACCACAAGTAAGCCTGCCCTCATGTCTCAGCCGATCCGCATCAAGGACCACGAAAAGGACGCCCGTCTGGTGCGCAGCCGTGTCGTGTTCGGTGCGATCGTGATCGTGTCGCTGATCTGTGTGCTGATCGCGCGCCTGTATTACCTGCAGGTGATCCAGTACGAGTACCACTCGACCCTGTCGGAAAACAACCGCGTCCACGTGCAGCCGATTCCGCCGACGCGCGGGCTGATTTTCGACCGCAACGGTGTGGTCGTGGCCGACAACCGGCCGAGCTTCAGCCTGAGCATGACCCGCGAGCGCTCCGGCGACTGGCAACAAGTGCTCGACGTCATCGTCGAGGTGCTGGAGCTGACGCCCGAGGACCGGGTGATCTTCGAGAAACGCATGCGTCAGGGGCGCCGGCCGTTCGAGCCGGTACCGATCCTGTTCGAGCTGACCGAAGAACAGATCGCCCGGATCGCGGTGAACCAGTTCCGCCTGCCCGGGGTGGAAGTGGTCGCGCAACTGGTCCGGCATTACCCGCAGGGCGCGCATTTTGCGCACTCGGTGGGCTACATGGGGCGGATCAACGAGAAAGAGCTGAAGTCGCTGGATCCGGTCAACTACAGCGGCACCCACCACATCGGCAAAACCGGCATCGAGCGTTTCTACGAGCCGGAATTGCACGGTCAGGTCGGTTACGAGGAAGTCGAGACCAACGCCCGTGGCCGCGTGTTGCGCGTGCTCAAGCGCACCGATCCGATTCCCGGCAAGGACATCGTCCTGAGCCTCGACATCAAATTGCAGGAAGCCGCCGAGGCCGCACTGGGCGGGCGACGTGGCGCGGTGGTAGCGCTCGATCCGAAAACCGGCGAGGTGCTGGCGATGGTCAGTCAGCCGAGTTTCGACCCGAACCTGTTCGTCACCGGCATCAGCTTCAAGGCCTACGCCGAGTTGCGCGACTCCATTGATCGGCCGCTGTTCAACCGTGTGCTGCGCGGCCTGTACCCGCCGGGCTCGACGATCAAACCGGCGGTGGCGATTGCCGGTCTCGACGCTGGCGTGGTCACGGCTTCCAGCCGAGTGTTCGACCCGGGCTATTACATGCTGCCCAACTACGATCACAAGTACCGCAACTGGAACCGCACCGGTGACGGCTTCGTCGACCTCGACACGGCGATCATGCGGTCCAACGACACCTACTTCTATGACCTGGCGCACAAGCTCGGCATCGATCGGCTGTCGACCTACATGAACAAGTTCGGCATCGGCCAGAAGGTTTCGCTGGACATGTTCGAAGAATCCCCGGGCCTGATGCCGTCTCGCGAATGGAAGCGGGCGACGCGCAAACAGGCGTGGTTCCCCGGCGAAACCCTGATTCTCGGGATCGGCCAGGGCTACATGCAATCGACGCCGCTGCAACTGGCCCAGGCCACGGCGCTGGTGGCCAACAAGGGCATCTGGAATCGTCCGCACCTGGCCAGGTCCCTCGATGGGGTCAAACCCGTGGATGACAACCCGATGCCTAACATCGTCCTGCGCGACCCCTCCGACTGGAACAAGGTCAACCACGGCATGCAGCAGGTGATGCACGGTGCCCGTGGTACCGCGCGCAAAGCGGCGATCGGCGCGCAATACCGCATCGCCGGCAAGTCCGGTACCGCGCAGGTGGTGGCGATCAAGCAGGGCGAGAAATACGACCGCTCCAAGGTCCAGGAGCGCCACCGCGACCACGCCCTGTTCGTCGGCTTCGCCCCGGCCGATGACCCGAAAATTGTCGTCTCGGTGATGGTAGAGAACGGTGAGTCCGGCTCCGGCGTGGCCGCGCCCGTGGTACGTCAGGTGATGGATGCCTGGTTGCTCGACCAGGACGGCCATCTGAAAGCCGAGTACGCCAGCCCTATCACTGCGGAGGCCACGGCCCGTGATGAATAATTTTGATCGCATGCTCTCCAGCGAGGATGTGATGCGTCGCCGCGCGACGTTGCTGCAAAGACTGCATATCGATGGCCCGCTGTTGATCCTGTTGCTGATCCTCGCCGCCGGCAGTCTGTTCGTGCTGTATTCGGCCAGCGGCAAGAGCTGGGATCTGCTCGGCAAGCAGGCGACGTCGTTCGGCATCGGCCTGGTGGCGATGATCGTCATCGCCCAGCTCGAGCCGCGATTCATGGCCCGCTGGGTGCCGCTCGGCTACGTGATCGGCGTGGTGTTGCTGATCGTCGTCGACATCATGGGCCACAACGCCATGGGCGCCACGCGCTGGATCAACATCCCCGGGGTGATCCGCTTCCAGCCCTCGGAATTCATGAAAATTCTCATGCCGGCGACCATCGCCTGGTATCTGTCGAAACGCACCTTGCCGCCGCAGCTCAAGCACGTCGGCATCAGCCTGATGCTGATTGGTGTGCCGTTCATTCTGATCGTGCGCCAGCCGGATCTCGGCACATCGCTGCTGATTCTGGCTGGTGGCGCCTTCGTCCTGTTCATGGGCGGCCTGCGCTGGCGCTGGATTCTCAGCGTGCTGGCGGCGGCGGTGCCGGTGTCGGTGGCGATGTGGTTCTTCGTCATGCACGACTATCAGAAGCAGCGGGTCCTGACCTTTCTCGACCCGGAAAGCGATCCGCTCGGCACCGGCTGGAACATCATTCAGTCGAAAGCCGCGATCGGTTCCGGCGGCGTATTCGGCAAAGGCTGGCTGCTCGGCACCCAGTCGCACCTCGATTTCCTTCCGGAAAGCCACACCGACTTCATCATTGCCGTGCTGGGCGAAGAGTTCGGTCTGGTGGGGATTTGTGCACTGCTGCTGATCTACTTGCTGTTGATCGGTCGCGGGCTGGTGATCACTGCCCAGGCGCAAACGCTGTTCGGCAAATTGCTCGCCGGCGCGTTGACCATGACTTTTTTTGTTTACGTTTTCGTCAACATCGGTATGGTCAGTGGCCTGTTGCCGGTCGTGGGGGTGCCGTTGCCGTTCATTAGCTACGGAGGAACTTCGCTGGTGACGCTGCTGTCAGCGTTTGGGGTTTTGATGTCGATCCATACCCATCGCAAGTGGATCGCACAGGTTTGAATAAGGTGAAGAGTGCAATGCAAGCAATGCGTGGCTGGGCGACTCGATGCGCGCCGCTGGTTGGCCTGATGGGCCTGCTGGGGAGCGTGCAGGAAGCGCTGGCCGGCGACTATGAAGGCTCGCCGCAGGTGGCCGAATTCGTCGGTGAAATGACCCGCGACTACGGTTTCGCCGGTGAACAACTGATGGGTGTGTTCCGCGAGGCGCAACGCAAGCAGTCGATTCTCGACGCCATCTCCAAACCCGCCGAACGGGTCAAGCAGTGGAACGAATATCGTCCGATGTTCATCACCGACGCGCGCATCGCCCGGGGTGTGGACTTCTGGCGTCAGCACGAGGCGACCCTGGCCCGCGCCGAGCAGGAATACGGCGTGCCGGCACAAGTCATCGTGTCGATCATCGGCGTCGAGACCTTTTTCGGACGTAATACCGGCAATTTCCGGGTGATCGATGCGTTGTCGACCCTCGGCTTCGACTATCCTCCCCGTGCCGAATTTTTCCGCAAGGAACTGCGTGAGTTCCTCCTGCTGGCCCGCGAAGAGCAGGTCGATCCGCTGACCCTGAAAGGCTCGTACGCCGGGGCCATGGGCCTGCCGCAGTTCATGCCGAGCAGCTTTCGCGCCTACGCAGTGGATTTCGACGGTGACGGCCACATCAATATCTGGAACAACCCGGACGATGCGATCGGTAGCGTCGCCAGCTATTTCAAGCGCCATGGCTGGGTCGCCGGGGAGCCAGTGGTCAGCCGCGCCGATGTGCGCGGCGAGCAAGTCGATGAAGGCCTGACCACCGGTATCGAGCCAGTGAAATCGGTCGCAGAGTTGCGGGCGCTGGGCTGGTCAAGTCATGATGCGCTGCGCGATGATATGCCGGTTACCGCATTTCGCCTCGAAGGCGACAACGGCCCTGAATACTGGATGGGCCTGCAGAATTTCTACGCGATCACGCGTTATAACCGCAGCGTGATGTACGCCATGGCCGTACATCAACTGTCTGAACAGCTGGTACAAGCACGGGGCGTCAAGTAATGCAGGCATTGCCTAACAATAAACCCCTGAAGCTGGTGGCTTTCGCTGCGTTGGCAGTCCTGGTCGCCAGTTGCACGACCAGCCGCACGCCGACACAGAAAACCCCGTCCACCGCGGTCCGCGCCCAACCGGGCCTGGACATCAACCGCGCGCACAAAGACGGCGCGCCGTGGTGGGACGTCGATGTCTCGCGCATCCCCGATGCGACACCGACCCTGCACACCGGCCCGTACAAGGCCAACCCTTACACGGTGTTGGGCAAGACCTATTTCCCGCTGCAGGAATCCAAGACCTACGTGGCCTCGGGCACGGCGTCCTGGTACGGCACCAAGTTCCACGGTCAGAACACCGCCAACGGCGAAGTGTATGACCTGTACGGCATGAGCGCCGCGCACAAGACCTTGCCACTGCCAAGTTACGTTCGGGTGACCAACCTGGACAACCACAAGACCGTGATCCTGCGCGTCAACGACCGTGGGCCGTTCTACTCCGATCGCATCATCGACTTGTCCTACGCGGCGGCGAAAAAACTCGGCTATGCCGAAACCGGCACCGCACGGGTCAAGGTCGAAGGCATCGATCCGCAGCAATGGTGGGCGGCCAAGGGCCGTCCGGCGCCGCTGATGCTCAACGAGCCGCAAGTGGCGCAGAATAGCGCCCCGGTGATCACCGCTTCGGCCGGGACTGTCGAGCAGTGGACGCCGCCGCCGCAGCAGCACGCGGCGGCCGTGGTGCCCGTGCAGATCGATGCAAAAAAAAACGCTTCTGCACCAGCGTCTGGCCAGTATCTGCAGGTGGGCGCGTTCGCCAACCCGGACGCTGCCGAACTGCTGAGGTCGAAGCTCAGCGGGATGGTGAGCGCGCCGGTGTTCATCAGCTCGATCGTGCGCAATCAGCAGACCCTGCACCGGGTACGCCTGGGGCCGATCGGCTCGCCGGGTGAAATCGCCCAGGTGCAGAACAGTGTGCGGCTGGCCAATCTGGGTTCGCCCAGCGTGGTTACTGAGTAATACGTAGACCTTGATTGACGGTTCACTTGCGGTATTCGGGGGGTGAACCAGGTTGTTGGCTCGTCGAAGAACAAAAGCCCGGCAAGGGTGACTGGAGTGAGCAACTGAACACGCGATGGCCCGTTAGAAGGCTGTCTGAATAAGTTTTGCCTTCGGGCAAGTTTCCATTAGCGATTTCGAGAGACGGATGAACATCACCACCTTTGCCAAACGCCTGTGTCTGCTAGTCCCGCTGCTCCTCTCGCCAGCCGCTTTCGCGGCCGAGATGATGCCGTCGCCACCACAACTGGCCGCCAAGGCCTATGTTCTGATGGATGCCAGCAGCGGCAACGTGCTGGTCGAAAACAACGGCGACCAGCGTCTGCCACCGGCCAGCCTGACCAAGCTGATGACCGCGTACATCGCGACCCTGGAAATCCGTCGCGGCCAGATCGGTGAAAACGACCCGGTGACCGTCAGCGAAAACGCCTGGCGCACCGGCGGTTCGCGGATGTTCATCAAGGTCGGCTCGCAGGTGACTGTCAGCGACCTGCTGCACGGCATCATCATCCAGTCCGGTAACGACGCCAGCGTCGCCCTGGCCGAGCACATCGCCGGCAGCGAAGACGCATTCGCCGACCTGATGAACAAGACCGTCACCGAACTGGGCATGACCAATACCCACTTCATGAACCCGACCGGTCTGCCGAACCCTGAGCACTACTCGTCGGCCCACGACATGGCGATCCTGGCCCGTGCGATCATCCACGAAGACCCGGCTCACTACGCGATCTACTCGCAGAAGGAGTTCTTCTGGAACGGCATCAAGCAGCCTAACCGCAACCTGCTGCTGTGGCGCGACAAGACCGTTGACGGTCTGAAAACCGGCCACACCGACGAAGCCGGCTACTGCATGGTGTCCTCGGCGGTACGTGACGGCCAGCGCTTGATCGCCGTGGTGTTCGGCACCAACAGCGAAGTGGCCCGCGCCGCAGAAACCCAGAAGCTGCTGACCTACGGTTTCCGCTTCTTCGAAACCCAGACCTTCTATCAGAAGGGTACTGAACTGGCGCAGGCGCCGGTGTGGAAAGGCACCACCAGCCAGGTCAAGGCCGGCCTGGCACAAGACCTGACCATGACCCTGCCGAAAGGCCAGCTGAAGAAGCTCGCTGCCAGCATGACCATGAACCCGCAACTGGTTGCGCCAATCGCCAAGGGCGACGTGATCGGTAAAGTCGAAGTCAAACTGGAAGACAAGGTGGTGCACAGCGCCGACCTGATCGCTCTGGATGGCGTCGAGGAGGGTGGTATCTTCCGCCGCATGTGGGATAGCATCCGTCTATTCTTCTACGGCTTGTTCAACTGATTCAGTGTTGACCTGCATGGCCCCGCCCCGAACCGGTGCGGGGCCATGTGCGTTACCACGGCTTAAGAGGCCGTTACGCCATGACCGATACCGAAGTAAAGGCGCCAAAGATCGAATTTCCGCAGACTGATTATCCGATCAAGGTGATCAGCGACACGGGCGTCGGCAACAAAGACCAGATCATCGACATCGTCAAGAAACACGCGACCATCAACGATGAGCGCATCGACGAACGTCAAAGCACCAACGGCAAATACACCACGATTCAGTTGCATATCGTCGCCACCGACCAGGATCAGTTGTACAACATCAACAGCGAACTGCGGGCGACCGGCTTCGTGCACATGGTGTTGTGATGCACGGCACGCTGGGCTTTCGCGAGCTGGGCCAGATGGCTTACGAGCCGGTCTGGCATGCCATGCAACGCTTCACCAACGAACGCGGCAATGCTGCCGCCGACGAAATCTGGCTCGTCGAACACCCGCCGGTGTTCACCCAGGGCCAGGCCGGCAAGGCCGAACACCTGTTGCTGCCGGGAGATATTCCGGTGGTGCAGGTCGATCGTGGCGGCCAAGTGACTTATCATGGCCCCGGGCAACTGGTGGCTTATCTGTTGCTGGATGTGCGCAAGCTGGGTTTCGGCGTGCGTGATCTGGTCAGCCGCATGGAAGCCTGCCTGATCGAACTGCTGGCCAGCTACGGCGTCACCGCTGCGGCCAAGCCAGATGCTCCCGGCGTGTATGTCGATGGAGCGAAAATCGCTTCTCTGGGTTTGCGCATTCGCCACGGTTGTTCCTTTCATGGCCTGGCCCTGAACGTGGATATGAACCTGGAACCGTTTCGACGGATTAATCCCTGCGGCTACGCCGGGCTGGCCATGACCCAGCTGAGCGATCACGCAGGATCGATTGAATTTGCCGAGGTAAGTGCCCGGCTGCGCGCGCAGCTCGTCAAACACCTCGACTATGCTGAGCAGACGACCCTCACGGGCGGAATCGACTGATATGACTACTGATGCAGTGCAAACCATGATCCCGACGCTCGACGTGACCGAGCGCCCGGCCCCGCGTCCCAAGGTTGAAGCCGGCGTCAAGCTGCGCGGCGCCGAGAAGGTTGCACGCATCCCGGTCAAGATCATCCCGACCACCGAACTGCCGAAGAAACCTGACTGGATTCGCGTGCGCATCCCGGTTTCGCCGGAAGTCGACCGCATCAAGAGCCTGCTGCGCAAGCACAAGCTGCATAGCGTCTGCGAGGAAGCCTCCTGCCCGAACCTCGGCGAATGCTTCTCCGGCGGCACCGCGACCTTCATGATCATGGGCGACATCTGCACCCGTCGCTGCCCGTTCTGCGACGTTGGCCACGGTCGTCCGAAGCCACTGGACGTCAACGAGCCGGAGAGCCTGGCCATCGCCATCGCCGACCTCAAGCTCAAATACGTGGTGATCACTTCGGTGGACCGCGATGACCTGCGTGACGGCGGTGCCCAGCACTTTGCCGACTGCATCCGCGAAATCCGCAAACTGTCGCCGAACGTGCAGCTCGAGACCCTGGTCCCGGACTACCGTGGCCGCATGGACATCGCGCTGGAAATCACCGCCGCCGAGCCACCGGATGTGTTCAACCACAACCTGGAAACCGTGCCGCGCCTGTACAAGGCTGCGCGCCCGGGTTCGGATTACCAGTGGTCGCTGACACTGCTGCAGCGCTTCAAGCAGATGATGCCGCACATTCCGACCAAGTCCGGCCTGATGCTGGGCTTGGGCGAGACCGACGAGGAAGTCATCGAAGTCATGAAGCGCATGCGCGAACACGACATCGACATGCTGACTCTCGGCCAGTACCTGCAACCGTCGCGCAGCCACTTGCCGGTGCAGCGTTTCGTGCACCCGGACACCTTCGCCTGGTTCGCCGAAGAAGGTTACAAGATGGGCTTCAAGAACGTTGCATCGGGCCCGCTGGTACGTTCCTCGTACCACGCCGACGAGCAGGCGAAGCTGGTCAAGGCCGAGCTGCTGGGTTCCTGATTCAGCGCCGAGGAAAAATGCCCGCCGAGGTCTGATAGCCCGGCGGGCATTTTTTTGCCCGACTTACATTCGCTGCTGATTTTTCCTTCAATGCACGGCGTGGCTGATCCTCTTCTGTTTGTTCACGTTCCTGACTAATGTGTGAGCATCAATTCACAGGGAGATCCAAGGATGACCGTTCGACCGACCCATACACTCTGCCCGCACACAGCCGTGCCCGCACTGCCCTCGGAAGGGCTGATCGGCGTCATTGCGCCTGCCGGCCCGGGTGCTCTGGACACCGATAAGGCGCTGCAGTGGATGCGCGCACGCGGCTATGGGCTGAAGGTGTTTCCCGGCGTCTACGAGAAGGACGGCTATCTGGCCGGCAGTGATGACGTGCGTCTGCGCGATCTGCACGCGGCGTTCGCTGATCCCGACGTCGACGCGATCATTTGCCTGCGCGGCGGCTACGGCACGCCGCGTCTGCTCGACCGAATCGATTACGACCTGCTGAGCCGTCACGCCAAACCTTTTGTCGGCTACAGCGATATCACCGCGCTGCATCTGGCCATCAGTCGCTACGCCGGATTCGTGACCTTTCACGGGCCGTTGCTCAATGCCGACCTGCTGGGCGACAAGGAGCCGCCGACCGTCACTTCATTCTTCGCCATGCTCCGCGGGCAAATGAAGACGGGCAGTGTGCTGAGCCATCCGGCGGCTTATCCGCTATCAACCGTCGAGCCGGGCGTTGCCCACGGGCGTTTGCTGGGAGGCAATCTGGCGATGATCGCCGCGACCCTCGGCACGCCTTACGAGATCGATGTCGACGGCGCGGTTCTGTTCATCGAGGATATCAACGAGCCGCTGTATCGTATCGACCGTCTGCTGACCCAGATGCGTCTGGCTGGCAAGTTGGCCAGGCTGCGCGGTGTGCTGGTCGGTGATATCGCCGGGGTCGATGTCGAGGCGCTGAATCGCTTGCTCAAGCAGACGTTTGAGCCGTTGCGGATCCCAGTGTTGTCGGGCTGGCGCAGTGGCCATTGTGATCCGAACCTGACGCTGCCGTTGGGCGCGCTGGTGCGGCTGGATGCGGGGAAGCAGGAGTTGATGCTGGAGCAGGATGTGGTCATCCGGTAATTCGGGTGGGGCAAAAAAGATCGCAGCCTTCGGCAGCTCCTACATGGATTGACGAGCATCCTGGAGGAGCTGCCGAAGGCTGCGATCTTTTGATTTGTTCTATTGGCTACGCAGGCTCTCAAGCAACTTGTGCGTCGGATAACCATCCGCCGGCCAGCCCAGCGCTTGCTGCGCGCTGCGAATCGCTTTGCGGGTGTTGGCGCCGATAATCCCGTCAGCCGTGCCGGCGTCGTAATTACGCGCGCTCAACAGCGTCTGCAGTTCGATGCGCTCGGTACGGCTCAGCGGCAGGTCATCTTTCGGCCAGTTGCCATTGATCAGGCCTGCACCTTCGAAACGCTCGGACAACAGACTCACTGCCAGCGCATAGGACGACGAATTGTTGTACTTGAGAATCGCCCGGAAGTTGTCGAGGATCAGAAACGCCGGGCCACGATAGCCGGCGGGCAGCAGCAGGGCGGCGGACAGTTGTTCTGAACCTGCCGGAACCTGAGCGCCGTTCGGCAGGTTCACGCCCAGTTGCCGCCATTCAGCCACGCTTTTACGAATCGCGCCGTCCGCCAGGGTGTAGTTGAAACCGCTCGGCAGCTGCACTTCGAAGCCCCATGGCTGGCCACGCTGCCAGCCCGAGCTTTGCAGGTAATGCGCAGTCGAAGCCAGCGCATCCGCCGGGCTGCCCCAGATGTCGCGGCGACCGTCACCGTCAAAGTCCACCGCATGGGTGTTGTAGGTGGTGGGAATGAACTGCGTCTGGCCCATTGCACCGGCCCAGGAACCCAGCATCTTCTCCGGTGTGATATCGCCCTGTTGCAGAATCTGCAGGGCGGCGATCAATTGCGCGTGAGCAAAGCCCGGGCGACGCCCCTCGTAGGCGAGCGTGGCCAGCGAGTTGATCACCGACTTGCTGCCCTGGAACTGGCCGAAATTGCTTTCCATGCCCCACACCGACACCAACGCCTGGCGATCAACGCCATAACGCTGCTCGATGCTTTGCAGAATGTCGGCGTACTGGCTGATCAACGCCTGGCCTTTGCGTACGCGCAGTGGCGACAGCGCGCCATCGAGGTATTCCCACACCGGGCGGGAGAACTCTGGCTGACTGCGATCGGCGCGAATCACGCTGGCGTCGAAGCTGACATTGGCAAATGCCTGATCGAACAGCTCGGCACGAATCCCCGCGGCGAGGGCATCCTTGCGGAAACCGGCCTGCCATTCGGCAAAGGTCTGGGTCGGTTGAATATCGAGCGGGTCGGTGGACGGCACTACCGGCGGAATGATCGCTGGGGCCGTGGTGACCGGGGCGGCTTGAAGCGGTTGTGCATCGGCGGCGGTGGGTTTTTCCGCGCAGGCGACAAGCAGAATGAAGCTGGAGGCAGCGATCAATTGGCGAACAGGCCAACGACGGGAAAGACTTGGGGGCATGCACAGTTCCAGGGGAAACGAATCAGGTGCAGACCTTAACATGAGCGGGGGGTAGTGCGCTTCAGGCAGCCAGAAAACAAGAAGCCTCCCAGTTGTCAGGCTGGAAGGCTTCGCGGCGGTAGCTGCCTTTGCCCTTGGAAGGTCGTTCCTGGCGGCTGCGGAACAAGGGCTGGGCGACGATGGATTTGGCCTTGTTGGGGCCATGCTTTGCAGGCTTTTTGCTCATGAGGGTTCTCTCGGTGAGGTGAGTTTTGCGGGGGGAATAATCTGCCGATGTCGGGCATCTGTCTATAGGACAAATATGGGCAGTGTTTGTAGGAAAACAAGATCAAAAGATCGCAGCGTGCCGCAGCTCCTACAGGGATCGGTGTAGGAGCTGCCGAAGGCTGCGATCTTTTGATCTTATTCAGCAGGCAATGACAGTCGCTGGCCTGACATCAATAAAGCCAGGCGGCTAAGGCTCATCCACGGCGAACCCGCCGCCTGACCCTTGATCTGCGCATCGATACGCTGGGCTTCGAGCAGCAGTTGCGCCCAGCGTTGCGCCGAATAGCGTTGCAGGGCCTTGCTCATCAGCGGCTTGCGCTTGTCCCAGACCGGCGGTTTCGACTGGCTGAAGCACTTGTCCAGCGGTGTGCCCTGGCTGTATTGCAGGGAAATATTGGCCAGCAGGCGCAACTCCCGCGCCAGCGCCCAAAGGATCACAGGCGGCTCGACGCCTTCACCGCGCAGACCTTCGAGCATGCGCAGGGCGTGAGCCGGTTCGCCGTTGAGCACCGCGTCGGTCAGGCCGAACACGTCAAACCGCGCACTGTCGGCCACGGCGGCCTGCACGGTTTCGACGGTGATCTGCCCACCTTCGGCCATCAACTTCAGCTTTTCGATTTCCTGGGCGGCGGCGAGCAGGTTGCCTTCGACACGTGCGGCAATCAATTCGACAGCGTCCTGACTGGCCGACAGGCCTGCCTGTGACAATCGCTGACGAATCCAGCTCGGCAGCTGATTGGCATCCACCGGCCAGATCTGCACGAACTGAGTTTGCTGGCCTTCGACCAGGGCCTTGCCCCACTTGGTTTTCTGCGCACTGCCATCGAGCTTCGGCAAGCTGATCAGCAGCAGCGTATCTTCGGCGGGGCGCGAGCAATATTCGATCAGCGCGGCCGCGCCTTTGTCGCCCGGTTTGCCCGACGGCAGACGCAGCTCCAACAGGCGTTTTTCGGCGAACAGCGACATGCTGGCACCGGCCTGCAGCAACGTCCCCCAATCGAAATTGGCGTCGGCGGCGAAGACCTGACGTTCGTCAAAACCTTGCTGGCGAGCAGCACTGCGGATGGCATCGGCGGCTTCCTGACACAGCAACGGATCATCGCCGCTGATGATGTAGACCGGCGCGAGTGCGCCTTGCAGGTGTTTGCCGAGTTGCGCGGGGGTGAGCTTCATAAGGAAGGGCGAGCGGGGCGCCTGAGCGCCCCGGCCGTCTTACTGCTGCGGGATTTCGAGCGGCGACTGACGCGGAGTTTCCGCTTCAGCCTTTTGTGCCGCTTCCAGCGCGTCGGCTTCGGCCTTGGCGCGGTCATTGGCGGCTTGCTGCAGTTGCTGCAATTGCCCCGGAGTCAGCTGTTGCAGGCGCAGCATCATGCGCTGTACCAGTTCGCGGCGGATTTCGCGACGGGCATCGTTGGCTTCCTGATCGGAACCGACGAGGTTGTTGCCGTCATGAATGAAGACTTTCTGCACTTCGAGCTTGTCGCTGAGCAGCGACAGGTTCTTCTCGCCGCGGATATCGTAGCTCAGCACTGTGCTGACCTGATATTCGCCTGTACGACCGGCACCGGCGTAGCTGAGGATGCGCTGGCTTTCCTGCTCGTCAGCCAGAAACAGCTTGTACGGCGCGCCGCTGTAGATCTTGACGCCACTGGACTCAAGCACCTGACGCAGTTGCGTCACGGTTTCGCCGTAGGCGTTGCGCGCGCTCAGGTCGAGTTCCTTGATCGACAGTTCGTTGGTGCCGGTACCACGCAACTGGAAACCGCAGGCGCTCAGCAGAACGGCGAGGCCCATCACCAGCAGATTGCGTTTGATCATTGTGTTGCTCCCCTTGAAACCAGGTGAGCCGACTCTGCGGCCCGAAAGGTTTTACTGGGTGCCAGGCGAACCCGACACCCGATCCAATTTAGCTGGCGACGATGTTGACCAGTTTGCCCGGCACCACAATCACTTTGCGAATGGTCAGACCGTCGACAAACCGCAGCACGTTCTCGTTGACGCGCGCGGCGGCTTCGATTTCCTCGCGGGTGGCGCTGGCCGGCATTTCGATCTGGCCGCGCAGTTTACCGTTGACCTGAATGACCAGGGTCAGGTTGTCCTGCACCAGAGCGCTTTCGTCCACCGCCGGCCAGCCGGCATCGATCACCGCATCGGCGTGACCCAACTGTTTCCACAATTCATGGCTGATATGCGGGGTGATCGGTGCCAGCAGCAAAGTGACCGCTTCGAGACCTTCGTGCAGCAGCGCGCGATCCTGTTCGGTGCCTTGGGCGGCTTTTTCCAGCACGTTCATCAGCGTCATGACTTGCGCGATGGCGGTGTTGAATTTGTGGTTCTGGCCGACGTCATGGCTGGCCTGCTTGATCGCCAGGTGGATCGCGCGACGCACGGATTTCTGCTCGTCGCTCAGAGCGCCAACCTCAAGCTTGCCCGGCAAGCCTTGGGTGACGTGGGCTTGCGCCAGACGCCAGACACGCTTGAGGAAGCGGTGCGAGCCTTCAACGCCGGAGTCCGACCATTCCGCACTCATGTCAGGCGGCGAGGCGAACATCATGAACAGGCGGCAAGTGTCGGCACCGAACTGGTCGATCATCGACTGCGGATCGACGCCGTTGTTCTTCGACTTGGCCATCTTCTCGGTGCCGCCGATTTCCACCGGCAGGCCGTCGGATTTCAGCCTGGCGCTGATGACCTTGGCTTTGCTGTCGCGTTCGAGTTCGACGTCGGCCGGGTTGAACCAGGTGTAGGCGCCGTTGGCTTCGCGACGATAGTAGGTTTCGGCGATCACCATGCCTTGGGTCAGCAGGTTCTTGAACGGCTCGTTGGAGCTGACCAGGCCTTCATCGCGCATCAGCTTGTGGAAGAAGCGCGCATAGAGCAGGTGAAGAATGGCGTGTTCGATGCCACCGATGTACTGATCCACCGGCAGCCAGTGATCGGCGGCGGATTTCTCGACCAGACCACCCTCGAAGTGCGGGGAGGCGTAACGGGCGTAGTACCACGACGACTCGACGAAGGTGTCCATGGTGTCGGTTTCACGCTTGGCAGGCTCGCCGCATTTCGGGCAAGTGCACTCGTAGAACTCGGGCATGCGCGCCAGCGGCGAACCGGCGCCGTCCGGCACCACGTCTTCAGGCAATACGACCGGCAGTTGATCTTCCGGCACCGGTACGTCACCGCACGCAGCGCAGTGGATGATCGGGATCGGGCAGCCCCAGTAGCGCTGGCGGCTGATGCCCCAGTCGCGCAGGCGGAACTGGGTGCGCGAGGCGCCCAGCTCTTTCTTGATCAGGGCCACTTCCATGGCGTCGAACGCGCCAGCGAAGTCGAGGCCGTCGAACTCACCGGAGTTGATCAGCGTGCCGTGCTCGCCATAGGCGTCTTGCCACGGCGCTTGGTTGGTGTCACCGGAGCTGGTGCGCACTACCGATTTCACCGGCAGGTTGTACTTGTGGGCGAATTCGAAATCGCGCTCGTCGTGCGCCGGGACCGCCATGACTGCGCCGTCGCCGTAGTGCATCAGCACGTAGTTGGCGACCCACACCGGCAGTTTTTCACCGGTCAGCGGGTGCTCGACGAACAGGCCGGTCGGCAGGCCTTTCTTTTCCTGGGTGGCGACGTCGGCTTCAGCGACGCTGCCGCCCTTGCATTCAGCGATGAACGCTTGCAGCTCGGGGTTGTTTTGCGCGGCCAGGGTCGCCAGCGGGTGCTCGGCCGCCACGGCGACGTAGGTCGCGCCCATCAGGGTGTCCGGACGGGTGGTGAAGACTTTCAGGGTGCCGGCTTCGCCGATCGAGTCGACGTTGTACGGAAACTGCACTTCCATGCCGCGGGACTTGCCGATCCAGTTGCGCTGCATGGTCTTGACCTGCTCCGGCCAGCCAGTCAGCTCGTCGAGGCTCTCCAGCAGCTCGTCCGCATAGGCAGTGATCTTGAAGTAGTACATCGGGATTTCGCGCTTTTCGATCAGCGCGCCGGAGCGCCAGCCGCGTCCGTCGATGACTTGCTCGTTGGCCAGCACGGTCTGGTCGACCGGGTCCCAGTTCACGGTGCCGTTCTTGCGGTAGATCACGCCTTTTTCGAACAGGCGAGTGAACAGCCATTGTTCCCAGCGGTAGTAGTCGGGCTTGCAGGTGGTCACTTCACGGGACCAGTCGACCGCGAGGCCGAGGCTGCGCAGCTGCGACTTCATGTAGGCGATGTTCTCGTAGGTCCACTTGGCGGGCGCCACGTTGTTCTTCATCGCGGCGTTTTCCGCCGGCATGCCGAACGCATCCCAACCCATTGGCTGCAGAACATTCTTGCCTTGCATGCGCTGGTAGCGCGAGATCACGTCGCCGATGGTGTAGTTGCGCACGTGGCCCATGTGCAGCTTGCCGCTGGGGTACGGGAACATCGACAGGCAGTAGTAGGTTTCCTTGCCTGGCTGTTCACTGACTTCAAAGGACTTTTGCTCATCCCAGAACGACTGGGCGGCGGCTTCGATCTCACGTGGCTGATATTGTTCGTGCATGGCTACTTTTGTACTGGATAGGGGTGGCCTAATCCGCTTCGACGGCTGCATTCGGGATCGCCCGAGTGCGCTGGAAGTGGAATGACAGGAAGCGCCGTAGCATACATGACCGCGCTTGGCCGAGGGAAACCCTGATTACAGCTGTTTGCCAGAGGGTTTGCGTGGCGAGGGCCGTTGGTCGCGGCGTGTAGCCGGTTCGTGCAGCGAAGCTAAGCTCTAACTGGGGAGTGAGTCTTATCTTCAATGAGGTGAGGGATGGTGGAGCAACGGAAAAAAAACGTAACGAAACCCGAGTTGTACGAAAGGTTGATCGATCGTCTGGGCATGGCGCTGGACGCCGTGAAAACCGCTGACCGGCTGCGCGACGAGCGCCCCCTGGAACTGGAATTGCGTGGCTTGAGCCCCGCCGAGTTCAAACTGGTCAAGGCCTATCTGGATCGCAGTGAACGTGAAACGCAGGGATGCCTGTCTCAAGCAGTGAAGCAGCTCGATGCAGCACATTCGGCCAAGGTCATCTGGCTCAAGGACAAGGCGCCGCGCAGAGACACCGGCAAGGTTCGCTCTGTGCAGGCCAAGTAAGCGCATGGCAGGTCGGGAACGGATCTTTTGCAACAGGATCCCGCCTATTGGTTGTAACCCTTGATTAACACTCTTAGGCTTCGGGCATCTTTGGAGATGCCCGATGCCCTTTCGATATTTCATCAAACAACTTTTATTGCCGCCCGGCATTCTCTTGCTGCTGTTGCTGGCCGCCTGGTGGCTGCGCCGCTCGCGACCGCGTCTGGCTGGCGTGTGTTTTGCCCTTGGCTTTGGCGGCCTGTGGCTGATGAGCCTGCCGGTGGTGGTGCAATGGAGCGCCAAGGCATTGGAGCGCGAGCCGCCGCTGGCCCGGCAGGAATGGGCGACGCTTGGGCAACGCGCCGAAGCTATTGTGGTGTTGGGCTCGGGACGTGAGCGCGGTGATCTCGCCTGGGGCGAAGACCAGCCAACCGGCGTCGGTCTCGAGCGTCAGCGTTACGCGGCGCGCCTGGCCAAGGCCTCGGGCTTGCCGATCCTGACCAGCGGCGGCCTGCATTACGGCACGCCACCGACCGAGGCGAAATTGATGGCGGATTCGTTGCGTGATGACTTCGACGTGAGCGTGCGCTGGCAGGAAGGCGAGAGCCGCACCACATGGGAAAACGCGCGGTTCACGGCGGATATTCTCTTGCCGCAGGGGATCAAGCGGGTCGTCGTGGTGACACAGGCGTGGCATATGCCGCGCGCGGTGTGGAGTTTTCAACAGGCGGGATTCGAAGTAGTGCCAGCGCCGGTGGGTTTTCTTGGCACCGATAACGCCCGGCCTTTCGGTGGCTGGCTGCCGGAGTTCAAGTCGATCTGGCAGAGCGGGCAGTTGCTCAATGAAGCGGTGGGGCAGGTGGGGTATTCGCTGTTTTACCGAGGTGAAGCCAACCACGATTGACTCGCTGCTGCTAATGCCCTCTTCGCGAGCAGGCTCGCTCCCACATTGAAATGCATTCCAACTGTGGGAGCGAGCCTGCTCGCGAAGCTTTTAAAGGGTTTTCGACATCCGGTTCGCCATCAGCGCCCAGCCAAACAGCAGCAGGCACAGCACAATCAATGGCCATGAACGCCATTGCAGATAAGGCGTCAGGTTATGCATCGGCACCACTTCGCCGTACAGCACGCCCTGTTCGAACTGCGGAATCTGCTCGGTGATCTGCCCGAACGGGTTGATCAGGCCGGTAACGCCGTTGTTGGTCGCGCGGATCATCCAGCGTCCGGCTTCCAGTGCGCGCATCTGCGCCATTTGCAGATGTTGCAGCGGCCCGATGGAAGTGCCGAACCAGGTGTCATTGCTGATCGTCAGCAGCAGATCGCTGCGTGCCGATAGCCCGGCGGCGAATTCCGGATAGACCACTTCGTAGCAGATGAACGGTGCGATCTGGTAACCCTTGGCCTGCAACAGCGCCTGATCGGAAGGGCCGCGAGCGAAGTCCGACATGGGCAGGTCGAAGAACGCGATCAAACCACGCAACACATCCTGCAACGGCACGTATTCGCCGAACGGCACCAGTTTCTGCTTCAGATAAGTGCCGTCGCCTTCGCCGACCACGGTGATGCCGTTGAAGAAGCGTCTCTCTTTATGCACGGTCTGGCGGATCGGTACACCGGTGATCAGCGCTGATTTACGCTCGGCGGCGAAGCTGCCCATCATCGTCAGGTAGCCCTCGGCGGACTCCTTCAGAACCGGCACGGCGGTTTCCGGCCAGATCAGCAGGTCGACCGGTTTGGAACGGAAACTCAAGTCGCGGTACAGCGCCAGTTGTGCGTTGAGCTCGGCCGGGTCCCATTTCATGCTTTGCGCGACGTTGCCCTGAATCGCAGCCACCGTCAGCGGTGCGCCGGACGGGCTGGTCCAGGCGTGGCCTTTGAGGGCGACGCCCGCTATCCAGGGGCCCAGCAGAAGTACCAGGCCGGCAGCGATAAAACCCTTGCGCCGCGCCTGCAACAAGCGCGGCGCGTTGTAGATCAGTGCCGCCGTCAGTGCCAGAACAAATGACACCAGCCACATTCCGCCCAGCGGTGCGAGCCCGGCCAGCGGGCCGTCGAGCTGACTGTAACCGGAGTAAAGCCACGGGAAACCGGTGAGGAACCAGCCGCGAAACGCTTCCTGCCCGACCCACAGCGCAGCAAAAGCCAGGGCATCCGCCAGCGGCGCCTCGTTACGGCGCAACCAGCGCGCCCACAGCCAGGCGGGCAAGGCGAAGAACCAGGCAATCGCCGCTGTGAACAGCAGCATCAGGAACCCGGCGAGCAACACCGAAGCGCCGCCAAAATGGTGAATGCTGTAATAGATCCAACTGGTGCCGGCGCCAAACAGGCCGAAGCCGAAGCACCAGCCACGACCCAGCGCCTGACGAGGGCTCAGCTCACGCAAACCGGCATAGAACAGACCGACCGCCAGCAACGCCAGCGGCCAGATGTTGAACGGGGCGAGAGCGAAAGTGGTGATTGCACCGGCCGCCACGGCCAGCAGGTTACCGGGCCAGCCGGGGCGGGTAGTCCAGCGCATTTCAGTCCTTAGCGAGCAATAGGTGTCAGACGCAGCAAATGAATCCGACGGCTGTCGGCGTTCAGGATGCGGAAACGATAGGCGCCGATTTCAGTGATTTCGTTGCGTTTTGGCAAGTGGCCGAACGCGCTCATCACCAGACCGCCGACGGTGTCGAATTCGTCGTCGGAGAATTCGCTGTCGAAAAACTCGTTGAAGTTTTCGATCGGCGTCAGCGCCTTGATCAGGAAATCACCGCTGGGCAGCGGCTTGATGTAGCTGTCTTCCTCGACGTCGTGCTCGTCCTCGATATCGCCAACGATCTGTTCGAGCACGTCTTCGATGGTCACCAGACCGGCCACGCCGCCGTACTCGTCGATGACGATGGCCATGTGGTTGTGGTTGGCGCGGAATTCACGCAGCAACACGTTCAGACGCTTGGACTCCGGTACAAACGTGGCAGGGCGCAGCAAATCCTTGATGTTGAAGCTGTCGCCGTTCTCTTTGAAGATCAACGGCAGCAGATCCTTGACCAGCAGCACGCCCATCACGTCGTCATGGCTTTCGCCGATGACCGGATAGCGTGAGTGGGCCGAGTCGACCACGGCCGGGAGAAATTCGCGGGGTGTCTGGGTCGCCTTGATGCTGATCACTTGCGAGCGCGGCACCATGATGTCGCGCACTTGCAGGTCAGCCACCTGAATGGCGCCTTCGACGATGGCCAGCGCTTCGCTGTCCAGCAGTTTGTTCTGATGTGCATCGCGCAGCAGCTCAAGGAGCTCCTGGCGGTTCTTCGGCTCGTGGGCAAAAGCCTGGGTCAGTTTACCCAGCCATGACTTCTGCCCGTTGCTCGATCGATCTTCGCTCATAGCGATTACTCTGAATCCTTTGTTGTAACGATGGGGGAGTGTTCGGTTTCGTCGTCCGCGTACGGATCGCGATAGCCCAGTTCGGCAAGCAACTCGCGTTCCAGTGCTTCCATTTCCTCGGCTTCGTCGTCATCTATATGGTCGTAACCCAGCAGATGCAAGCAGCCGTGAATGACCAGATGTGCCCAGTGGGCCTTTAGTTCCTTGCCCTGCTCGGCGGCTTCGCGTTCGACCACGGCCACGCAGATCACCAGATCGCCGAGCAGCGGGATATCGAGAAACTCGTCAGGCACTTCCGCCGGGAACGACAACACATTGGTCGCGTAATCCTTGTGGCGCCAGGTGTGGTTGAGCTCGCGGCCTTCTTGCTCATCGACCAGACGAATGGTCATTTCCGAATCAGCGGTGCGCTGGCGCAGGGCCAGTTCGCACCACTGACGGAACTCGGCTTCACTGGGCGCGCTGGCCTCGGTGGCGATTTGCAGATCCAGCTCAAGCATCGCGCGAGGCTTCCTTCGCGGCTTCGGCACGGGTCTCGAAGCGCTCGTAGGCCTCGACAATCCGCTGCACCAACGGGTGGCGCACGACGTCTTTGGGCTGGAAGTGGGTGAAGCTGATGCCGGGCACGTCTTTCAGCACTTCGATCACATGGTGCAGGCCGGATTTGGTGCCGCGCGGCAGGTCGACCTGGGTGATGTCGCCGGTGATCACGGCGGTGGAGCCAAAACCGATGCGCGTGAGGAACATCTTCATCTGCTCGACGGTGGTGTTCTGGCTTTCGTCGAGAATGATGAAGCTGTTGTTCAGCGTGCGACCGCGCATGTAGGCCAGCGGCGCGACTTCAATCACTTGTTTCTCGATCAGCTTGGCGACGTATTCGAAGCCGAGCATTTCGTACAGTGCGTCATACAGCGGGCGCAGGTACGGGTCGATCTTCTGCGACAGGTCGCCGGGCAGGAAGCCGAGTTTTTCACCCGCTTCGACCGCCGGACGCACCAGCAGGATGCGGCGGATCTGCTCGCGTTCCAGTGCATCAACCGCGCAGGCCACGGCCAGATAGGTCTTGCCGGTACCGGCCGGGCCGATGCCGAAGTTGATGTCGTTGCCGAGGATTTCCTTCACGTAGCGCTGCTGATTCAAGCCGCGTGGGCGAATCATGCCTTTTTTCGTACGCAGGGCGACAGTCGGTTCGGCAGGGGCCGGATTGTCGAGATCCGCGCCGGCCGATTCCTGGATGAACAGGTGCACCAGGTCTGGCGACAGCTCGGTACCCTTGGTTTCCCGGTACAGGCGGCGCAGCAGGTTTTCCGCGGACGTGGTGAGTTTGGGGTCGCCAATCAGCTCGAACTGGTTTCCGCGATTGCGGATCTCGATGGCCAGGCGCTGCTCGATCAAGCGCAAATGCTCGTCGAATTGCCCGCACAGATTGGCGAAGCGGCGAGCCTCAAAAGGCTCGAGGAGAAAACGATGTGGTTCGATGGGTGCGTTCAAGGTCGTATTTAGCCGCCCTGGGGCAATTAGGATGAAATCAAGGATAACGCCAGTGGCGTGGGTGCGAAAGCTCTTAAATATTCTCGGCGTCGAGACCGTCAAGATCGCAGCCTTCGGCAGCTCCTACAGGGGAATGTAATCCATGTAGGAGCTGCCGAAGGCTGCGATCTTTTGCATTTACTGGATCAGCGAGCCGCGCAGCGAGTGCGGTTGCGCCGCGTCGATGTGCACGTCGGCGAACTGGCCGATCAGGGTCGGATTGTCGCAGCGGAAGTTGACGATACGATTATTCTCGGTACGGCCTTGCAGCTCGCCCGGGTCTTTCTTCGAATAATCGGTCACCAGAATGCGCTGGATCGAACCGACCATTTGTCGGCTGATCTCGAAGCCTTGCTGATTCAAGCGATGTTGCAGCGCATTCAGACGTTCTTTTTTCAATTCTTCCGGGGTGTCATCGGCCAGATCGGCGGCGGGCGTGCCCGGGCGCTGGCTGTAAACGAAGGAGTAGGAGAAATCGAAGCCGACATCTGCAATCAGCTTCATGGTCTGTTCGAAGTCTTTTTCGGTCTCGCCGGGGAAGCCGACGATGAAGTCCGAGCTGATGCAGATTCCCGGCACGGCCGCGCGCAGTTTGCGCAGCTTGGATTTGTACTCCAGCGCCGTGTGGTTGCGCTTCATCGCCGCGAGGATCCGGTCCGAGCCCGACTGCACCGGCAAGTGCAGGTGCTTGACCAGTTCCGGCACCTCGGCGTGGGCCTGGATCAGGCTGTCGGAGAACTCCAGCGGATGTGACGTGGTGTAGCGGATGCGGTCGATGCCATCGACAGCGGCGACCACACGAATCAGCTCAGCCAGATCGGCCAGGCGACCGTCGTGAGTCGAGCCGCGATAGCCGTTGACGTTCTGCCCCAGCAAGGTCACTTCGCGCACGCCGTTTTCGGCAAGGTGAATGATTTCCGCGATCACGTCATCGAACGGCCGGCTGACCTCTTCACCACGGGTGTACGGCACCACGCAGAACGTGCAGTACTTGCTGCAACCCTCCATGACCGACACATAGGCACTCGGGCCGTCGATGCGTGGCTCGGGCAGGTGGTCGAATTTTTCGATTTCCGGGAACGAGACGTCAACCTGCGGCAGCTTGCTGCTGCGCGCGGCGTCGATCATCTCGGGCAGACGGTGCAGGGTCTGTGGGCCGAACACCACGTCAACATACGGAGCGCGATCGCGGATCGCCGCGCCTTCCTGACTGGCCACACAACCGCCGACGGCGATGACCATGTCCGGGTTGGCCAGCTTCAGCTCGCGCCAGCGGCCGAGCTGCGAGTACACGCGATCCTGCGCGCGCTCACGGATCGAGCAGGTGTTGAGCAGAATCACGTCGGCGTCTTCCGCGCGGGCGGTGACTTCCAGGGCCTGATGTTCGCCCAGCAGATCGACCATGCGCGAGCTGTCGTACTCGTTCATCTGGCAACCGTGGGTTTCGATGTATAGCTTCTTGGCCATGGATTCGGGTCGTCACGTGATTCAAAGAACCGCGCATTATAGGGAACAAGCCGTCAGGTTCCTACCGCTGTGCGTCCGGTGGCTATGCTATAGTTCGCGCCCTCATTTTTACCCCGATGTTATCCGCCCGCCATGACCAAACGCGAAGCTCCAATCTACAAGGTGATTTTCCTCAACCAGGGCCAGGTGTTCGAAATGTACGCCAAGCAGATCTATCAAAGTGATCTGTGGGGTTTCCTGGAAGTTGAAGAATTCGTCTTTGGCGAGCGCACGCAGATGGTCGTCGATCCGAGCGAAGAAAAGCTCAAGGCGCAATTCGAAGGCGTGGTGCGCAGCTTTGTGCCGATGCATTCGATTGTGCGCATCGACGAAGTGGAACGTCTGGGCACGCCGAAAATCAGCGAAGCCCGCGGCGCGGTCGGCAATGTCATGCCGTTTCCGATGCCGATGCCTGAGAAGTAAAAAACAGATTCAAAGCTGGAATGATGTTGTGGCGAGGGAACTTGCTCCCGTGCGGCTGCGCAGCAGTCGTCAGACCAGAAAATGCATTGTGTCAGCCAGATCGGGATTGCAGGGTTTAGGGCTGCTTCGCACCCCGGCGGGAGCAAGCTCCCTCGCCACAGGGGGCTTACGGAAGAGGTGAAAACGGCGTACGCCCATCAGCGCTCTGCAGTTCCATCAGGTATTTGCGGAAAATCTGTCCGAGCACCTGAGTGGCGGTTTCCAGATCTTCGCGGGACATCTTTTCCGAGACTTCGTCGGCCGTGTCCAATGCCTCTTCGGCACCGTTGACCGCCGCCATCTTCAGCACGATGTACGCCTGGATATTGTTGGCCTGCACGCCTTCACCATGGAAAAACATGCTGCCGAGCTTGAATTGCGCCTGGGCGTGGCCTTGCAACGAGGCCTTTTCGAAATAGCTCAGGGCTTGATTGAGGTCGCGCGGCGCGTTCTTGCCGTCGTAGTAGAACTCACCCAACTCGTACTGCGCTTGCGCATCCCCTTCATCCGCCGCTTTCTGGCAGGCGGCCAATGCCTGCGTGACGTCTTGCGGCTGAGTATTGAGGGTGCAACGACCCATCGCCGGGATCAACAACGAGTTGCCGCCTGCTTGTGCATGCGCGAGCAGGGGCTGAAGGAGCAACAGGCAGCCCAATGCAAGGGTGCGGCCGGTGCGGTTCATGGGAATCGACTTACCTCTGAAGGGCACGCGGACCCGTCGAGGGATCCAATAAGCGCGCATTATGAAATAAGCAGGGCCAACCTTACAAAGTCTTTACTCGTTTTTCTGCTGCGTGGGGAATATATCGCCCGATTCGGGCAGGATTTGCGCAGGCACGTCGGAAAAACCGAGGCTATGTAGGTGAAAGCTGACGCTGGCCATAGCCAACGTCAGCGGTGTGGCGATTATTTCAATGCGGCGAAGGCGCGCTCGGCAGCGTCCAGCGTCAGTTGCAACTCGGCTTCGCCATGGGCGATCGAGGTGAAACCGGCTTCGAACGCACTCGGCGCCAGGTACACGCCACCTTCCAGCATCAGGTGGAAGAATCGACCGAACAGGGCCGCGTCGCTGGCCATCACGTCGTCGAAAGTGACGATGTCGTCGGCCCCACTGAAATACAGGCCAAACATGCCGCCGGCCTGAGTGGTCACGAACGGAATGCCCGCAGCATCGGCGCGTTCTTGCAGGCCATCGAGCAGGCGCGTGGTGTAGTCGGTCAATTCGGCGTGGAAACCCGGGCGGCTGATCAAACGCAGAGTCGTCAGGCCGGCCGCCATCGCCAGCGGATTACCCGACAGCGTACCTGCCTGATACACCGGCCCCAGCGGGGCGATGCGCTGCATGATCTCGCGCTTGCCACCGAAGCAGCCCACCGGCATGCCGCCGCCGATGATCTTGCCGAAGGTGGTCAGGTCTGGCGTCACGCCGTAGTGCGCCTGGGCACCGCCGAGGGCGACGCGGAAACCGGTCATCACTTCGTCGAAGATCAGCACCACGCCGTGTTTGTCGCACAGCGAACGCAGGCCTTCGAGAAAGCCCGGCGCTGGCGGCACGCAGTTCATGTTGCCAGCCACTGGCTCAACGATGATGCACGCCACCTCCTCACCCACTTCGGCGAGCATCGCTTCAACCGCGTCGATGTCGTTGAACGGCAGGGTCAGGGTGTGTTTGGCGAACGCTGCCGGCACGCCGGCCGAGCTCGGTACGCCCTGGGTCAGTGCGCCGGAACCGGCCTTGACCAGCAGGCTGTCGGAATGGCCGTGGTAGCAGCCTTCGAACTTGATGATGCTGTCGCGGCCGGTGAAACCACGGGCCAGACGGATCGCACTCATGGTCGCTTCGGTGCCGGAGCTGACCATGCGCACCATGTCCATCGACGGCACCAGCGAGCAGACCAGATCGGCCATCTCGGTTTCCATCGAGGTCGGCGCGCCATAGGACAGGCCGTGTTGCAGCTGATTGCGCACCGCATCGAGCACATCCGGATGGCTGTGGCCAAGGATCATCGGACCCCACGACCCAACATAATCCACATAACGCTTGTCGTCTTCGTCGGTGACGTAAGCGCCTTCGGCGTGTTTGAAGAACAGCGGGGTGCCGCCGACGCTCTTGAACGCGCGAACCGGCGAGTTGACGCCACCGGGAATGTGTTTCTGAGCATTGGCAAACAGGGTTTCGGAACGAGACATGATCGGGCTCTCAAATCAGATTTTCAGAAGTTCGTTGAAGGCGCGAGCGCGGCGGGTCACTTCAGCGCTGCTGTCAGCACCGAACAGGCCATGGACCACGGCGAGCAGATCGACACCGTGTTCGACCAGCGGCGCGGCGTTATCGAGGGTGATGCCGCCAATCGCGCAGATCGGCAAGTGCAGCTTGCGTCTGGCTTCGTCGAGCAGGTCGAGGCTGCAACTCGGCGCACCGGGTTTGGTGGTGGAATTGAAGAAGCGCCCGAAGGCGACGTAACTCGCGCCTTCTTTGGCGGCTTGTTCGGCCAGGGCGATCTGCCCGTGGCAGGTCGAACCGATGATGGCTTTCGAACCGAGCAGGGCGCGGGTCGGCGAGAGCGGGCCGTCGGTCTGGCCGAGATGCACGCCGACGTTGAGGCGCGCGGCCAATTCGGCGTCGTCGTTGATGATCAACTGCGTTTTATAGCGCTCGCACAAGTTGCGCAGCGCTTCGGCCTCGCGCAAGCGGCGGGCCTCATCACTGCTCTTGTCGCGGTATTGCAGCAGGGTGACGCCGCCGTCGAGCGCCGCCTCCACGTAAGACAGAAACTTGCCGGCCAGCAACTGGCTGTCGGTGATGGCATACAGGCCACGGAGTTTCATCGGGCAGACCTCACGACGTTACGAGCAGAAATCCAGTGGCAGACGGCGCGGCACGAACTGGCCTTTGCCCAGTTGTTCGGCGTCGCGCAGGGTCCGCCAGGTGTAATCCAGCGCAGTGCGCACGGCACTGGCCAAGTGTTCGCCCTGGGCCAGTCGACCGGCGAGGGCGCTGGCCAGCGTGCAACCGGAGCCGTGATAGCTGCCCGGCAGGCGCTGGCAGATAAAGGTTTCGCGCAGACCGTCGCGGCTGTACACGCGGTTGTGGATCTCCGTTTCGTCGCCGTGGCCGCCGGTGATCAGCAGGTTCTTGACGAACGGCAGGAGTTTTTCTGCGCATTCGTCGGCAGTGCCGTCAGGCAATTCGGCGAGGATCCGCGCTTCAGGAAGATTGGGCGTGGCAATGATCGACAGCGGCAGCAGACGCTCGCGCATCGCGTAGCCGACCTCGTCCTTGCCCAGGCGTCCGCCGCCACCGGCTCGCAGCACCGGGTCGCAGACCACCGGCAAGTGCGGGTGCGCCGAGAGCAGCTCGACGACGGTGTCGACCATTTCCAGCGAACCGAGCATGCCCAGTTTCACCGCCGCGACTTCGGAGTCGTTGAGCACGGCATTGGCCTGGGCCAGCACCCACTCACGGTCGAGAACGCGAAAGTCAGTGACGTTGACGGTGTCTTGCACGGTCAGGGCGGTGACGGCCGGAGCCGCATGGCAACCCTGCGCGAGCAGGGCTTCGATATCTGCCTGCAAGCCGGCGCCACCACTGGGGTCGTGGCCGGAGAGACAGAGGACAACGGGGCGGGAGCTGTAGATATTCATGGTGCGCGAGCTTACCACCAAAGCTGATTTGCGGGTTCACTCCTGACTGCGTTTGCGAGCAGATTGTCGGACAACACTGCAGCTACCATTGTGGCGAGGGAGCTTGCTCCCGCTGGGTTGCGCAGCAGCCCCCTGCATTTATTCAGGCGCAGCGCATTTACAGGTTTTACGACTGCTGCGCAGCCGAGCGGGAGCAAGCTCCCTCGCCACAAAAGCGGATCGCATTGATCTTCCTGACCAATGCAACAGCTCTAGGCCGCTGCTTTGCTCTGGAACGCCCGTTCTAGAGCCGTTGTAGGAAAAATTTCCATGGTGCTTAATGGCCATCAACGGCTATGCTAGGCTGGATCCAAACAATCACAGGTAATACCGGTTTTACGTCTACTCAAAGGGAATGGGGGGCTTCCTGACACAACCGGACGAGCCACGCTGGGGCTTCAATGCGCTATTTGCTGATGTTGCTGTTCTGCTTGCCCCTCATGGCGAGCGCTGTCGAATTCGACGAATTCACCCAGAGCCTGCCGCTGGGCCGATCGCTGCAAGTGTTCGAAGACCCGAGCGGTCAGGCGACGATTGCCGACGTCCGTGCGCAAGATGCTACCGGCCAGTTCAAAACCCACGATAAAGCCACGCTCAATGCCGGTTACTCGCGTTCGGCGTTCTGGCTGAAGATCGATCTGCATTACCGTCCGAGCAATCCGGCCGCCCAGCGCACCTGGCTGCTGGAGCTGGCGTATCCGCCGCTCGATCACCTCGATCTCTATTTGCCCGACGCCAGCGGCTCATACCGACTGGTGCGCCAGACCGGCGATGCCTTGCCTTTCGCCAGCCGCGAGATCCGCCAGAACAATTACCTGTTCGACCTGCCGTTCAAACCGAACCAACAACAGACGCTGTATCTGCGACTGGCCAGCGAAGGCTCGATCCAGGCGCCGGTAACGTTGTGGTCAAGTACCGCGTACCTGGAAGACCAACCGGTGCGCCTGTATGTGCTCGGCATTATTTATGGCGTGCTGCTGGGGATGCTGGTCTACAACCTGTTCATCTACCTGAGCGTGCGCGACACCAGTTATCTCTATTACATCTTCTATATCGGCTCGTTCGGCCTTTATCAATTGTCGGTAAACGGTGCAGCGGTCGAGTATTTCTGGCCGGACAACCCATGGTGGGCCAACGCTGCGACGCCGTTCTTCATTGGATGCGCCGGACTGTTCGGCAGCCAGTTCGCCCGCAGTTTCCTGCAGACCAAAACCCACAGCCCTTGGCTGGATCGTTTGCTGATCGGTCTGATTGCCTTCAGTGCAATGGTGATCGGTCTGTCGCTGATGACCAGTTACGCCTTGGCCCTGCGCCTGGCGACCACACTGGCGCTGACCTTCACCGTGGTGATCTTCGCCGCCGGGATCCTCGCCTGGTGGCGCGGCTTGCGCGTGGCGCGTTATTTCATCATCGCCTGGTCGGCATTCCTGCTCGGCGGCATCGTCAATACGCTGATGGTGCTGGGCCTTCTGCCCAACGTGTTCCTGACCATGTACGCCAGCCAGATCGGCTCGGCGATCGAGGTCGCGCTGCTGTCGCTGGCGCTGGCCGATCGCATCAACGCCATGCGCGAACAACAGGCGCAGACCTTATACGACGCCGGGCAGAAGCTCGAGGTGCTCAACCAGCAACTGGCCCACAGCAACAAGCTCAAGGATGAATTCCTCGCCACCCTGACCCATGAACTGCGCACGCCGATGAACGGGGTGATCGGTTCGCTGGAGCTGATGCAGACCGTCGACCTCGATCCCGAACTGGAGCAGTACCAGCAGACCGCCGCCGGATCCGCCCGCGACATGATGCGCATGGTCAATGGCATCCTCACCCTGACTGAATTGCAGGCCGGCAAGCTCAAGGCCACGCCGGGCAGTTTCAGCCTGCGCGCAGTGGTCGAAGCGCTGCGCGTGCAGTTCGAGGGGAATGCGGCGAGCAAGTCGCTGGACTTCAAGGTCGACGTGCTGCCGATCCTGCCGGATCGCTTGCTTGGCGACAGCGCGAAACTGGCGCAGTGCCTGGAATGCCTGTTGGACAACGCCATCAAGTTCACCCGTGTCGGCGGCCTTGCGCTACGCGTCACCGGGCGGCCGTCGATGGATAACCGCATGGCGCTGTCATTCGCGGTGATCGACACCGGCATCGGTTTCACCGATCTCGGCGAGGCGACCCTGTATCAGCGCTTCTTCCAGCTCGACGGTTCGATGACTCGCGAATACGGCGGCCTGGGAGTGGGTCTGGCGATCTGTCGGCAACTGGTCGAATTGCTCGACGGCAAACTCACCCACCGCTCCGAGCCCGGACGCGGTAGCCGTTTCCAGCTCGATGTCGAATTCGAGCTGCCGGTTATCGAAGCTCCTGCGGATCAGCCGCCCCGCGATTGCATTCGTGCGCCGCAGGATTGCACGGTGCTGCTGGTGGATGACAACAGCGTCAATCAACTGGTGATGCGCGGCATGTTGCTCAAGCTCGGTTTCCGCGTGCGCAGCGCTGACAACGGCGCCGCCGCGCTGGACTGCCTGCAACGGGAAAGCTTCGATGCGGTGCTGATCGATTGCCAACTGCCCAGCCACGAAGGCGCATCGTTGTGCTGCCAGATCCATGCGCTGCCGGGCTGTGCGCACCTGCCGGTATTCATGCTGGCGTTGACCGCTGACCGCGAACACTGCACCCCGGGCGCGGCCATCGACTATCTGCCCAAACCGGTGAAATTCGAGGATCTGCAGGCTGCGTTGCAGCGCCGCGTGCTCAGCTGTTGAGGGGGTAAAAGCGCCGCAAAAACGGCGCGTATGACACTTTGTTCAAAAAAGCACCAGTGCTTAACTGGTGCCAATGCTGAACAAGGAGCGCCGTCATGAACCTGCATCAGTTCGCCGAAACCCATGAAGTCACCAACCAGCCACCGTCGCTGGACGGCACCAACCTGTACCGCATCGATCTGCCGCTGCAGGAGTGGTCGCGGCGTTTTGGCGCCGGTTGGGCCGAGTCGCGGATCGATGCCTATGGCGCACTGGCGGGTGGGCCTTTGATGGAGGCGGGGTTTCTCGCCAACCAGAACAAACCGGTATTTGCCAGCCATGATCGCTACGGTCATCGCATTGATCTGGTCGAGTTTCATCCGGCTTATCACGAACTCATGCGCACCGCGATCGAACATGGCCTGACCTCGCTGCCGTGGGCGCACCCGCAGGACGGCGCCCATGTCGCCCGCGCGTCGATGACTTATCTGCACAGCCAGGCTGAAGCGGGCAGTGGGTGCCCGTTGACCATGACCTTCGCCAGCGTGCCGGCCCTGCGCTTGCAGCCGGACCTGGCTAAACAGTGGCTGCCCAAAGTCCTCGCCACCGAATATGATCCGCGCAATGTCGGCATGGCGCACAAGGCCGGCGTGACCATCGGCATGGCGATGACCGAGAAGCAGGGCGGCACCGACGTTCGTGCCAATACCACCAAGGCTTATCCGGTCGGCGCCAGCGGCCCGGGGCAGGCGTACGAACTGGTCGGGCACAAGTGGTTCTGTTCGGCGCCGATGTGCGACGCCTTCCTCACGCTGGCGCAGACCGACAAGGGCTTGAGCTGCTTCCTGCTGCCGCGCCATCGCCCGGACGACACGCGCAATCAGTTCTACATCCAGCGTCTGAAAAACAAACTCGGCAACCAGTCCAACGCCTCCAGCGAAGTGGAATTTCGTGGCGCACTGGCGTGGATGGTCGGCGAAGAAGGGCGCGGCGTGCCGACCATTATCGAGATGGTGGCGATGACCCGTTTCGATTGCATGGTCGGTTCCAGTTCGCTGATGCGCCAGGCGCTGACCCAGGCCAGCCATCACTGCGCTCATCGCAAGGTCGGCGGCAAATTGCTCAGCGAGCAGCCGCTGATGCAAAACGTGCTGGCGGATCTGGCGCTGGAAAGCGAAGCCGCGCTGGCCCTGAGTCTGCGCATGGGCAGGGCGCTGGATAACCTGAATGATCGCCACGAAGCGCAGTTCGCGCGGCTGGTGACGGCGGTGGGCAAATACTGGATCTGCAAACGCGCGCCGGGGATGATCAACGAAGCCGCCGAATGCATGGGCGGCGCCGGCTACGTCGAAGACAGCATCCTGCCGCGCCTGTACCGCGAAGCGCCGGTGAATTCGACGTGGGAAGGTTCGGGGAACGTGCAGTGTCTTGACGTGCTGCGCGCATTGTCGAAAGAGCCGGGCGTGCTGGATGTGCTGTTCAGCGAACTGGGCGACGGCCATGGCGACAAGCGTCTGGCTGCGCATATCCAGCAGTTGCAGGCGCAGTTCAAGGACACCAGTGATATTCAGTACCGGGCGCGACAGTTGACCGAAGACATCGCGCTTGGGTTGCAGGCCAAGCTACTGTTGGAGGCGGGGAATTCAACCGTCAGCGATGCCTTCATTGCCAGTCGCCTGAGCGGTGGAGGCCGCGTCTACGGCGCATTGCCCCGTGGGCTGGACGTCGAAGCCGTCGTCGCCCGCTCGACTCCACAGCTTTTCTGACCCCACGAAACCCTTGTAGGAGTGAGCCTGCTCGCGATAGCGGTGCATCAGTCGATGCAAATGTCGACCGGTAGACCGCTATCGCGAGCAGGCTCACTCCTACAGGGATCGTATGTGACCGACATAATGTGCGGTTGCCAACATGCCACTGTTCCCGTGCGACCACGATGCAGGCAAGATGAAGCTCTGCAAGTCAGAACACAGGAAGCTGATCGTGACCGAAGCGTTTATTGTCGTTCAAACCGCCGAACAAGCCGTGGATCGTCTGGCCGAGCTGCATGAGCGGGCCACCACTGCGCTGAATTCTGCCCTCAAGCGTTACCTCAAGGACCGCGTCGAACCCGACGCCGAACAGCGTGCCCTGTTTCGCTATCCCGAACTGCGTCTGACCTATCACTGCCAGGGCGAAGTGCCGCAGACCACCCGCGCTTACGCCAAAGTGCAGTTGCCGGGCACTTACAGCGTCACCGTCACCCACCCGGCGGCGTTTCGCAAATACCTGCTCGAACAACTGACACCGTTGATGCACGACTTCACCGTGACCGTCGAAGTCGGCGTCAGCCAGCAGAACATTCCGTATCCGTATGTGGTCGAGCAGGGCGATGAACTGGCCGGTTCCGGCGTCACCGCCGCCGTGCTGGCGCGGGTGTTCCCGAGTACCGATCTGTCCGCTGCCACTGATGGCATTGCCGACGGTCTCTACGACTGGGAAAACACCGATCCGCTGCCGCTGGCGCTGTTCGATGCCGCGCGGGTCGACTTCTCGCTGCGCCGTCTGGTGCATTACACCGGCAGTGACTGGCGTCATGTGCAGCCGTGGATTCTGCTGACCAACTATCACCGCTACGTCGACCAGTTCATCGTTCATGGCCTGGAGCAACTGCGCAATGACCCGCGGTTCGTGCGCATGGTCCTGCCGGGCAACGTGATCATCGAGAAGAGCATGGATCACGGCGAAGCGTCAGCCATCGCCGCCGGTGTGGTCTGGCACCGTTACCAGATGCCGGCCTATCACCTGATCGCCAACGACGGCCATGGCGTCACGCTGGTGAACATCGGCGTCGGCCCGTCCAACGCCAAGAACATTACCGACCACCTCGCCGTGCTGCGTCCGCATTGCTGGCTGATGATCGGCCACTGCGGCGGCCTGCGTCAGTCGCAGACCATCGGCGACTACGTGCTGGCCCACGCCTACATGCGTCGCGACGGCATTCTCGACCGCGTGGTGCCGCCGAACATTCCGATCCCGGCCCTGGCCGAAGTGCAGCTTGCCCTGCAACAGGCAGCCGCGAACGTCACCGGCGAGAAGGGCGACGACCTGAAGAAACGCCTGCGCACCGGCACGGTTCTGACCTATGACGACCGTAACTGGGAACTGCGCTGGGCGCAGGAGCGGCCGTTGATCAACCTGTCCCGCGCGGTCGCAGTGGACATGGAAAGCGGCACGATCGCAGCGCAAGGTTATCGCCTGCGAGTGCCGTACGGCACGCTGCTCTGCGTCTCGGACAAACCGCTGCACAGCGAAATCAAATTGCCGGGCTCGGCCAACGCCTTCTATGAGCGTGCGGTCAGCCAGCATTTGAAGATCGGTATCGAAGCGGTGGATCTGCTGCGCACTGAACTCAACTCGCTGCACTCGCGCAAACTGCGCAGCTTCGACGAACCGCCGTTCCGCTAACGGTTATTCGTGGTCATTTGGCGGTCAGGGCACTAGCATTAACAGCCCTGATCGTTAGATGTCCTGTTCGCCATGTCCCGTCCTCCACGTCCACCTTCGCGCCGTCCCGGTGTGAAACCGCAATCGTCCTCGCCACGCCGTGTCGCAAAAGCGCCGCCGGCCGAGCCGAAACTGATCCTGTTCAACAAACCTTTCGACGTGCTGACGCAGTTCAGCGACGGTGAAGGCCGGGCGACGCTCAAGGATTACATCGATGTGCCGGGGATTTATCCGGCCGGACGTCTGGATCGCGACAGCGAAGGTTTATTGCTGCTGACCAACGACGGTCAGTTGCAGGCGCGCATCGCCGATCCGAAACACAAACTGGCGAAGACCTATTGGGTGCAGGTGGAGGGCGAACCGACGGTCGAGCAGTTACAGCGCCTGCGTGATGGCGTTGAGCTGAATGACGGCATGACTTTGCCGGCCGAAGCGCGGCAGCTGGACGAGCCTGAGTTGTGGCCGCGCAATCCGCCGGTGCGCTTTCGTAAAAGCGTGCCGACGAGCTGGCTGGAACTGGTGATTCGCGAAGGACGCAACCGTCAGGTGCGGCGCATGACCGCGGCGGTCGGGTTGCCGACGTTGCGCCTGGTGCGGGTCAGGATTGGTGACTGGACGATTGAAGGGCTGGATCAGGGCCAGTGGCAGCAAGTGCCGGCGCGCTTATAAAGCGCCGGATTCGATCAGGCCGATCACTACGCTTTTGATGATGAACGCGGCCACGCCCAGCCCCAGCACGAAAAACAGAATCAACGAGCCAAACCGCCCGGCCTTGGACTTCTTTGCCAGATCCCAGACGATGAAACCCATGAAAATGATCAGGATGCTGACCAGACCGGTCATCATCCACTCTTCAAATACGGCTGGATCCATTGGGTTTCTCCGGCATGGGCGCGGCTAAAAAGGCGCGGCGAGTATACGTCAAGGTGTGTGGGGTGGCATTGATCTGGGTCTGATCTGACGACTGACCCTCACCCTAACCCGCTCCCGGAGGGAGAGGGGACTGACCGAGGTGTCTGGCGTCTTACATCGACCTGAAATATCGAGTCGATTATGGATTCACAACAGAACTTTCAGGTCGGCGTACTTCTAGAGCATCTCTCGGTCGGCTCCCTCTCCCTCCGGGAGAGGGCTGGGGTGAGGGCTTTTGATCAGCTACGCAAATGAGTCAACGGCAATTCAGTGCTGTTGAGCACCTGATTCAACACAAAGCTCGAGCGCACGCTGGTCACCCCTTCAATCCGGGTCAGATGCCCCAGCAGCAACTTCTGATAGTGATCCATATCCGGCACCACCACTTTCAACTGGTAATCGGCATCCACCCCGGTCACCAGACTGCACTCCAGCACCTGCGGCAACGTGCGAATCGCCGCTTCGAAATTCTCGAAGCGTTCCGGCGTATGCCGGTCCATGCCGATCAGCACATACGCCGTCAGGCTCAAGCCGAGCATCTTGCGATCGAGCAACGCCACCTGACGGGAGATATAGCCGTCGTCCTCCAGTTGCTTGACCCGGCGCGAGCAGGGCGAGGGCGACAGACCGATGCGCTCGGCCAGTTCCTGGTTGGAGATACGGGCGTCACGCTGCAATTCCGCCAAAATACTCAGGTCGTACCGGTCGAGTTTGCTCATCAATCTGTCCTTGGTCGTAACTATTGCGGCGGATTATCTATCCAGGGTTAAAAATTGCGCAAGCAGTGTTTAATTGAGCAATTTTCGCAATCATCTGTCGCGGCCTCAGGCCTATTCTTATCACCAGAATCACTGCTCGGTAACACAGTCCACGCGGCCCGCCCAATCAGGCCCGCCGCGGCCGCCACCCCCACCGGGGATGTGCCGGCCCCCGAGCTGCACACTGTCCAGAAGACGGCGTGAGGTGAGCCGACGTCAAAAGCGTCGAGCCAGGACGAAGTTCTCTAGAAGGGAGGCCGACGGGTCTCCCTTTTTTCTTGCCTGCGATTTCATGTGCGCGCCTCAATAAATAAGTCCCGCGACTGATAACCTGTTGCAGAACCCGGTAGGCCAGTTTCGAGTCTCAGCAACAGGCCCTCCCAACGACTGGCTCCCACAGTGAGGAAAAGCATGAATTCGCGCATCTGGCGTCTGGCCGGTGTTGGTTTGCTGTGTGTGGGGGTCAGTGCGCAAGCGCTGGCCGATGAGCCGCAGAATCGCGGGCCGGGCAACGGGCCGCAGAACGACGGGATCATCCGTGGCGACAACAGCCGTCAGTTCGAACACAACGGCCAGCCGCCCAACAATGACGGGCAATGGCAGAATCGCAACCGTGTCGATGATCGTCCGCAACCGCCTCGGCAACCGGGCAACAACTTGCCGATCCAGCCGCGGCCCGACGCCGTGCGCCAGACGCAGGAGCCGCGTCAGGGTTACTACCGCGACGAACGCCCGCAGAACGGTTATCACAATCAGCAATGGCAGACGCGGCCGCGTCCCGATGACAACCGCTGGCCGGGTCGTCCGAACGGTCACGGCAATGGCTGGGGCCCCGGCCCGCAGTATCGACCGGGTCATGTAATCGACCGCTTCCCGGATCGCGATTACCGCGTGCCGTATCGCGGTCAGGATTACTTCTATTCCGGCGGCTACTGGTACCGCCCGCAAGGCCCGCGCTACATCGTCGTGCAGCCACCGCGCGGGATCCGCATCCAGTATTTGCCGGATTACGCCCGTGAGGTGTGGATCGGTGGTTCGCTGCTGTTCCTCGCCGCCGGCTCGTATTACGCCTATCAGGAGGCGACGCAGGATTACGTGGTGGTCGAGCCGCCGCTGCAGCAACAGCCGCAACCGCAACCGCAATCCCAAGGCTATGACGTCGAAGCCTACCCGGCCAACGGCCAGTCGCCGCAGCAAGTGCAGCAGGACGGTTATCAGTGCTATCAGTACGCCGTGCAGCAAAGCGGTTTCGACCCGCGCACCGCGACTTATCAACCCGCGCCCGAGGTGGTTCAGGCCTATCGCCAGGCGCAGGGCAACTGCCTGAGCAGTCGCGGTTACCAAGTCAATTATTGAGTGCGGGCGGCGAGCACCACTTCCTGTGGGTCGGCGTGCACCAGCACTTCGGCCTTCGGATAAGCCCTGTGAATCGCCGCTGCCGCTTGATCGCTGATGCCATGGGCGACTGACAGGGTCAGTTCGCCCGGCAGTTCCAGATGCAATTGTACGAACCAGTGATTGCCGGAAATCCGCGTGCGCAGGTCATGTGCGCCGAGCACGCCCGGCACGCTGCAGGCCAGTTCGAGCATGTGCTGGCTGACATCGGTCGGCAGTTCTTCGTCCATCAACACCGAAAAACTCTCGCGGGCAATCTGAATCGCGCTCCAGAAAATATACGCTGCGATCCCCAGGCCGAACCACGCATCCAGTTGCGCGAAACCCATTCCGGCCAGCACCAGCGCGATCAGGATGCTGCCGTTGAGCAGCATGTCCGAACGGTAATGCAGCGAGTCGGCGCGTACGGCGTTGGAGCCGGTCTGCTTGATCACCCGATGCTGCAACATCAGCAGCGCCGCCGTCAGCAGCAGCGAAAACACGATCACACCGATGCTCAGCCACGGCGCGCCAAGCGGCTCCGGCGTCTGCAAGCGCTGGTAAGCCTGGAACGCGATCAACACCGCACTGCCACCGATGAACAACGCCTGCGCCATCCCGGCCAGCGACTCGGCTTTGCCGTGCCCATAACGGTGATCGTCATCCGCCGGGCGCAGCGCGTAATGCACCGCCAGCAGATTGAGCATCGAGGTGACGCCATCCAGCGCCGAGTCGGTGAGGCCGGCAAGCATGCTCACCGATCCGCTGAGCCACCAGGCAATGGCCTTGGCCACGATCAACGTGCAGGCGACCGCCACCGAAGCGCGGGTCGCCAGCCGCAGTAGACGGGCGTGTTCGGGGCTGGAGGTCATTGAACGTCCTTTTTCAGGCGGCCGGTTGCAGGCCGAACATCGCCAGTTGCTGAGTGCTGCCCTTGTGCTGAATCAGACGCGGGTCGTCGAGAGGAAAGTCTTTACCCAGTTCGCTCTCAAGAATCGCCTGCAACTTGTGATTGTCGACCTGCCCGTCCGGGCCGATGGCTTGCTTGAGCTTGGCCGGATCGATCTGCGCGGTGTGGCCCGGTTCGAAATAGATCGCCCCGGTGGCGAAGTCGACGGCAAACGCGATCAGCCCGGGAATGATGTAGAACAGCAGGCCGACGGCATCGAGCACGGCAATCGCCGGGTCGATCTTGCCATCGATCTGGCCACGGCGGTCCGGGTAGAAGATCGAACCGCACGCCGACAGTTGCGTGAGCAGGGTGGCAACCAGAACACCGCCAATCAGGCGAGAGGGTAAGCGCATGGAAATGTCTCCTGAGTCATCAAATAACGAAGCTTCGTCTTGTGAAGTTAAGACCCTGACGAACGCGTTGCAGTTCGCCGTTATACTCGCGCCTCTGTTTGGGAGCCAGCATGATTTCTTTGCCGATCGACGATGTTTTACCCGCCCTGCGTGAAGCCCTCGCGTCTCGCCACGAAGCCGTGCTCGAAGCACCGCCCGGCGCCGGTAAAACCACCCGCGTGCCCTTGGCCTTGCTCAATGAAGCCTGGCTGGCCGGGCAGACCATCGTCATGCTTGAGCCTCGGCGTCTGGCTGCGCGGGCGGCGGCGGAGCGTTTGGCCAGCGAGCTCGGCGAGCAGGTCGGTGAAACCGTCGGTTATCGCATCCGCCTCGACAGCAAGGTCGGCCCGAAGACGCGTATCGAGGTAGTCACCGAAGGCATCCTCACCCGGCGCTTGCAGGACGACCCGGCGCTGGAAGGCGTGGGCCTGCTGATCTTCGACGAATTTCATGAACGCAGTCTCGACGCCGATCTGGCGCTGGCCCTCAGTCTGAACGGTCGCGAGCTGTTTCGCGCTGAACAGCCGCTGAAGATTCTGCTGATGTCGGCCACCCTCGAAGGCGAGCGCCTTTCCGGCTTGCTCGATGACGCGCCGATTCTGCGCAGCGAAGGGCGCATGTTCCCGGTGACGATGCGCTGGGGCCGGCCGTTTCAGCCGGGTGAATACATCGATCAGCGCGTCACGCAAACCGTGCTTGAGGCGCTGCACGACGAGACCGGCAGCCTGTTGGTGTTCCTGCCCGGGCAAGCAGAGATCCGTCGCGTGCATCAGCAATTGGCCGACGCCATTGGCGAGCGCGTAGACGTCTTGCTGTGCCCGCTGCACGGCGAACTCGACCTCAATGCGCAACGCGCGGCGATCGATCCGGCGCCGTCCGGTCAGCGCAAAGTGGTGCTGGCGACCAACATCGCCGAGACCAGCCTGACCATCAACGGCGTGCGCGTGGTCATCGATGCCGGGCTGGCGCGCGTGCCGCGTTTCGACCCGGGCAGCGGCATGACCCGTCTCGACACGCAACGAATCTCCAAGGCCAGCGCCACCCAGCGTGCCGGCCGCGCCGGGCGTTTGGAGCCGGGCGTGTGTTATCGCCTGTGGTCGCAGGATCAGCATGAACAACTCGCGGCTTATGGCAGCGCGGAAATTCTCTCGGCGGATCTGGCCAGCCTCGCTTTGCAACTGGGGCGCTGGGGCGTCACGCCGAGCGAACTGGTCTGGCTCGACGTGCCGCCTGCCGCCGCGTATGCCCAGGCGCAGGATCTGCTGCAACGTCTTGGCGCCTTGCACGGCGACACGCTGACGGCCCACGGCCAGGCCATGGCTGAACTGCCGGCGCATCCACGCATCGCGCACTTGTTGTTGCGCGGTCAGGCGCTGGGCCTGGCGGCGATGGCCTGCGATGTGACGGCACTGCTCGGCGAGCGCGATATCCTGCGCGGCGCAGGTGCGGATTTGCACAGCCGATTGGTCCTGCTTTCCGGCGAAGAGCGCGCCGGTCGAGGTGCGCAGGGCGGGGTGCAACGCGCCCGGCAACTGGCCCGGCAGTATCGCGGCTACCTGCGTGGCAAGCCGAGCGAACCGGTAAACGAGCCCGAGCATCCGCGCTGGCTCGGCGCACTGCTGGCGCTGGCCTACCCGGATCGCGTCGCTCAGCAACGGCGCGCCGGTGGTGCCGAATACCGTTTGGCCAACGGTCGCGCTGCGCTGTTCGCCGAGGCCGACAGCCTGATGAAGCATGAGTGGATCGTCATCGCCGACCTCGGAAGCCGTCAGGGCCAGCGCGAAGAACGCATTTATCTGGCGGCGGATTTCGATTCGGCACTGTTCGATTCGGTGCTCGCCGAACAAGTGCGCAGTGTCGATCAACTGGATTGGGATGAGCGCGAAGGCGTGCTGCGCGCCGAGCGTCAGCGCAAGGTCGGCGAGCTGATTCTCAGCCGTGAACCGTTGACCGGTCTTGATGAAAACGCACGCAGTCAGGCCCTGGTCAATCTGGTCCGGCGCAAGGGGTTGGAGTTGCTGCCGTGGACGCCGGAACTGCGCCAGTGGCAGGCGCGGGTGGCGCTGTTGCGCCAGCTCGATCTGAGCACTCAGGACGACAGCCAGTGGCCGGATGTCAGCGATGCGGCGCTGCTCGATTCGCTGGAAGACTGGTTGATGCCGTATCTGGGCAAGGTCTCGCGGCTCAGCCATTTCGCCAACCTCGATCTGTCGAGCATCGTGCGCAACCTGCTGCCGTGGCCGCTGCCACAGAAGCTCGACGAACTGGCACCGCATCATTTGAGCGTGCCGTCGGGCTCATCGATTCGACTGGATTACAGCGAACAGCCACCGATTCTCGCGGTACGTCTGCAAGAGCTGTTCGGCTTGGCTGATACGCCACGGATTGCCGGCGGCCGGCAAGTGGTCAAGCTGCATCTGCTCTCGCCAGCGCGGCGCCCGGTGCAGGTCACTCAGGATCTGGCCAACTTCTGGCGCAGCACCTATGCCGAGGTAAAGAAAGATTTGAAGGGGCGTTATCCGAAGCATTATTGGCCGGATGATCCCTTGGTCGCCGAAGCCACCGCACGGGCAAAACCACGGGGCACCTGACCTGCAATGGCAGCGCGCCATTAGCCCATCCGTGCTAATTGCCCTCGTTAGTTCAGGCTCCCAAAATCGCGGCCTGAACAATAACAAGTGTTGCTGCCTGCAACTTGTGCCCAAGGAACGGAACTGCCCATGACCTCTTTCTTCAAGTTCAAGAAGTTGATCTTCTTGTCGGCTGCGCTATTGGCCGCCTCCAGTTCGGCCATGGCCGAGGAGCCCAATCCGATTGGCGACTGGTGGATTATCTACGGCAACGGCGTGCCCCAAAAAAACATCATGTACGTAGCGGACGCGACGTCGGTGGTGCCTTCGCAGAAAACCAAAGGCGCGACCATGGTCGCGGTGACCCTGGTTTATGAAGAGCCCGGCAAACCGATGATCGACGTCTACAACCTCGAAGCCCAGTGCTCTACCGGCAAGGTTCGGTTTATCAATGGCCAGTCCATCGAGCGTCTCGCTTACACCATGCGTCATCTGAAAGTTGCCAACCAATGGCAGACCCCGAAAGAGTTCTGGGTCCAGCAGGCGCTGAAGTTTGCCTGCGCGCCGGGCAGTCGCGCGAAAAACGACATGGCCGCCGTGGGCAAGATGGAATACCTGCAGATGATCGAAATGCTGCAGCAGATGTTCTTCAAGCTCGCGCCGATTCAGCAAAAGAGCCAGATGATGGACAACATCGACAGTCTGCTCGAACTCAAGAAATAAGCCGGGGCGCCAAATGACTTACACACGTTTATGGTTGGCAACCCTGTTGGCGGGGTTGCTGTTGAGCGGCTGTTCCACCATTGCGCAGAACCGCTGGGAAGGCCGCGATCTTCAGGAAGCACTGGACCTGTTCGGCACTCCCGATTCGATGAAAAAGGAAATCGGCGCGAACGGCGAACCTTTGGCTGTGCTGACCTGGTACAAGTCCGCGAGCTGGACCACCACCGAAGCGGCCGGTACTTCAATGAACCATACCGGCAACGGCATGGTGTACACCGAGCACTACCAACAGGTCGGTCATAGTTCTACCTGCAAGTTGCAGGCGAAGATCAATCAGCAGAAGAAGATCGCCCAGTTCCTGATCGAAGACGGGCGAATACTGCACGGCAAGTGCGCCAATGTTCGCTATGTTCCGGGCTACGTTCCGCCGGGGTTCTGAGCCGACCGCAGGCTATCTCGATGCGAACACAGTCTCGGTCCAGCCCTGCAAAGTGTATTTGCGATAGATCGGCGCGGGGATATCGGCGTATGGGGCAGAGACGAACGAAGCCGGAATGACCGGGTCGGCTTCGTCGATCACCAGTATGTTCGCCGGGTTGTAGAAGTCGTAATCCAGCACATGCCTGTTGGTGGTAATGACTTTCTTGCGCGCGGCCATGGCTTCGAAAAAGCGGAAGCTCAAACCGGCCTGGCCGGGCTTGGAAATGTCGAGAATGATGCGCGAACGCTTCACCAGTTCGCCAACCGATTCGAGTGACATCCGCTGCTCGAAAAAGGTGATTCCCGGATGCGCACCGGGAATCGGTTTGCACTGCACCAGAAATTTGTAATCGGTCACACCCAATTGATCGAATGCTCTGGCCAGACCTTCCAGCGCGGGCACTCGATCTTTCCCCGCCATCACCACAAAAGCTGAATATTCGCCGGGATCGCCATCGGCGACATAGTCGTCGTAAATAAAATTGTGCAGTTTTTTCAGACCGTATTGCTCGGCATTCTCCGGGTCGAACGAAAACACCTCGTCGTACACGGCCAGCGCCTCACGGCTCATGGGCCAGCGACTGAAGCTGTCGTAGAGGTAGGCAATCCTGCGTTCGCTTGCGCTCAGCGCTGTCGTCAGTTGCTTCGGCTCGATTTGCGCCGGGTTGATGATCAGGGCAACGTCGAAGCGCCCCCCAGCCGCCACGGCCTTGCTGAACTGGCGCAACTGCGCCCAGCGATTGAGCGGGCGCCGCAAGATCTTCGGTGCGCGGTCGAAGGGTTTCGCCAGCGCAGCAGTGTCGATGAAGCAAACCTGGTCGGCGATACTCAAGTGCTCCGCGAGTTTGCGTGCGTAGCCACCGATGTCCTTGCATACCAATAAAATCTTCATGCTTTTCCATGTCTTGAATTCGGCGCGGTCGGGCCGTGGATTACCGATTGAGCTAGGGTGCCGCTGGCAGCAGGAACCGCGCAATCACGGGTAAGTGGTCGGAGATGCGCAGGGTATCGTCCTGCCGTACTTGCGCTTCCACGCGCTTGAGTCTGGGGCTGTAGAACAGATAATCGACCGTGCGATCCGGGCCGTTGAGGCCGGGGTCGTTGGGGTAATGGGTGAGCCATCTGGCCCGGTCGATGCCGCCGGCTTCGTTGTTGGTCGGGATCATCGGGTACTTGTCCCACAGCAAGTGCAGTTCGCTGTCGGCGGAGTAGGGCGTGCGGCGCTCGACGGGCAGGCGCCGGTACTGGCCCAGCGGCAACAGATTGAAATCACCACCGATCAGCCAGGGCAGGCCTTGGCTTTCGTATTTGTCGAGCACTTTGGCCACGGCGGCCACCTGCGCCTGCAAGTTGCCGTCCGGCTGGCTGGCGCGCTGCAAATGGGTGTTGAACACGGTCAGTTGTCCGCCATCGCTGAGCGGCAGTTTGACTGCCAGCAAGGCGTCTTTGGGCTGGAACTGACGGCTGATGAAGTTGCTCGGGGCGACCGGCAGTTGCAGGCGCTCGGCGTGTTCGATGCGATAGCGACTCAACGTCGCCAACTGGCGGCCGACGCTGCCGTAGATATGGGGCTCGGGGACGAAATCGGCTTTCCAGTCGAAGGCGCTGGCACTGAACGGATACAGGTCGGCGACGCGTTCCTGCAACAGCTTGAGCTGATTCTGGTAATCGCTGGCCTTGGCGCCGTCGTCGAGTTCCTGCAACAGCACCACATCGGGTTGTTCGTCGCGGATCACCCGCGCCACTTCGTCGAGACTGAAGGCCATGTCTTCCAGCGTCGGCGCGTCGTCGTCGCCCTGCGCCAGATCATTCCAGAACACGTAGCGCTTGCCGGCGAGGAACTGCACGTTCCAGGTCATCACTTTCAACGCTTGCCCGGGCACCAGCGTCGGCGCCGTGGTGCTGCAATTGACCGGCAGGGTTTCGCGGGCGTCCGGGCGCCAGGTCAGGCTGAACAGCAGCACGCCGAACAGGACGACGGCGAGGATGACGAGCAACAGGGTGTAGCGCAGCAGACGGGTCATGGCTCGGCTTATAGCGTTACAGAAAGTGGCTCCGAGCATACCTGACGGCAGCGGCGAAGCCCAAGCACGGCGCGGTCAGACTGCTCCGTTACGTTTGTCAGGCAATTCGCTGATCAGCATGAACAGGCGGAACAGCACGACGCTGGTGAACAGTTGCAGGAAGCTGTGGGCGCTGTCGATCAGCCCGGCGATCAGCGGATTCTGTGGCTCGGGGTAGACCGCCAGCGTCGCGCCCTTGAGCAGCCACAGCGGCGTCATCACACAGAGAATGCACAGCAGGATGCGCCAGAAATGCCCGCGGGTCAGACGCAGACTTTCCTTCATCGCCTGCAACGGCCCGAGGCCACGCAGCACAAGCAGGTATTCGGCGAACGCGAGCATGACCATCAGCATCAGGCCCGGCAGGAAGTACAGCGACAGGCCGAGCAGAATCAGCAGGGTATTGAGCGCGGTCAGCACGGCGAAGCGCGGCCACAGGGTTGCAGCCATCGCCAGCAGGTCGCGGTTGCGCGGCGACTCGCCACGGCTGCGTGCATCGAGAAACAGAATCAGCGCGGCGGTGTACAGCGGATATACCAGGAGGCCGACGATGATGCTGACCCCGGCAAAGGTGTCCGGCCCGGTGGCGTGATCGACCGCCTGCTGCAGGAAGGCTTCGACAATCACCAGCGGCAGGCACAACTGCACGATGCTGCCCAGATGGCGTTTGAAAAAATACAAAGAGTCGCGCAGTACTTCGAGGGCATTCATCAGTCGGTATCGCAGGTCGAAAACAGTGGCTCACTTTAACCGATGCAACGCGGGCCGACACAAACGTAAACATTCGGTAAAGGCCATTGAAACGTTTTGTCACTGTCTCCATTACAGGAGAGCACCACACCCGGAGTGGGCGTGGGCACGTTATTACCGGCAATCTACGAGGTCGCCATGAACAGCGAAGAGCAAACCCTGATCGATGGACTGTTTTCCCGGCTGCAGCAGGCCGAAACGGAGGCAGCCCCGCGCGACGCCCAGGCCGAGGCGCGGATCAAGGAACACCTGACACGCCAACCGGCGGCAGGCTATTTCATGACCCAGGCGATTCTGGTGCAAGAGGCCGCGCTGAAAAGCCTCGACGAGCAGAACAAACAGCTGACCCAGCAGGTCCAGCGTCTGCAGGCCGAGCTGCAATCGGCCAAGGCGCAGAGCGGCGCACCGGCAGCGAGCGGCGGCGGTGGGTTTCTGTCGAGTATCTTTGGCGGCGGCAGTTCGCGTCCGGCGCCGAGCCAGAGCGCAGCACCGTCGTCCACCGGCGGCTGGCGCGAACCGCCGCCGCAGCAGGGCTACCAGGCGCCGGCTCCACAACAGAATTTCGCCAACGCGCCGCCCAGCTATGGGCAGCAGGCAGCCCCGCCGGCGGCCAACAGCTTCCTCGGCGGCGCGCTGAAAACCGCCGCGGGCGTGGCCGGCGGTGTAATGCTGGCGCAGGGCATCAGCAGCCTGTTCCACCACAACCAGCAACCGGAAGAAATCGTCGAGATCATCAAGGAAGAACCGGCGCAGGTCGCCGACCAAAGCAACAGTGGCTGGGGCGATGATCAGCGCGTGGCGGACAATGGCTTTACCGGCAATGACCAGAACGGTTTCAGCGACGCCGATTACAGCGATGACAATTCATCGTTCTTCGATGACGACGACTCCTTCGTCTGACCAACGGTCAGCATCGACCCGGGTGGCGAGGGAGCGTGCTCCCGCCGGGGCGCCTAGCGGCCCTTTCCTTTGAAAAGAGGGGCCTGCTGCGCAATCCAGCGCGAGCAAGCTCCCTCGCCACACTGCTATTTACTGGCATACTGGGCGCCTTTTTCGGGCCTGAACGCCTGACCCCGCTTCGTGCGCTTGCGCGCTCACAGGAACTCCGGTGAAAAAAATCGCAGTGTTCGCCGATGTGCAGAACCTCTACTACACCGTGCGTCAGGCCTATGGTTGTCACTTCAACTACGCCGCACTGTGGGCGGACATCAGCAAGAACGGGCAAATCGTCGAGGCCTACGCCTACGCGATCGACCGAGGCGACAGCAAGCAGCAGCAGTTCCAGCAGATCCTGCGCAACCTCGGCTTCACCGTGAAGCTCAAGCCCTACATCCAGCGCAGCGACGGCTCGGCCAAGGGCGACTGGGACGTAGGTATCACGCTGGACATCATGGACGCCGCCGACCATGTCGACGAAGTGGTGCTGGCCTCCGGTGACGGCGATTTCGACATGCTGCTCGAACGCATCATCAACAAACACGGCGTGCAAGCGGTGGCCTACGGCGTACCTGGCCTGACCGCCAACTCGCTGATCCGCGCCGCCAGCCGCTACGTGCCGATCGAAGGCGCGCTGCTGTTGAAGAACTGAGCTGAACCATTGATTTGAACGGAGTACACCCCGGTTTGGAACGCATTGCAGTCATCGACTTTGAAACCACCGGTCTGTCGCCGAACAGCAGCTGCCGCGCTACGGAAATTGCCGTGGTCATGCTGGAAAACGGCCGCATTGTCGAGCGTTACCAGAGCCTGATGAACGCCGGCGTGCGCGTCCCCGCGTTCATCGAGCAACTGACCGGCATCAGCAACGCCATGCTGCGCACCGCGCCGCCCGCCGAACGGGTGATGGAAGAGGTCAACGAATTCGTCGGTTGCACGCCGCTGCTGGCGCACAACGCATCGTTCGACCAGAAGTTCTGGGATTTCGAACTGGGCCGGATCAAACGCACACGCCTGCAGAATTTCGCCTGTTCACTGCTGCTGGCGCGGCGGCTGATGCCGGCGGCGCCGAATCACAAGCTCGGCACGCTCACCACGTTCGCGCGCCTGCCGCACACCGGCCAGGCTCACCGGGCCATGGCCGATGCGGAGATGGCGGCGAACCTGATGGCGCATCTGGCGGATGAGTTGCGGGGCAAGCATGGGGTGCGCGAGTTGAATCACGACCTGCTGTGCAAGTTGCAGAAAGTCCCTGCCGCAAAAGTCGGCGAGCATTTGCAGCGTTATCGCTGATCCCTGGCCCAACACAGAACCCTTGTAGGAGTGAGCCTGCTCGCGATGACGGAGCATCAGTCGATGGAGATATTGACAGACACACCGCCATCGCGAGCAGGCTCGCTCCCACAAGGACCTTATTGGTCTCAGCTGCCTTCATTCAAAAGTGTACCGGCGCGATAAACAGGTTTTGTAACTTATTTTCGCGCGGCGGCCTTTCTAGAATAACCAGTCCACAGAAATCTGACTGTCGAGCTGCCCATGCCTGCCTTGCGCCGTTTTTCCCTGCCGTTGATCGCTGCGTTTTTTGCGTTGTATGTGATTTGGGGATCGACCTATCTGGTGATCCGCATCGGTGTCGAATACTGGCCGCCGCTGTTGCTGGCCGGGGTGCGTTTCGTCATTGCCGGCAGCTTGATGTACGCCTGGCTGCGCTGGCGCGGGGCTCCAGCGCCGAGCTGGGCGCAGTGGAAAGCGGCGGGGCTGGTCGGCATTCTGCTGCTCAGTTTCGGTAACGGCGCGGTCAGCGTCGCCGAGCACAGCGGTGTGGCCTCGGGCGTTGCCGCGTTGGCGGTGGCGACGGTGCCACTGTTCACCTTGCTGTTCGGCTATTTCTGGGGCGCGCGTAATACGCGGCTGGAATGGGCCGGTGTGGCGCTGGGGATCATTGGCATCGCCATGCTCAACATGGGTTCCAACCTGCAATCGAGTCCGCTCGGCGCTGTTTTGCTGATCTTCGCGGCAGCGAGCTGGGCGTTCGGTTCGGTGTGGAGCAAGCATCTGCCGCTGCCCGCAGGGGCGATGGCCAGTGCTGTGGAAATGCTGATTGGCGGCGTGGTCTTGCTGATCGGCAGCGCGCTGAGCGGCGAGCACCTGCAAGCGATGCCGCCGCTCGAGGGTTGGCTGGCGCTGGCCTATCTGATTTTCTTCGGCTCGATCATCGCCTTCAATTCCTACATGTATCTGCTCAAACACGTACGCCCAGCGGCAGCGACCAGTTATGCCTACGTCAACCCGGCAGTGGCGGTGTTGCTCGGCGTGGTGTTTGTCGGCGAGACCATCGGCATCGAAGAGGCGTTGGCGATGCTGGTGATCATCAGCGCCGTACTGCTGATCAGCCTGCCGCAGTGGCGCCGGCCGGCGCAGCCACCGGTGGAAGAGGCGAAAGCCGTTCCGACGGAAGCGCGTACGAATTAGGGTAAACTGCGCGGCATTGCATCCCCGCGTGATTTTTTCCTACGGTACTCCCATGACTTTCGCCTCCCTTGGCCTGATCGAACCCTTGCTGCGCTCCCTCGAGACGCTCGGCTACCAGACCCCGACGCCGGTGCAGGCGCAAGCCATTCCGGCGGTGCTGGCCGGTCGCGACCTGATGGCAGCGGCCCAGACCGGCACCGGCAAAACCGCCGGTTTCGCCTTGCCGCTGCTGCAGTTGCTGGCCATGCAAGGGCCGAAAGTCAACGCCAACTCGGCGCGTGCGCTGATTCTGGTGCCGACCCGCGAGCTCGCCGAACAGGTCCACGAAGCCGTGCGCCAGTACGCGGAAAACCTGCCGCTGCGCACTTATGCGGTGTACGGCGGTGTCAGCATCAACCCACAGATGATGAAGCTGCGCGGCGGCGTCGATGTGCTGGTGGCCACGCCCGGTCGCTTGATCGACCTGTTCCGTCAGAACGCGCTGAAACTGGATCAGTTGCAAACGCTGGTGCTGGATGAAGCCGATCGCATGCTCGATCTGGGCTTCTCCGAAGAACTGGCGAATATCTACCGCATGCTGCCGAAAAAGCGCCAGACCCTGCTGTTTTCCGCAACCTTCTCCGATGACATCCGCCTGCTCGCCGGACAGATGCTCAACGATCCGCTTAGCGTCGAAGTCAGTCCGCGCAATGTCGCCGCCAACACGGTCAAGCAGTGGATCGTGACAGTGGACAAGAAGCGCAAGGCCGAGCTGTTCGTGCACCTGATGCGCAAGAACAAGTGGAAGCAGGTGCTGGTGTTCGCCAAGACCCGTAACGGCGTCGATGCGCTGGTGGAAAAACTTCAAGGTTTGGGCGTGAACGCTGACGGCATCCATGGCGACAAACCGCAGGCTACCCGCCAGCGCGCACTGGACCGTTTCAAACTCAGTGAAGTGCAGATTCTGGTGGCGACAGACGTGGCCGCCCGTGGTCTGGACATCGAAGATCTGCCGCTGGTGGTCAACTTCGATCTGCCGATCGTCGCCGAGGACTACATTCACCGCATCGGCCGCACTGGCCGCGCGGGTGCCACCGGTGAGGCGATCTCGCTGGTGTGTGCCGATGAAGTGAACATGCTCTCGGCGATCGAAATGCTCACGCGCCAGACTCTGAAGCGCCAGAACGAACCGGATTTCGAACCCGAGCACCGCGTGCCGGATACCGATGCCAGCGGTCAGGTGATCAAGAAGCCGAAAAAACCGAAGAAGCCGAAAGTGTCGGGCGGTGGCGGCAAGCGCAATCTGGGCAAGTGGGTCGACAGCGGTGAGACCTCGGCCCCGGAGCCATCGATCAAGCCAGTGCGCAAGGTGCCGGTGTTCAATACCGGGCCGCGCAAGCGCAAGCCTTGAGATCAAAAATCAAAAGCCCCTCACCCTAACCCTCTCCCAAAGGGAGAGGGGACTGATTGGGGATGCTTCACCTCGATCGGCTCCGGGGAGAGGGCTGGGGTGAGGGGGAGGGGCGACTCAGTTTCCGCGCCGTAACCATTCCAACATCCCTAAACCCGCCGCCCGTCCGCTGGCAAAACACCCGGTCAGCAAATAGCCACCGGTTGGCGCTTCCCAGTCAAGCATCTCGCCCGCACAAAAAACGCCCGGTAACGCCTTGAGCATCAAGCGCTCATCCATCGCCTCGAACCGCACCCCACCGGCGCTGCTGATCGCCTCGTCCAGCGGCCGGGTTTTCACCAGGGTGAGTGGCAACGCCTTGATCGCTCGCGCCAACAGCGCCGGATCGGCGAATGTCTCGGCATCGGTCAGCTCGCGCAACAACGCGGCTTTTACCCCATCAACCCCAACCTGACTGTGCAGATGCTTGGCCATTGAGCGCGAGCCGCGGGGTTTGCTCAGCGCCGCCTGCAATTTATCCACAGGGCGGCCGGGCAGCAGGTCGATGTGAATAACCGCCGCGCCGTAGCGATTGATTGCCTCGCGAATCGGCGCCGACAGCGCATAGATCAGGCTGCCTTCAATCCCGGTCGCGGTGATCACGCATTCGCCTAGACGCGGGATATTGTCGTTCAAACCGATGGCGATATTTTTCAGCGGCGCGCCTGCGAATTTGCTCACCATCAGATCGCTCCAGGCCTGGACCTCGAAGCCACAGTTGCTCGGCTGCAGCGGCGCCAGATCCACGCCCCGTTGCTCCAGCGGCAACATCCACGCGCCATCCGAACCCAGGCGCGACCAGCTGCCGCCGCCGAGGGCGAGCAGGGTGGCGTCGGGGTTTACGCTGACTTCACCTTCCGGGCTGGCGATGCGCAGCGCGCCGTTGGCGTCCCAGCCGAGCCAGCGATGGCGGGTGTGGATAACCACGCCGCTGTCGCGCAGGCGTTTGAGCCAGGCGCGCAACAGCGGCGCGGCTTTCATGTCGGTGGGGAATACGCGGCCGGAACTGCCAATGAAGGTTTCGATACCCAATTCGTGAATCCACCGGCACAGCGCGTCGGCATCGAATGCGCGCAGCAGCGGGGCGATTTGCGGCGCGCGTTCGGCGTAGCGCGCGAGGAACGCCGGGTAGGCTTCGGAGTGGGTGATGTTCATGCCGCCGACCCCGGCCAGCAGGAATTTGCGCCCCACCGAAGGCATGCCGTCATATAGATCGACACGGGCTCCGGCCTGGCTCAGCACTTCAGCGGCCATCAGGCCGGCGGGGCCACCGCCGATGATGGCGACGTGGGTGTTGGCGGGGACGGAATTCTGGGTCATGGGCGTGCGCTGCGGTATGGCGGGACAAGGCGCGCATTCTAACAGCCGAGCCCTCTGTAGGAGCTGCCGCAGGCCGCGATCTTTGCTGTGGATTTTGCAGCAAGGTCAAAAGATCGCAGCCTTCGGCAGCTGCTACGGGTTATCCACAGGCAGTTCCACAACGATTGTGGGTCACGCAGCCTGTTTCAGTGACAGCCGTGTGAATCCCAGACCCGTTGCGCGCTGTGATGGAGGATGCCGTGGCGGCGGGCGAGGGCGTCGCGGTCCTTGCTGTAGCCACCGCCGATCACACCGACCACCGGGATGTCCCGGCCCAGGCAATGCCGCATCACTCGTTCATCGCGCTCGGCAACGCCTTCGTCGGTCAGTTGCAGATAACCGAGGGCATCGTCCTTGTGCACATCGACGCCGGCGTCGTAGAGCACCAGATCCGGTTGATACAGCGGCAGCAGGTAGTTGAGTGTGTCATCGACCACCTGCAGATAATCGGCATCGCCCATGCCCTTGGGCAGCGGAATGTCCCAGTCGCTGTCGGCCTTGCGTGCGGGAAAATTCTTCTCGCAGTGCAGGGAAACGGTAACCGCCTCCGGCGTGTCGTGCAGAATCCGCGCGGTGCCGTCGCCCTGATGCACATCGCAGTCGAAGATCAGCACGCGATTGACCCGGCCGCTCTGCAACAGGTACTGACTGATGATTGCCAGGTCATTGAAGATGCAGAAGCCAGCCGGGTAATCGTAATGGGCATGATGGGTGCCGCCGGCCAGATGACAGGCCAGGCCATGCTCAAGGGCTTTCTCTGCCGCGAGGATCGAACCGCCCACCGCACGCACGGTGCGCCGCGCCAGCGCTTCGTTCCACGGCAGGCCGAGGCGCCGTTGGTCTTCGCGGGACAACTCGCCGCTCATGTAGCGTTCGATATAGCTGCGGTCATGGGCGAGGGCGAGGATGTCGTTGGGGCAGATCTGCGGGCGCAGCAGGTCGGCGTCGCGGGTCAGGCCGCTATCGACCAGGTGATCGCGCAACAGACGAAACTTGTCCATGGGGAAGCGGTGATCCGCCGGGAACTCGGGGCTGTAGTCTTCGTGATAGATCAACGGCAAGGGCATGGCTTGTTTCGCGCAGAACCTGGGAACAAGTGAGCGATCCTACCAGCGATGTAGACTCAACGGCATGGAAATGGAGGGGACGATGGAGCCGATACTGGAGCTGCAAAGCGCGCGCTTGTTGATGCGTCAGTGGCAGGACGAGGATTTGCCGGCATTCGCCGCGATGTGCGCCGATCCACAGGTAATGCGCTACTTTCCGGCGCCACTGACCCGGCTGGAAAGTGCCGCGCTGATCGGCCGCGTGCGCGGGCATTTCGCCGAGCATGGCTTTGGCCTGTGGGCGCTGGAGCGCAAGGACACGGGCGAGTTCATCGGTTTCACCGGGCTCGGCGTGGTCGGCTTCGATGCGCCGTTCACCCCGGCGGTGGAGATCGGCTGGCGTCTGGCCAAGGAGCATTGGGGCCTGGGCTACGCCAGTGAAGCGGCGTGGACCGCGCTGCGCGCCGGCTTCGACCGCTTGAAACTGGAGGAAATCGTCTCGTTCACCGCTGAGCAGAATGCCCAGTCGGAAAAGGTCATGCAGGTGATCGGCATGCATCACGACCCGCAGGACGATTTCGATCACCCCAAGCTTGCGCCCGATCACCCGTTGCGCCGACATGTCCTGTATCGCATCAGCCGCGAACAATGGCTGCAAACCTTGCATGAATAAGCCGACCCGGACGTTTACAATGGCCGCCATTGTATTGGCCCGTGCCAGAACCTGAATCGTCCGTCGCAGCCAAGACTGCGCGGCCATTGCGTTGTGTGAGGAGAGTCTGAATGAGCCAAGTGCTGGAAGATCTGGTCGATCTGCTGACCCTGGAGCCGATCGAAGAAAACCTGTTCCGTGGCCGCAGCCAGGATCTGGGGTTCCGCCAGTTGTTCGGCGGTCAGGTGCTCGGACAGTCGCTGTCGGCGGCCAGTCAGACGGTGGAAGAGGCGCGCCACGTGCATTCGCTGCACGGTTATTTCCTGCGCCCGGGCGATGCCAAGTTGCCGGTGGTGTATTCGGTTGATCGCGTCCGTGATGGCGGCAGCTTCAGCACCCGCCGGGTCACGGCGATCCAGAAGGGCCACCCGATCTTCACGTGCAGCGCTTCGTTTCAGTACGACGAGCAAGGCTTCGAGCATCAGGGCCAGATGCCCGTGGTGGTCGGCCCGGAAAACCTGCCGTCGGAACTGGAACTGACCCAGCAGCGTGCGCACCTGATCCCCGAGCACATGCGCGAAAAACTGCTGTGCCCGAAACCGATCGAAGTACGCCCGGTCACCGAAAAAGATCCGTACAACCCGCAACCGGCCGATCCGGTGAAGTACGTGTGGTTCCGCGCTGACGGCGCTCTGGCCGACATCCCGGCGCTGCACAAATATCTGCTGGCCTACGCCTCGGACTTCGGCCTGCTGACCACTTCGATGCTGCCCCACGGCAAATCGGTCTGGCAGAAAGACATGCAGGTCGCCAGCCTCGATCACGCGCTGTGGTTCCACAATGACCTGCGTGCCGATGACTGGTTGCTCTACGCGATGGACAGCCCATGGGCCGGCAATTCCCGCGGTTTTTCCCGTGGCAGCGTGTTCAACCGTGCCGGGCAACTGGTCGCTTCGGTGACTCAGGAAGGCCTGATCCGCCATCGCAAGGACTGGGCATGAGCCTGACCGAGGTTCGCCATTGGGTGTTCGACATGGACGGCACGCTGACCGTGGCCGTGCATGATTTCGCGGCGATTCGCGTGGCGCTGGCGATTCCGCCGGAGGACGACATCCTCAGCCATCTCGCCGCCTTGCCGGCGGATGAAGCAGCGGCCAAACATGCCTGGTTGCTCGAGCATGAACGCGATCTGGCACTGGGCTCGACCCCGGCCACCGGCGCGGTTGAGCTGGTGCGTGACCTGCATGCGCGGGGTTATCGCCTCGGCATTCTCACGCGCAATGCGCGGGAGCTGGCGCACGTGACGCTGGAGGCGATCGGTCTGGCTGACTGTTTCGCGGTCGAGGATGTGTTGGGGCGCGACGAAGCACCGCCAAAGCCGCATCCCGGCGGTTTGCTGAAACTGGCCGAGGCCTGGCAGGTGCCAGCGAGTGACATGGTGATGGTCGGCGATTACCGCTTCGATCTGGATTGCGGTCGCGCGGCGGGGGCGCGGACGGTGTTGGTGAATCTGCCGGATAACCCGTGGCCGGAATTGACCGATTGGCATGCACAGGATTGTGTTGAGTTGCGGCGGATGCTTCAGGCCTGAAAGGTTGGTGATCGTGAGGGCCTCATCGCGAGCAGGCTCACTCCTACAATTTGGAATGCGTTCCCCTGTAGGAGTGAGCCTGCTCGCGATAGCTTCGGCACATTCAGCACAAAACCTACTGATCAAACAAAGCCTTCTGCCCCTCCGCCGACGTCAGCATGCCATCCCCGTCATGCCCTACCCCGGGCACTTCCACCAGCCGCTGATTGATCCCCTCAGGATGGCGGCGCAGCAGATAGCCGAAATACAGCTTGCCGCGCATCAAGCGGTAAGCCCCTTGCGCCTCGGCTGCGCAGCTCTTGTCCAGCGCCGGATGGTCCGGGTCGACATCCTGCTGGCCGAGCAGATAGATCACCTCGCGTTTGACGTAACTGCTCTCGACCTGCAACGGCGTTTGCCCGCCGGCATACACCGGCATGTCCGCCAGTCCATATTTCCAGCGATTGAAACCCGGGCATTGCGCGTGATCGAACGCCACCGGCCGCTGCTCGTTGAAGTACGCATAAGAAGAAGGATTGGCGACTACAAAGCGCAAGCGAATGCCGTTGGCCTTGAGCGCTGGCTGATCCTTGGCCAGCAACGCGTAGCGCTGCACCACCTGACCACCGCCGGAGTGGCCGAAGATCACGATCTGCTTCACGTCCGGAAACTGTTTGCGATCGCTGACCCGCGCGACGATTTCATCCAGCGCGGCATAGGAACTCAGCGGATTCGGCCCGGTGGACAAGCCGCCGCCCATCCACTCGTTGCCTTGCCAGCGCAGCACCGTCGGCGGCAAGGAATACAAAGTGACATCGCTTTCATTGAGAAATTGCGGGGCGATCACCAGCGTGTGCGCGGTCTGCCCGGCGAGTTCGGTGGCGCTTTGCGCGCTTTTGCGATAGGTCTCGGCGTTGCGCAAGCGACCGTGAATGACGATCAGTACGCGCTCGATTTTCTCCGGCGCCGGGCCGATGCCCACTGCCATTTCCCCGGCCTTGAGCTGCAGGCGACCGGGGCTGATCGCATCGACGCCGGCCGCTTGCGCGGTGCCGGCGATGAACAGTAACGCCACAAGCCATTTATGCATTTACAGGGTTTTCGCCGCGAAGGTGTCGCACTGGCTTACCTGGCCTTGCGCGAATCCGGTTTTGAACCAGCGCACCCTTTGCGCCGACGTGCCGTGGGTAAACGAGTCCGGCACCACGCGGCCCTGACCCTGTTGCTGCAGGCGATCATCGCCGATGGCGTTGGCGGCGTTCAAGGCTTCTTCGATGTCGCCGGGTTCCAGCCAGTTCAGGCGCTTCTGCGCGTTATACGCCCAGACGCCCGCGAGGCAGTCGGCCTGCAATTCCTGACGGACCAACAGGCCGCCGTCGCCTTCCATTTGCCGACCTTGCTGACGCGCCGTCTGCATCTTCGCCGACACGCCTAGCAGTGTCTGCACATGGTGACCGACCTCGTGCGCGATCACGTAAGCCTGAGCGAAATCGCCGGCGGCTTTGAAGCGCTGCGACATTTCCTGGAAGAAGGCCATGTCCAGATAGACCTTCTGGTCGGCCGGGCAATAGAACGGGCCGGTGGCAGAAGTGGCCATGCCGCACGCCGAATTCACCCGATTGCTGAACAGCACCAGTGTCGGGTCTTTGTATTGGCGTCCGGCCTGCTGGAAGATCGGACCCCAGGTGTCTTCGGTGTCGCCGAGGATCGAACGGACGAATTCGGCCTGTTCATCATTGGCCGGCGGTGCCTGGCGGGTTTGCGAGGTGGGTGCCGGTTGGTCCATCTGTCCGGTCAACTGACCGAGGATCTGCATCGGGTCCTGGCCGGTGAGCCAGCCGATACCGACGATCAGCACGATGGCCGTCAGGCTCAGGCCCTTGCCGCCACCGAAGCGCATGCCACCGCCACCGCCGGTATCATCACCCCGGGCATCGACGACGTTGTCACTGCGTCGGCCTTTTTTCCATAGCATGTGGGAATCCTCTTTATTGCGGGTGATGAGTCAGGTGATGAGTGTTGCCGCTGTGTGAGTGTGGCGCCAGTCCGGTCGTCCGTCCATTCACACGCGCCCACGTGGTGCAGGCTTGTTATTGACGGTCGGCGGGGCGGCGAATTCAATCCCGAGAAGAATTTATCCCGGCCAGGTCATGAACCGGCTGTTTCGACAGCAGTCTGTGATGTTGCAGACTTGCCGAGAGCCGAAGTGGCGGGAATCTTGCCTCACGGTTTTGCTCAACGGCGGTTTCCCGGCGAAGAAGATGGCAACCTGTGCGGTTGCTGAAAGCTGCGCCGACTATGATTGCCACACCGATTGCCGCCAGCGCGAACGCTCGCCTGGGTATTTTTTCAGAGATTGCCAATGACCGTCAGCACCCCGCTCTCCGGTGTCAACCAGCCCTTCAAGGGGATCCTGCTGATTGTCGTGGCGACGTTCCTGTTTTCCAGCCACGACGCCTTGTCCAAATACCTGTCCGGGTTCTATCCCATCGTGATGGTGGTGTGGGCGCGCTATGTGGTGCACACCCTGTTGATGGCGGGGATTTTTCTGCCGCAATCCGGCTTGCGTGTGCTGCGCACCAAAAAACCGTTATGGCAGCTCGCCCGTGCCCTGTGTCTGCTCGGCACCAGCCTGTTTTTCACCACGGCGCTGTTGTACATCCCGCTGGCGGAAGCCACGGCGGTCAACTTTCTTGCACCGGTGTTGGTCACCGCATTGTCGGTGCCGCTGCTCAAGGAACGGGTGACGCGCGGGCAATGGATCGCGGTGATCTGCGGTTTCATCGGCGTGCTGATCATCGTCCACCCGGGGGGCGAACTGTTCACTCCGGCGATCCTGCTGCCGTTCTGTTCGGCGCTGTTTTTCTGCTTCTACCAACTGCTGACGCGCAAGCTCGCCGAAGTCGACAGCCCGACCACCAGCAACTTCTTCGCCGGGCTGTGCAATACCCTGGTGATGAGCGCGCTGGTGCCGTTCTTCTGGCAAGTGCCGAGTCTGCCACACGCCGCGCTGATGCTGGCGCTGGGCAGCTGCGGGATGACTGCTCACCTGTTTCTGACCCAGGCCTTCCGTCACGCAGCACCAGCCTTGCTGGCGCCGTTCGGCTATTGCCAGATCGTCTTTGCCGGGTTGTTGGGCTGGCTGCTGTTCAGTCACACGCCGAGCGGGCTGACGGTGATTGGTATTGCGGTGATCTGCTGCAGCGGATTGGCGGCGGCGTGGCAGCAGAGCCGGCGCTAAGGGGGAGCAAAGATCCCTTGTAGGAGCTGACGAGTGAAACGAGGCTGCGATCTTTTGATCTTAAACAGCAAGATCAAAAGATCGCAGCGTTCCGCAGCTCCTACAGGGGCGATTTAGCGGGTTATTCGACGGTCGGAATCTTGCGCGGTGCCATGAAGTACATCCACGTCAGTGCGAGGAAGTACATCGCCGGAATCAGCGTGAACAGCACCGTGTAGTTGTTGTTGGTGACGGTGAGGATGTGGCCGACGATCTGGGTCATGAACATCCCGCCGATCGCCGCGCACATGCCGCCGAAGCCGAACACCGTGCTCATCATGTGCTTGGGCGTGTAGTCCATCACCAGGCTCCAGATGTTCGCGGTCCAGGCCTGATGCGCGCCGATGGCCAGGGAGATTGCAGCGACGGCGACCCACAGATTGGCGGAACCAGCGGCCATGACCACGCCGATGATGCAGCAGGCAAACAGCAACATCGACAGCAGCCGCGCCTTGATCGAATTCATTCCGCGACCGATCAGGAACGAGGACAGGATCCCGCCGCCGACACTGCCGAAGTCAGCCGTGACGTAGATGATGATCAGCGGAATACCCATCTGCGTCACATTGATGCCGAGGTTGTATTGCTGATTGAGAAACGGCGGCAGCCAGTACAGATAGAACCAGAACACCGGCGCAGTCAGCGAATAGGCGAGGGCGAAGGCCCAGGTGCCGCGCATGCGCAGGATCTTGCTGAATGGCACGCGGGCCTGTTCCGGTTCGACTTGCTGCTGGATGTAATCGAGTTCCGATTGTTTTACCCGTGGGTGATCTTCCGGGTTGAAGTATTTCAGGCCCCAGAACAACAGCCAGATCCCGCCGAGTGCGGCCATGCACAGGAACGCCGCCTGCCAGCCCCACGCATGCAGGATCAGCGGCAGCAGCATCGGCGTGAACATCGCGCCGACGTTGGTGCCGGCGTTGAAGATGCCGGTAGCGACTGCACGTTCACCGGCCGGGAACCACAGGCGCGTGGTTTTCACGCAGGCCGGGTAATTGGCGGCTTCAGTCAGGCCGAGGATGAAGCGGCAGACCATGAAGCCGGCTGCCGAAGTCGCCAGGCCATGGGCGCCGGTGGCGAGGCTCCAGAGCAGCACGGCGCAGAAGAACACGCGCTTGACGCCGACCCGGTCGATCAACCGTCCTTGCAGGACAAACCCGATCGCGTAGCCGACCTGGAACCAGAAGTTGATGTTGGCGTAATCCATCGCCGTCCAGCTCATTTCCTTGGCGAGGATCGGCTGCATGACGCCTAGGGCGGCGCGGTCGATGTAGTTGAGGGTGGTGGCAAAAAATACCAGCGCCAGCATGCCCCAGCGGGTCTTGCCGACCGCCATGGCGCCGCGGATCTTGTCGCCGATGCCACCCGTGGCAGTGCTCATGGCCGGAGCCATGCGGGAAGTCTGTGAAGGAATCATGTGTTCCACCCGTTTTTGGATTTGTTATTTGGTGTTCTTTACGGTCGAACACCTTGTCCGGTGGTTAGTGGCCGGACTCGATGTGCAACCGATGTTGGGCAGTGAACAAAAAATCGTCAATTCGCCAAATCGCCATAGTGTTCGATAATCGCACGCAAAACTAACCGGGTAGTACACTTTAAATTGCTGCGCGCAGGGATGCAGCCAATAATTTCCCTCACTATAAAAACCCATTCCCTCGTAGGAGCTGCCGAAGGCTGCGATCTTTTGATTTTGCTGTTCAAGTAATCAAGATCAAACGATCGCAGCCTTCGGCAGCTCCTACACAAAAGCGGCGCAGTCCGGGAGTTGAAACATGCAGCGTTCCATTGCCACCGTTTCCTTGAGCGGCACCCTGCCGGAAAAACTCGAAGCCATTGCCGCCGCCGGGTTCGACGGCGTGGAGATTTTTGAAAACGACCTCCTGTACTACGACGGCAGTCCCCGCGAAGTTAAACAGATGTGCGCCGATCTCGGCATCGCCATCACCCTGTTTCAGCCGTTCCGTGATTTCGAAGGCTGCCGCCGTGATCGCCTGGCCCGCAACCTGGAGCGCGCAGAGCGCAAGTTCGACCTGATGCAGGAACTCGGCACCGACCTGGTGCTGGTCTGCAGCAATGCTTCCGCCGACAGCCTGGGCGATCAACAGATTCTCGTCGATGACTTGCGCCTGCTGGCCGAACGCGCCGGCGCCCGCGGCTTGCGCATTGGTTACGAAGCGCTGGCGTGGGGCCGGCACGTCAACACTTATCAACAGGTCTGGGACATCGTCCGTCAGGCCGATCACCCGAGCCTCGGCGTGTTGCTCGACAGCTTCCACACGCTGTCGCTGAAGGGCGATCCAAGCGCCATCGCCGGTATTCCCGGCGACAAGATCTTCTTCGTGCAAATGGCCGACGCGCCGATTCTGCAGATGGATGTGCTGGAGTGGAGCCGGCATTTCCGCTGCTTCCCGGGGCAGGGCGAATTCGATCTGCCGGGTTTTCTCGCGCCGATCATCAAGAGCGGCTATAGCGGGCCGTTGTCGCTGGAAATCTTCAACGACGGCTTCCGTGCCGCACCGCCACGGGCCAACGCCGCCGACGGTTTGCGTTCGCTACTGTATCTGGAAGAGAAAACCCGTCAGCGTCTCGAACAGGAATCGACGCCGGTGGCCAACCGCGACATCCTTTTCGAAACGCCGCAGGCCAGCGAATACAACGGCGTTGAGTTTCTTGAGTTTGCCGTCGACGAAGCGCTCGGGGCTAAGCTCGGTCACTGGCTGCAACGCCTCGGTTTTGCCAAGGCCGGGCAGCATCGCTCCAAGAATGTCAGCCTGCTGCGTCAGGGCGATATCAATCTGATCCTCAACTGCGAACCTTATTCGTTCGCCCACAGCTTCTTCGAAGCCCATGGCCCGTCGCTGTGCGCCACGGCTGTGCGGGTCAGGGACAGCGCCAGTGCGCTGGCCCGCGCGGTCGCTTACAAGGGGCAGCCCTATCGCGGGCTGGTCGGGCCGAATGAACTGGAACTGGCGGCGGTGCGCGCACCGGACGGCAGTCTGATTTATCTGGTCGACGAGGACGCCGACGTTTACGGGACCGATTTCAATCTGCTGCCGGACGCACAGACCGGCGGCGGCCTCAAGCGAATCGATCACATGGCCATGGCGCTGCCGGCCGACAGCCTCGACAGTTGGGTGCTGTTCTACAAGAGCCTGCTGGATTTCGAGGCCGACGACGAAGTGGTGCTGCCCGATCCGTACGGTCTGGTGAAGAGCCGCGCACTGCGCAGCCGCGACAGTTCGATCCGGCTGCCGCTGAATATCTCCGAGAACCGTAACACCGCGATCTCCCACGCGTTGTCGAGTTATCGCGGCTCCGGTGTGCACCACATCGCGTTCGATTGTGACGACATCTTCGCCCAGGTCAGTCGCGCCAAAGAGGCCGGCGTGCCGCTGCTGGACATCCCGCTGAACTACTACGACGACCTCGCCGCGCGTTTCGATTTCGACGATGAGTTTCTCAGCGAGCTGGCCTATTACAACGTGCTCTACGACCGTGACGCCCAGGGCGGCGAGCTGTTTCATGTGTACACCGAGCCGTTCGAAGGGCGCTTCTTTTTCGAGATCATCCAGCGCAAGAACGGTTACGCCGGTTATGGCGCGGCCAACGTTGCCGTAAGGCTGGCGGCGATGGCCAAATCCCGCAGCGGCGCGGCGCGTCAGGCGAAGTTGTAGGGAATTCGTAAACGCGGGATTAAACACGGGCCGCGCGGCTTCCTTCACTGTCCCGCGCGGCCCATAATCGCCAGCTTGTGCAGTGATGGCCGTGAGCCCGCGATGACCATGAATTCAGAACTTTCCGCCGCTGCTGTCGAGTCCGACGCAGTGCCGCGCAAGAGTCGCAAGAACAACCCGGAAAAGACCCGCGAAAACATCCTGCAGGAGGCGATCGTCGAGTTCGTCCAGCAGGGCTTGTCCGGTGCCCGCGTCGACGCGATCGCCGAGCGCATCCACACCTCCAAGCGCATGATCTATTACTACTTCGGCAGCAAGGAGCAGTTGTACGTCGAGGTGCTGGAGAAACTCTACGGCGATATCCGCAGCACGGAAAACCGCCTGCACCTGGACGAACTGCCGCCCGAACTGGCGATCCGCCGACTGGTGGAGTTCACGTTCGATCACCACGACCGCAACGTCGATTTCGTGCGCATCGTCAGCATCGAAAACATCCACAACGCTGAGTACGTGAAACGTTCCGATGCGATCAAGGCGCTGAACAACACGATCCTCGACACCTTGGGCGGGATTCTGCAACGGGGGGCGGACGAAGGTTTGTTCCGGCGTGGCATCGATGCGCTGGACGTGCACCTGCTGATCAGTTCGTTCTGCTTCTATCGCGTGTCGAACCGCCACACGCTGGGGGAAATCTTCCAGATCGATCTGCCGGACGAAACCATCAAGCAGCGCCACCGCGAGATGATCTGCGAATCGGTGTTGCGCTACCTGCAGGCCTGACACATCCCACCCTGTAGGAGTGAGCCTGCTCGCGATGGCATTCCGTCAGCCAATGCATCTATTGGCTGATACACCGCTATCGCGAGCAGGCTCACTCCTACAGGGGGCGGCAGGGCTCAGCCATTCATGCTCTGAAAGTGCTCAAGCATGCGCTGCGTATCCGGCACCACGTCGCTGAACAATTCAAACGCCTTGACCGCCTGAAACACCGCCATGTTGCCGCCATCAAGCGTGCGGCAACCCAGAGCCCGGGCGTCGCGCAGCAGTTCGGTTTCCAGCGGGAAATACACAATCTCTGCGACCCACATTGCCTTGCGCAGCAACTGCGCCGGCACCGGTGTACCTGGCAGCTTGGCCATGCCCATCGGCGTGGTGTTGACCAGGCCGTCGGCCTGCGCCAGCGCCCCGGGCAAATCCCGCCCGGCTTGCGCGCGACCGGTGCCAAAATGTTGATTCAGATTGTTCGCCAGACTTTCCGCGCGCTCGCGATCGACATCAAAAATCGTCAATTGCCGTACGCCTTCACTGAGCAGCGCGTGGGCCACCGCCGCGCCGGCGCCGCCAGCACCCATCTGCACTACTCGTTCGCGGGCAGCGTCTGGCAGACCTCGGCGAAAACCTTCGGCGAAACCGAGACAATCGGTGTTGTGGCCAATACGCTTGCCATCCTTCAGCACCACCGTGTTCACTGCGCCGATCCCTCGCGCTTCCGCCGACAATTCATCGAGCAGCGGGATGATTGCCTGCTTGCATGGAAAAGTGATGTTGAGACCGGTGTAGTTCATCCGCTCGGCCGCTTGCAGCAAGTCGGGCAGCGCCGTGCTGTCGAGGCGCAATTGATCGAGGTCGATGAGTTGGTAGAGATAACGCAGGCCCTGCGCATCGCCCTCGTGTTCGTGCAGTGCCGGCGTGCGCGAAGCCTGAATCCCGGCGCCGATCAGCCCGGCGAGTATCACTCTGGAACGTGACATGGCCTTCACCCCCGCAACCGCTGACTGAAATGTTCCAGCGCCAAGCGATAACCATGGCTGCCGAATCCGCACATCACCGCCGTGGCAATGCCCGAAACAAACGAATGATGACGGAACGGCTCACGGGCGTGGACGTTGGAGGCGACCAAGGCATCGCGAATCGCTACCGACGTATGCGTCCACGCCGCCGGGTTGATCACGATCCCGGCGCAACGACCGCGCGCCGCGTGAATCCAGTCGAGCAGCTCGCCTTCATGATTGGTCTGGCGAAACTCTACGGTCAGGCCAAACTCGTCAGCCGCGCGACCACACAGCGCGGAAATGTCCGCCAGGGTTTCATGACCATAAGTCGCCGGCTCGCGGGTGCCGAGCAGGTTCAGGTTCGGGCCGTTGAGCACCAGAACGATAGGGGACATGGGGTAACTCCACTTATTGTTTTTGGCATCGGCCGAGAGGTTTCAGCCTGTGGAGACAAAATGTACTAGATGGTTACATCGGTCAATTGAACAGAAATGACCTGGGCGTTTTATGTTCGGTGATCGCACAGGCAAATTCAGGCGAGCCCTGATTTCAAGACGTAACGACAGCTTTTCTTACGTTTTTTCCAATCAATTCCCAAGCCCCGCTCCCCATGCCCGCTAGCCTTGGATGACCTCCGACACGTTCGCTCGTGGCAACCGGTTGTCGGACTCGAAAGGAAAATCGAGTTTGGAAATCCATTAACCTAACGGATGGGTTATCATGAAGATATGCAGCTACAAAGGAATGTCGATTCGCATCATGTTGAGAGGCGAACACTGCCCACCCCACGCCCATGTAGATGCGGGTGCCTGGAATGCCCGCATCCGGTTCAGCTTCTGGCACAACGAAGTTGATCTGTGGGACGTCGTGCCGCTGTCCCGTCGACCGCCGCTCGCCGTGCTGAACGGCTTGTGCCTGTCACTTGGACAACCGGCGCACCTGCGTCGAGCACGCGGAATCTGGTGGTCGGGCTTGCAGACCGTTTGTCTCGATAACCAGATATGGGATTGCCAAACAAACGAAGTGCCCGTGATGAAACCAGTCACCGACCAGATCTACCGGATCGGATCGGCGCGCTATCACCCAGAAGCAGACAAGGTGCTGCTGACCTTGATCGGCAAGTTGGAAGGAGTTGAAATCGAATTATGAAAGTCATCAAGGCAAAACCGTCGGTGCATCGCCCCCTGACGGAAGAAATGCTCGATGCCGCCATCAAACTTGGCGAAGCACGACAAGCCAGCAGTTTGCAGGCAGTATCCGTGAGGCTCGAAGAATCCTCTCTGGCTATTCGTTTCGAGGACGGCAGCGGTGTGTTGTTGCCGGTAAAGCAGTATCCGGAGTTCGACGGGTTTGAAGCAGCCGATTATGAAAGCCTGACGATCGGCTTCGCCGGCACTGCGCTGTGCCATGAGGGTAAAGACCTGGATATTTCCATTGCCGGAATGATTTCGGCGAACCCGTCGCTCATGCGGATGGCGGCGTCGGTCGTTGCTTCGCGCAACGGGCGTCAAAGCAGCGCTGCAAAATCAGCAGCCGCCCGAGCCAATGGCAAGAAAGGCGGGCGTCCACGTAAAACCGATATCGCGCCATAGCACCCACAAAAAAGCCGTCAATCACGACGGCTTTCTCTTCCCAGCTTCCGGCAATCAACGCCGGGTCAGCAGCACACCGGATTCCATGTGATGGGTCCACGGGAACTGGTCAAACATCGCGCATTGAGTGATGCGGTGGGTGTCGTGCAGTTGGGCGATGTTGGCGGCCAGGGTCTCCGGGTTGCAGGAGATGTAGAGGATGTTGTCGAAGCGTCGGGTCAGTTCGCAGGTGTCCGGGTCCATGCCGGCGCGCGGTGGGTCGACGAAAACGCTGCCGAATTCATAGCTCTTCAGATCGATGCCGTGCAGGCGGCGGAACGGGCGCACTTCGTTGAGCGCTTCGGTCAGTTCCTCGGCGGACAAACGCACCAGCGTGACGTTATCCACCGCATTTTCGCTGAGGTTGCTCAGGGCCGCGTTGACTGAAGTCTTGCTGATTTCGGTAGCGAGCACTTTGCGTACGCGGGTGGCCAGCGGCAGGGTGAAGTTGCCGTTGCCGCAGTACAACTCCAGCAGATCGTCGCTGTGATCGCCCAGCGCTTCGTATGCCCAATTGAGCATCTTCTGGTTCACCGTGCCGTTCGGCTGGGTAAACGCGCCTTCGGGCTGGCGATAGCTGAAAGTGCGACCGCCGACTTCGAGTTTCTCGACGACATAGTCCTGGCCAAGCACTTCGCGCTTGCCCTTGGAGCGGCCGATGATGCTCACACCGAGATCGGCCGACAACTGAGTCGCCGCCGCGTGCCAGTGCTCGTCCAGCGGACGGTGGTAGCACAGGGTGATCATCGCGTCGCCGGCCAGCGTGGTCAGGAATTCGACCTGGAACAGCTTGTGGCTCAGCGCCGAACTGGCCTGCCACGCAGCCTTCAACTGCGGCATCAACTGGTTGATGCGCAGGCTGGCGATCGGGAATTCTTCGATGAGGATCGGCGTGCGTTTGTCATCCTGAGAGAACATCGCGTAGTGCCGCTCGCCGCCCTCGCGCCACAGGCGGAATTCGGCGCGCAGGCGGAAGTTCTGCAGCGGCGAATCAAACACCGTCGGCTCGGGTGCATCGAACGGCGCCAGTAGCTCACGCAGACGTGTGACCTTGGCTTCGAGTTGTTCGGCGTAGGCTTGGGAATCGAAAGTCATGCGTTGAACCAACCCAACTTGATCACAAACAGAATCGACAGGATCACCAGTGCCGGGTTCAGCTCACGGGCACGGCCGGAGAGCAACTTGATGGCGGTCCAGGCAATGAAGCCGAAAGCGATGCCGTTGGCGATCGAATAGGTGAACGGCATCGCCAGTGCAGTGACCACAACCGGCGCGGCGACGGTGATGTCATCCCAGTCTATTTCCGCCAGGCCGGAAGTCATCAGCACGGCGACGAACAGCAGCGCTGGTGCGGTGGCGAAAGCCGGCACGCTGGCCGCCAGTGGCGAGAAGAACAGCGCCAGCAGGAACAGGATCGCCACGACAATGGCGGTCAGGCCAGTGCGGCCACCGGCACTGACGCCGGCCGCGGATTCGATGTAACTGGTGGTGGTCGAAGTGCCCAGCAGCGAACCGGCCATGGCCGCAGTACTGTCGGCGATCAGCGCGCGGCCCATTTTCGGCATGTGGCCATCCTTGCCCATCAGGCCGGCGCGCTTGGCGACGCCGATCAGGGTCCCGGAGTTGTCGAACAGGTCGACGAACAGGAAGGCGAAAATCACGCTGACCAGACCGATGTCCAGTGCACCTTTGATGTCCAGTTGCAGGAAGGTCGGCGCCAGCGACGGCGGCATTGACAGGATGCCGCCGAACTCGGTGACGTTCAGTGCGATCGAGGCGATGGTGACGGCGAGAATGCCGATCAGCACCGCGCCGCGCACTTTCAGCGCTTCGAGGGCGACAATTACCGCGAAGCCGACTGTGGCGAGAATCGGCGCCGGTTTGGTCAGATCGCCGAGACCGACCATGGTCGCCGGGTTGCTGACTACGATCCCAGCGTTGTGCAGGGCGATCAGTGCCAGGAACAGGCCGATACCGGCGGCGATCGCCGAGCGCAATGGCAGCGGGATGGCGTTGATGATCCATTCGCGGATGCGAAAGATCGACAGCAGGAAAAACAGCACGGCGGAAATGAACACCGCACCCAGCGCCACCTGCCAGGTGTGGCCCATGTGCAGGACCACGGTGTAGGTAAAGAAGGCATTCAGGCCCATGCCCGGAGCGAGGGCGATCGGGTAGTTGGCGATCAGGCCCATCACGGTCGAGCCGATCGCGGCCGCCAGACAGGTGGCGACGAAAATCGCGCCTTTGTCCATGCCGGTCTCGCCGAGGATGCTCGGGTTGACGAACAGAATGTAAGCCATGGCCAGGAAAGTCGTGACGCCCGCGAGAATTTCGGTGCGCACGTTGGTGTTGTGTGCCTTGAGTTGAAACAGCCTTTCCAGCATGTCTGCTCCCCGTGGCGCGCGTGGCGCCGTGAATGTATCGACCTCAACAGCAAAGCACAGACCGTCGCAAGCGCCTGGAAAATTGTCGTGGGCCGGAAAAAGCCGCGCATCATACCAGCCGCGTGAGGAATTTGGCGGATGTTGGTGTCGATCGTCGGCGAAGTTTTGCGCAGCAGACAACTGCGCCATACTGCGCGCTGATTTTTCGGAGTGGGCAGGCATGCGCAACGGCGGGATGAAGATTTTCGGATGGATTGCAGCACTGCTGGTGGCAGTCCCGACGTTCGCGGCTTCGGCGCCGCCATTGACCCAGGTAAAGGTCATCAAAGTGCAGTCGCCGTCCTGTGGCCTGGAAGATATCGCCGATAACCAGGCGCAAACCCAGTGCAATCACAACGGGCCGAACATCAAGGTCTACGTGCTGGAAGTCGGCTATGGCCAGAACCAGCCGCAAGTGACTCTGGATGGCTTCGAGGTCAACGGCACCCGAGGCCCGGTGTGTGCCTTCGATAATGGCAATCTCACCGAATGCACGCCCGGCAGCAAAACCGTCGGTTCTCTTTATACCTTCGATCTGGCCGGTAAACAGGAAGGCACCTTCAGCTTCAGCAACACCTCGCTCAACGCGCCGCGCAACATGATGTCGACCCAGCTTTACATCAAGTAACGGCTGTCTTCGAACAGGGTGGGATAAAGCTGACTACGCTTTACAGACTACCAGCGGAAAGCGCCCATGACTGCCAGAGCCCTGATTGCCCTCGCCGAGGGCATCGACGATTTGCAAAGCGTGACCCTGATCGACGTGCTGCGCCGCGCCGGTATCGAAGTGGTTGCCGCCAGTATTGAAGGCCGGCGCATGCTGACCTGCGCGCGTGGCACCCGGCTGACCGCCGACGGCATGCTCGTCGATGTACTCGCGCAGCGCTTCGACCTGATCGTCCTGCCGGGCGGTGCCGTCGGCTCCCAGCATCTCGCTGCGCACCAGCCCTTACAGCAATTGCTCAAAGACCAAGCCAGCGCCGGCCGACTGTTCGCCGCCATCGGCGAAGCCCCGGCCATTGCGCTGCAAGCATCAGGCGTGCTGCGCCAGCGACGCATGACCTGCCTGCCCGGCGCCAGCCATCAGTTGTCGGGCTGTACGTTTGTTGATCAACCGGTGGTGGTCGACGGCAATTGCATCACCGCCCAAGGCTCGGGGGCTGCGCTGGAGTTTGCCTTGACCCTGGTCGAGCAGCTTGGTGGCAAGGCGTTGCGGGCGAGGGTGGCGGGGGAGTAGATGGCCTGACGGGTCAGCCGTGGGCTGCGAGGGGTTCTATCATTGGTTGCTCACGGTGCTCCGCTTGCCAAAGATCGTAGTCGGTTTGGACGCCTAGCCAAACGCGCGCCTTGCCGATCCCTGCACGCTCAAGTCGTACTGCCAGATCCGGGCTGATTGGCGCGTGTCCGTGCAGTACGCGCGAAAGGTGCGGGCGTGCAAAGCCAAGGTGCCGGGCTAATTCGCTCACGCTGATGCCAAGCTCGGGCAAGACATCCAGCAGCAGGGTTTCACCGGGGTGTGGCGGGTTGTGCATGGGCATGAGCCTGCCTCCTGTCAGTGGTAGTCCAGATAATCGACCAATTCGATATCCGAACCGACAAAACGAAAGATCACTCGCCAGTTGCCTGAAACGCTGAGCGACCAATATTCGCTTAGCTCACCTTTCAAAGGATGCAGGCGCCAGCCGGGCAAGTCCAAGTCCCCGGGAAGCGTCGCTCGATCCATGAACTGCAACATGCGCGACAGCCGTTTTGCATGCTCGGCACGAATTCCACGAGTCGTACCTGTTTCATAGAAGCCACGAAGGCCTTTGTGCTGAAAGGATTTGATCATGGCGGCGAGTGTAAGGCGATACATTACACCCAGTGCGGTAACTATGTACCGCACGTTGTCGCTTGATATGTGCTTGGCAGGTGAGTTTTTCCAGAAAACTCAGACCTTCTCCTCCACCGGCACATGCATCCGGTCCCGGTTCGCCAATGTCGGGAACAGCTTGATCCACGTTCCCGTCACCACCAGCGTGCCGATTCCGCCCATGACCACTGCCGGCACGGTGCCGAACCAGTGGGCGGTGAGGCCGGATTCGAATTCGCCCAACTGGTTCGAGGCGCCGATGAACAGGCCGTTCACCGCGCTGACCCGGCCGCGCATTTCGTCGGGGGTTTCCAGTTGTACGAAGGAGGCGCGGATCACCATGCTGATCATGTCCGCGGCGCCGAGCACCACCAGTACCGCCAGCGAGAACCAGAACGAGGTCGACAGGCCAAAGGCGATGGTGGCGACGCCGAAGATGCCGACGGCGGTGAACATCACCCGGCCGACATTGCGTTCCACGGCAAATCGCGCCAGGAACAATGACATCAGCAACGCGCCCACCGCCGGCGCCGAGCGCAGCAGGCCGAGGCCCCACGGGCCGGTCAGCAGAATGTCCTTGGCGAACACTGGCAGCAACGCCGTGGCGCCGCCAAGCAACACGGCAAACAGGTCCAGCGAGATCGCGCCGAGGATGTCCGGGCGGCTGCGGATGAAGCGAATCCCCGCCAGCAGCGAGTCCAGCGTGGCTTTGCCTTTGTTCAGCGGCGTCTGGCGTGCCGGCAGGTTGAGCATCAGCAAGCAGGCGATCACATACAGCAACACGGTCGGGCCGTAGACCCAGACGCTGCCGAATGCATAGAGCAAACCGCCGAGGGCCGGGGCGACGATGGTCGCCGATTGCTGCGCCGATTGCGCGGCGGCGACCGCCCGCGGGAAGAGCGCACTCGGGACGATGCTTGGCAACAGCGCCTGGGTCGTGGGCATCTCGAACGACCGCGCCGCCCCCAGGAGAAAGGCGAGGATGAAGATCATTTCGCGGGTGACGTGATCAGTGGCACTGCCGATGGCCAGCGCCAGGGCAATCAATGCCTGCAACGACTGACAAAGCGCGGCGACCTTGCGTCGGTCATAACGATCGGCAACATGCCCAGTGTGCAGCATGAACAATACGCGAGGGGCAAATTCGACCAGGCCGACCAGACCCAGATCCAGCACGTTGCCGGTCAGTTGATAGAGATTCCAGCCAATCGCCACGGTGAGCATCTGAAAACCGCTGGCGGTGAAAATCCGCGCCAGCCAAAAGGCCATGAACGGACGATGGTGACGTAACAGCAGGGGCTCTTGAGTGGGCATCTGAAGGCAGGTCTTGGACGAGTGAACGGCGAGATTATCACCAGTCTGTAACAGGAAGTTGCTACGAGAAAAAATTCAGTCAGATGTGCATCAATCTTTTTGGGTTCACCAGGCCAGAACCTTGCTGCGCCAATGAGACAACTTGTCACGCGGCAAACGACCACGCAGTTCATTGGCGAAAATGGGACTACTCTTTCAACGTTGCTTGATCCAGATCAAGACCCCGACCGGAACTGATCTGACGGCCAGTTGGCCAGACTCCCTGCGTAGCGATGGTTGTAAAAAAAGAACGAATCCGAATTCGCCGCACTCCATATCCGTGGGGGCAGTGGTGCAGGCCTCCGGGTCCGCTACCCGTACTACCTGACAGAGGAAGCCATATGTTCGGTTTAGAGGCTCTCGATCTCGCCCGAATTCAGTTCGCGTTCACCATCTCGTTCCACATTCTTTTCCCGGCCATCACCATTGGCCTGGCGAGTTACCTGGCGGTGCTCGAAGGCCTGTGGCTGAAAACCCGCAACGATACCTACCGTGACCTCTACCATTTCTGGTCGAAGATCTTCGCCGTCAACTTTGGCATGGGCGTGGTTTCCGGTCTGGTCATGGCCTATCAGTTCGGTACCAACTGGAGTCGTTTCTCCGACTTCGCCGGCGCCGTTACCGGGCCGTTGCTGACCTATGAAGTGCTCACGGCGTTCTTCCTTGAAGCCGGTTTCCTTGGCGTGATGCTGTTCGGCTGGAACAAGGTCGGGCGCGGCCTGCACTTCTTTTCGACGGTGATGGTGGCGATCGGCACGTTGATTTCGACCTTCTGGATCCTCGCCTCCAACAGCTGGATGCAGACCCCGCAAGGTTTTGAGATCGTCAACGGCCAGGTCATCCCGACTGACTGGCTGGCGATTATCTTCAACCCGTCATTTCCTTACCGGCTGATGCACATGGCCACCGCCGCGTTCGTCGCGACAGCATTCTTCGTCGGCTCTTCGGCAGCCTGGCATTTGCTGCGCGGCAGGGACAACCCGGCGATCCGCACCATGCTGTCGATGGCGATGTGGATGGCGCTGATTGTCGCGCCGATCCAGGCAGTGATCGGCGACTTCCACGGCCTCAACACGCTCAAGCATCAGCCGGCAAAAATCGCTGCGATCGAAGGCCACTGGGAAAACCATGGCGACGAAGCGACGCCGCTGATCCTGTTCGGCTGGCCGGACATGAAAGAAGAACGCACGAAGTTCGCCGTGGAGATTCCCTACCTCGGCAGCCTGATTCTCACGCACTCGCTGGACAAGCAGGTGCCGGCACTCAAGGAATTCCCGCCGGAAGACCGGCCGAATTCGACCATCGTGTTCTGGTCGTTCCGCATCATGGTCGGCCTTGGTTTCCTGATGATCTTCACCGGTCTGTGGAGTCTGTGGCTGCGCAAGCGTGACTCGCTGTACACCTCGCGGCCGTTCCTGCATCTGGCCTTGTGGATGGGGCCGTCCGGCCTGATTGCGATTCTTGCCGGCTGGTTCACCACGGAAATCGGCCGTCAGCCATGGGTCGTGTACGGCTTGATGCGCACCGCAGATGCTTCGTCCAACCACAGCTTCATGCAGATGAGCATCACCCTGATCATGTTCGTCGTGATCTATTTCGCGCTGTTCGGCGCAGGTCTCGGCTACATGATGCGTCTGGTGCGCAAGGGGCCGAAGATCAGCGAAGGCAGCGAAACGCCGGACGGTGGTCCAGGCAAGAAACGCACCCCGGCGCGTCCGTTGTCCGCAGCCGACGATCCGGCCGAGGGCGAGCACGAAGACAACACTCGCTTGACCAAGGAGATTTGACTCATGGGTATTGATCTTCCGCTGATCTGGGCCGTGATCATCATCTTCGGCATCATGATGTACGTGGTCATGGACGGCTTTGACCTGGGCATCGGCATTCTCTTCCCGTTCGTGCCGGGCAAGACCGACCGTGACGTGATGATGAACACGGTTGCGCCAGTCTGGGACGGCAACGAAACCTGGCTGGTGCTGGGGGGCGCGGCATTGTTCGGCGCCTTCCCGCTGGCCTATTCGGTGGTGCTGTCGGCGTTGTACCTGCCGCTGATCTTCATGCTGATGGGCCTGATCTTTCGCGGCGTGGCCTTCGAGTTTCGCTTCAAGGCCAAGGACGAAAAACGTCACCTGTGGGACAAGGCCTTCATCGGTGGATCGATCGCGGCGACGTTCTTTCAGGGTGTGGCGCTGGGTGCCTTCATCGATGGCTTGCCTGTGGTCAATCGCCAGTTCGCCGGTGGCTCACTGGACTGGCTGACGCCGTTCACACTGTTCTGCGGCGCAGCGCTGGTGGTGGCGTACGCCTTGCTCGGCTGCACCTGGCTGATCATGAAGACCGAAGGCAAGTTGCAGGAACAAATGCATGATCTGGCACGGCCGCTGGCGTTTGTGCTGTTGGCGGTGATCGGCATTGTCAGTATCTGGACGCCGTTGTCCCACCCGGAAATTGCCTCGCGCTGGTTCAGCATGCCGAATCTGTTGTGGTTCATGCCGGTGCCGATTCTGGTGCTGGTCACCCTGTATGGCCTGATCCGCGCGGTGGCACGCAATGCCAACTACACGCCGTTCCTGCTGACCCTGGTGCTGATCTTCCTTGGCTACAGCGGTCTGGGCATCAGCTTGTGGCCGAACATCGTGCCGCCGTCGATCTCGATCTGGGACGCCGCCGCGCCGCCGCAAAGTCAGGGCTTCATGCTGGTGGGCACGCTGTTCATCATTCCGTTCATCCTCGGTTACACCTTCTGGAGCTACTACGTATTCCGCGGCAAGGTGACCCACGAAGACGGTTACCACTAATCCCATGCTGGGCTTGCCCTGTGGGAGCGAGCCTGCTCGCGAAGGCGTGCGCAGTGACGCCTTGGCTAAACGGAGATCGACGCAATGACCGGCAAACATTCCCTGCACGACATTGAAGAAGCCGAAAAAAAACCGCTGTGGCAGCGCCTCGGCTGGTTGGCCTTGATCTGGGTTGGCAGTGTCGGCGTGCTGTTTATCGCCGCCAGCCTGATGCGCATGTTCATGAATGCCGCAGGTTTGACCACCCACTGAAACATCCCGTCCCGGCGCCTTCGGGTATGGATTTGCAACCCTCCTCACGGAGGGTTTTTTTTGTCCGGGATTTATTTGCGGGCTTTGAGGATGACGAATTTCGGCGTTGCCGCCACTTGCTCGACGCCGCGGAACAGGCGCGCCAGTTTGCTGTGATAGCCCAGGTGCCGATTGCCGACAATGTACAGCGCACCGCCGACCACCAGTGCCTCGCGCGCCTGCTGGAACATGCGCCAGGCGAGGAAATCGCCGACTACCTGCTGTTGATGGAACGGCGGATTGCACAGCACCACGTCCAGTGACTGCGGCGGCTGCCCGGCCAAGCCATCGCCAGCGCGCACGACCACTTCGCGATCGCCCAACGCCGCGCGCCAGTTCTCGGCCGCCGATTGCACCGCCATGAATGACTCGTCGACCAGCGTGTAATGCGCGTCCGGGTTCTGCAACGCGCTGGCAATGGCCAGCACACCGTTGCCGCAACCGAGATCGGCGACTCGTGCGTTGCCAAGGTTCTTCGGCAGATGCGGCAGGAACGCGCGGGTGCCGATGTCCAGACCTTCGCGGCAGAACACGTTGGCGTGGTTGAGCAGTTCGATCGCCGGTTCATCCAGGCGATAACGAGTGGGGTAGGGGGACGTTACGGGTGTTTTGGTTTGCGGTGTGGCAATCAGCAAGCGCGCTTTTTTCACAGCCAGCGACGCTTGCACCGGGCCGATGTAGCGCTCGAGCAGATCGCCGGCAGCACGGGGCAGATGCTTGACCATGGCAGCCGCGATCACTTGCGCGCCGGGAGCCAGTTGCCCTTGCAGGCGGATCAACTGTTCTTCCAGCAGCGCCAGGGTTTTGGGGACGCGGATCAGCACCCGATCAAACGGCCCGACCAAGGGCTCACTGGCCGGGATTGGACGAATCGCATCGAACGCCTGGCCGTTGCGCAGCAGATTCTTTTCCAGTCCGACGAAACCCAGGAACGAGTCGCCGCTGCTGCTGACCTCGACCTTGCCCAGCAAACTGATGGCCAATGCACCGAAGCTGTCATTGAGCACCAGCACGCGGGTGCTGCTTGCCGGTTGTTCGCTGGCGAGATGATTGAGCAGGTATTCGTCCGCCGCGTCGAACGCTTGCAGCGGTTCATTCTGCTGTTCGGGCTGGCGAATCAGGTCGAGCTGGGCGAAGGGTGTCTCTAGCAAAGGCATGGGGCGGGGACTCAGGATATTCGGCAGTTATCCCGTTGCCAGCATGTAGTGCGACGGGATCCTACCGAGTGGACTGCGATGCAAGCGGTGTGCGTCATCACTCGGAGAGGCCTGAATGTTACGTTTTTTTGCGGGTAAATACTCGCAGGATTGCCGCGCGATCACACTCGGCTATCAGATGATCCCGGCACGAGCAGCCGCAATCACGGCGGAAATCTTGTTGCACACGTTGAGTTTCTCGATGACGTTTTGCACGTGGTAGTTAACGGTACGTTCGCTCAGGCTGAGAATTCTCGAAATGTCATGAGCGGTCTTGCCCAAGGCCGACAGTTTCAGAATTTCCAGCTCCCTGGACGATAACCTCGGCCTGCTGGGCTTGGCCGGTATGGGCACGGTGCGGGCATACAGTTCGCTGAAGTGCCGGTTGGCGAAAAAGATATAACCGTAATGCTCATACAGCTCCAGCGGACTGATCGGGCAGTGGGTTCGAGCCAGACTGATGATGCTGCACAAGCCACTGGCTTCGTCATGAAATGCCTGCGACCAGCCATGCTGCAGTCCATTGTGTTTCAACGCCTGCCACAGCTGGGGTGCATCGCCGAACACTCTCTCTTCCCATACGATTGGAAGTATTGAGTGATTGCAATGCGCTATTACCGGGTCGATGTTCCGGTAGTTCTCTTTGTTGTACTGAATGTTCCATTCTTTCGGGTAATTATTGATTTGCAAGGCATTCAGATGCACTTCGCGATTCGGCGAGGTGACTGCAATGGCGCAGAAGTTAAACCCAAGGTTCTCCGCGAATCTCAACAGTATCGGGTAAGCCGCCTCTATGCCTTTGGCAAACGTCAGTTGTTTGAGTTGTGATTCCTTCCACGTTTCCATGAACTATCGCCTCCATAACCTGATATCCGGGCGCCGAATGGATCCAAAGGATCCGGCACGAATCGAAGTGTAGGATCTTTCCTGCGAGTCGCCTTACATTATTTCGAGATTGATACTTGGAAGTTTTTTCATAAAGCGTTCTTAGCAATACAGGCTGTTATATTTTAATTGCCATTTAAAGTTATTACTCAATAACTGACGCTGGCGGCAGTCCCGAATGAACAGCGTTGATCCGCTTAATACCATTACCAATCACGAGTGTTAGGCAAGGCGATTTTGCGGGACACTGTGGGCAATCGTTTCAAGGAGTGCCTCATGACTGCCAGCGCCGAGAAGTACACCACCCAGACTTTGCTCGATGTCCAACCGTTGACGCCGAACCTGTTCACGCTGCGCACCAGCCGCGATCCCGGCTTTCGCTTCCGTGCCGGCCAGTTCGCCCGCCTGGGCGTCACCAAGGCCAACGGAAGTACCGTTTGGCGCGCGTATTCGATGGTGTCGTCGCCGTTCGACGAGTTTCTCGAGTTCTTTTCCATTGTGGTGCCGGGGGGCGAGTTCACCAGTGAGTTGAGCAGGCTCAGGGTGGGCGACAGCCTGATGGTTGAACGCCAGGCGTTCGGCTATTTGACCCTGGATCGCTTTGTCGATGGTCGCGATCTCTGGCTACTGTCCACCGGCACCGGCGTGGCGCCGTTCCTGTCGATCCTGCAGGACTTCGAAGTCTGGGAGAAATTCGAGCGCATCATTCTGGTCTACAGCGTGCGTGAAGCGCGGGAACTGGCTTACCAGGCGTTGATTGCCGGGTTGGCGCAACGTGACTACCTCAGCGAGCATGCGCACAAATTGCGGTTTATCCCGACTGTGACCCGTGAGGCGCACCCCGGCGCGCTGCAGGGCCGGATTACTGCGCTGATCGAAAATGGCGAACTGGAGCGAGCAGCGGGCGTCGAGCTTTCGCCAGAGCATTCGCGGGTGATGTTGTGCGGCAATCCGCAGATGATCGACGACACCCGCGCCTTGCTCAAGCAGCGCGACATGCGCCTGAGCCTGACGCGCAAGCCGGGGCAGGTTGCGGTGGAAAATTACTGGTAGCGAAAACGGCACCCGCGGGTGCCGTTTTATTGCCCAGCGGATGCTTCAGGGCCGCTCGTTCTGCGCTTTGAGCAGGTCGCGAATTTCGCCCAGCAGCTGCTCTTCCTTGCTCGGGATCGGCGGCGCGGTTGGCGCCACGGCTTCTTCGCGCTTGAGGCGGTTGATGGCTTTGACGCCCATGAAGATGGCGAACGCGACGATCACGAAATCCAGCACGGTCTGCAGGAATTTGCCGTAAGCCAGCACCACTGCGGGCGCATCGCCCTGGGCGGCTTTGAGCGTGACGGCCAGGTCACTGAAGTCCACCCCACCGATCAACAGGCCAATCGGCGGCATGATCACGTCGCCGACAAACGACGAAACAATCTTGCCGAACGCCGCGCCAATGATGATACCGACGGCCATATCGACCACATTGCCTTTGACCGCGAAGGCCTTGAACTCGCTAAGCACGCCCATAGTTATTTCCTTGTTACAGATGAGTTTGGTGTTGGCAGTGTAAATCAGCGAAACGCCTCCTGTGCGACACACCTTCTTACAATGCCCGTTTTTATCGACACATCAATTGACGATTAGTTTGCAAAATGCCAGCAATCGCGCGCGAAATACGCGGTAAAGCGCTGATTGCACAGCCAATTTCTTCAATCATGGTGTTACGTTCTTTCTATTTATGTTCCGCGACGCAGGCCTCTAGCCTTGGCGTGGCGCACCTGGATGCGCCCCATAAAACCAGAGGAACCTGATATGACATCCACTCCTGGACTGGGGGCTTTTCCCCATCGCCGCACTTTCGGTGTATTGACCGCCAGCCTGCTGACCTTTTCGGTCAACGCCGCTCCGCTGACCCGCGACAATGGCGCTGCTGTCGGTGACAATCAGAACTCGCAAACCGCCGGCGCCAACGGCCCGGTGCTGCTGCAGGATGTGCAGTTGATCCAGAAGCTGCAGCGTTTCGACCGTGAACGCATCCCCGAGCGCGTCGTCCATGCGCGCGGCACCGGCGCCCATGGCACTTTCACCGTGACCAACGACCTCAGCGACCTGAGCAAGGCCAAGGTGTTCGCCGCAGGCCAGAGCACCCCGGTGTTCGTGCGTTTCTCGGCGGTGGTGCACGGCAACCATTCCCCGGAAACCCTGCGCGACCCGCGCGGCTTCGCCACCAAGTTCTACACCGCTGACGGCAACTGGGATCTGGTCGGCAACAACTTCCCGACCTTCTTCATCCGCGATGCGATCAAATTCCCGGACATGGTGCATGCCTTCAAGCCCGATCCGCGCACCAACCTTGACGACGATTCGCGCCGGTTCGATTTCTTCTCCCATGTACCCGAAGCCACCCGCACGCTGACCGAGCTGTATTCCAACTACGGCACTCCGGCCAGTTACCGGGAAATGGACGGCAATGGCGTTCATGCCTATAAGCTGATCAACGCAAAGAATGAAGTTCATTATGTGAAGTTTCATTGGAAGAGCTTGCAGGGCATTAATAACCTGCGGCCAAAGCAGGTCGCAAAAGTTCAGGGTCAGGATTACAGCCATATGACCAATGACCTGGTCAGCAATATCAACAAAGGCAACTTCCCGAAGTGGGACTTGTACGTGCAAGTTCTGAAGCCACAGGATTTGTCCAAGTTTGATTTCGATCCATTGGACGCGACCAAGATCTGGCCGGGTATTCCCGAACGCAAAGTTGGACAAATGATCTTGAACCGCAATCCGGCCAACGTCTTCCAGGAAACCGAACAAGTAGCCATGGCGCCGGCCAACGTAGTTCCGGGTATCGAACCTTCGGAAGATCGTTTGTTGCAGGGCCGGGTGTTCTCTTATGCCGATACGCAGATGTATCGTCTCGGCGCCAATGCTTTGCAATTGCCGATCAACGCGCCGAAAACTGCGGTGAACAATGGCAATCAGGACGGTGCGATGAATTACGGCGCCAGCCAGTCCGGCGTCAACTACCAGCCGAGCCGTCTGCAACCGCGTGAAGAGACGCCAGCGGCGCGTTACAGCCAGTCGGCGCTGTCCGGCAGCACCCAGCAGGCGAAGATCCAGCGCGAGCAGAACTTCAAGCAGGCCGGTGATCTGTATCGCTCGTACAGCAAGCAGGAGCGTCGCGACCTGATCGACAGCTTCGGCGGCTCGCTGGCCACCACCGATGACGAGAGCAAGCACATCATCCTGTCGTTCCTGTACAAGGCCGACCCTGAGTACGGCAGCGGTGTGACCGAAGTGGCCAAGGGCGACCTCAGCCGTGTGAAAGCACTGGCGGCCAAACTGACCGACTGATAGCGATGCGGCGCACGCGAGGGCCGGTCATGCCTCGCGTGCGTTCAAGGAGAGTGCCCGATGCGGATTTTTCTTTCATGCCTGGCCGCGTGCCTGTCGTTCACTGCGGGGGCGGCCCCGGTCGAGCAAAGCCCCGAGGCAATCAAGGCGCAGTTGCAGGCTTATTACTTCGATGCCGCGCGCCGCGGGGATGTGCCGATGCTCGAAACCTTTATCGAGTCCGGCTATTCCCTTGATACCCGCGACAGCAAGGGTTACACCGCGCTGATTCTGGCCGCCTATCACGGTCAGGCGCCGGCGGTTGAGCGACTGTTGGCAGCAGGCGCGGACGCCTGTGCTCAGGATCAACGTGGCAACACGGCGCTGATGGGCGCGATATTCAAGGGCGAGTTGCAGATTGCCCGGCGCCTGATGGCGACCGATTGCAGCCCCGACCAGCGTAACGGCGCCGGACAGACGGCGGCGATGTATGCCGGGCTGTTCAAGCGTCTGGAATTGCTTGATGCATTGCAAGCCAAGGGTGCCGACCTCAACGCCGAGGATCCGCTGGGCAACAGCGCCGCGCGTCTGGCCAGTGGCGAAATCCGTACCGCTGCGCCGCGCTGATCGGCGGTGGCTGCGTTATCATCGCGTCTTTTGTTCCGGGGGTTCTGATGGCCAAGGCCAAGCGCATGTACGGCTGCACCGAGTGCGGCGCAACCTTTCCCAAGTGGGCCGGGCAGTGCGGTGAGTGCGGTGCCTGGAACACCCTGACTGAAACCATGATCGAAAGCGGCGGCGCCACGGCACCCACCGGACGTACCGGCTGGGCCGGGCAACAGGCCCAGATCAAGACCCTGGCCGAAGTCAGCATCGAAGAAATTCCACGGTTTTCCACCGCGTCCGGTGAGCTCGATCGCGTCCTCGGCGGCGGGCTGGTGGACGGTTCAGTGGTGCTGATCGGCGGTGACCCGGGGATCGGCAAGTCGACCATTCTGCTGCAGACCCTGTGCAATCTGGCCAAGAGCATGCCGGCGCTGTACGTCACTGGTGAGGAGTCCCAGCAGCAAGTGGCGATGCGCGCACGCCGGCTCGGCCTGCCGCAGGATCAACTGCGGGTGATGACCGAGACCTGCATCGAGACCATCATCGCCACCGCCCGTCAGGAAAAGCCCAAGGTGATGGTGATCGACTCGATCCAGACCATTTTCACCGAGCAACTGCAATCGGCGCCGGGCGGCGTATCCCAGGTGCGCGAGAGCGCGGCGTTGCTGGTGCGTTACGCCAAGCAGAGCGGCACGGCGATTTTCCTTGTCGGCCACGTCACCAAAGAGGGCGCTCTGGCCGGTCCTCGTGTGCTGGAACACATGGTCGACACCGTGCTGTATTTCGAAGGCGAATCCGACGGTCGCCTGCGTTTGCTGCGTGCAGTGAAAAACCGTTTCGGCGCGGTGAACGAGTTGGGCGTGTTCGGCATGACCGACAAGGGCCTGAAAGAAGTCTCCAATCCTTCGGCGATTTTTCTCACCCGAGCCCAGGAAGAAGTCCCCGGCAGTGTGGTCATGGCGACGTGGGAAGGCACCCGGCCGATGCTGGTGGAGGTGCAGGCGCTGGTCGATGACAGTCATCTGGCCAACCCGCGTCGGGTGACGCTGGGTCTGGATCAGAACCGTCTGGCGATGCTGCTCGCGGTGTTGCACCGTCATGGCGGCATTCCGACCCACGATCAGGACGTGTTCCTCAACGTGGTCGGTGGCGTCAAGGTGCTGGAAACCGCGTCGGATCTGGCGCTGATGGCGGCGGTGATGTCGAGTTTGCGCAATCGGCCGTTGCCGCATGATCTGCTGGTGTTCGGTGAAGTCGGCCTGTCCGGCGAAGTGCGCCCGGTGCCGAGCGGCCAGGAACGTTTGAAGGAGGCGGCCAAGCACGGTTTCAAACGCGCGATCGTGCCCAAGGGCAACGCACCGAAGGAAGCGCCGGCGGGGTTGCAGATCATTGCGGTCACTCGCCTCGAACAAGCCCTCGACGCGCTCTTCGAATAACCACCATTCCCCTGTAGGAGTGAGCCTGCTCGCGATAGCGGTCAATCAGTCAATGATATGTTGAATGGCAGACCGCTATCGCGAGCAGGCTCACTCCTACAGTTGATCGATGGCGGGTTCTAGATTTCGATCAACGCACCCAACTCGCGCTCCAGCTCGGCCTCATCCGCCAGGTTCAACTCGATCAACCGCCGCAGGCGCTGGATCGACTCCAGGCTGATATGCCGGCAGATGAACCCCAAATGGCCGTTCTCCTCGTGGGCCAGATGCACATCCATCTCGATGTCGACGTCATCGCTCAGATGAATGTCGACGGCAAAGTCCTGCTCTTTATCACCAAGCCACGGCTCCGGCCGTTCGATCAACAATCCCTTGAGTGACAGGTCGATCAGCCTGACCGGCCAGGTGTACTCGCCCTGTTTCAGCTCGGTTCGGGCATCGAACGCAATACGTTTGAAGCGACGTCGATTGGCGGAGTGATCGTTCATGGCGCAAATCCTCATGAAGGTTCGCTGACTATAGACTGCGAATGCGTGCGCCAGCCAATCGCGCACGCGTCTAGACCTATGTCGGGGTATGGCCTTTGGCGCCGTAAGCGCTAAACTCGGGGTGGCTGTCTTTCTTGTCCACCCTGGCTGGAATAAAAAAATGAAAAATAATAATAGCCTGCTGCGCCACTTACCCTGGCTCGTGCTGGCAATCGTAGGAGCGTGCGCCCTGGGCGTAGTGGCATTGCGCCGCGGCGAGGCGATCAACGCCTTGTGGATTGTGGTCGCTGCCGTGGCCATTTATCTGGTTGCGTACCGTTACTACAGTCTGTTCATCGCCAACAACGTGATGCAACTGGATCCGCGTCGGGCTACCCCCGCCGTGCTCAACAACGATGGTCTGGACTATGTGCCGACCAACAAACACATTCTTTTCGGTCACCACTTCGCGGCCATCGCTGGCGCGGGGCCGCTGGTCGGCCCGGTGCTGGCGGCGCAGATGGGGTATCTGCCCGGCACGCTCTGGCTGATTGCCGGCGTAGTGCTGGCGGGCGCGGTGCAGGACTTCATGGTCCTGTTCATGTCGACCCGCCGCAACGGCCGTTCCCTGGGCGACATGGTGCGTGAAGAAATGGGCCGGATTCCCGGGACCATCGCGCTGTTCGGCTGCTTCCTGATCATGATCATCATCCTCGCGGTGCTGGCGCTGATCGTGGTCAAGGCCCTGGCCGAGAGCCCGTGGGGCATCTTCACCGTGATGGCGACCATCCCGATCGCGATGTTCATGGGCATCTACATGCGCTACATCCGCCCGGGCCGCATCGGCGAAATCTCCGTGGTCGGCGTGTTGCTGCTGCTCGGTTCGATCTGGCTGGGCGGGCAGATTGCTGCCGATCCGGTATGGGCCAAGGCCTTCACCTTCACCGGTGTGCAGATTACCTGGATGCTGGTCGGTTACGGTTTTGTCGCCGCGTCGCTGCCGGTCTGGCTGATTCTCGCCCCGCGTGACTATCTGTCGACCTTCCTCAAGATCGGCACCATCGTCGCGCTGGCGATCGGTATCCTGATCACCATGCCCGAGCTGAAAATGCCGGCGCTGACCCAGTTCGTCGACGGCACCGGGCCGGTGTGGAAGGGCGGTCTGTTCCCGTTCCTGTTCATCACCATCGCCTGCGGCGCGGTATCGGGTTTCCACGCACTGATTTCTTCGGGCACCACGCCGAAGCTGCTGGATAACGAAACCAACGCCCGCTACATCGGTTACGGCGGCATGCTGATGGAGTCGTTCGTAGCGATCATGGCCATGGTTGCCGCTTCGGTGATCGAGCCGGGTGTGTACTTCGCCATGAACAGTCCGGCCGCCGTGGTCGGCAGTGATGCCGCGTCAGTAGCGCAAATGGTCACCAGTTGGGGCTTCGCAATCACGCCTGAGGCGCTGCAAGCGGTTGCCCATGACATCGGCGAAACCACCATCCTGGCTCGCGCCGGTGGTGCGCCGACCCTGGCGGTCGGTATCGCGCAGATCCTGCACAGTGTCCTGCCGGGTGAAAACACCATGGCGTTCTGGTACCACTTCGCGATCCTGTTCGAAGCGCTGTTCATCCTCACCGCTGTCGATGCCGGTACCCGTGCCGGGCGTTTCATGCTGCAGGACCTGCTCGGCTCCTTCGTCCCGGCGCTGAAACGCACCGAATCCTGGACCGCCAACCTGATCGCTACCGCCGGTTGTGTGGCGATGTGGGGCTGGTTGCTGTATCAGGGCGTGATCGATCCACTGGGCGGCATCAACACCTTGTGGCCACTGTTCGGCATCTCCAACCAGATGCTCGCCGGTATCGCGCTGATGCTCGGCACCGTGGTCCTGATCAAGATGAAGCGTCAGCGCTACATCTGGGTCACCCTGTTGCCGGCCACCTGGCTGTTGATCTGCACCACCACCGCTGGCTTCATCAAGCTGTTCGACGCCAACCCGGCGATCGGCTTCCTTTCGCTGGCGAAGAAGTACAGCGATGCGCTGGCCAACGGTCAGGTGCTGGCACCGGCGAAAAGCGTCGAGCAGATGCAGCACGTGATCTTCAACGCCTACACCAACGCCACACTCACCGCGCTGTTCCTGTTCGTGGTCTTCAGCATCCTGTTCTACGCGCTCAAGGTCGGCATCGCCGCCTGGGGCAAGAAAGAGCGCACGGATAAAGAATCGCCATTCCAGGCCCTGCCGGATGCGTAACCAGAGGATTGCAGCATGTTCAATGACCTGAGTCGCCTCGGTAAATACCTCGGTCAGGCCGCGCGCCTGATGGTCGGCATGCCCGACTACGACACCTACGTCGAGCATATGCAAACCAAGCACCCGGACAAACCGGTGATGAGCTACGAGATGTTCTTTCGCGAACGTCAGGAAGCCCGTTACGGTGGCAAGGGTGGGCCGAAGTGCTGTTGAGCTGACAGCCTGCGGTTGAGGTAATCCCCTGTGGGAGCGAGCCTGCTCGCGAAGTGGAGTGATGAGTGATTTGACTGGCACACCGCTTTCGCGAGCAGGCTCGCTCCCACATTTGTTTTTGTGTTGTTCATTCATTTTGTGAAGGGGATCAGTTTTGTCTTCTCCCATACCTGTAACGGTACTCAGCGGTTTCCTCGGCGCCGGCAAGACCACCTTGCTGCGTCATTTACTGAAAGCCGAGCACGGTCTGAAAATCGCCGTGATCGAGAACGAATTCAGCGACGCCGGGATCGACACCCAACTGCTCGGTGACGAGCCGGTGCAGGTCATGACCCTGGCCAACGGCTGCGTCTGCTGCACCATTCACACCGACCTGACCAAGGCGCTGTACTTGCTGCTCGAGCGCCTGGACAGTGGCGAAATCGCCTTCGATCGTCTGGTGATCGAATGCACCGGTCTGGCCGATCCGGCGCCGGTAGCGCAGACGTTCTTCATCGATGAAGAGCTGCGCGAGCGTTATCTGCTCGACGGCATCATCACCTTGGTCGACGCCGCTCACGCCGATGTGCACCTGACCCAGACCATCGCCCAGGCGCAGATCGGTTTCGCCGATCGCTTGCTGGTGAGCAAGACCGATCTGGTCGATGAGGCGACGTTCACCGCATTGAGCGAACGCCTTACGCGAATCAACCGTCGCGCGCCGATCCGCGTGGTCGAGCATGGCAACATTGATCTGGCCGAACTGCTGGATGTGCGCGGCTTCAACCTCAATGCTGATCTGGGCGGCGGTTTGAGCCTGCGTCCGGTGAGCAAGGCACCCTCGATCGATCGCATCTCCAGCCTGGTGCTGCGCACCGATCAGGCACTGGATATCGATCAGCTCAGCGAGTTCATGAACGAACTGCTGGAAGAGCACGGCAAGCAATTGCTGCGCTACAAAGGCGTGCTGAATATCGCCGGGGAAGATCGACGGCTGGTGTTTCAGGGGGTGTTGAAGCTGTATGGTTTCGACTGGGACACCGAATGGGCCGAAGGCGAAGCGCGAGAGAGTGTGATCGTGTTTATCGCCGATGACTTGCCGGAAGAGAAGATTCGGGCGGGGTTTGCCAGGGTGGCCTCTGCCTGATGGGTTTGTAGTGTCAATGATGACGCCATCGCGAGCAGGCTCACTCCTACAGGGGAACGCATTTCAAATGTAGGAGTGAGCCTGCTCGCGATAGCAATCTAACCAACAACACAATGCTCAAGATCTGGACCGAGCAGTGTCTGCTCAAGATGATCCAGATGCCGATTCATCAGCACCTCTGCCTTGGCAGCATCACCTCGCTCGACGGCCTGAACCAACGCCAAATGCTCTTGCCACGCGCAACAGCTGCGCGTCGGGCACCGACTCCGCGCAATCGCCAATGACGTCAGCGGCACCAGACTGTCAAGAAAATGCGCCAACGGTGCATTCCCCGCCATCCGCGCCAACTGCAGATGAAACTCCCCCGACAAGCGAATCGCCGCCCCGCGCCGATCCTGCTCGACGGCGCGCTTCTCGCGTTCGATCAACGTACGCAGGCGATTCAATTCATCTGCACGCGGGCGCTGGCACGCCAACCGCACCAAGGTGCTTTCAGCCAGTCGCCGAGCATGCAGCGTCTGTCGGATCAGCTCTCGATCCGGCGCCATTACTCGTGGTCGATGGTTGGCGCGCAGCACCACGATCTGTTCATGGGACAACTGCGTCAGTACCCTCCGCACATCGGCGCGGCTGGCGCTGAACATCGCCTTCAGACTGTCCTCGGTAAACCGGCTGTGTTCATCGATGCGCTGCTCGAGGATCGCGTCGAACACTCGCGGATACAGATCCTCCACCGGCGTGCGCAGGCCAGGAAAGGGCAGGGCAGTGGAGTGCGCATGCGAGGCTGAAGCAAAACTGTTCATGGCCGTTCTCCTGGCAAATCAGGTGGGCAGGTTGTCATCCGGGATATTCAGCTCGACGCCCATGCGCTGGCCTTCGCGCAGAATGTGCCGGCGCATCTCGGCGCTGGCCTGAGCGCTGTTCTTGCTGCGGATCGCGCGGACCACGGCTTCGTTTTCTTCCAGACGCTCAGCCAGATGCTCCGGGGAATTGCGCAACACGTCCGCGCTTTGCTTGAGGGCATTGCTGGTCTGCTGGACCACGCTCTGGAAAATCGGGTTCGAGGTCAGGGTGAACAGTTCTTCGTGGAAGGCGATGTAGGCGCTGACCCCGGCTTCGCTGTCGCCGGCCTCGAGGGCTTCGCGCATGTCCATCAGGGTCAGGCGCAACTGGCCGACTTCCTTGCTGCTGATCGATTGCGCGACCAGCCCGACGATGAACGGCTCGAGGGTGTAGCGCAGTTGCAGCACGTCTTCGAGGCTGGCGCCGGCCACCGCGCTGTCGTGGCTCTGGCTGTCGCTGAGTTGCGCATCGAGGACGACCACGCCTTTGCCCGGCATCGAGCGCACCAGACCGAGGGTTTCGAGGACGATCACCGCTTCGCGCAGACTCGGCCGGCTGATGCCCAGTTGTTCGGCCAGTTCGCGCTGGCCCGGAAGCATGTCGCCTGTGCGCCACTGGCCACGAGCCAACGCGGCGCGGAGCTTTTCCACCACTGAATTGACGACGGTTGAAGTTGTAATCACGTATTGGCTCCCTGCGCCGTGCCTGCCAATCAGCAGGCACGGCACTCATTCAAAATTCTTTGGCCGCCGCCTGAGCGACGGTTTTTCGCGGTTGAAAGTTATAGCCCTGTTCGCCGTTGAGCACCTTGTTCGCGCGCTGCACGTCGATGTCCTTTTCCCAGCGAGCGATGGCCACGGTGGCGACGCAGTTGCCGATCAGGTTGGTCAGCGCGCGGCCGATGCCCATGAACCAGTCCACGGCCAACACCAGCACCAGACCGACCACGGGAATCGCCGGGATTGCGGTCAAAGTCGCCGCGAGAATCACCAGTGCCGATCCGGGAATGCCGTGGGCGCCTTTCGAGGTGATCAGCGACACCAGCAGAATCGTCAGCAAATCAGTCATCGCCAGGGGTGTGCCGGTGGCGTTGGCGATGAACACGATGGCCAGGGTCAGGTAGATCGAGAACCCGTCGAGGTTGAACGAGTACCCGGTCGGGATCACCAAGCCGACGGTGGAGCTGCCGATACCGAGGTGTTCGAGCTTGCGCATGATCTGCGGCAGCACGGCGTCGGAAGAAGCGGTGCCCATGACGATCAGCAGTTCTTCACGCAGGTATTTGAGCAGCGGCCACATGCGCAGGCCGGAAACGCGCATCACCAGACCGAGAATCACACTGACAAAAGCAACGCAGGTCAGGTAGAACAGACCGACCAGGCTGCCCAGGTGTTGCAGCGAATCGAGGCCGTATTTGCTGGTGGTGAAGGCGATGGCGCCGAACACGCCGATCGGCGCCAGCCGCACGATCATGCCCATGATGCGGAAGATCACATGGCTGAGTTCGTTGATCAGCCGCGAGATCCCGGACGCCGCTTCGCCGACCAGATTCAGCGCACTGCCGAACAGCACCGAGAACAGCAGCACTTGCAGAATGTTGTTGTCGGCGAAGGCACCGATCACCGAGGTCGGGATCAGGTCCATCAGGAATTGCGTGGTGGTGTGCATGTGCTGGCTGCGTTCAGCGAGGTCGCCCATGTCGGCGCTGGAGAGTTGCTCAAGATGAATATTCGCGCCGCTGCCGATGCCGGTACTGAAAGCGAACACCAGGCCGATCACCAGGGCGATGGTGGTCAGCACTTCAAAGTAGATCACCGATTTGAGGCCGATGCGCCCGACCTTCTTCAGATCGCCCGCGCCGCTGATGCCGCTGACCACCACGCAGAACACGATCAGGCCGATCAGCATCTTGATCAGTTTGATAAAGCCATCGCCGAGCGGTTTCAGTTGGGCGGAGTATTCGGGAAGGGTCAGCCCGCAGACGATGCCGAGCATCAGTCCGAGAACCACTTGAAGGAAGATTGAACGCGAGCACCATCTGAGCATGGGAGGAATCCTGGGTCGGTGTCCTGGCTGCCGCACGCGTTGCGCATCGGATTCAGGACTTAATTATTGTGGTCTTACCGGTATGTCCAGTGCAGGCGCAGTCTAGGCTTGGGTTTTTCCTGATTACAAGTGGGCAGCATGAAATTGGCATGACCGGTCTGACCGGTGGTCCAGAAGCCAAGATCGCAGCCTCCGGCAGCTCCTGCATTTGAAATGCGATTTTCCCGTAGGAGCTGCCGAAGGCTGCGATCTTTTGATCTTTTCAACAGGCAAAAAAAAACCGGCCAATCACTTGGCCGGTTTTTCATGCTGCAGGTTTAACGTCGCACTTAAGCGCCGTACACCGGCAGTTTCTTGCAGATGGCTTTGACTTTCTCACGAACGGCATCGATCACCGCTTCGTTGTTCAGGTCAGCCAGGATGTCGCAGATCCAGCCGGCCAGCTCTTTGCACTCGGCCTCTTTGAAGCCGCGCGTGGTCACAGCCGGGGTACCGAAGCGCAGGCCGGAGGTGACGAACGGCGAGCGTGGATCGTTAGGCACGGAGTTCTTGTTCACGGTGATGAACGCTTTACCCAGTGCGGCGTCGGCGTCTTTACCGGAGATGTCCTGCTTGATCAGCGACAGCAGGAACAGGTGGTTTTCAGTACCGCCGGACACCACGTCGAAACCGCGCGCGATGAACACTTCGGCCATGGCCTTGGCGTTTTTCACCACTTGTTGCTGGTAAGCCTTGAACTCAGGCTGCAGCGCTTCCTTGAAGCAGATCGCCTTGGCCGCGATCACGTGCTCCAGCGGGCCACCCTGGGCGCCCGGGAATACTGCGGAGTTGAGCTTTTTCTCGATCTCGGCGTTGGCCTTGGCGAGGATCAGACCGCCACGTGGACCGCGCAGGGTCTTGTGGGTGGTGGTGGTCACGACGTCAGCGAACGGCACAGGGTTCGGGTAGACACCAGCGGCAACCAGACCGGCAACGTGAGCCATGTCGACGAACAGGTAGGCGCCGACCTTGTCAGCGATTTCGCGGAAGCGCGGGAAGTCGAGGATCTGCGAGTAGGCAGAGAAACCGGCGACGATCATTTTCGGCTTGTGCTCGACTGCCAGGCGCTCGACTTCGTCGTAGTCGATCAGGCCGTTGGCGTCGATGCCGTACTGGATGGCGTTGTACAGCTTGCCCGAGGAGGAAACGCTGGCGCCGTGGGTCAGGTGACCGCCGTGGGCCAGGCTCATGCCCAGAATGGTGTCGCCGGCCGACAGCAGGGCCAGGTAGACAGCAGCGTTGGCTTGGGAACCGGCGTGCGGCTGAACGTTGGCGTAATCGGCGCCGAACAGTTCCTTGGCGCGGTCGATGGCCAGTTGTTCAACCACGTCGACGTATTCGCAACCACCGTAGTAACGCTTGCCCGGATAGCCTTCAGCGTACTTGTTGGTCAGGACCGAGCCTTGAGCTTCCATCACCGCTGGGCTGGTGTAGTTTTCCGAAGCGATCAGCTCAATGTGTTCTTCCTGACGCTGAGCTTCTTGCTCCATGGCGGCAAAAAGGTCGGCGTCGTACTTGGCAATAGTCAAATCACGGCTGAACATGGCGGTCCTCAAGGATCGGGGGCAGAAAAGGGGGGCATTCTAACCCAACCGCTTTTGGATGACATATGAAACGACATCATGTCGCAGACAAGTGGCGTTCATGACGGGATCAGCGGTGATCGGGTGGTTGTGTGGCGAGGGAGCTTGCTCCCGCCGGGCTGCGCAGCGGCCCCAAAACCCTGTGAGCGCTGCGCACTCAAGCGGGAGCAAGCTCCCTCGCCACAATTGCGTGTTCTAGTCGAACATGAAGAGCGCGTCGTTGCAGAACTGCGCCTCGAACCGCCCCGCCGGCATCGGCCGTCCGAACAGATAACCCTGCACCTCATCGCAGCCATGCTCACGCAGAAAGTCCAGTTGCTCGTGGGTTTCCACGCCCTCGGCAATTACCGCCAGGTTCAGGCTGTGGGCCATGGCGATAATTGCACGGGCGATCTGTGCGTCCTGTTCGCCGGACGGCAGGCCGTCAACGAAGGTGCGGTCGATCTTCAGCACGTCGATCGGGAATTGCTTGAGGTAGTTCAGCGATGAATAACCGGTGCCGAAGTCATCGACTGCGATACTCAGGCCGAGGTTTTTCAGTCCGGCAAGAATCTGCATTGCCTCGCTGACTTCGCGCATCAGGATACTTTCGGTCAGCTCCAGTTCAAGACATGCCGGGGGCAGGCCGGTTTCCCGCAGGATGGTTGCAATCCGGGTGCCCAACTGGCCGTCGGAAAACTGCCGTGCGGAGATGTTCACCGAGACCTTCGGCACCCGCACCCGCTGCTGGTGCCAGGTTTTCAGCTGTCGACAGGCCTCGCTGATGACCCAGTCGCCAACGTCCACCACCAGCCCGAGCTCTTCCAGCACCGGAATGAAATCCCCCGGCGGCACCAGTCCACGCCGCGGATGGCGCCAGCGCAGCAGCGCTTCGGCGCCGGTCAAACGTTTGCCGTCGCCGCTGAACTGTGGCTGGTAATACAGGACGAATTCGTTCTGCTCCAGCGCATGACGCAAATCGCTTTCCAGCTCCAGACGTTCCAGCGCACTGGCGTTCATGTCGGCCTGATAGAACTGGAAGTTGTTCTTGCCGCGTTCCTTGGCGTGGTACATCGCCGTGTCGGCGTTCTTCATCAACTGGCTGAGTTCGTTGCCGTCCTGCGGGCTCAGGGCAATGCCGATACTGGCGGTGACGAAGAACTCGCGGCCCTCGAGCACGAACGGCCGCACCAGACTGGCGAGGATCTGCTCGGCGACATGAATCGCCCGGTTCAGCGCCAGTTCACGGCTGGAGCGATGCTGCAACAGCAAGGTGAATTCGTCACCACCCATCCGCGCCACGGTGTCGTCGTCATCGACGCAGGCCAGCAGACGCGTGGCCATGTCCTTGAGCATGCGGTCGCCAGCGGCGTGGCCAAGTGAGTCATTGATCGGTTTGAAACGGTCGAGGTCGAGGAACATCAGCACCACCCACGACTTCTGCCGTTCGGCCGCTTGCAGTGCGGTGTGCAGACGGTCCTGGAACAGCGTGCGGTTCGGCAGGTGGGTGAGGGCGTCGTAGTAGGCGAGGCGGTGGATGCGCTGCTCGCTGGCCTTGCGCTCGCTGATGTCGCTGAAGAAACACACGTAACTGGCCAGATCGCCTTCGTCGTCGAGCACGGCGGTGATGCCGACCCACGCCGGGTAATGCTCGCCGTTGCGGCGTTTCATCCACACTTCGCCTTCCCAGGTGCTGTGCTCGTGCAACTGCTTGAGCACGTAGCGCAGGTGCGCGTCCTGCTGCTCGTCGACGGTGAGCATGTTCGGCAATTGGTCGAGGACTTCGCTGACCGTGTAACCGCTGACCCGACTGAACGCTTCGTTGGCCTGGACGATGTAGCCGGCCGGGTCGGTGATCAGGATCGCCGAGGTCGAGTGCTCGAATACCGTAGCAGCCATGCGCAGGTCTTTCTCGGCACGGCGCTGCTGACTGATATCGCGGCCAACGCCAAGCACGCCTTCGAACGCGCCGTGTTCGTCCCAGACCAGTACCAGGCGCAGTTCGATCGGAATCTTGCGGCCATCGGCGCGCAGGCAGTCGAACAGGAACAGCTGGGTTTGCACCTGACTGCGCAGCAACGCCAGTTGCTCTGGCTTGTCCAGCGCTTTGCTGACGCGGTCCATCAGCGTGTAGATGCCGTTCAACTGCCCGGGGTTGGCGATGGTCGATTGCCAGCCGTTCTGGAAAATCCATTCGGCGTTGTAGCCAAGCACGGCCTGCACCGACGGGCTGACGTAGTTCAGCGAGAGCTTGGAGTCGGTGGAGAAAATCACGTCGCTGATGCTTTCGGCGAGCATGCGATAGCGCTGCTCGCTGTCACGCAGCGATTCGCTGGCCTCGATCTGTTCGGTGATGTCCTTGGCAACGCCGATGATCCGCGTGACCTGATCGTGCTTGTCTCGCGCCAGCGCCTGTTCGCGAATGTCGAAGCGCCGCCACTTGCCGTCGCGATGGCGGAAGCGCAATTGGCACTGGAGCAACTGGCTGTAACCGGCGTGGCGCTGCAATTGCCGCGAGCGATGGTAGTAGTCGGCGTCTTCCGGGTGCAGGAGGATTTCCCAGAAGTATTCGCCCATCTGATGCAGTTCAGTGCGGTTGTAGCCCAGGGTCTGGCCGAGGTGGTGGTTGCTGAAAATCATCCGCTGGCTGATCACGTCCTGCACATACAGATGATCCGGCACGGTACGCACTACGTCCGACCAGAAGCCTTCGCGCTCCAGCAACGACAGTTCGATCAGCTTGCGGCTGGTGATGTCGTTGATGCTGAGGATCACCGCTTTATAGTCGTGCTGCTCGCTCGGCAGGCGCAGGACCATCCACAGGTGCTGGTCGCGGCCATTGCTGTTGGGCAGTTTGATTTCCAGTTCCAGCTGCTTCTGCTGCTGCAGCACGGCGTCGAGGATCTGCTGACCGATCGCGCACTGCGGATGGCGCTGGCCGTCGATCAGCAGTTGCCAGGCATCGTCGCAGGAATGCACATCAAGCAGTTGCAGGGCGACCTGATTGACCTCGGTGACGCGCATTTCCGCGAGCAATTGCTGGCGCTGCTGCGGTTGGTCGAGCCAGGCCTTGAGCTGGTCGCTGGTCTGGATCTGCGCCTTGTCGAACATCTGCTTGAGGCCGGACAGGTCAAGCACGCACAAGGCCACGCCGGTGCCTTCGAAAATGTCCTGATAGCGCCGCCGGCCTTCATGCACCTGGCGCTGGCGGCGGCGCATGTTGAGCAGGGCAATCACCGGCAGCATCGAGAACGCCAGGCCGAGCAGGCATTTGCCGATGAACGCCGGCAGCAATTCTTCCAGCACGCGCTGGCGGTCGAACAGCCCGCGCAATTGCCAGTCGCTGCTGCTCAGCGGCACAGTCAGCACGGTGTTGGCGACATCGTCGGGGGTCAGCCCGCCAGCCTTGGCCGAGGGCAATCCGGCTTCGCGGCTGATGATCTGGTGATTGAGGCGGTTTTCCACCAGCCACAATGGGCGCAGGGCGGTGGCGTCCTGTTTGGTCAGCGAGTCGAAGAACGTCGGCGTCAGGCGCAACGCCCAGTAACCGCGGCTGCTGCCGCTGGCCTGATGTAACAACAGGTGCACCACCGAGCCGTCATCGGCGTTGCTGAAGTAGTGCGCCTGGGCGCGGCTGCGGCGTACCAGTTCGGTCAGGTAATCGGCGTCGGAGCTGTCGCTGGCGCTGTCGCTGATGATCCGGCCGGAGGGCGAGAGCAGGGCCATGCTGCGCAGATCGGGCAGCGAGCGCTGCAGTTTGCGCAAGAGCATCTGCTGTTCGTCGGCAGTTTGCGGTTGCTCGACGATCGGTAGCAGATTGAGGGCGATTTGCGCGTTCAGCGCCATGTTCAGGCTGACTTGCGCGGCGAGGTCGGCGGTGTAGTCGATGGTGTACTGGCGCTGGTTCTTCTGGGTTTCACGCAATTGATCGAGCAGTTGCCAGAACAGCAACGCGAGCAATAACAGCACGAGGGTGGCCAGTGCCCCCTTCAATGTACCGCGCAGGGGCGAGCCGGGCGCCGGTGGGGTGCTGCTCACAGAGGCTGGCGGAGTGACATTGGTCAAGCTGTGATCCTGCGATTTGGCTGGACTGGCGCGACGTGCACTATAAGCCGGACGCCCGAAGGGCGGCTAGCATGCCTTGAGTTGTGGCGAAGTGCCAGCCCCTCTCGGCTGGACTGCCACCGGTCATTCAGGTAGCTTTGCCGGTTAGACGGGGGCGTTCCAGCCCCTACAATCAGACTTTTTCCAGCGCGCACGCATTGATCGTGATCAAGTGAACGACGCGCACAGTCTGGCCAGGCATCGCCTGCGCTCCAATCATTCATCTGTCACTGACCCAAGGTTCTCCATGGCTCAATACGTCTTCACCATGCATCGGCTGGGCAAAGTTGTTCCGCCGAAGCGGGAAATCCTCAAGAACATTTCGCTGTCCTTCTTCCCCGGCGCCAAGATCGGCGTGCTCGGCCTCAACGGTTCGGGTAAATCCACGCTGCTGAAAATCATGGCCGGCGTCGATACCGAGTTCGAAGGCGAAGCCCGTCCGATGCCGGACCTGAACATCGGTTACCTGCCGCAAGAGCCGCAGCTCGACCCCGCCAAGACCGTACGTGAAGTGGTCGAGGAAGCGGTCAGCGTGATCAAGGATGCGCAAGCGCGCCTGGACGAGGTCTACGCCGCCTACGCCGATCCGGATGCCGACTTCGACAAGCTCGCCGCTGAACAGGCCAAGCTCGAAGCGATCCTGCAGGCCAGCGATGGTCACAACCTCGAGCGCCAGCTGGAAGTCGCCGCCGATGCGCTGCGCTTGCCGGCCTGGGACGCGAAAGTGGAACACCTGTCCGGTGGTGAAAAGCGTCGTGTCGCCCTGTGCCGTCTGCTGCTGTCCGCCCCGGACATGCTGCTGCTCGACGAACCGACCAACCACCTGGATGCCGACTCCGTGGCGTGGCTGGAGCATTTCCTCCACGACTTCCCGGGCACCGTGGTCGCGATCACGCACGACCGGTACTTCCTCGACAACGTCGCCGGCTGGATTCTGGAACTCGACCGCGGCGCGGGCATTCCTTACGAGGGCAACTATTCGGGCTGGCTCGAAGCCAAGTCCGATCGTCTGGCCCAGGAGTCCAAGCAGCAGTCGGCTCATGAAAAAGCCATGAAAGAAGAACTGGAGTGGGTGCGCAAAGGCGCCAAGGCCCGCCAGTCGAAATCCAAGGCACGTCTGCAACGCTTCGAGGAAATGCAATCGCAGGAATTCCAGAAGCGCAGCGAAACCAACGAAATCTATATCCCGGCCGGTCCGCGCCTGGGCGACAAGGTCATCGAGTTCAAGAACGTCACCAAGGGTTACGGCGATCGCGTGCTGATCGACAACCTGTCGTTCTCCATGCCGAAGGGCGCCATCGTCGGCGTGATCGGTGGTAACGGTGCCGGTAAGTCGACGCTGTTCCGCATGCTCATGGGCAAGGAAACCCCGGATTCGGGCAGCATCGAAATCGGCGAAACCGTGCAACTGGCCTGCGTCGACCAGAGCCGCGAAGACCTCGACGGCAGCAAGACCGTGTTCCAGCAGATCTCCGACGGTTCCGACCAGATCCGCATCGGCAACTACGAGATCCCGTCGCGCACCTACGTCGGCCGCTTCAACTTCAAGGGCGGCGACCAGCAGAAGTTCGTCAAGGATCTGTCCGGCGGTGAGCGCGGTCGTCTGCACCTGGCGCTGACCCTGAAGGAGGGCGGCAACGTCCTGCTGCTCGACGAACCGTCCAACGACCTCGACGTGGAAACCCTGCGTTCGCTGGAGGAAGCCCTGCTGGACTTCCCGGGCGCCGCCATTGTGATCTCCCACGATCGGTGGTTCCTTGACCGTGTCGCCACGCACATCCTGGCGTACGAAGACGACTCGCAAGCGGTGTTCTTCGAAGGCAACTACACCGAGTACGAAGCCGATCGCAAGAAACGCCTCGGTGAAGCAGCGGCCCAGCCACACCGGGTACGTCACAAGAAACTGGCCTGATATCGGGTTGGTTGCAGAAAGAGCGGAGCCTTCGGGCTCCGTTTTTTTTGCCCGGTTTTTTTCAGCGGGACCGAGGTGTGGCCATCGCGAGCAGGCTCACTCCTACATTTGAAATGCGTTCCCCTGTAGGAGTGAGCCTGCTCGCGATAGCTGTATAACTGGTGGTGCATTGCTTGAATCCAGACTCCCCACTCAGGTGCAAAATCAGCTCAAAAAACCGCCTGATTTATATCCTGTGCACCATTTAATTTCATAACTGCGACATTTTGCTCTGTTCCTGTGCGCAACTCGTTTGTTACAGTCCGGCCCAATCTCCTCCAACGACAATAAATTTGCCGAGACTTTTCCCATGATCGAATCCGTCGAATCCTTCCTCGCGCGCCTGAAAAAACGTGACCCGGACCAGCCCGAATTTCACCAGGCTGTCGAGGAAGTCCTGCGCAGTCTGTGGCCGTTTCTCGAAGCCAATCCGCATTACCTGACCTCGGGGATTCTCGAGCGCATCTGCGAGCCGGAACGCGCCGTGGTGTTCCGTGTGTCGTGGGTCGATGATCAGGGCAAGGTGCAGGTCAATCGCGGCTTCCGTATCCAGATGAACAGCGCAATTGGCCCGTACAAGGGCGGCTTGCGTTTTCATCCGTCAGTAAACCTTGGCGTGCTGAAATTCCTCGCCTTCGAACAGACCTTCAAGAACTCCCTGACGTCGCTGCCCATGGGCGGCGGCAAGGGCGGCTCGGATTTCGATCCGAAGGGCAAGAGCGATGCCGAAGTCATGCGCTTCTGCCAGGCGTTCATGAGCGAGCTGTACCGCCACATCGGCGCCGACGTTGACGTGCCGGCCGGCGATATCGGCGTCGGGGCGCGGGAAATCGGTTTCCTCTTTGGCCAGTACAAGCGCCTGAGCAACCAGTTCACCAGCGTGCTCACCGGTAAAGGCATGACCTACGGCGGCAGCCTGATTCGCCCGGAAGCCACCGGATTCGGCTGCGTGTACTTCGCTGAAGAAATGCTCAAGCGCCGCGGGCAGACCGTGGAAGGCAAGCGTGTGGCGATTTCCGGTTCCGGTAACGTCGCGCAATACGCGGCGCGCAAGGTCATGGATCTGGGCGGCAAGGTGATCTCCCTGTCCGACTCCGAAGGCACGCTGTATTGCGAAGCCGGTTTGAGCGAAGAACAGTGGCTGGCGCTGCTGGAACTGAAAAACGTCAAACGCGGGCGCATCCGCGAACTGGCGAGCGTCTATGGTCTGGAGTTCCGCGCCGGACAGCATCCATGGTCGCTGCCCTGCGACATCGCACTGCCTTGCGCGACGCAGAACGAACTCAATGCCGAGGCCGCGCGCACGCTGCTGGGCAACGGCTGCATGTGCGTTGCCGAAGGCGCGAACATGCCGACCACGCTGGAGGCTGTGGATATCTTTATCGAGGCCGGCATTCTCTTTGCGCCGGGCAAGGCGTCCAACGCCGGCGGCGTGGCCGTGAGCGGTCTGGAGATGTCGCAGAACGCCATGCGCCTGCTGTGGACAGCGGGAGAGGTAGACAGCAAGCTGCACGCGATCATGCAATCGATCCACCACGCCTGCGTGCATTACGGCGAAGATAACGGTCAGGTCAATTACGTCAAGGGCGCGAACATCGCCGGTTTCGTCAAAGTCGCCGATGCGATGCTGGCGCAAGGCGTGGTTTAAGCCGGTTCGATGCGGATCACTTCGATCAGTTGATCGCCGGCAGGCCGCTGCCACAACACTTCATCATTGAGCCGGGCGCCGAGCAAGGCTCGGCCCAGCGGTGAGGCCCAGTTGATCAGGCCCTGACTGGCGTCGGCCTGATCCTCACCGACCAATTGCACGCGGTGTTCTGTGTCGTGCTCGTCAGCAAAAGTCACCCAACTGCCGATCTGCACCTTGTCGGTGGAAGTCGCGGCGACAGCCACTTGGGCGCTGCTCAGGCGTTGAGTGAAATACCGCAGATCCCGTTGCAGATCCGCTAGACGTTGCTTGTCGGCCTGCTCGCCCTTGGCCGTTTGCTCGGCATGCAGGCTTTGCAGTTCGGCGACCTTCGCCTGCAACTGCGCCAGGCCCTGCGGGGTGACGTAGTTGGGCTGCGTGCTGACCTGGCGTTCGACCGGCTGATCGGCCTGCGCGGCGGCGTTGTCTTCGTTGACGAATGCGCGACTCATGAAGTCCTCCTGTTAAAGGATTTGGGCCATGGTTGCCGGCATTTGGTTTCAACGGATGTCTGCAAGCGACCTATTGCGAGCGATAAGCCCGCCCGACGTCCTGATCCTTCTGCTGCTGCCAGGCGCGTTCGCGCTCATCCCAATGCTCGTTGCGGTATTGCTCGCGATCCTTGTTTTCCAGCATCGCCTGGCATTGGCGAAAGCCATCGACCCAGCCTTCGGCGTATTGCTGGTCCTTGAGATAGCGCGGCACGTTCTTGCGAAACTCGCCGCTGATCGAACCCGCCGCTTGCCGGCCACTGACGCAACCGTCATCGAAGCCGTCGGCGAAGGCCGGTGGATAACCCTTGGCGATCAAGTCTTCATGAGTGGTCTGGCAACCGCCCAGCGCCAGGACAACGCCCAACAACCCCACGCACCGCCACATCGCACTCTCCCGCGCCGGTTTTCGGCTGATACGGGAAGTCTAGAAGGGTATTGGTCAGGTGTCGGTGAAAGGCGTGTGAGTAATTCGTTGAACAGCACAGATCCCCTGTAGGAGTGAGCCTGCTCGCGATAGCAATCTATCAGTCGATGATAGAGCGACTGGAATACCGCTATCGCGAGCAGGCTCACTCCTACAGGGGCATGTCCGGGATCAGTAGTGATACCACTTCACTTCGAGCATGACTTCGGTTTCGGGTGTGGCGAGGTGGCTGAACTCGCGCTGCGCGCTCAAGCGCAAACCGAGGTTGCGCGACAGCTCCCATTGCTGGTTCAGGCTCAGGCTGCGGCGCACTTCGCCGTTGAAGAAATAATCGCCCTTGGCCTCCAGGCTCAGGTTGCCCAGCGGGTTTTTCCACAGCACGCCGGTATTGAAGCCACCGGCCGGGGAAACAAACTCGGCGAAGTCGTTGTTGTGTTCCACGCGTACCGTGCCAAGGGCAAAGCCGAGTACGTCTTCGCCCAACTGCCACGTACCGCCGCCGCCACCGTTGACGTGGCTGACCAGTGTTTCGTCATCATGCGTGCCCGGTACACGCTCAAGGCCACCGGTGACCTGCCAGGACAGCGGTTGCAGCAGCTCGTTGCGCGGTGTCAGCGAACGAATGGTGGCCAGATCCAGTTGCTGCAACTGCCAGTCATTGCCTTCGTACTGACGCAGCTTCAGTTGCAGGATCTCGATCTGTGCGCCGAGGGGAAAGCTTTCGGCGTTGTCGTTGAGGTCGTGATAGGCCATGCGCAGGCCATATTCGCCAAAGGCGCGATCACCGCGCGTACCGAGGCCGGCCTGCCAGGTGCGGGACTCGTGGCCATCTTCGGGCAGACCGGGTTGCGGAATTTCCAGCTCCGGCGCCGGGTTCTTGTTGATCGCGCGCAGCAGTTCGAAGCTGCGCTGCGCTCTCTGCGGGTCGCGTTCCTGGCCGTTGGCGCGGTAGCGCTCCAGACGATAGGCGGCATCGACGATCAACGCCTGACGCGCGCGGGGCAGGGCTTTGAACGTTGACTCTTGCAGGACTTTTTGATCGGCGCTGACCTTGAGCACCCATTGCTGTTCTTCATCGCTCAACGGCTCGGCGCGGCTGAGCAGTTCACGTTCGCGGGACGGGCGATATTCGATGTGCTCGACCAGCCCGGCCTCTTTCACCGCTTTGACGGTGTCGGTCGGGATTGCGGTCAGCGGGAATTGTTCGGTCAGGCGCAGGCTCGGCCGCGCCACTTGCACCAGCTCAAGCAAGCGATACGAGCAGTTTTCGTCGAAGAAGAAATAGTCGAACTGGATCTGCTTGAGCTCCCACACGTGCTCGACCATGCGTGCGGTTTCTTCCTGGGTCAGGTTGAGCCGGTATTCCCACAGGTCGCGGTTTTCCAGGCTGCGGTATTCAGAGAGCTTTTCCTGATACGGCACCAGCGCAAACAGCCCTGGGTAGCCGCCCATCAAGCCTTTCCAGGCATACAGAATGCTGTTGTCCGAGCCCTCGATGTAGGCGCCGAAGTTGATCGCGTAGCTGAGCAGCGAGGTCTTGTCGGCCTGCACGTCCGCCTGGTCAATCCGCAGCAAGGTGTGGCCGAACATCGACGAAGGGCTGTTGAGATACGCCGCCGGGAAAATCATCACCGCACTATGCGGCGAGACGTCCTTGAACCATTTTCTGTATTCAGCGCATTCCGGCGCGGGCAGGTCGGCGAGATTGAGCTGTGCTTTCAGCCAGCGTGTACGCGCCGGGTAAACGCATTGGGCGTGTTGCTCGCCGAGGCTGGCCGGGGCGTACAGCGCCTGCACGGTGGCGGCCAGTTCGCGGTCCGGATGTTCGTTGCCATCGGGGGCGAGAAAGAATTTCTTGTCGCTGACATAGCTGCGCCAGCCGCCGAGCTTGGCGGTTTCGTAATGACCGAGGGAAATCCAGAAGCGGTCGTTGGCCAGTTGCTGCAAACGTTGAGGATCGATGTGAGGCGCGGCGGACAGCGGGGCGCAGACACAGAGCGCCAGCCAGGCAAGGCGTTTGAGCATAGTCGGCAACTTGAACAGGAAAGAAATAAAGACCCAAAGAGGGACGGGCCGAAAAAACAAAACCCGCTCCCCGAAGGAAGCGGGCGGGGTCGAGCTTAAGCCTGAGTTGCGTACTTGGCCAGACGTGGGTCCGATTTCAGTACCGCCAGGGTGTTGGTATGCACGTCTTCAGCGGTCACGTCAGCTTTGCTGAAGATCTGCTGGAAGTGCTCGTGGGTCACTTGCGCGAAATGCGCGCGGTCTTCCGGTGCTACGCCCAGTACCACGGCATAGGTGGTCAGCGCTTCGCCGTTGCCTTTGGCCATGTCTTCGGACAGTTCGTTCATCATGCCATTCATGGCGAACCAGGATTTGCCGCCGTAGGTCAGCGACGCGTTGGTCGAGCAACCGTTGGTGCCGGAAGTCATACCGAACGTGGCGTTACCGGAAGTGCCGTTGGTGGTGGAAGCAAGGAAGTGCGCCGGGGTGCCACGCTGACCTTCGAACAGCATGTTGCCCCAACCGCAATCCGGGCCGCCCGGGGCTTGCGCCATTGCGTTGATGGATACAGCGGTGAAGAGAGTACCGAGAAGAATCCGTTTCATAGCTTTGTTCTCTTTATGTGCATACCAATGGACAGGGTTCTGGCCTTTCGTACTCTGCCCGAGGACAGCGCCGAAAGTGTCAGTGGGCCGGTATTAGTTCCAGCCGCGCAGTTTGGAGTTTAGGCACGTTCCAGCGGTTCCGTGACTTTTTGCAAAATATTTGGAATAAACCTCTGATTTATCGGGACGCGCCGACCCGCCGCGCGCTTGTCTATGCTTTGTCATGTGGCGCGCCTTGCCAGTGGGGCACGGGCAGCGCCAGAATGCCGCTACCTGCCCCGCCTGATTGTTAAGGAAGCCCGATGCCTGATCCTGTTGCTGCCAGCCTGCGTCTTGCGCCCGAAGCGCTGACTCGTCCGTTTTCCGCTGAACAGTTCAGCTTCACTACCACCAATGATCTGGAGCCCTTTCGCGGTGTGCTCGGCCAGGAGCGCGCGGTCGAAGCCTTGCAGTTCGGTGTGGCGATGCCACGCCCCGGTTACAACGTATTCGTCATGGGCGAGCCGGGCACCGGCCGCTTCTCGTTCGTCAAACGCTACCTGAAAGCCGAGGGCAAGCGCCTGCAGACCCCGGCAGACTGGGTCTACGTCAACAACTTCGATGAGCCGCGCGAACCGCGCGCACTGGAGCTGCCATCGGGCACGGCGGGCTCGTTCATCGGCGACATCAACGGCTTGATCGACAACTTGCTGGCGACTTTCCCGGCCGTCTTCGAACACCCTTCGTATCAGCAGAAAAAAAGCGCCATCGACCGCGCCTTCAACCAGCGCTACGACAAGGCGCTGGACATCATCGAGCGCCTGGCCCTGGAAAAAGACGTCGCCCTGTACCGCGACAGCAGCAACATCGCTTTCACGCCGATGCTCGACGGCAAGGCCCTGGACGAAGCTGAATTCGCGCAGTTGCCGGAAGCCGAGCGCGAGCGTTTCCACGACGACATTTCCGGCCTCGAAGAGCGCCTGAATGAAGAGCTCGCCAGCCTGCCGCAGTGGAAGCGCGAGTCGAACAACCAACTGCGTCAGCTCAACGAAGAAACCATCACCTTGGCGTTGCAGCCGTTGCTGGCGCCGCTGTCGGAGAAGTACGCGGAAAACGCTGCGGTCTGCGGTTACCTGCAGGCCATGCAGGTCTACCTGCTGAAAACCGTGGTCGAGCAACTGGTCGATGACAGCAAGACCGACGCCGTCGCGCGCAAGTTGCTGGAAGAGCAATACGCACCCAGCCTGGTGGTCGGGCATCCGGCCAGCGGCGGTGCTCCGGTGGTGTTCGAGCCGCATCCGACCTATGAAAACCTGTTCGGTCGCATCGAGTACACCACCGATCAAGGTGCGCTCTATACAACCTATCGACAGTTGCGCCCGGGCGCGCTGCATCGCGCCAATGGCGGTTTCCTGATTCTCGAAGCAGAAAAAATGCTCAGCGAGCCGTTCGTGTGGGATGCGCTGAAACGCGCCCTGCAATCGCGCAAACTGAAAATGGAATCGCCGCTGGGCGAGATGGGCCGCTTCGCCACCGTGACCCTCAATCCGCAGCACATTCCGTTGCAGGTCAAAGTCATCATCATCGGTGCGCGGCAGTTGTATTACACGCTGCAGGACCTCGATCCGGACTTCCAGGAGATGTTCCGCGTTCTGGTCGACTTCGACGAAGACATCCCGATGGTCGACGAAAGCCTCGAGCAGTTCGCCCAACTGCTGAAAACCCGCACTTCGGAAGAAGGCATGGCGCCGTTGACCGCCGATGCGGTGGCGCGGCTGGCGACCTACAGCGCACGGCTGGCCGAGCATCAGGGACGCTTGTCGGCGCGTATCGGCGATCTGTTCCAACTGGTCAGCGAGGCCGATTTCATCCGCCATCTGGCCGGCGATGAGATGACCGATGCCGGGCATATCGAGCGAGCTTTGAAAGCCAAGGCCACCCGCACCGGGCGCGTCTCGGCGCGGATTCTCGACGACATGCTCGCCGGGATCATCCTCATCGACACCGATGGCGCGGCGGTCGGCAAGTGCAACGGGCTGACGGTGCTGGAAGTCGGCGACTCGGCGTTCGGTGTGCCGGCGCGAATTTCCGCCACGGTGTACCCGGGCGGCAGCGGGATTGTCGACATCGAGCGTGAGGTCAACCTCGGCCAGCCGATCCACTCCAAGGGCGTGATGATTCTCACCGGCTATCTGGGCAGCCGTTACGCGCAGGAATTCCCGCTGGCGATCTCGGCGAGCATCGCCCTCGAGCAGTCCTACGGCTACGTCGATGGCGACAGTGCGTCGCTGGGCGAGGCGTGCACGCTGATTTCGGCGCTGTCGAAAACGCCGCTCAAGCAGTGCTTCGCCATCACCGGTTCAATCAACCAGTTCGGTGAGGTGCAGGCGGTCGGCGGGGTCAACGAGAAGATTGAAGGCTTCTTTCGCCTCTGCGAAGCGCGCGGCCTGACTGGCGAGCAGGGCGCGATCATTCCTCAGGCCAACGTCGCCACGCTGATGCTCGACGAGAAAGTCCTCGCCGCCGTGCGCGCCGGGCAGTTCCATGTCTACGCAGTGCGGCAGGCCGATGAGGCGTTGAGCCTACTGGTCGGCGAGCCGGCCGGGGAGCCGAATGCCGATGGCGAATTCCCCGAAGGCAGCATCAATGCCCGCGTGGTCGAGCGCCTGCGCGATATCGCCGAGATGATCAGCGAAGAGGACCTGAAAGAGGCCGAGAAGGAACTGGCGCAAGAGGCCCTTGCCGAAGCCAAACCCGCTTAAACCAAGCGCGGTCAAACTGTAGGAGTGAGCCTGCTCGCGATAGCGGAGTGTCAGTCGGCGAATAAGTTGCCTGGCACACCGCTATCGCGAGCAGGCTCACTCCTACATTTGTTTTGTGTAAAGCCATCGAAAATTCGTCACGACTCTGGCGCCAAACTTCACACAATGACCATTCGGCGCCTTCTGGTTCCATTTGGCTTGCGCGGGACACTTTTCTTCTATTCTCAGGTCAAGGATATCGACAGTATCACTGGATCGAGCCAGTCCTCCCGTGGGGCTGAATACCGGCTTTACCGAGGGTCGCCGCCATGTCGCGCAACCTCTGTCTCACCCGTCAATGCCTGGGTCTGGTGACCCGGATCGAATGCGCCGTCAAGCCGCTGGCCGGCGACAACGGCATGTGGACGCTGCTCTTCGCGGCCGGCATGGCCGGCGAACAACCTTCCGCGATCAAAGCCCAGGGCCCGTTCCACGGCCCGGTGGCGGCCGAGTCGATTCTCGACACCATCGTTGAAAGCCTGACCTTGCATGGCTACGAACTCGCCGATGATCCGCAGATCTGGAGCCTGCACCTGCAAGCTCAGTTGCGGCAGATCAACGGCGGTCGTGGGCGCAGCCTTAACGGTTAAGGCGCCGTCTGGTCCACCGGCGCCTTGTCGAGCTTGACCTCGAAGCCGTATTGCACGGTGGCGAGGTCGGTGCGCTGATAGGTTTCCACGCGAGTCGGGCGACCGTAAAAGTAGTGCACGCCGAGTAGCGCCGGGCCTTCGGTGCTGGCGTCGTGGCTGACCGAGAGAATCTGCTTGAGATAGTGGCCGCTGTCGTCCTTGACGAAGAAACGCCACTCGTTGGGCGGGAAGGCTTTCAGGTCGACCACCAGTGTGTTGTCCTTGATCGCCAGGCCTTTGGGCAATGACTGCGCGTCGTAGGATTGTTTCGCCACCGTGGCCAGAAACAGCGGCATCGAGCCCACGGCGATCGCCGGGGTTTCCGGAAACAGATTCAGATCATAAGTAATCGTCGCTTGCAGCGGATCGACCTGGTACGCCTCGGGTGGCAGCTCGATCGGCTCGTCGAGTTTGCCGCCGCGTTTTTCCGTGAAGAAGGTTACCGGGCTGACCCCGGGGTTGAGTTCGTCGCCAAGCAGTTCGTCGTTGAAAGTGCGGCGGTGGGAAAACTCGATACGCGCCGCGCTCGGCTCTTCCACGGATTGATGAATGCGCACGCCGGCCTTCAGTTGTTCTTCGGTCAGGTCCGCGCCTTTGAGCCAGTTCGCGGCGAGATCGTCGTAAACCACCACCGGCAGGTCAAGCGGCTGCACGGCTTTGGCCGTGGTGTGCGGATCGAAGGTGCGAACCGGCAGGTCCAGCGGTTTGCGCGTCACTGTCGCCGAGGAGAAGTCGAGCACGCTGACTTCCAGTGTGTCGATCGGACCGTGGAAATACACCTTGTTGTAACGGCGCGGATGCTCTTTCTCGAAGGCTTGCTGGTCGTCGCTGAGCTGTTTTTCCAGGGCGTCGCTCCAGCTCTTCTGCTTCTGTAGCTGGGTGAGTTGGTGCTGATAAAACTCGACCTGCTCCGGGCTCTCGTTGATCGAACCGGCGCGCACCAGGTATTGGCCGCTGGCGTCGCGGGCCTGAACGATGAGCGGATTGATGCGGGCCTCGGCGACTTCTGCGGCCAATGGCAGGCTGTTGCTGACTTCGACCTCGGCGTAGTTCTTCTCCAGCTTGAGCAGTTTAACGCTGAGGTTGTCATTGCTGCGGGTCTGGCCGACGTCTTTCTGCGTCAGGTCGAAGCTGTACAGCCGCCGGGGCGCGATCACTTCAACCTGGCCTTGCAGGCTGACCGGTTGTGGCAGGCTTTTCTTGTCTACGTTGAGGCCATCGATGAACGGGTAGGTCACCGTCAGATCATCGGGGTTGGTCACGTTGGAGCTGGACGGGCTGAGCTGAATGCCCGGGTCGGTTTCCGACCACTCCGGCTGCCAGGCGATCACGCGTTTGTTGCTCAGCGTCACCGAGTGCCACTCGATGCCGTGCGGTAACAGAAAACCGCCGGGAATGTTCAGGTTGAAAGGAAACACCGGTTGCAGGTCGGTGAGGTAATCCGAGCTGGCGTCCTTGTGCAGCACGAACAGGCCGTTGATGAACGTATCGACCAGCGCCTGCGGGGTAGGGTAGTGCTTGAGCACGGCGAGGGCGTCGGCGCCGTATTCGGTGTGCGGCGTGATGTCGTCGAGCTTGAGTCGGGCCCGTTCCAGCAACAGCAGCGAACCGCCGAGTTCGGTGATGGCGTCCTTGAGCTTCGGATCGCTGATCGTGTCCAGTGACTGTTCGAACGCGGCAGTCTTTTCGTCGAGGTTGGCGACGTGCTTTTCATCGCCGGGCGAGCAACCACCGATGAGCAAGGCAAGGCAGATTCCGGCAGTCGTCAAGGCTGATCGCACATCCATTTCCACGCGTCCTGTCCACTGTCATTGGGCTGTCAATGCCTTGGACACTAGCAGAAAAACTTTGTCACACACACACGCAGGTGGCGGATTTTCCGGCGGTTTCTGGCTGTCGCAGCGGGCTGTTATACTCGCCGCCATTTCCAGCCCCTTGTGTGAGATTCAATGGAACGCTTTATTGAAAATGCAATGTACGCCACCCGCTGGCTGCTGGCGCCGATCTACATCGGCCTGTCCCTCGGTTTGCTGGCGCTGGCATTGAAGTTCTTCCAGGAAATCATCCATATCCTGCCCAACGTCTTCGCGATGGCCGAATCGGACCTGATTCTGGTGCTGCTGTCGCTGATCGACATGGCGCTGGTGGGTGGTCTGCTGGTGATGGTGATGATTTCCGGCTATGAGAACTTCGTCTCGCAACTGGATATCGACGAAGGCAAAGAGAAGCTCAGCTGGCTGGGCACCATGGACTCGTCGTCGCTGAAGATGAAAGTCGCAGCGTCGATCGTGGCGATTTCCTCGATCCACTTGCTGCGTATCTTCATGGACGCCAAGAATGTCGATCCCGAGCACCTGATGTGGTACGTGATCATTCACATGACATTTGTGGTGTCCGCGTTCGCCATGGGCTACCTCGACAAGGTCACCAAGCACTGATCAACCCTTCAAGTTACGAAGAACCGCCCGTCTGTTGCGAAACAGACGGGCGGTTTCGTTTGTGGCTTGTGCTTTCAAGCGCAGCGGCCTAACTCTGTAATGGTGCGATTCTCCACCGTTTGAGGTGCTTCCATGAACCTGCAAGAGTTGAACGCGTATGCCATCGCCGGCAAGGTCGATGAGTTGAATCTGATTTCCATGGAAGGCGGGATCTATCTGCTGGAAGCGCGCATGCACGGGGCGGCTCATCCGCTGCATGATCCGCTGGGCAAAACCCTGACTCTTCGTTCCGTCGAGCACGCGCGGGACATGCTGCATGCGTTTCCGGTGCTGCCGTTCAATCTGGTGCACACCTCGGTGCACGACGAAATGTGCGGTTTGGGCGGTGGCATCAATGAAAGCCTGAAAGTGCCGCTCGCCTGGCGCTCGGCGCTGTAGGGCCGGCCCCAGGCCCGGGGTATCTGTGCTAGTCTGCTCGCCCTTTTGGTTCCGGGCGCGCCGGGACGCGCTGTGCACGCACGGCAAGTCCTGTGGCCGTCCGCACAGCGGAGCAGTGTCATGTCCGAAGTAAATCTGTCCACCGACGAAACCCGCGTCAGCTACGGTATCGGCCGTCAACTCGGCGACCAGCTGCGCGACAACCCGCCACCGGGTGTCAGCCTGGACGCGATCCTGGCCGGTCTGACCGACGCTTTCGCCGGCAAGCCAAGCCGTGTTGGCCAGGAAGAAATGTCCGCCAGCTTCAAGGTGATCCGCGAAATCATGCAAGCCGAAGCGGCTGCCAAGGCTGAAGCCGCGGCTGGCGAAGGCCTGGCTTTCCTCGCGGAAAACGCCAAGCGTGACGGCATCACCACCCTGGCTTCCGGCCTGCAATTCGAAGTGCTGACCCAGGGCGACGGCGCCAAGCCAACCCGTGAAGACCAAGTGCGCACGCACTACCACGGCACGCTGATCGACGGCACTGTGTTCGACAGCTCCTACGAGCGCGGCCAGCCTGCTGAATTCCCGGTTGGCGGCGTGATCGCTGGCTGGACCGAAGCCCTGCAACTGATGAACGCCGGCAGCAAATGGCGCCTGTACGTGCCGAGCGAACTGGCTTACGGCGCACAAGGCGTGGGCAGCATCCCGCCGCACAGCGTTCTGGTGTTCGATGTCGAGCTGCTGGACGTTCTGTAATCCCCAGCCTGCTTGATGGCAGGCCAATGTAGGAGTGAGCCTGCTCGCGAACGCGATGTGTCAGTTGTTGATTGGCTGGCTGACACACCGCTATCGCGAGCAGGCTCACTCCTACAGTTTTGACCGCGTTTCATATTTCGATCTTGTTGTGCAGCTCATTGGTCGGGCGCAATGCCCGGGCATAGCAGAACAGGAACAGGTTGCGCACCAGCTCCTTGAGCACCAGCGGCTCGCTGGAATTGAGGCTGCTGACGTCCAGATCACCTTGATCCTGCAGTTCATGCAAGGCTTCTTCTTCAAGCACCGCACAGACTTCGCCGGTTTCCCGATGGAGGATTCTGAGGTACGGGTGTGGGCGATCCAGCCAGGCGTCGATCAAATAAGTCATGGGTCTCATCTCCTTGAAAGGTTTCAATGAGAATAATTCTTATTCATCAAATAGCAAGTGCCTATTGGCGGATCGTGGATTTTTCCAGATAAAGGTTGTGTCAGGTCAAAATGGCTGGCTGATGGCCATGCGCGGATTCATTGAGCTGAAGCGGGGAGGGCAACGCTCCATCCCACGGCTGGCGCGGGATGGATGACACAAGGCTCAGACTTTTCTGACGAACTCGGATTTGAGCTTCATCGGGCCGATGCCGTCGATCTTGCAGTCGATGTCGTGATCGCCATCGCACAGGCGGATGTTCTTGACCTTGGTGCCGACCTTGACCACCAGCGAGGTGCCCTTGACCTTGAGATCCTTGATCACGGTGATGGTGTCGCCGTCCTGCAGGACGTTGCCGACCGAATCTTTCCTCACGGCATCATCGGCCGCCACTTCGGCTTCGCCGCTGGCAGACCACTCGTGGGCGCACTCGGGGCAGACCAGTTGGGTGCCGTCTTCGTAGGTGTATTCGGAATTGCATTTCGGGCAGGGTGGCAACGTGCTCACTAAGGTTCCTTGGGTATCAGGAGGGCTAAAGGGCGCACATTGTATAGGGTTTTAGGCTGCGAAGGGCATAGCGCAGAAACAACTGTGGGAGCGAGCCTGCTCGCGAAAGCGCTGTGTCAGTCAACATTGAGTCGATTGGCAGATTGCTTTCGCGAGCAGGCTCGCTCCCACAGGGGATGAATCAGTGCGTGCGGGCGACCGCGAACTCGCTCAGTTCAACCAGTGCATCGCGATATTCGCTGGCCGGCAGCGCTTCCAGGCACTTGATCGCACGGGCCACGTAATCGCGGGCCAGTTGCGCGGTGTATTCCAGCGATCCCGACGCTTCGACGGCGATGCGGATGCTTTCCAGGTCTTCGATCCCGCCTTTCTGGATCGCCTGACGCACGAGTGCTGCCTGTTCGGCCGTGCCTTCGCGCATGGTGTAGATCAACGGCAGGGTCGGCTTGCCTTCGGCCAGATCGTCACCGACGTTCTTGCCCAGGGTTTCCGCGTCGCCTTTGTAGTCAAGCAGGTCATCAACCAGCTGGAATGCCACACCCAGGTGATCGCCGAAGGTGCGCAGGGCTTCGCTCTGCTCGGCGGTGGCGCCGGCCAGGGCGGCGGCGCTGTGGGTCGATGCTTCGAAGAGCATCGCGGTCTTGCCGCGGATGACTTCCATGTAGGTTTCTTCGCTGGTGCTGGCGTCACGCACCTTGGACAGCTGCAACACTTCGCCTTCAGCGATGATGCGCGTGGCTTGCGACAGAATCTTCATGACCGGCATCGAGCCCAGTTCGACCATCATTTCGAACGAGCGCGAATACAGGAAATCGCCGACCAGCACGCTTGGAGCGTTGCCCCACATGGCGTTGGCGGTCGAGCGGCCACGGCGCATGCCGGACATGTCGACGACGTCGTCATGCAGCAAGGTCGCGGTGTGCAGGAATTCGATGGTGGCGGCCAGCAGGCGCATGTCGTCGCCTTCGCGACCCAGGGCCTTGCCACACAGCAACACTAATAAAGGACGCAGGCGTTTGCCGCCGGCCGAAGTGATGTAATCGCCGATTTTCGATACCAGCGGCACTCGAGACGTCAGCTGCTTCTTGATGATGCCGTCGACGGCGCTAAAATCGTCCGCCACCGCGCGGTAGAAAGCTTGGGGTTGCATCAGCGAGAGTCGCTCCAGAAGGGTTGCGCGGCATGCTAGGACCCCCGTCCAGACCTGTCAAGGCGCGATAGACGGCCACTTGCGCGACGCAGATTGCTTGCGTACAATCGCGCACCCTGAACTTCCTGGGCAGCACCTGCCTTACGCAATTGCACTTGGGCCGTTCCAGCCCCATGCAGCCATGCCAGCCAATACCTCTTCTTATAAAGAGCTGGGTGAGCAGGATTATCGGAGAAATACCATGTACGCAGTAATCGTTACCGGCGGTAAGCAATACAAGGTCGCTGAAGGTGAATACCTGAAGATCGAAAAACTGGAAATCGCTACTGGCGAATCCGTGACTTTTGATCGCGTTCTGCTGGTCGCCAATGGCGACGACGTGAACATCGGCGCACCAGTTGTTGCTGGCGCAACCGTCAAGGCTGAAGTGATCTCCCAAGGTCGTCACGATAAAGTCCGCATCATCAAGTTCCGTCGCCGTAAGCACCACATGAAGCGTATGGGCCACCGCCAGTGGTTCACCGAGATCAAAATCACCGGTATTCAGGCTTAATTACAGCCTAATTCCTCACTAGGAGAATTGAACTCATGGCACACAAAAAAGCTGGTGGTAGTACCCGTAACGGTCGCGACTCAGAAGCCAAACGCCTTGGCGTGAAGATGTATGGCGGCCAGGTCATCAAGGCCGGCAACATCATCGTGCGTCAGCGCGGCACCCAATTCCACGCTGGCTACGGCGTTGGCATGGGCAAGGATCACACTCTCTTCGCTAAAATCGAAGGCGTGATCAAGTTCGAAGTAAAGGGCGCCTTCGGTCGTCGTTACGTGAGCGTAATCGCGGCTTAATCGCGAGATCGCTGGAGAAGCCCTGTCTTGCGACGGGGCTTTTTCGTTTGTGGGGTGAGTCTCTTGCAAAGCTGTTTGTATGGGCTGTCGGCGTGCGATGCAGGTCGTGTCTTGGGGTCGCTGCGCTCATTTTTGCAAGAGTCTTATGTCTTGATTGTTTTTCGGCTCGTCCGTACGGCGAGAGGCGTTGGTTATGAAGTTTGTTGATGAAGTATCGATTCGCGTAAAGGCTGGTGACGGTGGCAACGGTGCCATGAGTTTCCGTCGGGAAAAATTCATCGAGAACGGTGGCCCGAACGGTGGTGATGGCGGTGACGGCGGTTCCATCTACATGATGGCTGACGAAAACCTCAACACCCTGGTCGACTACCGTTACACCCGCCACTTCGATGCCGAGCGTGGCTCCAACGGCGGCAGCACCGACTGCACCGGCAAGAAGGGTGAAGATCTGATCCTGCGCGTGCCGGTCGGCACCACCGTGATCGACTCCGCCACTCAGGAAGTGATCGGCGACCTGACCAAGGCCGGCCAGAAACTGATGGTAGTGCAGGGCGGCTGGCACGGTCTGGGCAACACCCGTTTCAAATCCAGTACCAACCGTGCGCCGCGTCAGACCACGCCGGGCAAGCCGGGCGAGCAGCGCGACCTGAAACTGGAAATGAAAGTGCTGGCCGACGTCGGCCTGCTGGGTTTGCCGAATGCCGGTAAAAGTACCTTTATCCGTTCGGTCTCGGCGGCCAAGCCGAAAGTCGCCGACTACCCGTTCACCACGCTGGTGCCAAACCTCGGTGTGGTCAGCGTCGATCGCTGGAAGAGCTTCGTCATTGCCGACATTCCGGGTCTGATCGAAGGCGCTTCCGACGGTGCCGGCCTGGGCATTCGCTTCCTCAAGCACTTGGCGCGTACCCGTCTGCTGCTGCACCTAGTCGACATGGCGCCGCTGGATGATTCCAGTGCTCCGGACGCGGCTGAAGTGATCGTCAACGAGCTGATCAAATTCAGCCCGTCGCTGGCTGAGCGTGATCGCTGGCTGGTGCTGAACAAGTGCGATCAGATTCTTGAAGAAGAGCACGATGCCCGCGTCAAGGAAATCGTCGATCGTCTGGAATGGACCGGTCCGGTGTACGTGATCTCGGCCATCGCCAAGATCGGTACCGAGCGTCTGTGCCACGACATCATGCGTTATATGGAAGACCGTGCCGATCGCCTGGCCGCAGACCCTGCGTACAAGGAAGAGCTGGCCGATCTCGATCAGCGCATCGAAGATGAAGCCCGTGCGCAGTTGCAGGCGCTGGACGACAAGCGTGCCCTGCGCCGCAGTGGCGTGAAGTCGGTCCATGACATCGGCGACGATGACTGGGACGAAGAAGATGTGGATGACGAAGACGGTCCGGAAATCATTTACGTGCGTGACTGATCCGTTGCGATAAACTTGAACGCCGCTCAATCGAGCGGCGTTTTAGTATCCGGAAATCGATCGTTGGTCAGCAATCGCCACGATTAACGTCACGGGCAGTGCCAGGTCGCGCTGCCCTCAAGCTAAGGTTGAAGATGATGCGGAGCAAGGTGACAGGTGCGCAGCGTTGGGTCGTGAAGATCGGCAGCGCTTTGCTGACAGCTGATGGCAAAGGGCTGGATCGCGCGGCAATGAGTGTCTGGGTCGAGCAGATGGTGGCGCTGCATGAAGCGGGCGTCGAGCTGGTGCTGGTGTCCTCCGGGGCGGTGGCGGCCGGCATGAGTCGCTTGGGCTGGACCTCGCGACCCAGTGCCATGCACGAGTTGCAGGCGGCCGCTGCGATCGGTCAGATGGGTCTGGTGCAGGCGTGGGAATCGAGCTTCGCCGAGCATGGCCGGCACACCGCGCAGATTCTCCTGACCCACGACGACCTGTCTGACCGCAAGCGCTACCTCAACGCCCGCAGCACCTTGCGTGCGTTGGTCGAGTTGAAAGTCATTCCGGTGATCAACGAAAACGATACCGTGGTGACCGACGAAATCCGTTTCGGCGACAACGACACGCTGGCGGCGCTGGTGGCCAATCTGGTCGAGGCCGATCTGCTGGTGATCCTCACCGATCGCGACGGCATGTTCGACGCCGATCCGCGCAACAATCCTGATGCGCAGTTGATTTATGAAGCGCGCGCCGATGATCCGACGCTCGATGCGGTCGCCGGCGGTACCGGCGGTGCGCTGGGGCGCGGCGGCATGCAGACCAAGTTGCGCGCGGCGCGCCTGGCGGCGCGTTCCGGGGCGCACACCATCATCGTCGGTGGGCGGCTTGAGCGCGTGCTCGATCGCCTCAAGGCGGGCGAGCGCATCGGTACGCTGCTGTCGCCTGAGCGCGGCATGCTCGCGGCGCGCAAGCAGTGGCTGGCCGGGCATCTGCAAACCCGTGGCACTCTGGTGCTGGATGAAGGGGCAGTGTCGGCGTTGTCCAAGGGCAACAAAAGTCTGCTGCCGGTAGGGGTGAAATTGGTTCAGGGCAGTTTCCGGCGTGGTGAGATGGTGGTCTGCGTGGCGCCGGACGGTCGTGAGATCGCGCGGGGGCTGGCCAATTACAGCGCCCTGGAGGCGCAAAAAATCATCGGTCAGTCGTCGGATGCGATTGTCGGTTTGCTCGGTTACATGGCTGAACCGGAGCTGGTTCACCGTGACAACCTGATTCTGGTCTAGGGAAAATTCGATGCGCGTAGCGAAAGGATTGTTGGGCCTGTTGATGGCCATGCCACTGTTGGCCTCGGCCGAAGAGATCGGTCAGGTGTCGACGGTGTTCAAATTTGTCGGGCCGAATGACCGGATCGTGGTCGAGGCGTTCGACGATCCGAAAGTCGAGGGCGTGACCTGCTACCTGTCACGCGCCAAGACCGGCGGGGTAAAGGGTGGTCTCGGTCTGGCAGAGGATCGCGCCGAGGCATCGATCGCTTGTCGTCAGGTCGGGCCGATCAAGTTCAAGGGCGAGCTGAAGGATGGCGACGAGGTATTCAAGGAGCGCACCTCGCTGGTGTTCAAGACCATGCAGGTCGTGCGTTTCCTCGACAAGAAGCGCAACACCCTGGTGTATCTGGTCTACAGCGATCGCCTGATCGAGGGTAGTCCGCAGAATGCGGTCACTGCCATCCCGATTCTGCCGTGGGTGCCTGTGCAGCCATAACACAGCAAAACCAATTGTAGGAGTGAGCCTGCTCGCGATGGCGGTGTGTCAGATAGAAGATTCTCATCTGACACACCGCCATCGCGAGCAGGCTCACTCCTACTTTTTTTGCCTGTAGCACGTCAAATCCCAGGCAATAAAAAACCGACCCTGAGGTCGGTTTTTTAATGACTACGTCGATTAAGCGGCTTCTTTCAGCGCTTTGACGTGGCCATTCAGACGGCTCTTATGACGAGCAGCCTTGTTCTTGTGGATGATGCCTTTATCGGCCATACGGTCGATAACTGGCACAGCCAGAACGTATGCAGCTTGAGCTTTTTCAGCGTCTTTTGCGTCGATGGCCTTAACTACATTCTTGATGTAGGTACGAACCATGGAACGCAGGCTGGCGTTGTGGCTGCGACGCTTCTCAGCCTGTTTTGCACGTTTTTTGGCGGAAGGTGAGTTGGCCACCGTCGAGCTCCTCGAAAGACTTTTTAGGAAATAGCAAACAAAATAGGCCGCGAATCATGCCGATGAAGACTTGTCTTGTCAAGGGCACTTGAATCGTTCCGCTAAGTGGTAGGTATAAAGAGGCGGGATATTTATTTCCGGCGCTTGACCTGTAAACTCGCGAGCTTTGGCTCTGTGCTGTTGCGGCGCGGAGTATCGCACAAGTGGGCGCATTGTTCGCCTGCTGTTTATCGACAGGCACAAACTCTCTCAATGAATCTGCTCAAATCGTTGGCCGCCGTCAGCTCTATCACGATGCTTTCCCGGATTCTGGGTTTTGTTCGTGACACGCTGATCGCGCGGACATTCGGCGCCGGGATGGCCACGGACGCCTTCTTTATTGCTTTCAAACTGCCCAACCTGCTGCGGCGGATCTTTGCCGAAGGCGCTTTCTCCCAGGCTTTCGTGCCGATTCTGGCCGAATATAAAAGTCAGCAGGGCGAGGAGGCGACGCGCACCTTTATTGCCTATGTGTCGGGCCTGTTGACGCTGGTGTTGGCGGTAGTGACGGCGCTGGGCATGATCGCCGCGCCCTGGGTGATCTGGGCCACGGCGCCGGGTTTTACCGATACCCCGGAAAAATTCCAGCTCACCTCCGATCTGTTGCGGGTGACCTTTCCTTATATATTGCTGATCTCGCTGTCGTCGCTGGCCGGCGCGATCCTCAACACCTGGAACCGCTTCTCGGTGCCGGCGTTCGTGCCGACTCTGCTCAACGTCAGCATGATCGTGTTTTCGCTGTTCCTCACGCCGTACTTCGATCCGCCGGTCATGGCCCTTGGCTGGGCGGTGTTGGTCGGCGGTCTGGCGCAATTGCTGTATCAGCTGCCGCACCTGAAAAAGATCGGCATGCTGGTGCTGCCGCGCCTGAACCTGCGCGACAGCGGCGTGTGGCGGGTGATGAAGCAGATGCTGCCGGCGATTCTCGGTGTGTCGGTCAGTCAGATCTCGCTGATCATCAACACCATCTTCGCCTCGTTTCTGGTCGCAGGTTCAGTGTCGTGGATGTACTACGCCGACCGTTTGATGGAGTTGCCCTCGGGCGTGTTGGGTGTGGCGCTCGGTACGATTCTGCTGCCAACGCTGGCCAAGACCTACGCCAGCAAGGATCGCCACGAGTATTCACGCATCCTCGACTGGGGGCTGCGCCTGTGTTTTGTGCTGGTGCTGCCGTGCGCGCTGGCGCTGGGAATTCTCGCCGAACCGCTGACCGTTTCGCTATTCCAGTACGGTCAGTTCAGTGGCTTCGATGCCGAGATGACCCAGCGTGCGCTGATCGCCTATTCGGTCGGCCTGCTCGGGATTATCGTGATCAAGGTGCTGGCGCCGGGCTTTTATGCGCAACAGAACATCCGTACCCCGGTGAAAATCGCAATCTTCACGCTGGTCTGCACGCAGTTGTTCAACCTGGCGCTGATCGGGCCGCTGGCCCACGCCGGTCTGGCGCTGGCGATCAGTGCCGGTGCTTGCCTCAACGCCGGGTTGCTGTTCTATCAACTGCGCAAGCAGAAGATGTATCAACCGCAGCCGGGCTGGGGCAAGTTCGGTTTCAAACTGGTTGTTGCGGTGACGGTGATGTCCGCGGTGTTGCTGGCCGGCATGCATTTCATGCCCGCCTGGGATGAGGGGCACATGCTCGAGCGCTTCTTGCGCCTGGGCGCGCTGGTGGTGGCCGGGGTGGTGGCGTATTTCGGTATGTTGCTGCTGCTGGGTTTCCGCCTGCGCGACTTCAATCGCAAGGCCTTGAGCTAAGGTTTCAGCCTTTATCGACAGGCACGGGTCGACGGTTTTGTCGGCTCGTTCACTTTGCGTTACGGTGTTGCCTGTCGTCGGCCGTCGGGTGTGGTTATAATCGACCACTTTATGAGCAAGAAGCGCGTTATGCAGCTGGTTCGAGGCCTCCACAACTTGCGCCCCCAGCATCGGGGCTGCGTCGCCACTATTGGCAACTTTGACGGTGTTCACCGTGGTCACCAGGCTATCCTGGCCCGACTGCGTGAGCGTGCGCTCGAGTTGGGCGTACCCAGCTGCGTGGTGATTTTCGAGCCGCAGCCACGGGAGTTCTTTGCTCCCGACACCGCTCCGGCGCGTCTGGCGCGGCTGCGTGACAAGCTGCAATTGCTGGCCGCCGAAGGCGTCGACCGGGTTTTATGCCTGGCCTTCAACCAGCGCCTGAGCAAGCTCAGCGCCAGTGAATTCGTCGATACCATTCTGGTCGATGGCCTCGGCGTGCAGCATCTTGAAGTTGGTGACGACTTCCGCTTCGGCTGCGACCGCCTCGGCGATTTCGATTTCCTCATGCAGGCCGGGCAGGTTCACGGGTTCACCGTCGAAGCCGCGCAAACTGTCGAACTGGATGGCATTCGCGTCAGCAGCACGCAAGTGCGCAATGCTTTGGCCGCCGCCGATTTTGCCTTGGCCGAACGCTTGCTCGGCCGTCCGTACCGCATCGCCGGTCGCGTGCTGCATGGCCAGAAACTGGCCCGGCAATTGGGAACACCCACTGCCAACATTCAACTCAAGCGTCGTCGCGTGCCGTTCACCGGGGTGTATCTGGTGAATGTCGACATCGACGGCAAGACCTGGCCCGGCGTCGCCAATATCGGCGTGCGCCCCACGGTGCAAGGGGATGGCAAAGCCCACCTCGAGGTCCATCTGTTAGATTTTGCCGGCGATCTGTATGACCGGCGTTTGACGGTGGTTTTCCACCAAAAGCTGCGTGAAGAGCAGCGCTTCGCCTCTCTGGAGGCATTGAAAACGGCGATCAATGCGGATGTCGCCACCGCCCGTGCACTAGCCGCACCTAGCGCCCATCGCTAATGAAGAGCCTTAAATGACCGACTATAAAGCCACGCTAAACCTTCCGGACACCGCCTTCCCAATGAAGGCCGGCCTGCCACAGCGCGAACCGCAGATCCTGCAGCGCTGGGACAGTATTGGCCTGTACGGAAAGTTGCGCGAGATTGGCAAGGATCGTCCGAAGTTCGTCCTGCACGACGGCCCTCCGTACGCCAACGGCACGATCCACATCGGTCACGCACTGAACAAGATTCTCAAAGACATGATCATCCGCTCGAAAACCCTGTCGGGTTTCGACGCGCCATACGTCCCGGGCTGGGACTGCCATGGCCTGCCGATCGAGCACAAGGTTGAAGTGACCCACGGCAAGAACCTCGGCGCGGATAAAACCCGCGAGCTGTGCCGTGCCTACGCCACCGAACAGATCGAAGGGCAGAAGTCCGAGTTCATCCGCCTCGGCGTGCTGGGCGACTTCGCCAACCCGTACAAGACCATGGATTTCAAGAACGAGGCCGGTGAAATCCGCGCCCTCGCCGAGATCGTCAAGGGTGGTTTCGTGTTCAAGGGCCTGAAGCCCGTGAACTGGTGCTTCGACTGCGGTTCGGCCCTGGCTGAAGCGGAAGTCGAGTACGAGAACAAGAAGTCCTCGACCATCGACGTGGCCTTCCCGATCGCTGACGAGGCCAAACTGGCTGCCGCGTTCGGTCTGGCCTCGCTGGGCAAACCTGCTGCGATCGTGATCTGGACCACCACCCCGTGGACCATCCCGGCCAACCAGGCGTTGAATGTGCACCCGGAATTCAACTACGCGCTGGTCGATATCGGCGACAAGCTGCTGGTGCTGGCTGAAGAGCTGGTCGAAGCCTGCCTGGCGCGCTATGGCGTGGAAGGTTCGGTGATCGCCACCACCACCGGTAAAGAGCTGGAGCTGATCAACTTCCGTCACCCGTTCTACGATCGCCTGTCGCCGGTGTACCTGGCCGACTACGTCGAACTGGGCGCTGGCACCGGCGTGGTTCACTCCGCCCCGGCCTATGGCGTGGACGACTTCGTGACCTGCAAGAAATACGGCATGGTCAACGATGACATCCTCAACCCTGTGCAGAGCAACGGCGTGTACGTGCCGTCGCTGGAATTCTTCGGCGGCCAGTTCATCTGGAAGGCCAACCCGGCCATCGTCGAAAAACTGACCGAAGTCGGTGCGCTGATGCACACCACCGTCATCGAACACAGCTACATGCACTGCTGGCGCCACAAGACCCCGCTGATCTATCGCGCCACCGCGCAGTGGTTCATCGGCATGGACAAGGAGCCAACCAGCGGCGACACCCTGCGCGTGCGCTCGCTCAAAGCCATTGAAGACACCAGGTTCGTCCCGGCCTGGGGCCAGGCGCGCCTGCACTCGATGATCGCCAACCGTCCAGACTGGTGCATCTCGCGTCAGCGCAACTGGGGCGTGCCGATCCCGTTCTTCCTCAACAAGGAAAGCGGCGAGCTGCACCCGCGTACCGTCGAGCTGATGGAAGAAGTCGCCAAACGCGTTGAAGTCGAAGGCATCGAAGCCTGGTTCAAGCTCGACGCCGCCGAACTGCTCGGCGATGAAGCGCCGCAGTACGACAAGATCAGCGACACCCTCGACGTCTGGTTCGACTCGGGCACCACGCACTGGCACGTCCTGCGCGGTTCGCACCCGATGGGTCACGAGAGCGGCCCGCGTGCCGACCTGTACCTGGAAGGTTCCGACCAGCACCGTGGCTGGTTCCACTCGTCCTTGCTGACCGGTTGCGCCATCGACAACCACGCGCCGTATCGCGAGCTGCTGACGCACGGCTTCACCGTCGACGAGTCCGGCCGCAAGATGTCCAAATCGCTGGGCAACGTGATCGCGCCGCAGAAGGTCAACGACACCTTGGGCGCCGACATCATGCGTCTGTGGGTCGCTTCGACCGACTACTCCGGCGAAATGGCGGTGTCCGAGCAGATCCTGCAGCGCAGCGCCGACGCCTATCGTCGTATCCGTAACACCGCGCGCTTCCTGCTTTCAAACCTGACCGGTTTCAACCCGGCCACCGACCTGCTGCCGGCCGAAGACATGCTGGCGCTGGATCGCTGGGCGGTGGATCGCACGCTGCTGCTGCAACGCGAGTTGCAAGAGCACTACGGCGAATACCGTTTCTGGAACGTCTACTCGAAGATCCACAACTTCTGCGTGCAGGAGCTGGGTGGTTTCTACCTCGACATCATCAAGGACCGCCAGTACACCACCGGCGCCGACAGCAAGGCACGGCGCTCGTGCCAGACCGCGCTGTTCCACATCTCCGAAGCGCTGGTGCGCTGGATCGCGCCGATCCTCGCCTTCACTGCCGATGAGCTGTGGCAATACCTGCCAGGCGAGCGTAACGAATCCGTCATGCTCAACACCTGGTACGAAGGTCTGACCGAGCTGCCGGAAGGCTTCGAGCTGGGTCGCGCCTACTGGGATCGCATCATGGAAGTGAAAGTCGCGGTCAACAAAGAGATGGAAATCCAGCGTGCGGCGAAAGCCGTCGGTGGCAACCTGCAGGCCGAAGTCACGCTGTTTGCCGAAGAAGCGCTGAGCGCCGATCTGGCCAAGCTGAGCAACGAGCTGCGCTTTGTCCTGATCACCTCGACTGCCAGCGTTGCGCCATTCGTGCAGGCTCCGGCCGATGCCGTGGTCACCGAAGTCAGTGGTCTGAAACTGAAGATCGTCAAATCGGCCTTCCCGAAATGCGCACGTTGCTGGCACTGCCGCGAAGACGTCGGCGTGAACCCGGAGCATCCGGAAATCTGCGGTCGTTGCGTCGACAACATCAGCGGCGCTGGCGAGGTTCGTCACTATGCCTGATGCCGTTGGCCGTTTCGGACGGCTGAGCTGGCTGTGGTTGAGCCTGCTGGTCCTGGTCATTGACCAGGCCAGCAAGTTCTACTTCGAAAGCAAGCTCGAAATGTTTCAGCAGATCGTGATCATTCCCGATCTGTTCAGCTGGACCCTGGCCTACAACACCGGCGCCGCCTTCAGCTTCCTCGCGGACAGCTCCGGCTGGCAGCGCTGGCTGTTTGCCCTGATCGCCATTGTGGTCAGTGCCGTGCTGGTGGTCTGGCTCAAGCGCCTGGGCCGCAACGACACCTGGCTGGCCGTCGCCCTGGCGCTGGTGCTGGGTGGCGCGCTGGGCAACCTGTATGACCGCATTGCCCTGGGCCATGTGATCGACTTCATTCTGGTGCACTGGCAGAACCGCTGGTATTTCCCGGCGTTCAACATTGCCGACAGCGCGATCACCGTCGGCGCGATCATGCTGGCGCTGGACATGTTCAAATCGAAGAAAACCGAAGAGGCCGCTCATGACTGAACCGCTATCGACTGAGCAACGCATCGGCCAGAACACCGAAGTCACGCTGCACTTTGCCCTGCGCCTGGAAAACGGTGATACCGTCGACAGTACGTTCGACAAGGCCCCGGCCACCTTCAAGGTCGGCGACGGCAACCTGCTGCCGGGTTTCGAAGCCGCACTGTTCGGCTTCAAGGCCGGCGACAAGCGCACCCTGACCGTCGAGCCGGAAAACGCCTTCGGTCAGCCGAACCCGCAGAACGTGCAGACCATCCCGCGTTCGCAGTTCACCGACATGGAGTTGTCACCAGGCCTGCTGGTGATCTTCAACGATGCGGCCAATACTGAATTGCCAGGTGTGGTGAAGGAATTCGACGACACGCAAGTGACCGTCGACTTCAACCACCCTCTGGCCGGCAAGACGCTGACCTTTGACGTCGAGATCATCAGCGTCAAAGCGATCTGAGTAATAATGCAAAACCAATGTGGGAGCGAGCCTGCTCGCGAATGCTGAATGACATTCAACGTTGGTGTTGTCTGACACACCGCTTTCGCGAGCAGGTCGAATCGTCACACCGTCGCTCCCACACTGTTTTCCACAGAATTCGTTATTTCTTGCGCGCAAGACACGAGGCACAGCATGCAAATCAAACTCGCCAACCCCCGTGGCTTCTGCGCCGGTGTGGACCGGGCGATCGAAATCGTCAACCGCGCCCTGGAAGTCTTCGGGCCGCCGATCTACGTGCGTCACGAAGTGGTGCACAACAAGTTCGTCGTTGAAGACCTGCGCAGCCGTGGCGCGATTTTCGTCGAAGAGCTCGATCAGGTGCCCGATGACGTCATCGTCATCTTCAGCGCCCACGGTGTTTCGCAAGCCGTGCGCAACGAAGCCGCCGGTCGTGGTTTGAAGGTTTTCGATGCAACCTGCCCGCTGGTGACCAAGGTGCACATCGAAGTCGCCAAATACAGCCGCGACGGTCGCGAGTGCATCCTGATCGGCCACGCCGGTCACCCGGAAGTCGAAGGCACCATGGGTCAGTACGATGCGAGCAATGGCGGTGCGATCTATCTTGTCGAAGACGAGAAGGACGTGGCCGAGCTGCAAGTGCGCAACCCGGAAAAACTCGCCTTCGTCACCCAGACGACTTTGTCGATGGATGACACCAGCCGCGTCATCGATGCCCTGCGCACGCGCTTCCCGGCGATCGGCGGTCCGCGCAAGGACGACATCTGCTACGCCACGCAAAACCGTCAAGACGCCGTCAAGCAACTGGCCGACGAGTGCGACGTGGTACTGGTGGTCGGCAGCCCGAACAGCTCCAACTCCAACCGTCTGCGTGAACTGGCTGAACGCATGGCGACCCCGGCCTACCTGATCGACGGTGCCGAAGACCTGCAACAGAGCTGGTTCGACGGCGTCGAGCGCATCGGCATCACCGCCGGCGCCTCGGCACCGGAAGTACTGGTGCGTGGCGTCATTCAGCAATTGCAGGCCTGGGGCGCGACCGGTGCCGATGAGCTGGCCGGCCGTGAAGAGAACATCACGTTCTCGATGCCGAAAGAGCTGCGCGTCCGCTCGATCTGACGTTCCTGCTGCTGTCGCACAGCGCCTGTTCGGTCTCCTGACTGCTCAGGCGCACGCGACCGGTCGCCGCCAGTACGATCTGCCGCTGGCTGACCGGTGCGCGCGGCGAGCAGATGTGTATTGTCCCCGCCTGAAATCGCCGTCCCGGCATCAGCGGTTGCCCCAGATGACTGAACCGCACATAGCGGCTCACACACCAGTTGCCGACAATCGGCACCTTCGCCTCACTGGCACGTTCAACCAGCAGCGGATTGCTGCTGTCCTCCGAACCCTTGCCGCTCAGATCCAGAATGATTCGCCAGCCACGGCTCCAGTCGCCGTCGATGCCATGGATCACCACGTTGTGATTGTGTGTCATAGCCAGTGTGCGGGCGTGGCGAATACCTTCGATCAGCGATTGCGCTGCATGATCGCGTTGAGTTGCTTCCTTGAGCGCAGCGAACGCCGGGCTGACCAGCAGCAGAACAATTGCGCCAATCGCCAGTCCCATAAGCAGTTCAATCAGGCTGAAACCGTGTTGCGGCATGAAAAATCCCTCCGTGGAATGGTGTGAGCAGCGCAATCCGTGCGCCGCGCAGGGCAAATCAGTCGGCATGTGCCGAGCGAATGTTCTAGCGTGTAGAAGCAGGTATAGCCGACGGCAACGGAGGGCATCGATGGATCTTCGTACAAAAGGTTTCACGCTGGTCGAGTTGCTGGTCGCCATCGCCGTGTTCCTGGTACTGATCACGCTGGCGGTGCCGGCCTTTACCCGTACGATTCAGAGCAGCAAGGCGGATACCGAAGTCGGCGACCTGCAGCGCGCAATCAATTTTGCTCGCCTCGAAGCGATCAATCGCGGCGTGACCACGCGTTTGCGTCCGACCGCTGGCGGCAGTGTCTGGACCGGTGAGCTGGCGGTCTACGACAGTACCGGCAATCCGGCCAATGTGTTGCGGGTTGTTCCAGCGATGAGCAGCGGGGCGACTCTGACGCTACCCTCAGGAGTGACCGCACTGGATTTCAACAATCTTGGCGGTCTGGCGGCACCGTCGACGGCGGTGGTCATCGGTTACACGCTGGGCACGCAAAGCAGGACGCTGAACGTGTGTTTGAACGGACGCATTCAACTGGGTGGAAATTGCGGATGAGGGCAGGGAGCAAAATCCCACAGGAGGGCATGACGCTGATCGAAGTGCTGGTCGCGTTGCTGATTCTCACTGTCGGCCTGTTGGGCGCGGCGGCAGTGCAACTCAATGCGCTGAAGTACACCGACAGTTCGCGGATGACCAGTCAGGCGAGCTTTATTGCCTACGACATGATGGACCGCATTCGCGCCAATTCCGGCGCCGACTACACCACTACACCGCCGACCTCGGGCAACCTCAGCGTGGCGCGGGATCAGGATCTCTACGACTTCACCACCAATATCGCCAACTTTGGCGGTCCGACCGCGACGGGCAGCATCACCCTCAACCAGCGTGTCTATACCATCACCATTACCTGGAGCGATGCGCGCGCCGCCAACGCTGCCAGTGCCCAGCGCAGTTTCGTGCTGACCAGTCGGGCGGCGGTCGATCCGGTGGCCACGCCATGAAGCATGCCAGCCGTGGTTTCGGTTTGATCGAGTTGCTGATCGCATTGGCTTTGGGGCTGATTGTCGTGCTGGGTGTGGTGCAGATCTTCATTGCCGCGAAAAACACCTACGTCAGTCAGAACAGCGCCGCGGCGATGCAGGAGGACGCGCGTTTCGTCCTCAGCAAAATGATTCAGGAAATCCGCATGGTCGGCATGTTCGGCTGTCTCGGCACCATCACTGATTCGAGCAGCGCGGGCGACTTCAACGCCGCGCAACTCACCCCGATCAACTGGGATAACGCCAATCTCAAGCTGACCATGGTCACCGCCGATGTCGGCAGCGGCGGGGGAACGCCGACCTGGACAGTGATTTCAGACTGTCGCAACAGCGCGGTCGCCTACAGCGGATTGCGCAGCCCGACCACGGGGCAAATCGCTTTCCCGATCCGCCGCCTGATCTACAGCTTCAGCAATAACCAGATCCTCATGGGCACCGGCAGCGGCAATCCCGCGCAGCAAGTGCTGGTGAACAACGTCAGCGCCTTCAACGTCACCTTCGGCCTGGCCAGCTCCGCGACCGACGTGGCGGCCTCCACTTACAGCAGCAATCCCGGGGATCCCGCGCGCATCCGCAGTGTGCGTCTGAGCCTGACCCTCACCGACCCGAACAATCGGGTGCGCGATCAAACCTTCAACGTGGTTGCGGCATTGCGCAATCGCTTGCAGTGAGGGGGCGGTGATGAGGATTTCCTTGCAACAACGTCAGGCACAGCGCGGCATGGTCTTGCTGGTCAGTCTGGTGTTTCTGCTGTTACTCACGTTGATTGGCTTGTCGTCGATGCAGAGCGCCAACCTGCAAGAAAAAATGGCCGGCAGCGTGAGCTTGCGCAATCAATCGTTCCAGTCTGCGGAAGCGGCGTTGCGTGTTGGCGAAAGCGCGGTGCAGCTGGACAGTTACTCGTTGGCCGTGTGCAGCGGCACGACCCAATGCCTGCCGCCGGCGGAGTCGTCAGTGGTCAGTTCGGCCGGCTTCAATTCGACCTCGGGGGTGACCTGGATCGCCGCCGGTAATGGCTTTTATGGCGTGCAGAACATCGGCACGACCCTGACGGCAGTGAACGTGCCAAGTAACACCTCGGCGACGTTGTATCGAGTCACCGCAGTCGGCATCGCCGGCAATTCGCGTAGCGTGGTGGAGAGTATCTATGCGAAGTATTGAGCGCTGCGGCTCGCTGCTGATCGGCATGCTCCTGAGTTTCTATCTGGCGGCGCCGGCGTGGGCATTCACGCCTTCCGATTCGCCGCTGCTGAGCGCGGCTGCGGTGGCGCCGAACGTGATGCTGCTGATCGATGATTCGGGGAGTATGAACAGCATCATCTACGCCGCCGGATTCGACCCGAACGTCAACCGCACACCCGCCCGGCAGTGCAATGCTTTTCTCGGATTGTGCTCTGCACTCAATGCTCCACCGATCACCGGCGACACGGTGTTTCTATCGAGCCTGCCGACCTCCGGGTGCTCGGGAGGCGCCTATGCGTTCTACAACAACAGCGTGGCGCCGTTATGTCTGAAACTGCCCGATCCGGTGGGCAACGAGAATACCCGTTATTCCGCCGATTACATTTCGTATATTGTCGGCCTGGCTAACAGCACCGGCACCCGCGACTTCACCACGGGGGCGATCCCTAACGATTACCGGATGAACGTCGCGCGCAACGTTTCCACCGCATTGGTCAGCAGCAACCGCACCCTGCGCATGGGCCTGTCGACGTTCAACCCGGCCACCAGCAGCAACCCGGGCAATGGTGGCTTCATCGCGCGCTCGATCACCGATCTGTCGCCGGTTACCGGCAGTGTGACCCAGGCCCAGGCGGACGCTAACTACAATGCGCTGATTTCATCGATCAACGGCTTGAATGCCGTGGCCAATACACCGTTGGCCGAGAGCTATTACGAAGTGACTCGCTATATGCGTGGCCTGGCGCCGTATTACAACGGCACCCCGGCGACCTATACCAGCCCGATTCAATATCGCTGCCAGAAAAACTACGGCGTGGTAATCACCGATGGCTTGCCGACTTACGACCGGACGTTCCCGACTAACGATCCACTGGGGGGCAGCCGTTTACCGAACTGGGATGGCGTGAATAACGATGGCGACAACCTCAACGGTGACGGCGAAGGCGACACCCTGTATCTGGATGACATCGCCAAATTTGCCTTCGACATCGACATGCGCTCGACCGGTACCGACGCCGCCGGCAAGAGCTGGAACGCGGTGGATTTTCCCCGGCAGAACATGAACACCTACACCGTGGGTTTCGCTGCGGATAACGACATGTTGTCCGACGCCGCCAGTTATGGGCAGGGCAGGTACTACCAGGCGACCGACAGCTCCGGGCTCAATGCGGCGTTATCGTCCGCATTGAGCGATATCACTTCCAAGGCCGGCTCCGGTGGCGCCGGCGTCGCCAGCAGCAGCACCTTGAGCAGTGGCAGCAGTTTTTACCAGACCACTTACGATCCCAAGGATTGGCGGGGCACGATCAGGTCGTTCGGCTTTACCTCGACCGGCACGGTAAATACCTCGGCGGCGCAATGGTCGACCGACACCACGATCGTGCCCTCTGCCACGGCGCCGACTTTCCAGTCATGGAACACCGCGAGCAATGCGCCAATTGCTCTGGCATTCGGCAGCTTTTCCCCAGCCCAGCAGACCACGCTGAGTCAGGGCCTGCCCACCGGTATCAACGGCAATGATCTGGTGGAGTGGAGCAAAGGTACCAACAAGGCCGGGCTCAAGGTGCGTAGTGCGCTGCTCGGCGACATCATCAATTCGCCACTGGTGCTCGCGTCGCCTTCGGACAAGACCGCATCCGATTTGACGGGTGACAGCAGCTACACCAACTACCTGACGACCAAGGCTGCGAACATGAACACCAGTCTGGTGGTCAACGCCAACGACGGTTTCGTCAATGTGATCAATTCGGCGAACGGCACCCGTCGTTATGCCTATATGCCCTCCAGCGTGCTGCCGTCCCTGCGACTGATTGCGGACACCAACTACGTCAACGGCGTCAGCCACAAATTTCTGGTGGATGGTCAGGTCGGCGTGTTCGATGCGCAGGCCGGTACCACTTGGAAAACCCTGGCCATTGGCGGAACGGGGGCTGGCGGCAAAACCTTCTATGGGCTGCAACTGTTCGATGCCTCGGCAGGTAACGTGATCAGGGCACTGTGGGAAGTCAGTGCGCCGGCCACGGCCAACACGGCGAATGCGTTCAATGATCTGGGTTACGCCTATGCCAGGCCGGAAGTGGCACGCTTGGCCAATGGTCGCTGGGCGACTTTCATCGCCAATGGCTACGGCAGCAATTCGGGGGTTGCAGCGTTGTATGTACTGGATGCGCTGGATGGTTCGCTGATCAGAAAAATTGTCGTCGACAGCACGGAAACCAGCAACGGTTTGTCATCCGTGGAACTCAGGGTGAACTCTTCGAACGTGGTACAGGCGGCCTACGCTGGCGACCTGAAAGGACGCATGTGGAAATTCGACCTGAGCGCGACGGCGCCGGAAAGCTGGGGCGTGGCGTTTGCCGGCAAGCCTTTGTTCACCGCGCCGGGCGGGGCAACGCAGCCGATCACCGCGCAACCGCTGCTGGCGGATAACGCTCAGGGCGGCAAGCAGGTGTTCTTTGGCACCGGCAAGTTCAACGAAACCGCCGACAAGACCAACAAGGATCTGCAGGCGTTCTATTCAATCTGGGATGCAGAAGGTGGGGCCGGACAAATCACCGTCAGCAGTTTGCAGGCGCAGGCGATCACCGGTTCGTTCTCCGGCAGTTCCGGGCAGTTCCTGACCACCAGCCAGAATGAAACGACGTATCCGGGAGATAAAGGCTGGTATTTGCCGCTGGTGTACAACAACGTGCTGACCGGCGAGCGCGTGATCAACCAGGCCAGCATTGTGTTGGGGCGAGTCGTTTTTACCACCGCCAGCGTCGATACCACTGACCCGTGTTCTAGCTTTGGTACGGGCAGACTGGTCGAACTGGATGCGTTCAACGGTAAGATGCTCAACTACGCCGTGATCGACACCACGGGTGACCGTTTGGTTGACAGCAATGACACGATATCCAGTGGCGTGGTATTCACCGGTGGCATTCCGACCCTTAATGTCATTTCCCGAGATGCCAAGACCAAGCTCGTGAGCGACACCAGTGGTGTCATCACCACCGTTGTGGAAAAAGGTGGCGGCGGCAGCCGTCGTATCATGTGGCGACAAATCCAGTAAGCGAGAATTTGAGGCATGCGCAGATCCAGCCGAGGTTTTACCCTGATCGAAATCATGATCGTCATCGCGATTATCGGGATCATCCTCACCATCAGCATTCCCAGCTACAACGAATACGTGAAGAAGGGCCGTCGCGCCGAAGTGGTCTCGCTGCTCTCGGAGCAGGCGCAGACCCTCGAACGCTTCTACACCCGCAACAATGTCTACACCGGCGTCACCGGGCTGAGCACGGGCAATGATTTCTACACAATCACCCCAACGCTGACCGACCAGACCTTTGTGCTGACCGCGATTCGTAAAACCGGATCGGCCATGGCCACCGACAAATGCGGTGATTTCACCCTGACCAATACCGGCGTGCGAAGCATGAACAACGCGACCACCGGCGTGACCACCAAGGATTGCTGGGGCCGCTGACGCACTCTCTTTCGGGCGCCTTTTGCGCCCACTGTCTTTTTTACGGTTGGATCAAACATGACCAGGCAACAGCAAGTGGTGATTGTCGGTGGCGGGGTAATTGGCCTGCTCACTGCCTACAATCTCGCCTCCGAAGTGCGCAGCGTGGTGCTGCTGGACCGCTCGAATGTCGGCCAGGAGTCGTCCTGGGCCGGCGGCGGCATTGTTTCGCCGCTGTATCCGTGGCGCTACAGCCCGGCGGTTACTGCGCTGGCGCATTGGTCGCAGGATTTTTACCCACAGCTCGGCGAGCGCTTGTTTGCCGGCACCGGGGTCGATCCTGAAGTCCACACCACCGGCCTGTACTGGCTGGATCTGGACGATGAAGCCGCAGCGCTGGCCTGGGCCGAGCGCGAACAACGGCCACTGCGGGCTGTGGATATCTCGGCGGCGCATGACGCGGTGCCGGTCCTCGGCAGCGGTTTCAGCCGGGCGATCTACATGGCCGATGTCGCCAACGTGCGCAATCCACGGCTGGTCAAGTCGCTGAAGGCGGCATTGCTGGCGCTGCCGAACGTGACGATTCATGAGCAATGCGAAGTCAGTGGTTTCGTCCGTGAAGGCGAGCGCGTGGTCGGCGTGCAGACCTCCACTGGCGTGATCAGCGGCGACCAGATTGTGCTGACGGCAGGGGCGTGGAGCGGTGATCTGCTCAAGACGCTGAACCTGACGCTGCCGGTCGAACCGGTCAAAGGCCAAATGATTCTCTACAAGTGCGCGGCTGATTTCCTGCCTAGCATGGTGCTGGCCAAGGGGCGTTATGCGATCCCGCGTCGCGACGGCCACATTCTGATTGGCAGCACGCTGGAGCACGAAGGCTACGACAAGACCCCGACCGATGTGGCGTTGGAAAGCCTCAAGGCCTCGGCGATCGAGTTGTTGCCGGCGCTGGCGGATGCCGAAGTGGTCGGGCATTGGGCCGGGCTGCGGCCGGGTTCGCCGGAAGGCGTGCCGTACATTGGCCGGGTGCCGGGGTTCGAGGGTTTGTGGCTGAACTGCGGGCATTACCGCAATGGGCTGGTGCTGGCGCCGGCCTCGTGTCAGTTGTTTGCCGATGTGATGCTGGGGCGGGCGCCGATCATTGACCCGGCGCCGTATGCGCCTGAGGGCCGCATCTGAAGCAAGATCAAAAGATCGCAGCCTTCGGCAGCTCCTACAGGGAACGCATTCCAATGTGGGAGCTGCCGAAGGCTGCGATCTTTGCGATCTAGTCCAGACCCAACTTCTTCAGCCGATAACGCATCGACCGAAACGACAGACTCAACCGCTGCGCCGCCGCCGTGCGGTTCCAGCGGGTTTCCTCCAGCGCCTGCAGAATGAGTTTGCGCTCGACGCTCTCCAGATAATCCTCGAGATTGTCGATCTGCGTCAGATCAGCCGTCGCCCCATCCGCGGCGCAATTTCCTTCGCTCAAACGCAGATCCTGCGCTTCGATCGTGCGCTGTTCACACAAGGTGTGCGCGCGTTCGAGGACATTCTCCAGTTCGCGCACGTTGCCGGGAAAGCGATAGTTCTTCAGCGCCTCCAGCGCTTGCGGATGCAGGCGCGCTTCGGGTTGTCCAGTGTCCTTGGCCAGACGCTTGAGCACATGCATGGCGAGCGCCTCGATGTCGTCGCGACGTTCTCGCAGGGAGGGCACGCGCAGTTCAATGACGTTGAGCCGGTAATACAGATCCTGACGGAAGCGCTCGGCCGCGACTTCGGCTTCAAGGTCTTTGTGTGTGGCGCACAGGATGCGCACGTCGACCACCGTTTCCTGCTGGCCGCCGACGCTGCGCACGGCTTTTTCCTGAATCGCCCGCAGCAGTTTCACCTGCATCGGCAGTGGCAGATCGGCGACTTCATCGAGAAACAACGTGCCGCCGTGTGCCGCCTGGAACAGCCCCGGCTTGTCTTCGACGGCACCGGTGAAACTGCCTTTGCGGTGGCCGAAGAATTCGCTTTCCATCAGCTCCGACGGAATCGCCCCGCAGTTCACCGGCACAAAGGGCTGGCTCGCGCGCGGGCCTTGTTCGTGAATCAGGCGCGCGACCAGTTCTTTGCCGCTGCCGGATTCACCGCTGATGTACACCGGCGCCTGGCTGCGCGCGAGCTTGTCGATCTGCTTGCGCAGATTGGCCATCGGCGGCGAGTCGCCCAGCAAGCGTCGCTCGATTGCCGTACTCAGGCCACCGGCTGTCGGCATGCGCAGCGCCGAGCTGACCAGTTCGCGCAGTCGCGGCAGCTCCACTGGTTTGGTGAGGAAATCGAACGCGCCGGCCTTCAGCGCATTGATCGCCGTTTCCAGGCTTCCGTACGCGGTGATCATCGCCACCGGCAGATGCGGAGCGCGCTGCTGGATGTGTTGCACCAGCTCCAGCCCGGTGCCGTCGGGCAGGCGCATGTCGGTCAGGCACAGGTCAAAGTGCTCGCGCTGTAACAGCGCCTGAGCCTCGCCCAGGTTGCGTGCGCTGAAGGTCTCGAGTTTCATCCGTCCCAGGGTGATTTCCAGGAGCTCGCGGATATCCGGTTCGTCGTCGACGATAAGAATTTTTTGCCGTGGGCTTGTATTCAACTTTGTTTCCGTCCGTGAGCAAAGGTGATGCGAAAGCAGCCGCCGCCTTGGCGTGATTTGAAGTCTAGGCGTGCCTGGTTGCTTTCGCACAGCTCACGGGACAGATAAAGGCCAAGACCGGTGCCCTGGCTGCTGGTGGTGAAGAACGGTTCGAACAGATGCGCCTGCTCGTCGGCCGACACGCCGGGGCCGTTGTCCTGCACTTCGAGTACTGCCAACTGGCTGTCGGGGTCGACGAACAGCGCCAGCCAGACCTCGGCCTGCTCGTGCAACTGGGCACTGTGCCGCCAGGCGTTGCGTATCAGATTGTCGAGAATCTGCCGCAGCTGGTTGGGGTCCATCAGCGTGGTGAAGTCGCCCGAATTGATCCGTAGATGAATGTGCTGGCGCTCGGTGGCCTGCTCGCGGGTTTCGCCGACGAAGTCTTCCAGCCATGGCTTGAGGTCCAGCCGTTGCGGTGCGCTTTGCTGACGGCGGGACAGTTGCAGGACGTTTTCGATGACTCGGTTCATGCGCTGGGAGTGATCTTGAATAATCTGCGTCAGACGCCGATCCGCGCTATCGAGTTCCTCGGACTCGGCCAACAGCTGCGCGGCATGACTGATTGCGCCCAACGGATTGCGAATTTCGTGGGAGATGCCCGCGGTCAAACGCCCGAGCGCAGCGAGTTTGAGTTGCTGCGCCTGTTGGGTGATTTGCGCCAGATCTTCGAGAAACACCAGGGTCTGCTGGTTCGGGCTCTGCTCAAGGGCGATGAAGCTTGGTTGCAGCTCGAGGCCGTTGCCGGGGATTTTCAGGCTCTGCGGGCGCAAGGTCGGGTTGTTGCGCCACAGGCGCAGGCGATCGACCAGCGCGGGCGAATACTCATCGATCAAATGACCTTGCAGGTGGCTATGGCCGAGCAGGCTTTGCGCGCTGTGATTGGCCAGTTGCACCCGGCGTTGCTCATCGAGCACCAGAATGCCAGTGCGCATGCGTTGCAGGATCAACGCGTTGAGCGCTTCCAGGCCAACCACTTCACTGGCGCGCTGTTCGGCGAGGGTTTCACTGACTTCGAGGCGGCGGATCAGCCCTTGCACCAGCAACGAGGCGGCAAAGCACAGCGCGCCGAGGGTGCCGGCTTGCAGGTAGGCGTTGGCGCTGAGGGGATGGCTGAAGCTCAGCACAAAGCTCAGGCCGACAATGCCGATTGCCGCAATGGCGGCAATCAGCAGGCCGATGCGCCGGCGCAGCAGGGTATTGCTGATCGCCACCGAGACGACCAGCAGATTGCCCAGCGCACTGGCGACGCCGCCAGCGGCGTAGAACAGGCCGCACAACAGCAGCACATCGACCAACGCTAAAGTGAACAGTTGCGCCGGGCGCCGGGTGTTTTCGAGGAACACCACCAGCAGCATATTGATGATCAGATACAGCCAGCTGCCACCGCGCAGCAGATCGTCGTTGGCCGACGTCAGCAGGCGGTTGTCCATGTTGCTGGAGATCAGCAGCACCAGGGTGATGCCGACACTCAAGCGGTACAGGTGATAAAGGCGCAGCAGACGCTGCGCCTGTTTCTGGTCGGCGTTGGCGGCCTCAGCGACCACTGGCGCCCGGGCCTTGCTCAAGATGAGCCTGGCTGCAATACCATTGTTGCTGGTTACCCAGGGCGCGGTCGCGCGGCAGGTGCACGCCGCAATGTGCGCAACGCACCATCGGCGGGGCGTCCTGTTCGCGTGGCGATCGGGTGGACGAGGCGGGGGCCTTGAATTTGCGCCAGAGCCAGATGGCGGCGAAGATCAGGGCAATCCAGAACAATAAACGAAGCATGATGAGCGGCTTTTCGACTGATGATCCGGCAGTTTAGCCAAGGACCCGAGCAGCGCACAGCCTATTAAAGCGCGGCAATAAAAAAGGGAGATCCGCAGATCTCCCTTTTTCGTACAACCGGTGTGTTCAGTCGAACACGCCGAAGGTCATGTAGCTGAACCACGAGCGGTCGGTGTCGCTGGATTCAGGCTCTGGCTCTTCGATCACGTCGCCGTTTTCATCTTTAGGCTTGAGCTCGTTCGGGATCGCGTCTTTCGCGTCCTGGAACTGCTTCTGCACGTCCTGGTTGGCGCGGGTCTCGCCCGGCGGCAGCGGTGGACGGGATTCGATCAGGCCCAACGTCGCCTTGCTCAGGAACGAACGGTTGTCAGCCTCGGCTACGCGTGGCACGAACTGGCCGTCCTGCAGGTTCGGGTGATCCGGGTAGTTGAGTTTCAGGGTTTCCAGACTGGTGGCCGCCAGATCGTCGAGGTGCAGACGCTGGTAGGCTTCGGTCATTACCGCCAGGCCGTCGCCGACCGATGGGGTTTCCTGGAAGTTTTCCACCACGTACTTGCCACGGTTGGCAGCGGCTACGTAAGCCTGACGGGTCAGGTAGTAGTCGGCCACGTGGATTTCGTAGGCGGCCAGCAGGTTGCGCAGGTAGATCATGCGCTGCTTGGCGTCCGGCGCGTAGCGGCTGTTCGGGTAGCGGCTGGTCAACTGGGCGAACTCGTTGTACGAGTCGCGGGCGGCGCCCGGGTCACGCTTGGTCATGTCCAGCGGCAGGAAGCGCGCCAGCAGGCCGACGTCCTGGTCGAACGAGGTCAGACCCTTGAGGTAGTACGCGTAATCCACGTTCGGATGCTGCGGATGCAAACGAATGAAACGCTCGGCGGCGGACTTTGCAGCTTCCGGCTCGGCGTTCTTGTAGTTGGCGTAGATCAACTCCAGCTGAGCCTGATCGGCGTAGCGACCGAACGGATAACGCGACTCCAGAGCCTTCAGCTTGGCTGTGGCACTGGTGTAGCTGTTGTTGTCCAGATCAGTCTGAGCCTGCTGATACAGCTCGGCTTCGCTGAGGTTTTCGTCTACGACTTCCTTCGATGAGCAAGCAGCGGTCAATGCGAGGATGGCGATCAGCAGCAGGTGTTTCACTTGCATGGCGGCTTGCGTCCCTATGACGGCCGCTGTCTTGGGCGGGGCCGTCCTGTTATGATGAGCGCCCCGTTGAAAAGCCTCGGGGCAAAAGACGCCGTATTTAACCACAAGCGCGCAGCCGAAACCAAAGGCTGTGCCGACGCCCAGTCCGAGCATGTCCGATAAAATTGAACTTCGCGCAGAGGTGCCGTCCGAATTGGGCGGCCAACGCCTCGATCAAGTCGCCGCCCAACTCTTCGCTGAGCACTCACGCTCGCGCCTTTCCGCCTGGATCAAAGAAGGTCGCCTGACTGTGGACGGGGCGGTGATCCGCCCGCGCGACATTGTGCATGGCGGTGCCATCCTTGAGCTGACTGCCGAGCAGGAAGCCCAGGGCGAGTGGATCGCCCAGGACATCGAGCTCGACATCGTCTATGAAGACGACGACATCCTGGTGATCAACAAGCCTGCGGGCCTGGTGGTGCACCCGGCTGCCGGTCACGCCGATGGCACCCTGCTCAACGCTTTGTTGCACCATGTGCCGGACATCATCAATGTCCCGCGCGCCGGTATCGTGCATCGTCTGGACAAGGACACCACCGGTCTGATGGTGGTGGCCAAGACCATTCAGGCGCAGACCAAGCTGGTCGCGCAATTGCAGAGCCGCAGCGTCAGCCGCATCTACGAATGCATCGTGATCGGCGTGGTCACCGCCGGCGGCAAGATCAACGCGCCGATCGGTCGTCACGGCCAGCAGCGCCAGCGCATGGCGGTGATGGAAGGCGGCAAGCCTGCCGTCAGCCACTATCGCGTGCTCGAGCGTTTCCGTTCCCACACCCACGTGCGGGTGAAACTGGAAACCGGTCGGACCCACCAGATCCGCGTGCACATGGCACACATCAACTTCCCGTTGGTCGGCGACCCGGCGTACGGCGGGCGTTTCCGCATTCCGCCAGCGGCCAACCCGACCATGGTTGAATCCCTCAAGCACTTCCCGCGTCAGGCCTTGCACGCGCGCTTCCTTGAACTGGATCACCCGACGAGTGGTGAGCGGATGAGCTGGGAATCGCCGCTGCCGGAAGATTTCGTCTGGCTGCTGACTCTGCTCAAGCAGGATCGCGAGGCCTTCGTCGGATGAACTGGCTGACGCCGGACTGGCCTGCGCCGGCCAGCGTCAGGGCCTGTGTCACCACCCGCGAGGGCGGTGTCAGTGAGGCGCCGTTCGACAGCCTTAATCTGGGCGATCATGTCGATGATCGTCCTGAGGCCGTTGCCGAGAACCGTCGGCGTCTGACCGAGCACTTTTCTATACAGCCTGCCTGGTTGCAGCAAGTGCACGGGATAGCCGTAGTTCATGCTGATCCGGGCGTTGTTGCGACGGCAGATGCCAGTTGGACGGCAACGCCGGCTATTGCCTGCGCGGCGATGACGGCAGACTGTTTGCCGGCATTGTTCTGCGATCGTGCCGGCACGCGTGTCGCGGCCGCTCATGCCGGTTGGCGTGGTCTGGCGGCGGGCGTGCTTGAAGCCACCCTCGACAGCCTCGATGTTCCTGCTGACGAGGTACTGGTCTGGCTCGGCCCGGCCATTGGCCCCAAAGCCTTTGAGGTCGGTCCGGAAGTACGGGAAGTCTTCATCAATCAACTGCCTGAAGCAGCAGAAGCGTTCGTACCGAGCAACAATGCCGGCAAGTTCATGGCTGATATCTATCTGCTGGCGCGCCTGCGTCTGGCTGAACGGGGTGTCACGGCTGTTTATGGTGGCGGTTTCTGCACCGTGACCGATCCGCGCTTCTTTTCTTACCGCCGTGCGTCGCGCACCGGTCGGTTCGCTTCATTGATCTGGCTCACCCGCTAGACTTGCCTGACCTGTATCAACTCTCCGACGCTTGAATCTCCCAGAATCGACCGCATCTACAGTGGTATCTGGCAGGTTTCTTTATTCAGGATGGTTTCTTAGGTCCGGCCTGCTCAAAAGGAAGGTGACCCATGCGTATAGACCGTTTAACCAGCAAATTGCAGTTGGCCCTGTCCGACGCCCAGTCGTTGGCGGTTGGCCACGATCATCCGGCCATCGAGCCGGCGCACTTGATGCAGGCCATGCTTGAACAGCAGGGCGGTTCGATCAAACCGTTGCTGATGCAAGTAGGCTTCGACGTCAACAGCTTGCGTAAAGAGCTGACCAAAGAGCTCGACCAATTACCGAAAATCCAGAACCCGACCGGCGACGTGAACATGTCGCAGGATCTGGCGCGCCTGCTCAATCAGGCCGACCGTCTGGCCCAGCAGAAAGGCGACCAGTTCATCTCCAGCGAACTGGTGCTGCTCGCCGCAATGGACGAAAACAGCAAGCTCGGCAAGTTGCTGCTCGGCCAGGGCGTGAGCAAGAAAGCCCTGGAAAACGCGATCAATAACTTGCGTGGCGGCGAAGCGGTGAATGACGCCAACCACGAAGAGTCGCGGCAGGCGCTGGACAAGTACACCGTCGACCTGACCAAGCGCGCCGAGGACGGCAAGCTCGATCCGGTGATCGGCCGTGACGACGAAATCCGTCGGACCATTCAGGTTCTGCAACGCCGTACCAAGAACAACCCGGTCCTCATCGGTGAACCTGGCGTGGGTAAAACCGCGATCGCTGAAGGTCTGGCCCAGCGCATCATCAATGGCGAAGTGCCGGACGGCCTCAAGGGCAAACGCCTGCTGTCGCTGGACATGGGCGCACTGATCGCCGGTGCCAAGTACCGCGGTGAGTTCGAAGAGCGCCTCAAAGGCCTGCTCAACGAACTGTCGAAGCAGGAAGGGCAGATCATTCTGTTCATCGACGAACTGCACACCATGGTCGGCGCCGGTAAAGGCGAAGGCTCGATGGACGCCGGTAACATGCTCAAACCCGCGCTGGCCCGTGGCGAGTTGCACTGCGTCGGCGCGACCACGCTCAACGAGTACCGCCAATATATAGAGAAGGACGCGGCGCTCGAGCGGCGTTTCCAGAAAGTCCTGGTGGACGAGCCAAGCGAAGAAGACACCATCGCCATTCTGCGTGGCCTCAAGGAACGTTACGAGGTTCACCACAAGGTGGCGATCACTGACGGCGCGATCATCGCCGCGGCCAAGCTCAGCCATCGCTACATCACTGACCGGCAGCTGCCGGACAAGGCTATCGACCTGATCGACGAGGCCGCCAGCCGCATCCGCATGGAGATCGACTCCAAACCGGAAGTACTCGATCGTCTCGAGCGACGCCTGATTCAGCTGAAAGTGGAATCCCAGGCACTGAAGAAAGAAAGCGACGACGCGGCGAAGAAACGTCTGGAAAAACTCCAGGAAGAAATCGAGCGTCACGAGCGTGAGTATTCCGATCTGGAAGAAATCTGGAACTCGGAAAAAGCCGAGGTGCAGGGCTCTGCGCAGATTCAACAGAAGATCGAACAGTCGCGTCAGGAACTGGAAGCGGCGCGCCGCAAAGGTGACCTGAACCGCATGGCCGAGTTGCAGTACGGGGTGATCCCGGATCTGGAGCGCAGCCTGCAGATGGTCGACCAGCACGGCAAGAGCGAAAATCAGTTGCTGCGCAGCAAGGTGACCGAGGAAGAGATCGCCGAAGTCGTGTCGAAGTGGACCGGCATCCCGGTGTCGAAAATGCTCGAAGGCGAGCGCGACAAGCTGATGAAGATGGAAAGCCTGTTGCATAAACGGGTAATCGGTCAGGAAGAGGCGGTCGTGGCCGTGGCCAACGCCGTGCGGCGTTCCCGTGCCGGGTTGTCCGACCCGAATCGTCCGAGCGGCTCGTTCATGTTCCTCGGCCCGACCGGTGTCGGTAAAACCGAGCTGTGCAAGGCGCTGGCCGAATTCCTCTTCGACACGGAAGAGGCGATGGTGCGGATCGACATGTCCGAGTTCATGGAAAAACATTCCGTGGCTCGTCTGATTGGTGCGCCACCGGGCTACGTCGGCTATGAAGAGGGCGGTTATCTGACCGAAGCGGTGCGTCGCAAGCCGTATTCGGTGATCCTCATGGATGAAGTCGAGAAGGCGCACCCGGATGTGTTCAACATCCTCCTGCAAGTGCTCGAGGATGGCCGTCTGACCGACAGTCACGGGCGTACGGTGGACTTCCGCAACACGGTGATCGTGATGACGTCCAACCTCGGCTCGATGCAGATCCAGGAGCTGGTCGGTGATCGTGAAGCGCAGCGTGCCGCGGTGATGGACGCGCTGACGTCGCACTTCCGGCCGGAGTTCATCAACCGCGTCGACGAAGTGGTGATCTTCGAGCCGCTGGCACGCGACCAGATCGCCGGGATTACCGAGATCCAGCTGGGCCGTCTGCGCAGTCGCCTGGCCGAGCGCGAGCTGAAGCTGGAGCTGAGTCCGGAGGCGATGGACAAGCTGATCGCCGTCGGTTACGACCCGGTGTATGGCGCGCGTCCTTTGAAACGGGCGATCCAGCGCTGGATCGAAAACCCGCTGGCGCAGTTGATCCTGTCGGGACATTTCATGCCGGGCGACACCGCCACTGGCAAGGTCGAGAACGACGAAATCGTTTTCGGCTAAGCCTCAGCGGCAATGAAACCGGGAAGGCCTCGCATTGCGAGGCCTTTTTTTCGCCAGGCTGTTGAACTCAAAGGAAAAGGCTTGTAAAGTGCGCCCCGCAGTCAGTCACCGGCAGCGTTTCAACCCACCGGGTTGGAATCTGAAATAAGTTGCAAATCATTAACTTGAAAGCAATTTAGGGGGTTGACAGAGGTGTTCTAGGTTGTAGAATAGCGCGCCTCAGACACACGAACGCAGCGATGCGAACGGGTGGCGAGAAGCAACAAGGCTTCACCGTTGTAACTTGAAATATGTAGTTCCGTGATAGCTCAGTCGGTAGAGCAAATGACTGTTAATCATTGGGTCCCAGGTTCGAGTCCTGGTCACGGAGCCAATTTCAAATCGGGGTATAGCGCAGTCCGGTAGCGCGCCTGCTTTGGGAGCAGGATGTCAGGAGTTCGAATCCCCTTACCCCGACCATATTTGGGTCGTTAGCTCAGTTGGTAGAGCAGTTGGCTTTTAACCAATTGGTCGTAGGTTCGAATCCCACACGACCCACCATTTTTGAAACCAGTTAGCGCTGGGATCGAATCTTAAGATCAGAGGCCAAAAGCGCTGATCGAAGAAGGCGATCTTTGAAAGGTCGCCTTTTTTTTACCGGGGTATAGCGCAGTCCGGTAGCGCGCCTGCTTTGGGAGCAGGATGTCAGGAGTTCGAATCCCCTTACCCCGACCATATTGAAAATCCTCGTATCGAAAGATACGGGGATTTTTTTTGCCTGCCGAAAGGCGAATCCCTTCAAGTCGTCATACAACCTGCCGATAGCCCGCTAACACGAGGGGACTGCCAACGCTTCGCCCCTTGAATCTGGCCATTACAAGAATAAGGGCGTTCGTCATGTTGCTTCGTCAGTTGAATATTGCTCCCCGGGCTGCCCTGGGATTTGCCCTGATCGCAGTGTTGGTGGCCTTGCTCGGCGTGTTTGCGCTGGGGCAGATGTCGAGCATTCGCGACAGTGAGGTAGCGGTGGAGAACCGCTGGTTGCCAAGTATTCGTGGCGGCGACGAGATCCGCGAACTGATGCTGCGCATCCGCACCATTTCCCTGCGCATGGCGCTCGATCAGGATCCGGCCAACATCGCCACCTATCGCGGCCAGATGGACACCCGCGACAAGGAGCTGAGCGAGAAGATCGCCGCCTACGACAAACTGGTCGACACTGCCGAGGGTCAGCAGCTGTATGACCAGTTCAAGAAAACCTTCGCCGCCTATCGCACCGGCATTGCCCAGTCATTCACCCTCGCCGAGCAAGGCAAGCGTGACGAGCTGACCAAATTGCTGCTGGTCGACATGAAGACCGTGGTCGACGGCTCCGGCAAGCAACTCAACGATCTGGCCGATCTGTTCGCTCGCCAGGTCGCGGCTGAAAGCGAGAAGTCCGCCGCGCATTACGAAACTTCGCGGACAATCGTAACCCTGTTCATCGCCCTGGCAGCACTGGCCACGGTGGCATTGGCGATGTTGCTCACACGCAGTATCGTGCGCCCGCTGAGCAGCGCCGTAAGCGCCGCGGAAAGCGTGGCGCAGGGCGATCTGACCCGCCCCATCGAAACCCATGGCAACGACGAAGTCAGCCGCTTGCTCAAGGCCCTGGCGACGATGCAGCAAAACCTGCGCGAGACCCTGCAAGGCATCAGCGGCTCAGCCACGCAGTTGGCCACCGCCGCTGACGAACTGAGCGCCGTCACCGTCGACAGCACCCAAGGCCTGCAGCAGCAGAACAACGAAATCGAACAAGCCGCCACGGCGGTCAATCAGATGACCGCTGCGGTGGAGGAGGTCGCGCGCAACGCGGTGTCGACGTCCGATGCCACGCGTCAATCCAGTCAGTCGGCGCAGTTGGGCCAGGAGCGCGTCAGCGAAACCGCCAGCGCTATCAGCGCCTTGGCCAGTGATGTGCAGAACACCGGCGAATTGGTGCAGTCGCTGGCCAATCAGTCGCAAGACATCGGTAAGGTTCTGGACGTGATTCGGGCTATCGCCGAGCAGACCAATCTGCTGGCGCTCAACGCGGCCATTGAAGCGGCACGCGCGGGTGAAAGCGGTCGAGGTTTTGCGGTAGTGGCCGATGAGGTGCGCGCACTGGCGTATCGGACCCAGCAATCGACGCAGGAAATCGAGCAAATGGTGCAAGGCATGCGCAGCGGCTCGAGCCTGGCGCTGGATTCAATGCAGGCCAGCGCTTCCCGTGCGGCGAGCACGCTGGTCCTGGCTGAGCGGGCGGGTGAGGCGCTGGTGACGATTACAGCTTCGGTGCACCAGATTCACGAGCGCAACCTAGTCATCGCCAGCGCCGCTGAAGAACAGGCGCAGGTGGCGCGGGAGGTGGATCGCAATCTGGTGAATATTCGTGATTTGTCGGTGCGTTCGGCCGCAGGAGCCGATCAGACCAGCGCGTCGAGCCATGAGCTGTCGCAACTGGCCAATGCCCTGCAAGGCATGGTGCGACGCTTCCAGCTCTGATGAACAGAGATCAATTGTAGGAGTGAGCCTGCTCGCGATAGCGGTGGTTCAGGCATTGCATGAGTGAAGGACAGATCGCCATCGCGAGCAGGCTCACTCCTACATATATCGTGGTTGTCTGCTGAATTGCGCACAACACAAGACAATGTGGGAGCGAGCCTGCTCGCGAAGGCCGGATCATTCAACGACAGTGTTGACTGACCCACCGCTTTCGCGAGCAAGCTCGCTCCCACAGGTTTGCGCTTTAGTGCAGTTTCAGACGCGGCTCGGTACCACGGCCAATCTTGCTGCCCAGCATCAGCATCGCCGTGCGGAACGGGCCGTAAAGCGCCATCTGGTGCATGCGGTACAGCGACACGTAGAACATCCGCGCCAGCCAGCCTTCAAGCATGACGCTGCCGGTCAGGTTGCCCATCAGGTTACCCACAGCAGAAAAACGCGACAGCGAAATCAGCGAGCCGTAGTCGGTGTACTTGTACTCCGGCAGGGTCTTGCCTTCGATGCGCAGTTTCAGCGACTTGGCGAGCAGCGACGCCTGCTGGTGCGCAGCTTGTGCACGCGGCGGGACGTTGCGATCGGTGCCCGGCTGCGGGCAGGCCGCGCAGTCACCGAAGGCAAAGATGTTTTCGTCGCGGGTGGTTTGCAGGGTTGGCAGTACTTGCAGCTGATTGATGCGGTTGGTTTCCAGACCGTCGATGTCCTTGAGGAAACCCGGTGCGCGAATACCGGCGGCCCAGACTTTCAGGCTGGCCTTGATCTCGTTGCCATCGGCGGTGATCAGGCTGTCGGCGGTGACTTCGCTGACCGCGGCGTTGGTCATCACATTGACCCCGAGCTTCTCCAGGGTCTTGTGCACCGGCCCGCTGATGCGCTCTGGCAGGGCAGGCAGCACTCGCGGGCCGGCTTCGATCAGCGTGATGTGCATGTTTTCCGGTTTGATCCGGTCCAGACCATACGCCGCCAGTTCATGGGCGGCGTTGTGCAGCTCGGCCGCCAGTTCCACGCCTGTGGCGCCGGCGCCGACGATGGCCACGCTGATCTGCTCGACCACATCGGTCTGCCCGGCGTGGGCGCGCAGATAGTGATTGAGCAATTGCTGATGGAAGCGCTCGGCCTGTTTGCGCGTATCGAGGAACAGACAGTGCTGCGCCGCACCCTGGGTGCCGAAATCGTTGGTGGTGCTGCCGACGCTGATTACCAGCGAGTCGTAAGCCACTTCACGCGCCGGCACCAGCTCGACGCCGTTTTCGTCGTAGGTGGCGGCCAGCTGGATCTTTTTCTGCGCGCGATCGAGCCCGCTCATGCGCCCGAGCTGGAACTCGAAGTGGTTCCATTTCGCCTGGGCGACATAGTTGAGTTCGTCTTCGGAAGAGTTCAGGGAACCGGCAGCGACTTCGTGCAGCAGCGGTTTCCAGATGTGGGTCAGGTTCGCGTCGACCAGCATGACGCTGGCCGTGCCGCGTCTGCCCAGAGTCTTACCCAGACGGGTAGCCAACTCCAGACCGCCGGCGCCGCCGCCGACAATGACAATACGATGGGACATAGGGATAACTCGCAAGGTTTTTAAAGGAAATCGGTGCGGTTACCCGAGGGAGCGCAAGGCAGCTCATAACGTCAGGTAACTGATAAATCGGCTCAACAGGCCCAGACCAATGGTCACCGCCAGTACCAGCACCAGGAGCATCCACGGCCGGAAAGGCCGGCGCTCGACACGGTGTTGGGACAGTTGCAGGTACTCTTCGACATGCTTTTGGTCTTCGGGGTTCAGGCGGCTGGTCATATTTGCCTCGTCAGGTAGACGTTACTGAATGAGCAGAAGCTACAGCGGTGTTCAGCCGGGGTGGAACGGCGCATAGCCGCTGTCCGGAACCGGTTCGACGCGTACTTCATCGTCGAGGCGAATGATGCCGCTTTGTAACACTCGGGCGGTGATCCCGCCATGCCCGCGCACGGCTTGAAAAGTGCCCGGACCGAGATTGTTCTGCAAACGTGCGCAGGGCTGACACCAGCCAGTGGTTTCGAGTATCGCCTGCCCGATGCGAAAGCGCCGCCCCTTCAGGCTAAACAAATTGATTCCGCTTATAACGAGATTGCGCCGCATATCTTCAGGCCCGATCGGTTGATCGTCGGGACGGCCCATCAAGGCGTTGATCACCGCCAGGTGTTCCCATTGAATCAGCGTCACCTGACGCGCGTTGCGCACGCCCGGTCTGGCGTGGTCGCCGGTGAGTCCGGCTTCCAGTCGCGCCTCGACCGCGTCGAGCTCAAGCATCGGCCCACGCGACGCCGGACGCACGCCGATCCAGCGCACCCGACCTGTTTGCGGTACTTCGGCGATCAACTGCTGCAGCGGCGTCACAGACTGATGCCCACGTCGAAGACGATGCTGCGGCCAAGATTGCTGCGCAGAAAGTCCGGTGCGTCGGGGTGGGCGAACAGCACCCTGGCGAACGTCGGGCCGACCAGTGACAGCGAGCGCCAGCCCTGGCGCAGGTATTCGGTCGGTGGCGGGAAATGACTGTTGAGGTCGAGCACTTCGCGTTTGAGGCTGGCGAAGGCGATGATGTCCAGTTCACCCAGATCCATGCCGCGTTCCTTGTAGTTGTGCGCCTTCTTGCGCAGGGTCGGCGCCAGACGCAGGAGGAATTCATTGGCCGGGATGCGTTTCGGCTTGGCTTCGCGGCGCACCAGTTGGCTCAGGGAAAACGCGCTGCGCCGGCGCTGCAATTCATCGCGCCATTCATCGTTGAGGCGACGGCCTTCGTCGAGGACGAAAAAAACTTCGAAGTTGGCATCGCGGAACAGCACGTCCGGCGGTTCACCGGCCGGCGCGAATTCGTCGGCACGGTAGGGGATGTTCAAGCCTTGCAGCAGGCGCTGGCAGACCCAACGCTCACGCTCCCATTTGCGGGCATTGGACAGGAACGCGTTGGCTTGCTCGGCCGCGATGGTCAGCAGGCGTAAATAATCTGAATCATCCATAAGCCCAAGCTTAGCGTCCAAATGCGACAGGCAGATAGCTTTGCATTGGCCCAGATATAAACGTCGTGCGATTGCGCCCTTGTAGGAGCTGCCGAAGGCTGCGATCTTTTGCTTTTATAAACAAGATCAAAAGATCGCAGCCTTCGGCAGCTCCTACAAAAAGCGTGTCGAGTAGCAGGTGAGGGAATCATGATCGGTGCCGAACTGCTTTCAACGGCAAGCCTGACGCTCGGCTGGCTGATTTATCTGCCGGTGCTGCTCTGGGCGATCATGCGCGCGCCGTGGGTCGAGCTGTTCAGCGACAGTCGTCGTCAGCACTTGCTGTTCGGAACGGTGTTCGCGCTGTTCCTGCTGTGGCTGGTGCGCAGGGATTTCGATACCGGCGTGTCTTATCACTTCATCGGCATGACGGCGGTGACGCTGCTGCTCGATTGGCCGCTGGCGATCGTCGGCGGGCTGATCGCGCAGACCGGTCTGGTGCTGTTGGGCCGTCAGGATCTGGCCGCGGTCGGCGTCAATGGCGCGTTGCTGATCCTGTTACCGGTATTGGTCACCGAATGCGTGGCGATCCTTGTCGAGCGCGCGCAGCCACGAAATCCGTTCGTTTACATCTTCTGTTCCGGCTTCTTTGCCGCTGCGTTGTCCGGGCTGGTGTGCCTGATCCTGAGCCTGACGCTGCTGTGGTACGACGGCCTGTTCGCCATGCCGGAGTGGCTGGAAGATTTCGTCGGTTACCTGTGGCTGCTGCTGTTTCCCGAAGCCTTCATCAACGGCATGGTGGTCAGTGCGTTGGTGGTGTTCTGCCCGGAGTGGCTGGAGACCTTCAACCGCACCCGCTACCTCTCGGCACCATGGAAGGATGACGATCCGAAGTCTTGATCCACATCGAACCGCCATGCTCGCGGGCTTATGCGACCTCGATCAGCGATCAGTGACGCGGATCGAAATCGCCGGAAAACAACTCGTCTTCGGCGTCAGGGGCAACCGGAATCTTGTGCTCTTCCGAGGCCCAGGCGCCGAGGTCGATCAGTTTGCAGCGGTGCGAGCAGAACGGACGGAATTCGTTTTCCGGGATGAATTCGACGGGGGCGCCGCAGGTTGGGCATTCAACGGTTGGAATCTGGCTCATGCTTGGCCTCCGGATAAAGTCAGATAAAAGTGATGCAGACGCTCGACCTCGCTGTGCAGCCAGGCGAGGTCGCGGTCGTTGACGATCACGTCGTCGGCACGGCTCACGCGGTCTTCACGGCTCGATTGCGCCTTGAGGATCGCTTGCACTTGTTGTTCGCTGGTCTGGTCTCGCTGCAGGGTGCGTTCGATCTGCAGTTGCTGTGGCGCATCGATGACCAGGATACGTTGGGTCATCGCGTATTGCCCGGACTCGATCAGCAACGGTGAAACCAGAATCGCGTAAGGCGATTTTGCCTGCGCCAGATGATGAGCGATTTCTTCGCCGATCAACGGGTGCAGCAGCGCTTCGAGCCAACGCCGTTGTTCAGGGTCTTCGAAGATCAGTTTGCGCAGAGCGGCACGGTCGAGTGTACCGTCGGCCTGCAGCACGCTGGGGCCGAAATGTTCGGCGATCTTCGCCAGCGCCGGACGTCCCGGCTCGACCACCCAGCGCGCGGCGTGATCGGCATCCACCACATGCACACCGAGGTCGATGAAGTGCTGGGCCGCCGCGCTTTTGCCGCTGCCGATGCCGCCGGTCAGGCCGAGAATCCAGGGTTTTTCCACAGGGGTATTCATTTCAAACCGACAGACTGCCAATAGAAGTCGGTTATTTGACCACCCCAGAGCAAGGCAATCCAGCCGGCAATTGCCAGAAAGGGCCCGAACGGGATCGGCGTCGAGGTTTCCTGAGCGCGCAGACGCAGCATGACGACGCCCAAAATCGCCCCCACCAGCGATGACAACAGAATGGTCAGCGGCAGAACCTGCCAGCCACCCCATGCACCGAGCAAGGCCAGCAGCTTGAAATCGCCATGGCCGATGCCGTCCTTGCCGGTGAGTAACTTGAACAGCCAGAACACCGACCACAGCGCCAGATAACCCGCGACCGCGCCCCACAGCGCATCGGACAACGGCACGAATACGCCGAAGCTGTTGACGATCAGCCCCAGCCACAGCAACGGCAGCACCAGCACATCGGGCAGCAGTTGATGCTCGCAGTCGATCAGGCTCATCGCCAGCAAGCCCCACGTCAGCAAGATCAGCAGACCCGCCGGCCAGCCGAAGCCAAGGTGCCAGGCGATGAACGCCGAGAGCAGGCCGCAGGCCAGCTCGGTCAGCGGGTAACGTCTGCTGATCGGTGCCGAGCAGGCCGAGCAGCACCCGCGCAGCACCAGATAACTGAGCAGCGGAATATTTTCCCAAGGGCGGATCCGGTGTCCGCAATGCGGGCACGCGGAATGCGGCAGCATCAGGTTGTAGGTCGGCGCAGGTGTTTCAATGGGCAGGCCGAGCACATCATGGGCCTGCTGGCGCCAGTCGCGCTCGAGCATTTTCGGCAGACGCCAGACCACAACATTGAGGAAGCTGCCGACCACCAGACCAAGGAGCAGCGCGGTGAGCACAAAGGCCAGCGGGTACACGGCAAACAGTTCGTCGATAGGCATGTCAGATCGCTGAGCCGAGTTGGAAGATCGGCAGGTACATGGCCACCACCAGTCCACCGACGATGACCCCCAGCACCACCATGATGAACGGCTCCATCAGGCTGGTGAGGTTGTCGACCATGTTATCGACTTCGGCCTCATAGAAACTGGCAACCTTGTCGAGCATGTCATCCAGTGCCCCGGACTCCTCGCCGATGGCGGTCATTTGTACCGCCATGTTGGGGAATACACCGGTGCTGCGCATCGAGAAATTCAGCTGCATGCCGGTCGACACGTCCTGCCGGACCCGCAGCACCGCACGCTTGAACACCACGTTGCCGGTGGCGCCGGCGACCGAATCGAGCGCTTCCACCAACGGCACACCGGCTGCGAATGTAGTCGACAGGGTGCGGGCAAAACGCGCAACGGCGGACTTGTACATCAAGGTGCCCACCAGCGGCAGCTTCAGCAGCCAGGCATCGCGACGGTCGCGCAGGGCCTGCGAAGTCTTCAGCGCGTGGCGAGTGCCGAAAAACGCCGCCACCAGGGCAAAGAGAATCGCCCACCACCACTGCTGCATGAACTCCGACAGGCTGATGATCATCAGAGTGAAGCCCGGCAATTCGGCGCCGAACCCGGAAAACACCGACTGGAACTGCGGCACCACTTTGACCAGCAGAATGCCGGTCACCACCGCCGCCACCAGCACCACGGCAGTAGGGTAAGTCATCGCCTTCTTGATCTTGGCTTTGAGTGCCTCGCTTTTTTCCTTATAGGTCGCAACCCGTTCGAGCAAGGTATCGAGGGCGCCAGACTGCTCGCCAGCGTCGACCAGATTGCAGTACAACTCGTCGAAGTATTGCGGTTTTTTGCGCAATGACGTGGCGAAGCTGTTACCGGCGGCGACCTCCTGTTTGACCTCGTCGACGAGTTTGCGCATGGCCGGGTTTTCGAAGCCCTCGCCGATGATGTCGAAGGACTGCAACAGCGGCACGCCGGCCTTCATCATGGTCGCCATCTGCCGGGTGAACAAGGCGATGTCCTGCGGCTTGACGCGTTTGCCGAAGCTCAGCAGGGAGGCGGATTTCTTGCGCACCTTGCCCGGGTTGATCCCCTGTTTGCGCAGCTGCGCCTTGATCAGTGCGGGATTCTGCCCACTCAACTCGCCGCTGACTTTGCTGCCTTTGCGGTCCGTGCCTTCCCAGGCGTAAACGCTGACTTTCGCTGCCTTGACCGCCATGTTCAATCCTTGGTGACCCGGTTGATTTCCTCAAGGCTGGTGATGCCTTGCATGGCCTTGTGCAGCCCGGAGGTGCGCAGGTCGGCGAAACCGTCGCGGCGCATCTGGATGTCGATTTCCAGTGAATTGCCCTCGGCCATGATCAGCCGTTGCAGGTCCGGTGTGTTTTTTACCACTTCATAAATCCCCACGCGTCCTTTGTACCCGCCATTGCAGTGATCGCAACCGACCGGCTCGTAGATCGTGAAATGACCGATGCGTTCCTCGGGGAAGCCTTCCTTGAGCAAGGTTTCGTGCGGGATCTCCAGCGGCCGTTTGCAGTGCGCACATAACTTGCGTGCCAGACGCTGGGCGATGATCAGGCTCACCGAGGTGGCGATGTTGAAACCGGGAATACCCATGTTGTGCAGGCGCGTGAGAGTTTCCGCCGCGCTGTTGGTGTGCAGGGTCGATAGCACCAGGTGACCGGTCTGCGCAGCTTTGATCGCGATCTCGGCGGTTTCCAGGTCGCGGATCTCGCCGACCATGATCACATCCGGGTCCTGACGCAGAAACGAACGCAGGGCCTGAGCGAAATCCAGCCCCTGGCGGGGATTGACGTTGACCTGGTTGATGCCTTCCATGTTGATCTCCACCGGGTCTTCGGCGGTGGAGATGTTGATGTCGACGGTGTTGAGGATGTTCAGCCCGGTGTACAGCGACACGGTTTTACCGGAGCCCGTGGGGCCAGTGACCAGAATCATCCCTTGCGGCTGTTTCAGCGCAGCGAGATACAAGGCTTTTTGTTCGGCCTCGTAACCCAAGGCGTCGATGCCCATTTGCGCACTGGACGGGTCGAGAATCCGGATCACCACTTTTTCGCCCCACAGGGTCGGCAGGGTGTTGACGCGGAAATCGATGGATTTGCTTTTCGACAGGCGCATCTTGATCCGCCCGTCCTGGGGTTTGCGCCGTTCCGAAATATCGAGGCTGGCCATGACCTTCAAACGTGCGGCAATGCGTCCGGCCAACTGGATCGGCGGCTTGGCCACCTCGCGCAGCATACCGTCGGTGCGCATGCGTACCCGGTAGTTTTTCTCGTAGGGCTCGAAATGCAGGTCGGAAGAGCCGCTCTTGATCGCATCGAGCAGCATCTTGTGCACGAAGCGCACGACTGGAGCATCGTCCGCATCGAGGCCGCCGATAACGTCCTGCTTGTTGTCATCGATGGACTCGACGTCGAGGCCGTCCAGATCGACATCGGCCATTTCTTCCAGGCCCGAAGCATGGCTGTCGAAGAACTTGTCGATGGCGTCGCTGAGCTTGTCGTCCTCGACCAGAATCGCTTCGGTGCTCAGGCCGGTGCTGAACTGGATGTCGCTGATTGCCTGCTGATTGCTCGGGTCGGATAGACCCACGAACAATTTGTTGCCACGTCGCCACAGGGGCAGGGCGCAGTGCTGGCGAACCAGTTTTTCGCTAACCAGGCCCTTGGGCTGGGTCTCTTTGTCGAGGCAATTGAGATCGAGCAGGGCCATGCCGAAATGTTCCGAGGCAATCTCGGCGATCTGCCGGCTGTTGACCAGTTTGTTGTGCACCAGGTAATTGACCAGCGACACACGATTGCGCTGGGCCTGCGCCCAGGATTGCCGGGCGCTTGTTTCCGTGAGCAATTCGGCCTGGACCAATTGCTTGGCCAGACCGCTCAGAGCGATGTCATTCATGGGGATTCCGCACGCTTGCCGTTCATGACTTATAGCCTAGTCAAGTGACAGCGCCAAACACGGCCGGTGCAGGTGACAAAAAGTGTCAGATAGTGCGGTTGCCGGTTGTAGGAAACGGCGTCGGGGAATGCGCGCGCCCAGCAGACGGGGGCAAAAGGGCGTTGGCATGGGCTGTGCTGAGCCTTGTTCAGATCATGAGATTTCGACTCATGCATGGAGCGTGTCTATGAAAAAACAACAAGGCTTTACATTGATCGAGCTGCTGATCGTTGTGGCGATCATCGGCATTCTGGCGACAATCGCCCTGCCGCAGTATTCGAAGTATCAGGCGCGGTCGAAGGTGACGGCGGGGCTGGCGGAGATTACCGCGCTCAAAGTACCGTTCGAAGACACGATCAATCAGGGCGGCACCCCGGATCTGACGAACGTCGCCAACGGTACTACTGCCACTTCCAACTGTACGTTGGCGGTTACAGGCACCGCGTCTACAGGCGCAGGATCAATCACTTGTACCTTGCTTAACGCGCCGGGTCCGGTTCTGGGTAAAACCGTCACGCTTTCTCGATCAGGATCCGCCACGGGCAATACTTCAGGCGCATGGACCTGCGCGACAACTGTCAACGCCGATTACTCGCCTCGTGGCTGCACGGCCAGCGGTACGTAATCCGGTTCGCGCCTGAAGCCCGAATGCCCCGCACCGCGGGGCATTTTTCATTTCGCGAGCACTTCACAAAAGCTCCAATAATTTCAGCAGCTTATGAACTTTCCAAAAAACCGCAACTTGCATGCGAAATTGAAGTGAGTCATGCATTTTGCATGAAAGTGAAAATCAGCGTTTTTCATAACTGTTTGTTTTTAAACGATTTTATACGGTCGAAAAAGTTGGCACAGCGTTCGCAATATCTCCGGTAACCCTGCTGACAAGCGTTACAGCAGACTTCCAGTAAAAACAGGAGTTACTCGTATGAAGAAGTTCGCTATCACTGCCGCTGCTACCGCTCTGACCCTGACCATGGCTGGTGGCGCTTTCGCCCAGTCCGCTCAGGCTACCCAAGCGCCAATGGTTCTGGCTGCCGGTGAAGTTACCAAGGCTAAAGAAGCTACTTCCGACACTTGGATCACCACCAAAGTGAAAAGCGATCTGGTTACCGAAAAAGGTATTCCAGGCACCGACATCAAAGTCGAAACCAACAAAGGTGTAGTTTCCCTGTCTTCTGACGTAGCTGTCACCGAAGCTCAGAAAACCACCGCGGTGAACATCACCAAGAAAATCAAAGGCGTTAAAGCAGTTTCTGCTGACGGCCTGAAAGCCGACTAAGGCAAGACTTCTCGCCTGAACCGGGAGAAGACGCGACAGACGGGCCGAGCAATACGTCTGCCGCAACTTTAGAGTTCATGCGAACGGTCACACGGATGTGACCATTACAGGCCCCGGCACTTGTGTCGGGGCCTGTTCTATTCATGGGTCACACAAAGCAAATGTAGGAGTGAGCCTGCTCGCGATAGCGGTCTGTCAGTTGACTGATGTCTCGACTGACAAACTGCGATCGCGAGCAGGCTCACTCCTACAGGGATGATGTATTGATCAGTTACCGCGTTTGCTGGTGATCTGCCGCAGGCGATTGCCTTCGAAGCGCAGGTACTGGTACATGCCGTTGTTCGGGCCGTAGGTCCATTCCTCGACCTGAAACTCTTCGCGCCGATTGGCACTGCGCTTGTAGCCGAGCACGTCCCGGCCGGCCGGCTCGCCACATTTTTGCAGCACCTCGCTTGCGCGGTCGCCGAGGCTGATCAACTGGCTGCCGCAGCGCAAAGTGTCCGAAGCCGACGCGTGGCCAGCAACACACATCAGAGCGATCACCGCCAGCCAATTACGCATGATCATTCGGCATCCAGATGCATTTGCGTTACCACGCGGCCATCGCTTTCGGCTTCGCCGAGGTTGGCGTCGATGAAGTACACCCGGTCATCCTCGAGCTTGCCCTTGTCGACCAGGTAATCCTTGATGGTGCTGGCGCGATCCTGACCCAACTGTCGCAGCAGCACGTCGCTGCCACTCCAGAACACAATCACGGCCTGGCGCATTTTTGCCGTGCGTTCTTCCTTGCCCAGATCCTTCCATTCTGCCGGTGGCTGGGTTTTCAGGCGGGTGCGGTAGATGCCTTCGAGCAGCGCGGCTTTCTCGCCTTCCGGCACTTGCAGCAGCGAGGCCTGGGCCGGAACTTTATCGCCACGGCGCTGGAGCATCTTGTAGTAGTTGTACTGGTATTCCCGTTCCAGACGCTGCTCCGCGAGCAACGGCCCGTCGCTGCTTTTCGCGGCAGTGCCTTCGATTTCCAGGCGCAGCGCCGGACGCTCCTTGAGCGCTTGCGACAGTTTCACCAGCGCCGCTTCGGCGTCTTTGCTCAAGTCGCTGGAGCCCGGCGCGAAGGATACGGTGCCGAGGTCTTCGGAGCCGCCACCACTGACCAGCCCACCGATCATCTTGAACGGCGCGGCGGCGGCTTTGACGATGAGGTTGCGCAGGGTCTGCCAGACGATCGGCATCACGCTGAACTGCGGATTGTTCAGGTCGCCGGTCACTGGCAATTCGATGGAAATCTTGCCGTCGACGTCCTTGAGCAGGGCGATCGCCAGTTTCAGCGGCAGACTCACCGCATCGGGGCTGTCGACTTTCTCGCCCAGTTGCAGTTGCTCGACCACGACCTTGTTCTCGGCCTTCAACTGACCCTTGGTGATCAGGTAATGCAGGTCAAGATTCAGCCGGCCCTTGCGGATACGGTACCCGGCGAACTTGCCGGAGTAGGGCGTCAGGGTCGTCAGTTCGACGCGTTTGAAACTGGTGGCGATGTCCAAGCTGGCCATCGGGTCGAACGGATTGACCGCACCCTTGATCGTCACCGGCGCATAACGGTCGACCTTGCCTTTGATGTCGACGCTGGCCGGTTTTGCCTGACGACTGTCGATGGTGCCGATCTGGCCGTTGAGCTGCTGCACGGCGGTAGCGAAATTCGGGGTCAGGCTGAAGTCGGCGAAGTTGGCCGAGCCGTCGTTGATCGCAATCGCGCCAATATGAATGCCCAGCGGCTTGTCCTTGCCGGCCGGTTTGCTTCCGGCCGGTTTTGCACCGCTGTCCGCCGGTTGCGGAATCAGCAAATCGTCGACGTTGGTGGTGCGGTCGTCGTTGATCATGAAACGCACGTACGGCTGCAACAGGTTGACCTTGTCGATCGACAGGCTGTCGCCGTGCTGATAGTTGATGCCGTCGACCACCACTTGCTGCCATTTCAGGAAGTCGCGGGTCTTGAGCGTATCGAGGGTGTGCAACTGATCGATCTGTGCGCGGCCGGTGACGCTGAGGGCCAGCGGTTCGGTGCTTTTCAGGTCGACCTTGAGGTCACTGCCAAGCATGCCGCTACGCAGTTCCAGACGAATGAACGGGTTGATATAGGATTGCGCGACCCGCAGGTCGACATCCTGGGTTTTCACGTTGAGCTGCGCATTCACCGGGGCCAGATTGACCGTACCGTCGGCGCTGATCCTGCCTTGCTTGCCCAGGCCGCTGTCGAGCTTGAGCTTGAAAGGCGAGCCGTTGAGGCTGTCGAAATCCTGCAGGTCGACGTTCAGTGGGGTGATGTCCAGCGCCACCGCCGGCTGTGCTGAACGGTCGGCGAGATGGACCGTGTAGTTGCGCAGTTGCACATCCTTGACCAGCACCTGCCATGGCTTGCTCGGTGCAGTCGATTCAGCCTTCGGCGAGTCGGCGGCCGCTGGTGCATCAGCCGGTTCGGCAGCGGCTTTGGCAGCCGGTTTCGACGGTTGGCTGGCGAACAGTTTCTGCCAGTCCAGTTGGCCATCGGCTTCCAGCGCCGCCCAGGTTTCCAGCTTGTTGCTGCGGATCTTACCGACCACCACTTGCTGCTTGGCCAGGTCCAGCGAGGTTTCGCTGACGTCGAGACGTTCGAGCCTGGCCAGCGGGCGTCCATCCGGGGCCTTGATGGCGAACGGCGCGATGCTCACCGCGACGTTGTTCAGCAGCAGTTCGGTTTGTTTCGACAGGTTGAGTTTGTAGTCGGTGCTGAGGCTGACTACGCCGTTTTCCAGTACCAGCGGCACGGCGTCGCGCACGTAGGGCCAGAAGGATTTCATCTGGCCATCGGTGACTTTCAGGGTGCCTTCGGAGGTGAACGGGATCAGGCTGAAGTTGCCCGTCCAGTCGATCCGCCCGCCAGCGGGGCCGATCGCGATAAGGGTCATGTCGGCGCTGTCTTCGGGCAGGGTGCTGAGGTTTTTCAGCTCGAAACTGAGGTCGTCGTAGAGGAATTCGATCGGCTCGCTGGGGCGTGCGTCCTCGAAATGCACGACGCCGCCGGCCAATTTGATGTTGTCGATGCGCAGCGGAAATGGCTTGGCGTCGGGATCGGCGGGTGTCGGCTCACTCGGCGGCACGTTGAACAGGCCCAGCAGGTTGAGCTTGCCGTCCTTGGCGAAGAGGATTTCGCTCTTGGGTTTGTCCAGTTCGATGTCCGACAGGTGCAGCGCTTTGGTCCACAGGCTGTCGATTTGCAGGTTGGCGTAGAGACGATCAAAGCCGACCTGTTCCTTGCCCGGCTCGCCGATGACCAGGCCCCACAGGGTGACCTCAAGGCTGAACGGGTTGAGTTCGATACGCTGCAAATGCGCTGGCAGCGTCGCGTAGTTCGCCAGTTGCTGGTTGGCCACACGCAAGGCAATGCCCGGCAGGATCAGAAACCCCAGCAGGCTGTAGAGGGCCAGGGCTGTCAGCAGTGCGCCAATCGCGCGAATCAATCCTTTGGGCATGTGCGGCTTCATCTGTCTGAATCGGAGTGCCTTGGAGTATGGCACGCGATTCTGGTTCCGAAGTGCTTGATGTGGGACAGGATTGTTCAGAAATTTCTGTAGGAACAGATCCCCATTGTAGGAGTGAGCCTGCTCGCGATAGCGGAGTGTCAGTCAGCAATTCTGGTCACTGACAGACCGCTATCGCGAGCAGGCTCACTCCTACAACGGGCGCGGCGTCGTCAAAAAGCAATCACAGCTGCAAGATCAGCGTCTTCAGCGGTGGCTGCTGATCACGCGAGGGGAAGTCGGCGCCCGGGGTCATCACGCTCCATTCACGCACTGGGCGGCCGGCTTTTTCGGCGCAGCGCAGCACTTGTTCGCGCCAGTCGTCCATGCTGACTTTCGCCAGGTTGTTGCAGCAGATCAGCACGCCGTCATCGGCGGTAGTAAGCAGCGCGGGTTTGAGCAGGCTTTGATAATCGCGCAGCAGGTCGACGGTGCCGAATGCGCTTTTCGCCCACGCCGGCGGGTCGAGCAGCACCAGATCGTATTGGCGCTGTTCGAGGCGCTGATAGCTCGGCAACTTCTGCCCGCGCCGCTGGCTGATCGGCAGGCCAGCAAGCTGACGGATCGCCGGGAAGTAATCGGACTGAATGAATTGCATCTCCGGCAGTTGCGGGTTGAGCAAACCGTTCTCGCGACCGACCGCCAGATTGCCCTCGGCGAAATCGAGGTTGCACACCTCGAGCGCACCGCCGGCCGCAGCACTGAGGCCAACACCACAGGTATAGGCGAACAGGTTGAGCACGCTTTTGCCTTGCGCGTGATCCTTGACCCAGCCGCGCGTATTGCGCAGGTCGAGGAACAGCAGCGGGTCCTGCCCGGCATGACGCCCGCGCACGCGGTAGTTCAGGCCCCATTCATGGCCGACCAGATCGGCCAGTGCGGCGTCATCGGCTTTATAGACACTGTCCTCGCGATCAATCCGCGAATTGCCACGGGAGCGGTCGTTGTAGACCAGCAGGGTGTCGAAGCCCAGCGTCTGGTTGACCATGGCGTGCAGTTGCAGCAGGTCGTCACGCTCCAGCGTCTGATGAAAACTCTGCACCAGCAGTTGCGGGCCGTAGCGGTCGATGGTCAGGCCGCCGGCGCCTTCCTGGCTGCCATGGAACAGCCGATAGCAATCGGTGCCCTGGCTGTGCAGCGCAGCGAGCAGGTCCTGGCGTTGATCGAGGGCGGCGCGCAGCGCCTGATTCAAGGAAGACATGCGGGCGCCTTGCTGAGGGGAATTGGGGCGCGGGAGTTTAACAGTTTGCCGGGGGATCGCGTGATGGCCTTCGCGAGCAGGCTCGCTCCCACATGTGCAATGCGATCACCTGTAGGAGCGAGCCTGCTCGCGAAGCTATTGATTCAAACGTTTATCAACGAGGTCCTGCACCACGCTTGGGTCAGCCAGCGTCGAAGTGTCGCCCAGACTGTCGAGCTCGTTGCAGGCAATCTTGCGCAGGATCCGCCGCATGATCTTGCCCGAGCGGGTTTTCGGCAGCGCCGGTGCCCATTGGATCAGGTCCGGTTTGGCGAAGCTGCCGATCTCCTTGCTCACATGTGCCAGCAAGTCTTTCTTCAGCTCTTCGTTGGCCTCGGTGCCGTTCATTGGCGTGACAAACGCGTAGATGCCCTGGCCTTTGACGTCGTGTGGATAACCGACCACCGCTGCCTCGGCGATGCTGTCGTGCAGCACCAGTGCGCTTTCCACCTCGGCGGTACCGATACGGTGGCCGGAAACGTTGATCACGTCGTCGATGCGCCCGGTGATCCAGTAATCGCCATCCTCATCGCGGCGGGCGCCGTCGCCGGTGAAGTAATAGCCGGGGTAGGGCTTGAAGTAGGTGTCGATCATCCGCTGTGGATCGCCGTAGACGCTGCGAATCTGCGCCGGCCAGCTCGATTTGATCGCCAGCACGCCGCTGCCGGCGCCGTGGATTTCCTTGCCGTGTTCATCAAGCAATACCGGCTGCACGCCGAACATCGGTTGCGTCGCGCAGCCGGGTTTGATCCGTTGGGCGCTGACCAGCGGGCTGAGCATGATGCCGCCGGTTTCGGTCTGCCACCAGGTGTCGACGATCGGGCAGCGCTGTTCACCGACAACGTTGAAATACCAGTCCCACGCTTCCGGGTTGATCGGCTCACCGACGCTGCCGAGCAATCTCAGGCTTGCGCGCGAAGTTTCCTTCAACGGCCCGGCGCCTTCGCGCATCAGCGCGCGCAGGGCGGTCGGTGCGGTGTAGAAGATGTTGACCTTGTGTTTGTCGATGACCTGCCAGAAACGCGAACTGCTCGGGTAGCTCGGCACGCCTTCGAACATGAGTGTGGTCGCACCGTTGGCCAGCGGCCCGTAGACGATATAACTGTGGCCGGTGACCCAGCCGACGTCGGCGGTGCACCAGAACACTTCACCGTCGCGGTAATCGAGCACGTACTTGAAGGTCATCGCCGCTTGCAGCAAATAGCCGCCAGTGGTGTGCAGCACGCCTTTGGGTTTGCCGGTGCTGCCGGAGGTGTAGAGGATGAACAACGGGTCTTCGGCGTCCATCGGTTCCGGCGGGCAATCGTCGTCGACTTCGCGTATGGCCTGGTGATACCAGAGGTCGCGGCCCTCGAGCCAATCGACCTCGCCCTGAGTGCGCTGGACGACCACAACGGTGCTGACGTTCGGGCAACTTTGCAGGGCTTTGTCGACGTTGTTTTTCAGTGGCACGAAGCGCCCGCCGCGTACGCCTTCATCAGCAGTGATGACGGTGCGGCAGTCGGCGTCGAGGATACGGTCGCGCAGGGAATCCGGCGAGAATCCGCCGAACACCACCGAATGAATCGCGCCGATCCGCGCACAGGCGAGCATGGCGTAGGCGGCTTCGGGGATCATCGGCATGTAGATGCACACCCGGTCGCCTTTCTTCACGCCACGGCTTTTCAGCACGTTGGCCAGGCGGCAGACGTGGTGATGGAGTTTCTTGTAAGTGATCTGCGCCGATTCGGCAGGGTCGTCGCCTTCCCAGAGCAGGGCAGTCTGTTCGCCACGTTGTGCGAGGTGGCGGTCGATGCAGTTGTAGCTGACGTTGAGCTTGCCGCCAGCAAACCAGGCCGCTTCACCGGTTTTCAGGTCATAGCGCTGAACGGTCTGCCACGGCGTGCTCCAGTCGAGAAAACGCGTGGCCTGCTCGGCCCAGAATGCGCTGGGGTGTTCAATCGACTCGCGGTACAGCCGCCGGTAGTCTTCCTGGCTCAACTGAGCAGCCTGGCGCACGGCATCGGCTTCGGGGAACGTGCTGATATCGAACATGACGGTTCCTTATTCTTGTGGTGCGACAGGAATAAAGATGCGCCGAGCGCTGCGCAGGTTCAAGTCATGCGCCAAAACAACTGTGGGAGCGAGCCTGCTCGCGAAGGCGGAGTATCAGTCAACAAAGGTGTTGAATGAAAAACCGCTTTCGCGAGCAGGCTCGCTCCCACAGGGGAACAGCGTTAGACCGAAGGCCGTTTTTAGCCGCGATGACGCCCGCGGAAGTAGTTGATCAGGCCCTGAGTTGAGGCATCGTCAGCCACGGTCTCGTCGCTGCCGACCAGACGGTTATAGACGCCTTTGCCCAATTCCTTGCCCAGCTCCACACCCCACTGGTCGAAGGCATTGATGCCCCAGACCACGCTTTGCACGAACACTTTGTGCTCATACATGGCAACCAGTGCGCCGAGGCGGCGCGGGCTGATGCGTTCGACCACCAGGGTGTTGCTTGGACGGTTGCCCGGGATCACCTTGTGTGGCGCCAGTTTGTGCACGTCGTCTTCGCTCATGCCTTTGTCGCGCAGTTCGGCTTCGGCTTCCGGCAACGTCTTGCCGAGCATCAGCGCCTGGCTCTGCGACAGGCAGTTGGCGTACAGCCACTGGTGATGGTCGGAAACCGGGTTGAAGCTGACGATCGGCACAATGAAGTCGGCCGGGATCAATTGGGTGCCCTGATGCAGCAACTGGTGGTAAGCATGCTGACCGTTGCAGCCGACGCCGCCCCAGATCACCGGGCCGGTATCGGTCGACACCGAGGTGCCGTCCTGGCGCACGCTCTTGCCGTTGGACTCCATGTCCAACTGTTGCAGGTGCTTGGTGATATTGCGCAGGTAGTGGTCGTACGGCAGGATCGCGTGGCTTTGCGCGCCCCAGAAGTTGCCGTACCACACGCCGAGCAGAGCCAGCAGCACCGGCATGTTCTGTTCGAACGGCGCGGTCTGGAAATGCTGGTCCATGGTGTAGGCACCGGACAGCAGTTCCTTGAAGTTGGACATGCCGATGGCCAGGGCAATCGGCAAACCGATGGCCGACCACAGCGAGTAACGACCGCCGACCCAGTCCCACATCGGGAAGATGTTTTCTTCGCGGATACCGAAGGCCACAGCCGCGGCGTTGTTGCTCGATACGGCGATGAAGTGGCGATACAGCTCGGCTTCGGAGCCGCCCTGCGCCAGGTACCAGGCGCGTGCAGCCTGAGCATTCTTCAGGGTTTCGAGGGTGTTGAAGGACTTTGACGACACGATGAACAGCGTGGTCTCGGCGCGCAGTTTCTGCGTCAGCTCGTGAAATTCACTGCCGTCGATGTTCGCCAGATAATGGCAACGCACACCCTTCTGCGCGTAGGACAGCAGCGCTTCGGACACCAGTTCAGGGCCGAGGAACGAACCACCGATGCCGATGTTGACCACGTCGGTGATCGGCTTTTCGGTGTAACCGCGCCACAGGCCGTCGTGGATTCGTCCGACCAGATCAGTGATCTGGTTCAGCACCTTGTGCACTTCCGGCATCACGTTGACACCGTTGACCGACAACTTGTCGCCAACCGGGCGGCGCAGGGCGGTGTGCAGCGCCGGGCGGCCTTCGGAGGCGTTGACGATTTCGCCGTCGAACAGCGCTTGGATCGCGCCCTTCAGATCGACTTCATTGGCCAGACCCACCAGCAGGTTGCGGGTCTCGGCGTTGATCAAATTCTTCGAATAGTCGAGAAACAGGCCGCAGCTGCTGAGGGTGAATTGATTGAAACGCTGCGGATCGGCGTTGAAGGCTTCGCGCATGCTGAAATCCTGCATGGCTTGGCGGTGATCTTTCAACGCTTGCCAGGCGGGCAGAGCGGTAACGTCGTGAGGAGTGCGGTAGTACGCCATCGCTGCGGTTTTCCTTTTTACTTGAACGGCCTTTTGAACACGGTACAGATCAGCCATGCCCTTTTAGCGCATGGGATCAACTGCGTCGACACGATATCCGGACACAGGGCGAATACAGTAAACCTCGCGCCGCGTTCTGTCTTGACTTTGTCTGACCAGATCCCTGTACTTTTTTAACATCCGAACGGGAATCTGGCCGACAAACGGAGGTGCCCGGCCGAGGGGGAAGGGCCTGAAGCAATCTTTCCAACGCCAAAAAAACCTGTAGGAGTGAGCCTGCTCGCGATAGCGGTCTGTCAGTCAAAGCGTTGTTGACTGATTTACCGCTATCGCGAGCAGGCTCACTCCTACAGGGGAAATGCGTTGTCTTCAGGTCGGGCTATCGAGACTCAGGTGCAGGTTGTCGATCAACCGTGTCGTACCGAGGAATGCCGCTGCCAGAATCACCAGATCGCGATCCTGCGCCGTCGCCGGACGCAAGGTCAGGCCATGGCGGATTTCCAGATAATCCGGGCGCAGACCGGCCGCTTCCAGCACCTGCAACTGCGCAGCGAGCAGCGCCGGGTAATCACGCTGACCTTGCTTGATCGCTTCGGCAATGTTGCTCAGCACGCGGTACACCACCGGCGCCACGGCGCGCTGCTCTTCACTGAGAAAACCGTTGCGCGACGACAGCGCCAGACCGTCCGCTGCACGCACGGTCGGCTCGCCGATGATCTGGATCGGCATGTTCAGGTCGTGCACCAGCGCGCGGATCACCGCCAGTTGCTGGTAATCCTTCTGGCCGAAAATCGCCAGATCCGGCTGGACCATGTTGAACAGCTTGCTGACCACCGTCGCCACGCCTTCGAAGTGCCCCGGACGGCTGGCACCACACAGGCCTTCGGAGAGTTGCGGCACGCTGACCCGGGTTTGGCCGGCCATGCCGTCGGGGTACATCTCTTCAACCGTTGGCGCGAACAGCAGATCGCAACCGGCTTCGAGGAGCTTTTGCTGATCGGCGGCGAGGGTGCGCGGGTATTTGTCGAGGTCTTCGCCGGCGCCGAACTGCAGCGGATTGACGAAAACACTCGCGACCACGAAGTCCACTCGCTGAGTGGCTTTAGTGATCAGCGCGACGTGGCCGCTGTGCAGGTTGCCCATGGTCGGCACGAAGCCGATGCGCTTGCCTTCACTGCGCGCGCGGGCGACGGCGGCGCGCAGTTCGCGTACGGTTTTGACGGTGTTCATGCAGAGAATCCGTGTTCGATGCCGGGGAACGTAGTGGCTTTGACTTCGCTGACGTAAGCCTTCAGCGCGGCCTGGATACTGTCCTGACCTTGCATGAAGTTCTTGACGAATTTGGGTACGCGGCCGGTGATCGACAGGCCAAGCATGTCGTGCAATACCAGCACCTGACCGTCGGTGGCGTTGCCGGCGCCGATGCCGATCACCGGAATGCCCACGGCCTGGCTGATTTCCGCCGCCAGCTCGCTCGGCACGCACTCGAGCAGCAGCATGGACGCACCGGCCTGCTCCAGCGCGATCGCATCGGCCCGCATCTGCCGCGCCTGGTTCTCGTTGCGCCCCTGCACTTTATAGCCGCCGAGGATGTTCACCGCCTGCGGGGTCAGGCCCATGTGCGCGCACACCGGTACACCGCGTTCGGCGAGCAGACGGATCGACTCCGCCAGCCACAGCTGACCTTCGACCTTGATCATGTGCGCGCCGGCCTGCATCAGCGTGGCGCTGTTGATCATGGTCTGCTCAAGCGTGGCGTTGGCCATGAAAGGCAGGTCGGCAAGGATCAGGGCATCGCCGTTGCCACGCTTGACGCTGGCGACATGGTAGGCCATTTCCGCCGTGGTCACTGGCAGGGTGCTGTCATGACCTTGCAGGACCATGCCGAGGGAGTCGCCGACCAGCAGCACTTCGACACCGGCCTCGTTGCAGGCGTGGGCGAAGGTCGCGTCATAGCAGGTCAGCATGGTGATCTTTTCACCTTTCTGCTTGAGGCTCTGGAGCGTGGTCAGGGTGATGGCTGGCATGTAAGAAATCCTCGTTCAGGCGCTCTGGAAACTGCTGCGAGTCACGCGCGTGATTCTTCATCTACTCAGGCGCACGGTCTTGTGTCGTGCTTTAAAAGGCCTGGATTGCGCCCGTTCATGCCGGGTTGGCGGCAGCGGGACGCCTATAGTCGTGATGAGCCAAGCGGAAGTCAATTGCGTGTGTTACCGCATTGTTACGCGGGCGGTGTTACCGGCGTTACTGATGCGATTCAGCGGCGCGGCGGGCCTGAATTGGGAAATTATTGTCTGACAAAATCCTGGATGTGAAATAAACCAATGTGGGAGCGAGCCTGCTCGCGAAGGCGGCAGATCAGTCAACACAGTGTTGAATGACGCACCGCTTTCGCGAGCAGGCTCGCTCCCACAGGGGATTGCAATCAATCTGTCTGGAGGCGTTCAAGGCCGACGAACGGGCAGGCGGCCAGCAGGTCTGTCAGCCTGCGGCCATCGGCGAGACGCAGACCCTGCGGCGCCAGTTCAGCGAGGGGATAGAGCACAAAGGCGCGCTCCTGAATCTGGTAATGCGGGACTTTCAACCGTGGCTCATCGATCAAACGATCGCCAAACAGCAGAATGTCCAGATCCAGCGTGCGTGGCCCCCAGCGCTCCAGGCGTTCGCGGCCCTGAGCGTTTTCGATGGCTTGCAGGGCGTCGAGCAGCTCGATCGGTGCGAGCGAGCTGTCGAGGGCGGCGACGGCGTTGGTGTAACGCGGCTGGCCCGGCAACAGTGAATCGCTTTGATAAAAGGCCGAAACGCCGGCAAGGCTGGTCTGCGGCAATTGCCCCAGCGCCGCAATGGCGCTGCGCAATTGGTCGGCCGGGTCAGCGAGGTTGCTGCCCAGGCCAATGTAGATGCGTTCCATGGCTTACTCGCCCGTCGCGCTCGAAGCCCCGGCGCGCTTGCGCTTGGAACCGCCGCTGCGGCGGCGCTTGCGCGGTGCGCCACTGGCATCGTCACCCTTGCCGCTGAGGTCGCGGATCATGTCGCGGCGCTCGCTGTCGTTGGCGTCCTGATAATCGGTCCACCATTCGCCGAGGCCGTCGGTCTCCTCGCCGGCGCTTTCACGCAGCAGGAGGAAATCGTAACCGGCGCGGAACCGCGGGTTGTCCAGCAACAGATCGGCACGTTTGCCGCTGCGCCGTGGCAGGCGCTCCTGCATGTCCCAGATTTCGCGGATCGGCATGGTGAAGCGTTTCGGAATGGCGATGCGCTGGCACTGTTCGGCGATCAGTTCGTGGGCGGCTTCCTGCATCGCCGGGATCGGCGGCATGCCACGTTCCTGCAGACGCAACACGCGGGCCGGCAATGCCGGCCACAACAGGGCGGCAAAAAGGAACGCCGGGGTCACCGGTTTGTTCTGCTTGATGCGCAGGTCGGTGTTGCTCAGCGCTTCGCTGATCAGCGTGTGGGTGTATTCCGGGTTGTATTCCAGCGCCTCGGCGCTGGCCGGGAACAGCGGGGCGAACAGTTGCAGATCGACCAGCATTTCAAAGGTGATCGCGCCGTGGCCGGAGAGGAACAGCTTGAGCACTTCTTCAAACAGCCGCGCCGAGGGAATCTCGCGCAGCATCGGTGCCAGTTCGCGGATCGGCTGCACGGTGTGCTTCTCGATGCCGAAATTGAGCTTGGCGGCGAAACGCACGGCCCGCAGCATGCGCACCGGGTCTTCCTGGTAACGCTGCTTGGGGTCGCCGATCAGACGGATCAGGTGATTGCGGATGTCGTGTACACCGTTGGCGTAGTCGAGGATGCGCTCGCTGACCGGATCGTAATACAGGGCGTTGATGGTGAAGTCGCGGCGTTGCGCGTCTTCTTCCAGTGTGCCGTAGACGTTGTCGCGCAGAATCCGCCCGCTCTCGTTGCGCGAAGACTGATTGCTGTCTTCGTCGTCTTCGTTGACCGGGTGGTTGGCGCGGAAGGTCGCGACCTCAATAATTTCGCGACCGAAGTGGATGTGCACCAGTTTGAACCGGCGGCCGATGATCCGCGCATTGCGGAATTCGGCGCGGACCTGCTCGGGGGTGGCGCTGGTGGCGACGTCGAAATCCTTGGGCGTGATGCCCAGCAGCATGTCACGCACGCAACCGCCGACCAGATAAGCCTGGTAACCGGCACCTTGCAGGCGTTCGACGATGTTCACCGCATAGCGGCTGAACTGCGTTTTCTGCAGCGAATGTTGGCCGCTGTTGAGCACTTCAGGGGTGCTGCGGATGTGTTGCGTACGACGCACGGGAGTTCGGAATGACTGGAACAGCTTCTTCAGCATGGGATGCACTGTTTGAAGGAATGTTCGGCCATACCAAAAGAATGACCGCATGATGGGCGCAGATTCTAGCATTTAGTCGGGGGATGGTGTAGGAGACAGCAGATTCGGGCTGAAAGCCGCAAGCTGCAAGGGCCGAGCGAGGAAAATGGGGGGATTTTACCAAGGGGAGAAACTACAAGGGGAGCCGAAGCTCCCCAAGAAGTAGTTGCGTGCTCTTTTTATTATTGATTCGGGCTTCTTGTTTTTGTTGAGTGCCCTCGCCACGAAGTGTTTCCTTCGTGACCCTCCCAATCGGGAGCCAAGAGCAAACGGATTGCTTTGGTCGCTGAATTGCAGTGATCTCTCGATCCAACCAGTACAGGCTCTGTCTTAGGACAGTTTTTGTTGTTCTCGGCCTGGTCGTGGGGCAAGCCCCAAATACAACGCCTCTCCAAAAGAATCAGTTAGCTGCGCCTCTCGCCGTCTTGTTTTTATTGTGCGTGAGTCGATTCGTCTTATTTTTATTGTCTTGTGCATTGCTTGTTATTGTTCTTGTACCAAACATATAGCAGGGTGCGTGCCAACTTTTGCCAAACCCCGCAAAACAAGGGGTTAGGTCGATATAACCGTTTTGCAGGGGCGAAAAAAAGCCGGGGTTTCGTTACCGATAACCCCGGCTTCTGTTACGTGAATCGACTGCGGTAACAGTTTTTTCACATTGTCATGCGTTACCCGCACACGCGGTGGGTAACGCTCAGCTCTCGCTGGCGACCCCGGTCTTGCGCCGTGGAATGCCCAGACGCTGGCGGCGTTCCCACAGGCATTTGCGGCTGACGCCCAGTTTGCGCGCCAGTTCGGTCTCGGTCATGTGGTCCTGATGCTCGAGGACGAAGTGCTGGAAATAGTCTTCCAGCGACAGATCCTCGGTCGGCTCATGGCTGCTGTTGCTGGCGTTACCGCCGGTTTGCGGCGGCAGACCGATGAACTCGTCGTCTTCCAGATCGCTCAGCTCGATGTCGATGCCAAGCAGGTCGGCCGAGATCTCCGGGCTTTCGCTGAGAATCACCGCGCGCTCGACGGCGTTCTCCAGCTCGCGCACGTTGCCCGGCCAGGAATAGTGCCGGATCGCCTGTTCGGCATCGGCGGCAAATTTCAGGTCGGTGCGATTGATCCGTGCGCTCTGGCGAGCGAGGAAGGCATTGGCGATTTCGTTGACGTCGGCGCCACGCTCGCGCAGCGGCGGCAGCTTGAGGGCAATCACGTGCAGACGGTAATAAAGGTCTTCACGGAACTGGCCGATTTTCGCCAGGCTCTTGAGATCGCGGTGGGTTGCAGCGATCAGGCGCACATCGACTTTCTGCGACTGCACCGAACCGACCCGGCGAATTTCGCCTTCCTGCAAGACCCGCAGCAGGCGAGCCTGGGCTTCCAGTGGCAGTTCGCCGATCTCATCGAGGAACAAGGTACCGCCGTCCGCCGCTTCGACCAGACCGGCGCGACCGGCGCTGGCACCGGTGAACGCGCCTTTCTCGTGCCCGAACAGTTCGGACTCGATCAGGCTTTCCGGAATCGCCGCGCAGTTCACCGAGATCATCGGCGCCTTGGCGCGTTTCGACAGATTGTGCAGGGCGCGGGCCACGAGCTCCTTGCCGGTGCCGGACTCGCCCTGGATCAGGACGTTGGAATCGGTTGGCGCGACCTTGCGGATCTTGCTGTACAGGTCCTGCATCGGGGGGCACGAACCGATGATGCCGATTTCCCCGTTGCTGTTATCCACCGAGGCTTTGCCGTTGCCAGTGGCAGGCTTGCTCGCCGTGGCTTCGCCGACGGCGGGCGCTGATTGGCGATCACGCAGGATCCGCGCAACCGCCTGGAGCATTTCATCGTGGTCGAACGGTTTGGCGATGTAATCGACCGCGCCCATTTTCATCGAGTCGACCGCCGAGCGCAGACTGGCGTAACTGGTCATGATCAGCACCGGCGTGCCCTGGCCGAGCTTGATCAGCTCGGTGCCCGGGGCGCCCGGCAGGCGCAGGTCGCTGACGATCAGATCGAACGTAGGAATGGTGAAGCGTTCTTGTGCTTCCTGCACTGATCCGGCTTCGCTGACCTGGTACTGGTTGCGTTCCAGCAGGCGGCGCAAGGCGGAGCGGATAATGGTTTCGTCTTCGACGATCAAAATGTGCGGCATTGATTCGATACTCTCGACGGTCTCAGTTCACAGCGGACGTCGCTTCGACATGACGCGGTAAGGTCACCCGGATACGGGTGCCGCGCTGGCTTTGTACATCAGCCGGGCTGTCGATGGTGATTTGTCCATAATGCTCTTCAACGATGGAATAGACCAGTGCAAGGCCCAGACCGGTGCCTTCACCCGGATCCTTGGTGGTGAAGAAAGGTTCGAACAATCGGTCCATGATGCTCGACGGAATACCACTGCCTTCGTCTTCGACGATCAGATCGACCGTGTGTTCGCCGGCTTCACTCTTGACCCGCACGGCACTGTGCGGCGGCGAGGCGTCACGGGCGTTTGAGAGCAGATTGATCAGTACCTGGGCAAGCCGTTGCGGGTCGCCTTCGACCCAGTGGTCGGGATCGCACAGGTTGTAGAACTGCACTTCGAAATTGCGCCGGTTCAGCGCCAGCAGGCCAATGGCATCCTGCGCGACTTCGGCCAGACACACCGGTTCGTCGCTGTGCTGATGGCTGCCGGCATGGGCGAAGCTCATCAGCGACTGGACGATGCGCGAGACGCGTTTGGTCTGCTCGAGAATCTGCCCGCTGATTTCCGTCAGCTCGCCGTCGTCTTCGCGCTCTTCACGCAGGTTTTGCGCCAGACAGGCAATGCCGGTGATCGGGTTGCCGATTTCGTGAGCCACACCCGCCGCGAGTCGACCGATGCTGGCCAGACGTTCGGAGTGCACCAGTTTATCTTCGAGCATCTGCGTTTCGGTCAAATCCTCGACGAGTAACACCAGGCCACTGTTGCCCGGTGCCAACGGCTCGTCGATTGCCGCTTTGTGCAGGTTCAGCCAGCGGGTCTGGCCATCGAGGGCCAGATGCTGTTTGTGCAAATGCTCGTCGGGCAGATTGATGAAGCCTTGCAGCAACTCTTTCCACGGGTTGGCGATGGTACTCAGGCGCGAACCGACCACTCGCTGCGCGGCGATGCCGGTCAGCTCTTCCATGGCTTTGTTCCACATCAGGATCTCTTGATCCTTGGCCAGCGAGCAGACGCCCATCGGCAGCTCCTGCAAGGTCTGCCGGTGGTAGCGGCGCAGGGCGTCGAGCTCGGCGGCTAAACCTGTGAGGCGCGAGTGGTAATCCTCGAGGCGGCTTTCAATAAAGTGAATGTCTTCGGTAACGTAGTTTTCGCCGCCGGCCTTATAGGGCAGGAAGGTTTCCACCATATCCTGCGCGACGCTCGGGCCCATCAGGCCGGACAGGTTGGCCTCGATGCGGTCGCGCAAACGGCGCAAAGCGTAAGGGCGGCGTTCGTCGAAGGGCAGATACAGATCGCGCAGCGCTTGCTCGACTTCTTTCTGCGCCGCCTTGGCACCCAGCGGCTTGGCCAGTTGCGTGGCGAACTCCTGCGGCGAGGCGGCGTGCAGTTCGCGGCGTTGCGGGCGGCGCACGTTGTCCACCGCACAGGCTTCGGCCGCACTGGCTTCTTCCGGGCTGGCGTTGGTGAACAGCGAAATCAAAGTGAACATCAGCACGTTGGCGGCGAGCGAGGCGATGGCTGCCATGTGCCAACTGGTGTCGTCGAGCACGTAGATCATGTTCAGCAGCGGAATGTAGAAACCCTGCAGATTGCCGACCAGCGGCAGCAACATGGTCACCACCCAGACCGTGATCCCCGCCAGCAGACCGGCAATGAAGCCGCGGCGGTTAGCGGTCGGCCAGTACAGCACCGACAACACCCCGGGCAAAAATTGCAGGGTAGCCACGAATGCGACGATACCGAGGTTGGCCAGATCCTGTTCGACGCCGAGCATCAGGTAGAAACCGAAACCGGCCATGATGATGGCGACGATCAACGCCCGGCGGGTCCACTTCAGCCAGCGGTAGATATTGCCCTCGGCCGGCGGTTGATAGAGCGGCAGCACCAGATGGTTCAACGCCATGCCCGACAATGCCAGGGTGGTGACGATGATCAGGCCACTGGCGGCAGACAGACCACCGACATAGGCAAGCAAGGCCAGCGGTTTGCTGTTGGCGGCAATGCCGATGCCGAGGGTGAAGTATTCCGGGTCGGTGGTGGCGCCCAATTTCAGGCCGGCCCAGAGAATCAGCGGCACGGCGAGGCTCATCAACAGCAGAAACAGCGGCAGGCCCCAACTGGCACTGACCAGCGAGCGCGGATTGAGGTTCTCGGTAAATGTCATGTGATACATGTGCGGCATCACGATCGCCGAGGCGAAGAACACCAACAGCAGCGTGCGCCACGGGCCTTCCTGCAACGGCGTGTGCAGGGCAGCGAGGGCGGTCTGGTTCTGCAGCAGCCACAGTTCAAGCTGTTGCGGGCCGTCGAACACGCCATACAGCGCATACAGGCCAACGCCGCCGAGGGCAATCAGTTTGATGATCGACTCAAAGGCAATCGCGAACACCAGCCCTTCGTGTTTCTCGCGGGTGGCGATATGCCGGGAACCGAAGAAAATCGTGAACAGAATGATCAGCGCACAGAACGCCAGCGCCACGCGGCTTTGCACGCGTTCGCCGGTGAGAATGCCGATCGAGTCGGCCACTGCCTGAATCTGCAGGGCCAGCAGCGGCAGCACGCCGATCAGCATGAAGATCGTGGTCAGCGCGCCGGCCCAGGTGCTGCGAAAGCGGAAGGCGAACAGGTCGGCCAGCGATGACAGTTGGTAGGTGCGGGTGATTTTCAGGATCGGATAAAGCAGCACCGGCGCGAGCAGAAATGCGCCGGACACGCCGAGATAGCTGGACAGAAAGCCGTAACCGTACTGATAGGCCAGACCCACCGTGCCATAGAACGCCCAGGCACTGGCGTAAACCCCAAGCGACAGGGTGTAGGTCAGCGGGTGGCGAATGATCGCGCGCGGGATCATGCCCCGTTCGCTGACCCAGGCCACGCCGAACAGTGCCGCGAGGTACGCGGCGCTGATCAGGATCATCTGGGTCAGGCTAAAGCTCATCGGCATCTTTTTGGCTCTGCAGGATGAAGGTCACGACAATCAGGATCAGCCAGAGCAGATAAGGGCGATACCAGGCGCCCGTCGCGTCGATCCACCAATCCATGATGGCGGGGGAGAACAGGTAGATCCCGACGACCAGAAGCAGGACCAAGCGATAGATGTACATCCCGGCCTCTCTTTTTTATGCGCGTGCCCGAAAACGTGCGGCGATGGTAACGGATGGGCGCGCGACTGCAAGTGTCGTCATTGCAGTTGCGCTTCGGGCAGGGTCAGTGTGCGCGGGATCCTGTCGGCATCCCAGTGTGCGCTGCCCCAGACAAGCAGTTCGCGCGGCGACGCGTGGGCCAGCTCAGTGCCGGGGTTCTGCCCCAATGCACGCAAGGCTCGCAGCAGTAACGGCGTGGCTTGATCGGCTTCAAGCGGTGGCGAGCGGTAGGACTTGCCGAGTTTGTTGCCGTCCGGCTGAGTGATCAATGGCAGGTGCAGATAGCGCGGCTGTTTCAGGCCGAGCAGTTCTTGCAGGTACAACTGGCGCGGCGTCGAATCGAGCAGATCGGCGCCGCGCACGATATCGGTGATGCCCTGCCAGGCGTCATCGAGCACCACCGCGAGTTGATAGGCATAGAGACCGTCTCGACGACGGATGACGAAGTCGCCAACGTCGCGGCCCAGGTGCTGACGGTATTCGCCCTGTACGCGGTCAATAAAGTGGTATTCCAGCTCCGGCACGCGCAGGCGGATCGCCGCGTCGTGCTGAGCATGCCCGGCGTTGCGACAGAACCCAGGATAAATGCCGTGGTAGGGCTCCAGCTGTTTGCGCGAGCAGGTGCAGGCATAAGCCAGACCGTGATTGAACAGGCTGTCGAGCACCTCGGCGTAGGCCGCGTGCCGATCGCTCTGGCGGACCATTTCGCCGTCCCATTCGAAACCGTAACTTTCCAGCGCCTTGAGAATCGCCGCTTGCGCACCGGGCTCTTCCCGCGGCGGATCGAGATCTTCCATGCGCACCAGCCAGCGCCCACCGACCGAGCGGGCGTCGAGGTAGGACGCCAACGCAGCGACCAGCGAGCCGAAGTGCAGGTGGCCACTGGGGGTGGGGGCGAAGCGGCCGATGTAGGCGGGGGACGTTTTGGCGGTCATGGAAACGAAACTACTTTTCAGGCTATACGCAGGTCAACCTGTAGGAGTGAGCCTGCTCGCGATAGCGGTGTGACATTCAACCAAGATATTGACTGACCCATCGCTATCGCGAGCAGGCTCACTCCTACAAAAAGCAACGGCAGAAGCAAAAGGCACAAACAAAAACGGAGCGTTCGCACGCTCCGTTTTTCGTTCAGGTCGAGATTACTTGCCGACCTGCTTTTCCTTGATTTCCGCCAGGGTCTTGCAGTCGATGCACAGATCGGCGGTCGGACGGGCTTCGAGGCGCTTGACGCCGATCTCGATGCCGCAGGACTCGCACCAGCCGTACTCTTCGTCTTCGATCAGTTGCAGCGTCTTGTCGATTTTCTTGATCAGCTTGCGCTCGCGATCGCGGGCGCGCAGTTCGAGGGCGAACTCTTCTTCCTGGCTGGCACGGTCGGCCGGGTCAGGGAAGTTGGCCGCTTCGTCTTTCATGTGATCAACTGTACGGTCGACTTCCTGCATCAAGTCCAGTTTCCACTTGTTCAGGATCTTGGTGAAGTGCGCGCGCATCGGAGCGCCCATGTACTCTTCACCCGCCTTCGAAACGTAAGGTTCGAAGCCGCTGATCGTCGCTTGCTGCTGTTGCTTTGCTTGGGTGGACATGAAATAGACCGCCTCTACTCTTGTAATCCATTGCGCAGGATTGCTCCATCACCGACACCTGCCGGCCCTGCGGCTGCAAGCGGGCGAACTTACCAGATCAAATCAGCCTGCGCTACTCCCGGATGTCGAGCCCCCGGCGGGTGGCGCTTGCAGATGTTTGGCAAGCCGTGTCTGTGGGAATGGAGACCTGTTCAATCACTGATTTTAGTCAATCCTGGAGCGTACGTTCAGATCGTTACAGTCCAGCGTTCTTGAGGCTGTGACCTTCACGGGTTCTCGCTCGTTCCGGCAGACAGGTAGAATCGTCTCTTTTTTCCTGTCGAAGGCAATCCGATGGCCACCTACAGTGCGCGCAGTCGTGCGATCGAACCGTTCCATGTGATGGCGCTGCTGGCGCGGGCCAATGAATTGCAGGCTGAAGGGCACGACGTGATCCATCTGGAAATCGGCGAGCCGGACTTCACCACCGCCGAGCCGATCATTCGCGCCGGCCAAGCCGCGTTGACCGCGGGCAAGACCCGTTACACCGCCGCCCGTGGCATTCCCGAGCTGCGCGAGGCGATCGCCGGTTTTTACCAGTCGCGATACGGCCTGAACATCGACCCGCGGCGCATTCTGATCACGCCGGGCGGCTCTGGCGCGCTGCTGCTGGCCAGTGCCTTGTTGGTCGATCCGGGTAAACACTGGCTGCTGGCAGACCCGGGCTACCCGTGCAACCGGCATTTCCTGCGGCTGGTCGAAGGCGCGGCGCAACTGGTGCCGGTGGGGCCGGAGGTGCGTTATCAACTGACCCCGGATCTGGTGGAGCGGCACTGGGACCACGACAGCGTCGGCGCCTTGGTCGCTTCGCCGGCCAATCCGACCGGGACTCTGCTGACCCGCGATGAGCTGGCCGGGTTATCCACAGCGATCAAGGCCAGACACGGGCATCTGGTGGTGGACGAGATCTACCATGGCCTGACCTACGGCACCGATGCGGCCAGTGTGCTGGAAGTCGATGACAGCGCTTTTGTCCTCAACAGTTTCTCCAAGTATTTCGGCATGACCGGATGGCGCCTGGGCTGGCTGGTGGCTCCGGAGGCGGCGGTCGGTGAACTGGAAAAACTTGCGCAGAACCTCTACATCAGCGCGCCGAGCATGGCGCAGTACGCGGCGCTGGCGTGTTTCGAACCGGCGACGATCGCGATTCTCGAAGAGCGCCGCGCCGAATTCGCCCGCCGTCGCGATTTCCTCCTGCCAGCGCTGCGCGAGCTCGGCTTCAACATTGCCGTTGAGCCGGAGGGCGCGTTCTATCTGTACGCCGATATCAGCCGTTTCGGCGGCGATGCCTTCGCGTTCTGCCGGCATTTCCTCGAAACCGAGCATGTGGCCTTCACGCCCGGGCTGGATTTCGGTCGTTATCAGGCCGGCCATCACGTGCGCTTCGCTTACACACAAAACCTCACACGCTTGCAGGAAGCCGTGGAGCGCATCGCGCGCGGTTTGAAGAGCTGGCAAGGCTGATGCGCTTTTATCCTGCTCTGGAAGAGGCGCGGCTGATTCGTCGCTACAAGCGTTTTCTCGCCGATATCGAGACCGTTAACGGCGAGTTGCTGACCATTCACTGCCCGAATACCGGTTCGATGCTCAACTGCCAGGTGGAGGGCGGGCAGGTCTGGTTCAGTCGCTCCAACGACCCCAAACGCAAATTGCCCGGGACCTGGGAAATCGGTGAGACCCCGCAGGGCCGGCTGTTTTGCGTGAACACCGGGCGCGCCAACGGTTTGGTCGAAGAGGCCTTGCAGGCTGGCGTGATCAGCGAATTGAATGGCTTTACCGCGTTGAAGCGTGAAGTCGCCTATGGGCAGGAAAAAAGCCGCATCGACTTCCGCCTCGAATACCCCAGCGGCCCGGCGTACGTCGAAGTGAAAAGCGTCACGTTGGGCTTCGACGGTACGGCTGTGGCGGCGTTTCCCGATGCGGTGACCCAGCGCGGCGCCAAGCATCTGCGTGAGCTGGCGCATCTGGCGCGCGACGGCATTCGGGCGGTGCAGTTGTACTGTGTAAACCTCACCGGCATCGATGCCGTGCGCCCGGCCGAGGAGATCGATTGGGCTTACGCCGAGGCGCTGCGTGAGGCGGTCGCCTGCGGTGTCGAGGTGCTGGCCTACGGCGTGCGCCTCGACCATGAAGAGATGGTCATCGACCGTCGACTCGACGTCTTGCTCAACGGTTAAACATAGACCCACACGCCTTGTGTATCTTCCCGGCATTCAATCGCCGTCAGTGATTGCCCGGCGCACGGGCCGGCAACGCATTCGCCGTCCTCGATCAGAAACAGTGCGCCGTGGGTGGCGCACTGGATCAGGGTGTTGCTGGGGTCGAGAAACCGGTCGGGCTGCCATTCCAGGCCGACGCCCCGATGCGGGCAGCGATTGAGATAGACGTAGGCCTGTCCACCGCGACGCACGGCGAACAGCTTTTTGCCGTCGATTTCGAAACCGCGACTGCCGGCTTCGGCCAGATCACTGCCGGCGCAGAGAAACTTCATGGCTATCCTCTAGTGTCCGCTCGTGTCTGGATATGTCCGAGCTTGACGTTCAAATGCAAACAATTATCAAATGGCGGCCTTCTCCCAAAGGGAGTCTGGCTGTTGTCGAGGATACTTGGCTCGCTGCGCCGATGCCCGGGAAACCTTGTTCAAGGAAGCTGTATATGCGCCTGAAAACCCGCGTTGCCATGCTGTGCGTCGGCCTTTTTCTCAGCCATCAGACGATCGCGGCGGATTTACCGCAACGCTGGGTCAGCGCCGGCGGGGCACTGTCGGAATGGGTCAGCGCGTTGGGCGGCGAGTCGAAGCTGGTCGGGGTCGACACCACCAGTCAGCATCCGCAATCGTTGCAAACGCTGCCGAGCATTGGTTATCAGCGCAGCCTGTCGGCGGAAGGCATCTTGAGCCTGCGCCCGGACATTCTCATCGGCACTGAAGAGATGGGGCCGCCACCGGTTCTGGCGCAAGTCAAAGCGGCCAAGGTGAAAGTCGAGTTGTTCTCGGCGCAGCCGGATCTGCCGACGCTGGAAAAGAATGTCACTCATCTCGGGCAGTTGCTCGGTGCGCAAGCGAAGGCGGCGCAGTTGCTGCAGACTTATAAACAGCAACTTCAGGCGCAGGCTGCCCGCGTTGCCCAAGTGCAGACCACACAGAAAGCCCCGGGCGTCCTGCTATTGCTCGGGCACGCCGGTGGCAAGCCGTTGATCGCCGGCAAGGACACCGCCGCCGATTGGCTGCTGCAGCAGGCCGGCGGGCACAACCTTGCAACGCATACCGGCTACAAACCGTTTTCCGTGGAATCCCTCGCCAGCCTCGATCCGCAAGTGCTGGTGTTCGCCGACCGTGCGCTGAGCGGTGAGGCGGCTAAAGCTGCGTTGTTCAAGGAAAACCCTATTCTCAATTCCAGCCGTGCGGCCAAGGCCGGACGCGTGATGGAGCTGGACCCGACGCTGCTGGTGGGTGGGCTTGGGCCGCGTCTGCCGGCCGCTTTGCAAACCCTGACTGACGGTTTCTACCCGGCCAAGGACGGCCAATGACCACACTGGTCAAACCCCGTGGCTTGTTTATCGGCCTGACATTGCTGTGTCTGCTGGCGATCTGGCTGTCGCTGGCGCTGGGGCCGGTGAGCCTGCCGCTGGTGGATACCTTGCGCGCCGCGTTGCGTCTGATTGGCGTGCCGTTGGCGCCGGAAGGGCTGGAGCAGGCCGAGCTGATTCTCGGCCAGATTCGCCTGCCGCGAACCTTGCTCGGGTTGGCGGTCGGCGGCGTGCTGGCGCTGTCCGGGGTAGCGATGCAGGGTTTGTTTCGTAACCCGCTGGCCGATCCGGGGTTGGTCGGGGTGTCCAGTGGCGCGGCACTCGGCGCGGCGATTGCGATTGTCGGCGGCTCGTTCTTCGGCGGCCTGCCGGAGTGGTTCGGCCCTTACCTGTTATCGGTGTGCGCGTTTCTCGGCGGGCTCGGGGTCACGGCGCTGGTCTATCGGCTGGGCCGGCGCAACGGTCAGACTCACGTTGCAACAATGTTACTGGCGGGTATCGCGCTTACGGCGCTGGCCGGTTCGGCGGTGGGACTGTTCACTTATCTGGCCGATGACGCCACGCTGCGCACCCTGACATTCTGGAACCTGGGCAGCCTCAACGGCGCCAGCTATGCGCGGCTATGGCCTTTGCTGATCATTACCATCGGCGTGGCGGTATGGCTGCCGCGTCGGGCCAAGGCATTGAATGCCTTGTTGCTGGGTGAGTCCGAGGCCGGGCATCTGGGCATCGATGTCGAACGGCTCAAGCGCGAACTGGTGTTCTGCACCGCGCTGGGTGTCGGCGCGGCGGTGGCGGCGGCAGGCATGATCGGCTTCGTCGGGCTGGTCGTGCCGCATCTGGTGCGCCTGCTGGCCGGTCCCGATCATAAGGTGCTGCTGCCAGCCTCGGTCCTGGCGGGTGCGAGCCTGTTGTTGCTTGCCGATCTGGTGGCGCGCCTGGCGCTGGCGCCGGCGGAGTTGCCGATCGGCATTGTTACCGCGTTTATCGGCGCGCCGTTCTTCCTTTATCTGCTGTTGCGAGGGCGTGCCTGATGTTGTCTGCGCACAATCTGCACGTCCGCCGTGGCCGCAAAGCAGTGCTCAGTGGGGTCACGCTGCAACTCGAACCCGGTGAAGTGCTTGGCGTGCTGGGGCCGAACGGCGCCGGCAAAAGCACATTACTCGGCGCCCTGTGCGGAGAATTGCTCGCCAGTGACGGCAACGTTTCGCTCGACGAGCAGGCGTTGAGTCACTGGAGCGGCACGCAGCGGGCACAACGACTGGCGGTGCTGCCGCAGGTTTCGACACTGGACTTTGCCTTCGCCGTTGAAGAGGTCGTCGGCATGGGCCGTTTGCCCTACCTGACCGGGCGCAGGCGTGATGACGAAATTGTCGCGGCGGCGCTGGCCGCTGCCGATGCCGGGCACCTGAGCGGGCGCAGTTATCTGGCATTGTCCGGTGGCGAGCGTCAACGTGTGCATCTGGCGCGGGTGCTGGCGCAACTCTGGCCAGGGCAGGTCGGGCAAACCTTGTTGCTCGACGAACCGACCTCGATGCTCGATCCGCTGCATCAGCACACCACCCTGCAAGCGGTGCGCGAGTTTGCCAAGCGTGGCGCGGCGGTGCTGGTGATCCTGCATGATCTGAATCTGGCGGCGCGCTATTGTGACCGGGTGTTGTTGCTGGAAGAGGGGCGTCCGGTCGCGCTGGACACTCCGCAGCAGGTGCTGCGCCCGGATACGCTAAAAGCGGTGTTCGGCCTGGAGGTTTTGGTGCAACCGCACCCGGAGCGTGGGCATCCGCTGATCATCGCCCGCTGATCAATCATCGAGGTGTCGCATGCGTGGATTGTGGTTGTGGGCGCTGGTGTTGCTGGCAGGCTGTCAGCACGTGGTGGCTCCGCCGGTGAGCGGTGAAATCCGCGATCTGCGCAGCGGCGAGATGCTCACCGCGCAGCAACTCCTGACCCGCCTCGCTGAACCTGAGCGCCTGATCATGGGTGAGCAGCACGACAATGCCGATCACCATGCCGCACAGTTATGGCTGTTGCAGTCGCTCGGCGGGGAACGTGCGCAAGGCAGCCTGCTGCTGGAAATGCTCACGCCGAATCAACAAGCGAAAGTCGATGCGCTGCGCCAGTCGAAATCTGTTCCGGCAGATCTTCCTGCTGCGTTGGCCTGGCAGGATGGCTGGGACTGGAATCTTTACGGGCCTATCGTGCGCTTCGCCCTGACGCAGCCCTATCCGCTGCTGGCGGCTAATCTCGACGACAGCGACATCCGTGCGTTTTATCGAAATACACCTGCTCTCGACGGCCGACGCAGTAATGCGCCGGCGGTGAAAAACACCCTGCTTGGACAAGTCAGTGAATCTCACTGCGGCTTGTTGCCCGAATCACAGATGCCGGCGATGTTGGCGATTCAGCAACAGCGTGATCGACGTATGGCCGAGGGAATGCTGGCGGCACCGACCCCTTCGATCCTGCTGGCCGGCGCCTGGCATGCGCGCAAGGATGTTGGCGTGCCGCTGCATTTGCTGGATCTCGGCGCTGGCAAGCCACCAATCGTATTGATGCTCGCCGAGCAGGGCGATGCAGTCACGGCGGCGATGGCCGACTACGTCTGGTACACGCCGGCGACGCCGAAGCCCGATTACTGCGAGCAGATGCGCCAGCAATTCGGCAAATGACTTTTCTGCGGGCAAAAAAAGACCCGGTAAAAACCGGGTCAAATAACCGTGATTAGCCTGATGAGGAGATAATCTGAGAGTCCGAACCAAGGGCTTTTCAGAATATCGACTGATCTCGCGATCAGTTGTGATAATCATAGCGATTCTCATTACCGCGTCAACCGCTGTTTTTGCAAATCTGTAATTAAGTTTTTCGAGCGGCCTTGAGGCTCCATAAACAAAGGGCTTCGCGCTAGGTGCGATGCGTCGTCAATTGAGTGATCTGTCGATTCAATTGGCCGATCCGTCGAGCCATCCCTTCGATCAGGCTGTGAGCGATCTTCGGATTGCTGCGGGTCATGCTCAAAAATTGATCACCGGGAATCAGCATCACTGTGCTTGGTTCGCGCGTCACCACCGTGGCATTGCGCGGCTCGCCAGTGAACAACGCCATGGCGCCGAAAATCTCGTCCTTGGGCACCTCGCCGACCTTGTGTCCATCGACGAATGCCTCGGCGTGCCCGTCGATGATCACGAAGACATGATCCGCTGCATCGCCCTGGTGAATCAGCACGGCGCCGGCTTCAACGCGTTTGAAGCCGTTGGTGCTGCGAAACTCGCGCGGTTTCAGCTCCGCCACCGCGTGGGCGAGCAGCGCCATTTGCCCGAGCAGATAGCTCAGCAGCTGCTCCGCTCGATCAGGGTCGGCATACAAATGCTGCAGCACTTCAGCGCGCCGATAAGGCAGCAGCCGCACAGTCCCCTCGCTGCGCAAGCGGCAGTCGCTCCATTGCTCGCCACGTTGCAGACCGAGCAGATCACCTTCCTGCCAGTAGAACAGCGCACGGCCGGCGATGCAGCCATGTACCACGCCCTCGCTCAGCAGAAACAACTGGTCGCCAGCCACCTGTGCAAACAGGTCATCTGTTGCCTGCAGCTCAATAACCGGCGCGCATGGCGACAGCTCCTGCAGCCATTGCCCGGGAAGATTCTGTAAACGATTGATCAGTGCGTCGGCGGGCGCCGATTGTTCCCCCAGCAAATACATGGCGTCAGCGCCTGCTCAGTTTTTGTGGCGCGCAGAAATGGCTTCGAGCTGCTTGTTCAAGGCGTCCTTGCGCTCGGCGGGAATGTCGTTCCAGTGCACGTCCATCAACGCGCCCTCGATCGCATACAGCAACACCTTCGACGCGCGAAACCCGCGGGTGCGCACGGCGCGATAGGCATCCACCGCACCGAGGCGACGCAAGTCCGAGGCGCTGTGGATGCCCACGGCATGCAGCCATTGCGCCGATGTCTTGCCAAGATTTTTCAGGTGTTGCAGTTCATCATTCATCAAGCCTCCTTGCGACGGCCGAATGGTGCGTGGGCAAGCTTCTCAGGAGTGTAGCCATCAGTAGGAAAAGCGTGGTTGTTTGGTCGGAATCGACGCAAAAGCTTCTAAGAAAGGCGGGTGAAAGACCTGCGATTGCAGGAGGAGGGGGGTAATGCATACAACTGTAGGAGTGAGCCTGCTCGCGATGGCGGTATAGCAGCCGACATCCATTTTGAATGTCAGTCAGCTATCGCGAGCAGGCCCACTCCTACATGGAGAGGATGTTGTGTCAGGGGCTGCCGATGAATATCAGCGAGTGCGATACCGCAACCGCGTGCCGAAATTCATCGACATCAGGATCTCGTCAGCACTCAGCTCCGGCGGAAAGTACGCCCCGGAAATCTGCGCATGGGCCAGGCTGGCGCCTTCGAGCGAAGCCTTGCGAAAGTCGATGCCGCGCAGATCGGCGGAGCGGAAGTACGCATCGCGGAAATCCACGTTATCGGCGTTCAGTTCACGCAGGTCCAGACCACGGAAGTCGCCGCCGACCATGTCGATCAGGCCATCCTGTGGACGTTCGTTGTTGAAGCCTGCGACATCATCTTTGTGCAGCAGGGCGTAAAGCGGAGTGTCGAGCAGTTTCGGCTGGCTCATGTCAGATCACCTGTTGGTTTTATGACGCCAGTATAGTGCCACTATTTGACGGCCGTGAAGCGAGCGAGGGCTTCACGGCCGAAATAGTTTTTTACAGACCTGGCAGGCGCTGACGGATCTGCGCGACCACGGTGTCCAGCGTCCCGGATTCATTGGTCTGCACGCGTTTGCTGCGCAGGATTTCTTCCGGCGTCAGCGCTTCGCGGTTGGCCTGCTGCGCTTCGATGACTGCGAGGGTGGCGTCGGACGGATCCTTTTTATCGGCCTGACGCACCGCCAGCCAGCTTTCGATCACGGCTTGCGGGGCGTTGCAGTCGAGGATCAGGAAGGGCGTGCCGGTGGCTTCGGCAATCTTCGCTGCGTTGTCGCGCTGCTCACGCTTGAGATAGGTCGCGTCAATCACTACCGGGAAACCGGCGTGCAAGATGACCTCGGCGATCTCATGCAGGCGCGCGTAAGTCGCGGCGCTGGCGTCGGCGCTGTAAATGCCTGCCTGCACATCGTTGGCAACGGTCTGCTCACCGAACAGGCGCTTGCGCTCGACATCCGAACGCAGGCGAATCGCGCCCAGCGCTTCCACCAGGCGCATGGCCACGTGGCTTTTACCGACTGCGGAAACACCGTGGGTGATGGCCATGAAGCGCGAAGGAATGGTGCTGTAGCTTTCTGCCAGGTTGGCGTAGTTGCGGTACTGGCGCAGGGTGGTGGCGCGCTGCACGGCAGTCGCATCCGCGGGCATGCTGAACAGCGCCACTTTGGCGCGCACTAGAGCGCGGTAGGCTTTATAGAAGTTCAGCACTTCCAGGCCCTGATAGTCACCGGTCAGTTCCAGGTATTGGCTGATCAGGCGACGCGCCAGCGATTTCAAGCCGCGGTCTTCCAGGTCCATCGCGAGGAAGCCGGTATCGGCCCAGACGTCAGTGAAACGGAATGGCTCGTTGAATTCGATGCAGTCGAAGATCACCACATTGCCGTCGATGACCGTGGCGTTGCCCAAGTGAATATCACCGTGGCATTCGCGGGTGAAACCTTGCGCCTTACGCTGGGCGAACAACGGCTTGAGGCGTTCGAAGCTGCTTTCGGCCCAGGCTTTCAGTGCTTCAAGTTGCAGCAGGTCGTTCTTGTCGCTGAGGAATGGCAGGATCTGCTCGAAGTTTTGCGCGACCGGCGCCATCACGCTGTCCGGTGTGCCGGCGTCGTGTTCGGCCGGGACTTTCGGGGCATTGAGATGGAAATGGGCAATCTGCTCAGCCAGGGCATCGATATGCTGAGTGGTCAGTTCGCCATTGGCTTGCAGCGTGCTGAGCAACCCGCTCTGCGGGAACTGGCGCATTTTCAGCACGTATTCGATGGCCGGGCCGTCGCCACCGAGTTGCGGGGTTTCGATGCTGCCGGTGACTGGCAACACGTCCAGATACAAATCAGCGGTCAGACGCTGGTTGAGGCGCAGCTCTTCCGCGCAGAAATGCGCGCGTGCGTCGAGGCTGGTAAAGTCGAGAAAGCCGAAATTCACCGGTTTCTTCACTTTATAGGCAAAGGGGCCGGTGAGGATCACCCACGAGATGTGGGTTTCGATGACCTGAAATCCTTCGACGGGATGCGGGTAGAGGGCCGGGTTTTGCAGGGCAGCGATCAGGGACTGGCTCACGGGCGATCCTTCAGAGGCGGGGGAATTCTAGGCGGCCATTATGGCTGCTTGCCCGCCTGACGCAAACCTCCGCGCGTGCCTGTTGAGGATCGATAAAGTGCGTATAATCCGCCGCCATGACTCGATCCCGATCCCCCCGTACCAAGAAAAAACCACCAGCCAAGGGCCTCAGCCCATGGTTGAGCTGGGCCATTAAACTCAGTCTGGTCGGCCTTGTGGTGCTGGCCGGCTTCGCCGTTTACCTCGATGCCGTGGTGCAGGAGAAATTCTCCGGCAAGCGCTGGACCATCCCGGCCAAGGTCTATGCGCGCCCGCTCGAGCTGTTCGTCGGACAGAAGCTCAGCAAGGACGATTTCCTCACCGAACTCGATGCCCTCGGCTATCGCCGCGAAGCCGTGAGCAATGGCCCCGGTGCCGCCGCCGTCAGCGGCAATACGGTCGACCTGAACACCCGTGGCTTCCAGTTTTATGAGGGGCTGGAGAAACCGCAGCCGGTGCGCGTGCGTTTCTCCGGCGATTACGTCGCCGAGCTGTCCGCGACCAACGGTTCGAAGCTGTCGGTGGTGCGCCTCGAACCGCTGATGATCGGCGGCATTTACCCGAAAAATCTTGAAGACCGCATCCTGATCAAGCTCGATCAGGTGCCGCCGTACCTGCTGGAAACCCTGATCGCCGTGGAAGACCGCGATTTCTATAGCCATTGGGGCGTGTCGCCGAAATCGATCGCGCGCGCGGTGTGGATCAACACCTCCGGCGGCAAGATGACCCAGGGCGGCAGTACGCTGACGCAGCAGTTGGTGAAGAACTTCTACCTGACCAGCGAACGCAGCCTGACCCGCAAGCTCACCGAAGCGATGATGGCGTTGCTGCTCGAACTGCATTACAACAAGCAGGAAATCCTTGAGGCCTACCTCAACGAAGTCTTTGTCGGCCAGGACGGTCAGCGGGCGGTGCACGGTTTCGGTCTGGCCAGCCAGTTCTTCTTCGGCCAGCCATTGTCCGAGCTGAAACTGCATCAGGTGGCCTTGCTGGTCGGCATGGTCAAGGGGCCGTCCTACTACAACCCGCGGCGTAACCCGGAGCGTGCGCTGGAGCGGCGTAATCTGGTCCTCGATGTGCTGGCGCAGCAAGGCGTGGCAACTGCCGAACAGGTCGAAGCAGCGAAGAAAATGCCACTGGGTGTAACCACCCGCGGCAAGCTCGCCGACAGCTCGTTCCCGGGCTTCATCGACTTGGTCAAACGTCAGTTGCGCGAAGACTATCGCGACGAAGACTTGACCGAAGAAGGCCTGCGCATCTTCACCAGTTTCGATCCGATCCTGCAGATGAAAGCCGAAGCTTCGGTCAACGACACGTTCAAACGTCTCGCCGGGCGCAAGGGCTCCGATGACGTCGAGGCGGCGATGGTCGTGACCAACCCGGAAACCGGCGAAGTCCAGGCAATGATCGGCAGCCGTCAGGCCAGTTACGCCGGTTTCAACCGGGCACTCGATGCGGTGCGTCCGATCGGCTCGCTGATCAAACCGGCGGTGTACCTCACCGCGCTGGAGAAACCGAGCCAGTACACGCTGACCAGTTGGCTGTCGGACGATCCGTTGTCGGTCAAAGGCGCCAACGGTCAGGTGTGGAAGCCGCAAAACTACGATCGCCGCTCCCACGGCACGGTGTTCCTCTATCAGGGTCTGGCGCATTCCTACAACCTCTCGACTTCGCGTCTGGGCCTGGAAGTCGGCGTGCCGAACGTGCTCAAGACCCTCGGTCGCCTGGGCGTCACCCGTGAATTCCCGGCGTTCCCGTCAATGCTGCTCGGTGCCGGCGGCATGACGCCGATCGAAGTGGCGACCATGTATCAGACGCTGGCCAACGGTGGTTTCAACACGCCGATGCGCGGTATTCGCAGCGTGCTGACCGCCGAGGGCGAGCCGCTCAAGCGTTATCCGTTCCAGATCGAACAGCGTTTCGATCCGGCTTCCATCTACCTGATCCAGAACGCCATGCAGCGGGTGATGCGTGAAGGTACCGGCAGTTCGGTTTATAACGTGCTGCCGAAAACCCTGACGCTGGCGGGCAAGACCGGTACCAGTAACGATTCGCGCGACAGCTGGTTTGCCGGTTTCAGTCAGGATCTGCTGGCGGTGGTCTGGCTCGGTCGCGATGACAATGGCAAGACGCCGTTCACCGGTGCCACCGGTGCGCTGCAGGTCTGGACCAGTTTCATGCGCAAGGCCGATCCGCTGCCGCTGGACATGCCGCAGCCGGACAATGTCGTACAGGCCTGGGTCGATTCGCGCACCGGCCAGGGTTCCGATGCCAACTGCCCCGGTGCGGTGCAGATGCCGTATATTCGCGGCAGCGAGCCGCCACCCGGCGCCGCGTGTGCAAGCGAAACACCTGCCTCGCCGGAATCGGTGATGGACTGGGTCAAGGGCTGGATGAATTAAGCAAAGAGGGTTTCAAGTGAACAAGTGGTTGATTCCAGCGGTGACCGCCGTGGCTTTGCTCAGCGGCTGCTCCACCGTACAGCGTGGTTCGATTCCCGTGGTGGATTCGGGCACAGCCGTGTCCAACAGTGAACGCATCGGCGCCAATGGCGGTTTCCGCCAGACCACGGTCAAGCGCCCGGCGCAGGGCCAGACTCAGGCGATTCCGCAGGGCGATACCGGCGTGGTGGTGATGGTGCCGGGCGGCGGTGCTGCGGTGTCGACACCGATCAGCTCTTCGCCGATCGTCCCGGGCCCGGCCTCGGGCGGTATCACATCGGGGCCGTATAACCCGTCGGCGGTTGAGTCGGCACCGATCAATTCCGGCAGCTACAGCATGCCTTCCACGCCAAGTGGCATTCCTTCGACCAGCAGTGGCGGCGGCCTGTCGGCGGATGAGCAACTGGACGGCCCGGTACTCGCCTTGCTGACCACCGCGCAACAGCAGCAGGCCGGCGGCGACCTCAACGGTGCTTCTTCCAGCCTGGAGCGGGCGCAGCGTGTTGCCCCGCGTGAGCCACAAGTGCTCTACCGTTTGGCGCAAGTGCGCATGGCCCAGGGCGATGCGCCGCAAGCCGAGCAGTTCGCCCGGCGCGCGCTGACCATGGCCAATGGTCGTCCGGATCTGCAAGCCAGCCTGTGGGAAATCATCGCTCAGTCTCGTGAGAAACAAGGCGATGCCGCCGGCGCTGCTCAGGCCCGTCAGAAGGCCAAGGTTTCCCTGTGATGGACGCGCGCTTCCCGAAAATCGCCGATCATCTGCTGCTGATCGAGCGAGAACTGCGCGCTTTGGGCTGGTGGGATGAGGTCGAGCCGTCGGCCGAGGCCCTGAGCAGTGTCGAGCCGTTTTCGGTCGACACGCTGGACTTCGAGCAATGGCTGCAATGGATCTTCCTGCCGCGCATGAAGATGATCCTCGAACAGGACCTGCCGCTGCCGAACGCCTCGGGCATTCAGGAAATGGCGGAAATGGTCTTCGCCCAGCGCAACCTTGGCGGCAAGGATCGTCAGTTGCAGGTGCTGCTCAAAGAGTTCGACCTGCTGATCACCGCTTCGCGCTGAATACGGCTGTGTAGGAGCTGCCGAAGGCTGCGATCTTTTGATTTTGCTGTTGAAGTGCAAGATCAAAAGATCGCAGCCTCGTTCCACTCGTCAGCTCCTACACAGCTCCTACACAGCTCTGACACAGATCCGGTAGAGTGCCTACGAACAGTTCTCGGCAATCTGCTTCTGCGCTTCGACGATGCGCTCCTGACGCTGCGCGTCGTCGAGCCGCCGCACATCCCCCTCGACTTCCTCACGCAAGCGCGGATTGTTCTGCAATTGCGCGAGATTCGTGCGTGCCTGCTCGCAGAACGCCTTGAGTTGCGCCTGCTGCTCGGCGACCTGTTTCTTCACCTTGGTATCAATCGCCTTCTGATCGCCGAGCACGCCACCACCCGGCATCGGCGCAGCTTTCGGCGTGGGCGAGGAGGGCGTCTGTATGGTTGTCGACGGTTGGCCCTGCGGCGGCTGCGCATCGAAATGTGTGACACCCTGGGCATCGACCCATTTGTAGATTTGAGCAGCCGAGCACCATGGGCTGAGGCCGATCAGCAGAGTGAGGAGGAGCGTTCGCATGCTGATTCCTTGGTAAAAATGCGCAATTGACGCTAACAGAGTAGCGCTTTTCAGGTTTTTTCTTGCGTTCTCATGTGCTTACCCACAATTAACCCAACAGACGACTTGACTTGCAGAGGGCGAAACAGAAGAATCCAAAGTCCGCTGTAGAGGGACTGCCAGAAGCAGACCCACTCGGTAGATCATGAGGCGCACATCCGCGCCGACCTGTTACACCCGCAACGCGTTACCTCGCGCTGGGTGGGAAAGGCCCGCAACACTTGGGACGATCCCAATACTTGCTCAGTCAGTGCTGACGTAGTCGGCGACCACCGTCGCTCATGCTCTGCCGAGAAGTAAACCTATTAAGACCCGCCCCTTTTTGTGGACGGTATTCTGGCGTTTTAGAGGTGAACAACGTGGAGCTTTTATCTGGCGGTGAGATGCTCGTCCGCTTTTTGCGTGACGAAGGCGTCAAATATATCTACGGGTACCCGGGTGGTGCTCTCCTGCATGTTTACGATGCCCTGTTCAAAGAACCGGAAGTGACCCACATCCTGGTTCGTCACGAACAAGCGGCGACCCATATGGCTGACGGCTACGCCCGTGCCACCGGTAAAGCCGGCGTGGTATTGGTGACATCCGGTCCAGGCGCCACAAACGCCATCACCGGTATCGCCACCGCCTATATGGACTCGATTCCGATGGTGATCATTTCCGGTCAGGTGCCAAGCACCATGGTCGGCACCGACGCGTTCCAGGAAACCGACATGATCGGCATCTCCCGGCCGATCGTGAAGCACAGCTTCATGATCAAGCACGCCTCGGAAATCCCGGAAGTCATGAAGAAGGCGTTCTACCTTGCGCAATCCGGTCGTCCGGGTCCGGTCGTGGTCGACATCCCGAAAGACATGACCAACCCGGCCGAGAAGTTCGAATACGTTTTCCCGAAAAAAGCCAAGCTGCGTTCCTACAGCCCAGCCGTTCGCGGTCACTCCGGGCAGATTCGCAAAGCAGCGGAAATGTTGTTGGCAGCCAAGCGCCCAGTGCTGTACTCCGGCGGCGGCGTCATCCTCGGCAACGGCTCCGCGCAGCTGACCGAACTGGCAAAAATGCTCAACCTGCCGGTAACCAATACCTTGATGGGCCTGGGCGCTTTCCCTGGCACTGACCGTCAGTTCATCGGCATGCTCGGCATGCACGGCAGCTACACCGCGAACCTGGCGATGCACCATGCCGACGTGATCCTCGCGGTCGGCGCACGCTTCGACGATCGGGTGATCAACGGCCCGGCCAAGTTTTGCCCGAACGCCAAGATCATCCACATCGACATCGACCCAGCGTCGATCTCCAAGACCATCAAGGCCGACGTGCCGATCGTTGGTCCGGTCGAGAGCGTCCTGACCGAAATGGTCGCGATCCTCAAGGAAATCGGCGAGACCCCGAACAAGGAGTCCGTGGCCAGTTGGTGGAAGCAGGTCGATGAATGGCGCGGCGATCGCGGCCTGTTCCCTTATGAAAAGGGCGACGGCAGCCAGATCAAGCCGCAGACCGTGATCGAAACCCTCTGCGAAGTGACCAAGGGCGATGCCTTTGTGACCTCCGACGTGGGTCAGCACCAGATGTTCGCTGCGCAGTACTACACGTTCAACAAGCCTAACCGCTGGATCAACTCCGGTGGTCTGGGCACGATGGGCTTCGGGCTGCCGGCGGCGATGGGCATCAAACTGAGCTTCCCGGACGACGATGTGGCCTGCGTCACCGGCGAGGGCAGTATCCAGATGAACATTCAGGAGCTGTCGACCTGCCTGCAGTACGGCTTGCCGGTGAAAATCGTCATCCTCAACAACGGTGTGCTGGGCATGGTTCGCCAGTGGCAGGACATGAGCTACGGCAGCCGTCACTCGCACTCCTACATGGAATCGCTGCCTGACTTCATCAAGCTGGCCGAGGCCTATGGCCACGTTGGCGTACGCATCACCGAATCGAAAGATTTGAAGTCGAAGATGGCTGAAGCGTTTGCCATGAAGGATCGCCTGGTGATCATCGATGTTGCAGTCGACACCAGCGAGCACGTCTACCCGATGCAGATCAAAGACGGCTCCATGCGCGATATGTGGCTGAGCAAGACGGAGCGTACTTAATCATGCGGCACATTATTTCCCTGCTTCTGGAAAACGAACCCGGCGCTCTGTCTCGCGTAGTCGGCCTGTTCTCGCAGCGCAACTACAACATTGAAAGCCTGACCGTGGCCCCGACCGAAGACCCGACCCTGTCGCGTCTGACGCTGACCACCGTGGGCCACGATGAAGTGATCGAGCAGATCACCAAAAACCTGAACAAGCTGATCGAAGTGGTCAAGCTGGTGGACCTGTCGGAAAGCGCTCACATCGAGCGCGAACTGATGCTGGTCAAGGTCAAGGCCACTGGCGCCCAACGCGCCGAGATCAAACGCACCACCGATATCTACCGTGGGCAGATCGTCGATGTCAGCGCCAGCGTGTATACCGTTCAGTTGACCGGTACCAGCGACAAGCTCGACAGCTTCATTCAGTCCATCGGCACCGCATCGATTCTGGAAACCGTCCGCAGCGGCGTGACCGGCATTGCTCGCGGCGACAAAGTACTCAGCATCTAAACCAAATTAGCGCATGGCCTGAACGGCCGGATATAAGGGGAAATTCATGAAAGTTTTCTACGATAAAGACTGCGACCTGTCGATCATCCAGGGCAAGAAAGTTGCCATCATCGGTTACGGCTCCCAGGGTCACGCTCAAGCGTGCAACCTGAAAGACTCCGGTGTCGACGTTACCGTCGGTCTGCGTAAAGGTTCGGCCACCGTTGCCAAAGCCGAAGCTCACGGCCTGAAAGTGACCGACGTTGCTTCCGCCGTAGCTGCTGCCGACCTGGTCATGATTCTGACCCCGGACGAATTCCAGTCCTCGCTGTACAAGAACGAAATCGAGCCGAACATCAAGAAAGGCGCCACCCTGGCCTTCTCCCACGGCTTCGCGATTCACTACAACCAGGTTGTTCCGCGTGCCGACCTCGACGTGATCATGATTGCGCCGAAAGCCCCGGGCCACACCGTACGTTCCGAGTTCGTCAAAGGCGGCGGTATCCCTGACCTGATCGCGATCTACCAGGACGCCTCGGGCAATGCCAAGAACGTAGCGCTGTCCTACGCCGCTGGCGTGGGTGGTGGTCGTACCGGCATCATCGAAACCACCTTCAAGGACGAGACCGAGACCGACCTGTTCGGCGAACAAGCCGTTCTGTGCGGCGGTACCGTTGAACTGGTAAAAGCCGGTTTCGAAACCCTGGTTGAAGCTGGCTACGCGCCGGAAATGGCCTACTTCGAGTGCCTGCACGAACTGAAGCTGATCGTAGACCTCATGTACGAAGGCGGTATCGCCAACATGAACTACTCGATCTCCAACAACGCCGAGTACGGCGAGTACGTAACCGGCCCGGAAGTGATCAACGCCGAATCCCGTCAGGCCATGCGCAACGCCCTGAAACGTATTCAGGACGGCGAATACGCCAAAATGTTCATCAGCGAAGGCGCAACCGGCTACCCTTCGATGACCGCCAAGCGTCGTAACAACGCCGCTCACGGTATCGAAATCATCGGCGAGCAACTGCGCTCCATGATGCCGTGGATCGGTGCCAACAAGATCGTCGACAAAGCCAAGAACTGAGTCGTCGTCCCTTGTACGAAAAACGCGGCCTCGGCCGCGTTTTTTCGTTTGGGCCGGTGCTTCTGGTATAAAGCTGCATCGTTTGTGGCCGAACTGTCGTCCTCAAGCATCTGTCGAATTTTTTCCAAACCGTTGCAAGGTAATGTCCATGAGCGAACGTCCCGAAGAGCCGAACAAGGCTTCCGACGCCGAAAGCCTGCTGCCCATCGATGAACACATCGAAGAAGGGCACGACGCTGAAGGTCGCAAAGTCCGGCATCGTGGTATCTATCTGCTGCCGAACCTGTTCACCACTGCCAACCTGTTCGCAGGCTTCTACTCCATCATCAACTCGATGAGCGCCCAGGCCGCCCTGAGTGCCGGTGACTCGGTGAATGCGAGCAAGTACTTCGCTTTCGCTGCGATCGCGATCTTCGTCGCGATGGTGCTGGACGGCCTCGATGGCCGCGTGGCGCGCATGACCAATACGCAAAGTGCCTTCGGCGCCGAGTACGACTCGCTGTCGGACATGGTCGCATTCGGTGTCGCGCCGGCATTGCTGGCCTTCGGTTGGGCATTGGGCGACATGGGCAAGGTTGGCTGGATGGTCGCCTTCATCTATGTGGCGGGCGCAGCGTTGCGTCTGGCGCGCTTCAACACTCAGGTCGGCACGGCGGATAAACGCTACTTCATCGGTCTGGCCAGCCCAGCGGCGGCAGGCGTCGTGGCGGGCATTGTCTGGGCGTTCAGCGATTACGGCATCCAGGGTTCGAAGATGTCGTTCCTGGTCGCGCTGATGGTTGCGGCCGCCGGCATGCTGATGGTCAGCAACATCAAGTACAACAGCTTCAAGGAGCTGGATCTCAAAGGTCGCGTGCCGTTCGTGGCGATCCTGGCGGTGGTGCTGGTATTCGCTGTTGTGTTCAGCGATCCGCCGCGCATTCTGCTGCTGGTGTTCCTCGCTTACGCGGCGTCCGGCCCGGTGCAGTACCTGTTGCGTCTTCGTCGTCACAAAAACGCCGAGTGATGTAATTTCGCGCATACTCCGCAGTCTATGGGTGCACCTGTCCTCCAAAGCTGCGGAGTTGTCATGTTGATCAAGATCCCCAAAGCATCCGACTGCCATGAGTCGGATGTCACGCCTGAAGCCATTTATCTTTCCCGTCGCCAATTGCTCGGTGCTACCGCTGCCGGTATTGCCGTAAGCAGCCTGCCGCGCTGGGCGAGTGCCGCTGATGCCCCTCGCTACTCTGATGTCGAATCCGGCAAGGCGCCGGCCTGGTTTGCCGAAAAGCTTCCTTCTACTCAGTGGGGGGCGGTCGACGTCAAGGACGAGGCGATCACGCCTTATAAAGACGCCACGCACTACAACAACTTCTATGAGTTCGGTACCGGCAAGGGCGATCCGGCTTCGAATGCGGGCGACCTGAAAACCGAACCCTGGAGCGTAGTGATAGACGGGGAGGTGGGTAAACCGGGGCGCTACGCACTGGAAGACTTCATGAAACCGTATCAACTGGAGGAACGTATCTATCGACTGCGCTGCGTCGAGGCGTGGTCGATGGTCATACCCTGGATCGGCTTTCCCATTTCGGCCCTGCTCAAACAGGTCGAGCCGACCTCCAAAGCGAAGTACATCCGCTTCGAAACCCTGCAGGATCCCAAGAGCATGCCCGGCCAGCGTTCCGGTTTTGCCCTGATCGATTGGCCATATGTCGAAGGCTTGCGTCTGGACGAGGCGATGAATCCTTTGGCGATCCTCGCGGTGGGCATGTATGGCCGCGAACTGCCGAATCAGAACGGCGCCCCGTTGCGTCTGGTGGTGCCATGGAAGTATGGCTTCAAAAGCGTGAAATCCATTGTGCGTATCAGTCTGGTCAGCGAGCAGCCGAAGACCACTTGGCAAAGCATCGCAGCCGACGAGTATGGCTTCTACGCGAATGTGAATCCGACGGTCGACCATCCACGCTGGACTCAAGCTCGCGAGCGGCGCTTGCCAAACAGTCTGTTCAAACCGAATGTGCGCGATACGCAGATGTTCAACGGCTACTCGGATGAAGTCGCTTCTTTATATACAGGGCTCGATCTGCGGAAGAACTACTGATGCGCTATCCGTTCTGGCGAGTGGGCGTTTTCATTGCTGCGGCCATCTGGCCGTTGCTGTGGTTCTATCAGGCGTTCGCCGATCTGCTCGGGCCTGATCCGGGCAAGGTGCTGGTCGATCGTCTTGGACTTGGCACGCTGGTGTTGCTGTTGATCACGCTGAGCATGACACCTCTGCAAAAGCTGAGCGGCTGGGCGGGGTGGATTGCGGTTCGCCGGCAGTTGGGGCTTTGGTGTTTTGCCTATGTGACGCTGCATCTGTTCAGCTACATGGCGTTTATCCTCGGATTCGACTGGTCTCAGCTGGGCGTGGAGCTGCGCAAGCGGCCATACATTATTGTCGGTGCACTGGGCTTTCTCGGCTTGCTGATATTGGCGGTGACGTCGAATCGCTATAGTCAGCGTCGGTTGGGTGCTCGCTGGAAGAAGCTGCATCGTCTGGTTTACGTGATTCTCGGGCTCGGTTTGCTGCATATGCTGTGGATCGTGCGGGCTGATCTGGAGGAGTGGACGATTTATGCCTTTATAGGCGCGGCGCTTTTGCTGCTTCGTCTGCCGCCGGTGACGAGACGAATGCCGCGTTTATTGGGCAAAAAGCAGAATCTGCAAGAAAAGCGAAATTAACGGTTGACGGCAGATTCCAGAGGTCTATAATTCGCCCCACTTCCGGCGCAGTCGAAACGGAAAACTCCTTGAGATTCAAAGAGTTACGCAGTTTTCGACAGCGACTTGCTTCAGATCATCGAAGCCTGGAAGGAGTTGAAAGAGCAGTGATGTTTGGCTCTCTTAACGGTTCGATCTTCTCGGTCGAAAGCGGAGAAAAAGAGGTGTTGACAGCAGTGATTAACGCTGTAGAATTCGCCTCCCGCTAACGAGAGATCGGAAGCGCAAGTGGTTGAAGTTGTTGAAGAATTCTTCGAAAACTTCTGAAAATAATCACTTGACAGCAAATGAGGCTGCTGTAGAATGCGCGCCTCGGTTGAGACGAAAGATCTTAACCAACCGCTCTTTAACAACTGAATCAAGCAATTCGTGTGGGTGCTTGTGCAGTCAGACTGATAGTCAACAAGATTATCAGCATCACAAGTTACTCCGCGAGAAATCAAAGATGTAACCAACGATTGCTGAGCCAAGTTTAGGGTTTCTTAAAAACCCAAAGATGTTTGAACTGAAGAGTTTGATCATGGCTCAGATTGAACGCTGGCGGCAGGCCTAACACATGCAAGTCGAGCGGATGAAAGGAGCTTGCTCCTGGATTCAGCGGCGGACGGGTGAGTAATGCCTAGGAATCTGCCTGGTAGTGGGGGACAACGTTTCGAAAGGAACGCTAATACCGCATACGTCCTACGGGAGAAAGCAGGGGACCTTCGGGCCTTGCGCTATCAGATGAGCCTAGGTCGGATTAGCTAGTTGGTGAGGTAATGGCTCACCAAGGCGACGATCCGTAACTGGTCTGAGAGGATGATCAGTCACACTGGAACTGAGACACGGTCCAGACTCCTACGGGAGGCAGCAGTGGGGAATATTGGACAATGGGCGAAAGCCTGATCCAGCCATGCCGCGTGTGTGAAGAAGGTCTTCGGATTGTAAAGCACTTTAAGTTGGGAGGAAGGGTTGTAGATTAATACTCTGCAATTTTGACGTTACCGACAGAATAAGCACCGGCTAACTCTGTGCCAGCAGCCGCGGTAATACAGAGGGTGCAAGCGTTAATCGGAATTACTGGGCGTAAAGCGCGCGTAGGTGGTTTGTTAAGTTGGATGTGAAATCCCCGGGCTCAACCTGGGAACTGCATCCAAAACTGGCAAGCTAGAGTATGGTAGAGGGTGGTGGAATTTCCTGTGTAGCGGTGAAATGCGTAGATATAGGAAGGAACACCAGTGGCGAAGGCGACCACCTGGACTGATACTGACACTGAGGTGCGAAAGCGTGGGGAGCAAACAGGATTAGATACCCTGGTAGTCCACGCCGTAAACGATGTCAACTAGCCGTTGGGAGCCTTGAGCTCTTAGTGGCGCAGCTAACGCATTAAGTTGACCGCCTGGGGAGTACGGCCGCAAGGTTAAAACTCAAATGAATTGACGGGGGCCCGCACAAGCGGTGGAGCATGTGGTTTAATTCGAAGCAACGCGAAGAACCTTACCAGGCCTTGACATCCAATGAACTTTCCAGAGATGGATTGGTGCCTTCGGGAACATTGAGACAGGTGCTGCATGGCTGTCGTCAGCTCGTGTCGTGAGATGTTGGGTTAAGTCCCGTAACGAGCGCAACCCTTGTCCTTAGTTACCAGCACGTTATGGTGGGCACTCTAAGGAGACTGCCGGTGACAAACCGGAGGAAGGTGGGGATGACGTCAAGTCATCATGGCCCTTACGGCCTGGGCTACACACGTGCTACAATGGTCGGTACAAAGGGTTGCCAAGCCGCGAGGTGGAGCTAATCCCATAAAACCGATCGTAGTCCGGATCGCAGTCTGCAACTCGACTGCGTGAAGTCGGAATCGCTAGTAATCGCGAATCAGAATGTCGCGGTGAATACGTTCCCGGGCCTTGTACACACCGCCCGTCACACCATGGGAGTGGGTTGCACCAGAAGTAGCTAGTCTAACCTTCGGGGGGACGGTTACCACGGTGTGATTCATGACTGGGGTGAAGTCGTAACAAGGTAGCCGTAGGGGAACCTGCGGCTGGATCACCTCCTTAATCGACGACATCAGCTGCTGCATGAGCTCCCACACGAATTGCTTGATTCATTGAAGAAGACGATAGAAGCAGCCCGAAATTGGGTCTGTAGCTCAGTTGGTTAGAGCGCACCCCTGATAAGGGTGAGGTCGGCAGTTCGAATCTGCCCAGACCCACCAATTTTGTGTGGGAAACGCCTGTAGAAATACGGGGCCATAGCTCAGCTGGGAGAGCGCCTGCCTTGCACGCAGGAGGTCAGCGGTTCGATCCCGCTTGGCTCCACCACTACTGCTTCTGAAGTTTGAAAGCTTAGAAATGAGCATTCCACCGAAACGGTGATGAATGTTGATTTCTAGTCTTTGACTAGATCGTTCTTTAAAAATTTGGGTATGTGATAGAAAGATAGACTGAACGTTACTTTCACTGGTAACGGATCAGGCTAAGGTAAAATTTGTGAGTTCTCTTAGTTGAGAAATTCGAATTTTCGGCGAATGTCGTCTTCACAGTATAACCAGATTGCTTGGGGTTATATGGTCAAGTGAAGAAGCGCATACGGTGGATGCCTTGGCAGTCAGAGGCGATGAAAGACGTGGTAGCCTGCGAAAAGCTTCGGGGAGTCGGCAAACAGACTTTGATCCGGAGATGTCTGAATGGGGGAACCCAGCCATCATAAGATGGTTATCTTGTACTGAATACATAGGTGCAAGAGGCGAACCAGGGGAACTGAAACATCTAAGTACCCTGAGGAAAAGAAATCAACCGAGATTCCCTTAGTAGTGGCGAGCGAACGGGGACTAGCCCTTAAGTGGCTTTGAGATTAGCGGAACGCTCTGGAAAGTGCGGCCATAGTGGGTGATAGCCCTGTACGCGAAAATCTCTTAGTCATGAAATCGAGTAGGACGGAGCACGAGAAACTTTGTCTGAATATGGGGGGACCATCCTCCAAGGCTAAATACTACTGACTGACCGATAGTGAACTAGTACCGTGAGGGAAAGGCGAAAAGAACCCCGGAGAGGGGAGTGAAATAGATCCTGAAACCGTATGCGTACAAGCAGTGGGAGCAGACTTTGTTCTGTGACTGCGTACCTTTTGTATAATGGGTCAGCGACTTATTTTCAGTGGCGAGCTTAACCGAATAGGGGAGGCGTAGCGAAAGCGAGTCTTAATAGGGCGTCTAGTCGCTGGGAATAGACCCGAAACCGGGCGATCTATCCATGGGCAGGTTGAAGGTTAGGTAACACTGACTGGAGGACCGAACCGACTACCGTTGAAAAGTTAGCGGATGACCTGTGGATCGGAGTGAAAGGCTAATCAAGCTCGGAGATAGCTGGTTCTCCTCGAAAGCTATTTAGGTAGCGCCTCATGTATCACTGTAGGGGGTAGAGCACTGTTTCGGCTAGGGGGTCATCCCGACTTACCAAACCGATGCAAACTCCGAATACCTACAAGTGCCGAGCATGGGAGACACACGGCGGGTGCTAACGTCCGTCGTGAAAAGGGAAACAACCCAGACCGTCAGCTAAGGTCCCAAAGTTATGGTTAAGTGGGAAACGATGTGGGAAGGCTTAGACAGCTAGGAGGTTGGCTTAGAAGCAGCCACCCTTTAAAGAAAGCGTAATAGCTCACTAGTCGAGTCGGCCTGCGCGGAAGATGTAACGGGGCTCAAACCATACACCGAAGCTACGGGTATCACCCTCGGGTGATGCGGTAGAGGAGCGTTCTGTAAGCCTGTGAAGGTGAGTTGAGAAGCTTGCTGGAGGTATCAGAAGTGCGAATGCTGACATGAGTAACGACAATGGGTGTGAAAAACACCCACGCCGAAAGACCAAGGTTTCCTGCGCAACGTTAATCGACGCAGGGTTAGTCGGTCCCTAAGGCGAGGCTGAAAAGCGTAGTCGATGGAAAACAGGTTAATATTCCTGTACTTCTGGTTATTGCGATGGAGGGACGGAGAAGGCTAGGCCAGCTTGGCGTTGGTTGTCCAAGTTTAAGGTGGTAGGCTGAGATCTTAGGTAAATCCGGGATCTTAAGGCCGAGAGCTGATGACGAGTTACCCTTTGGGTGACGAAGTGGTTGATGCCATGCTTCCAAGAAAAGCTTCTAAGCTTCAGGTAACCAGGAACCGTACCCCAAACCGACACAGGTGGTTGGGTAGAGAATACCAAGGCGCTTGAGAGAACTCGGGTGAAGGAACTAGGCAAAATGGCACCGTAACTTCGGGAGAAGGTGCGCCGGTGAGGGTGAAGGACTTGCTCCGTAAGCTCATGCCGGTCGAAGATACCAGGCCGCTGCGACTGTTTATTAAAAACACAGCACTCTGCAAACACGAAAGTGGACGTATAGGGTGTGACGCCTGCCCGGTGCCGGAAGGTTAATTGATGGGGTTAGCTAACGCGAAGCTCTTGATCGAAGCCCCGGTAAACGGCGGCCGTAACTATAACGGTCCTAAGGTAGCGAAATTCCTTGTCGGGTAAGTTCCGACCTGCACGAATGGCGTAACGATGGCGGCGCTGTCTCCACCCGAGACTCAGTGAAATTGAAATCGCTGTGAAGATGCAGTGTATCCGCGGCTAGACGGAAAGACCCCGTGAACCTTTACTATAGCTTTGCACTGGACTTTGAATTTGCTTGTGTAGGATAGGTGGGAGGCTTTGAAGCGTGGACGCCAGTTCGCGTGGAGCCATCCTTGAAATACCACCCTGGCAACTTTGAGGTTCTAACTCAGGTCCGTTATCCGGATCGAGGACAGTGTATGGTGGGTAGTTTGACTGGGGCGGTCTCCTCCTAAAGAGTAACGGAGGAGTACGAAGGTGCGCTCAGACCGGTCGGAAATCGGTCGTAGAGTATAAAGGCAAAAGCGCGCTTGACTGCGAGACAGACACGTCGAGCAGGTACGAAAGTAGGTCTTAGTGATCCGGTGGTTCTGTATGGAAGGGCCATCGCTCAACGGATAAAAGGTACTCCGGGGATAACAGGCTGATACCGCCCAAGAGTTCATATCGACGGCGGTGTTTGGCACCTCGATGTCGGCTCATCACATCCTGGGGCTGAAGCCGGTCCCAAGGGTATGGCTGTTCGCCATTTAAAGTGGTACGCGAGCTGGGTTTAGAACGTCGTGAGACAGTTCGGTCCCTATCTGCCGTGGACGTTTGAGATTTGAGAGGGGCTGCTCCTAGTACGAGAGGACCGGAGTGGACGAACCTCTGGTGTTCCGGTTGTCACGCCAGTGGCATTGCCGGGTAGCTATGTTCGGGAAAGATAACCGCTGAAAGCATCTAAGCGGGAAACTTGCCTCAAGATGAGATCTCACTGGAACCTTGAGTTCCCTGAAGGGCCGTCGAAGACTACGACGTTGATAGGTTGGGTGTGTAAGCGCTGTGAGGCGTTGAGCTAACCAATACTAATTGCCCGTGAGGCTTGACCATATAACACCCAAGCAATTTGCTGACCTGAAAAGGCGCCAGATTGCGGTGTGTGAAGACGAAACGAACCGAAAGTTCGAAGCGCACAAACACCGACAGCTGTCACATACCCAATTTGCTGAAGCGAGGCCATCTGGCCACGACTCAGTACCCGAATTTCTTGACGACCATAGAGCGTTGGAACCACCTGATCCCATCCCGAACTCAGCAGTGAAACGATGCATCGCCGATGGTAGTGTGGGGTTTCCCCATGTGAGAGTAGGTCATCGTCAAGATTAAATTCCGAAACCCCAATTGCGAAAGCAGTTGGGGTTTTGTTTTGCCTGCGAGAAAGTTTTCAGAGCTGCGGCGAACAAAATTGCACAGTTATTTTCGAATCAGAACACTAGAATAGCCCCATCTTTTTCGGAGTCAGAGCCTGTATGTCAGAATCGGTTGACGCCTCCGGGCTGTCAGATTTACCGCTGGAAGACTTGATAGCCTGTCACGAGTGCGACCTGCTGATGCGCAAGCCGACACTTGCCCACGGTGAGAAAGCTCTCTGCCCGCGTTGCGGCTACGAGTTGTATGCGCACCGCCACAATGTGGTGCAGCGCAGCCTCGCCTTGGTGATTGCCGCGTTATTACTTTACGTGCCGGCAAACTTTTTACCCATCATGCAACTCAATATCCTCGGGCAATCGTCACAGGATACGGTGTGGAGTAGCGTGGTCGGTCTGTTCAATACCGATATGCAAGGAGTGTCGATTGTCGTCTTCCTCTGCAGTATGGCGATACCGTTGCTCAAGTTGCTGTGCCAGCTGTTTGTACTACTGACGATTCGGTTCAATGTCGGCCGCGGCTATGGCTTGCTGCTCTATCGTATTTACCACCACCTCAGAGACTGGGGCATGCTCGAGGTCTACCTCATGGGCGTCCTCGTTGCGATCGTGAAGCTGGCAGATATGGCAGCGATCACCGTCGGCCTCGGGCTGGCATGTTTTATTGGCTTGTTATTGGTGCAAGTCTGGCTGGAGGTGGTGATGTCACCGCATCAGATCTGGCAGGCATTATCAGGAGAGGATGCCCATGCGGGCGATTGATGCGGGCATTCTGGTGTGCACCGAATGCCACGAGCTGAACAGGCAGGACGCTGACGTCGATGAGCAAAACTGCAGCCGTTGCGGCGCTCAGGTTCACGCTCGCCGACCGAACAGCCTGACCCGAACCTGGGCGCTGTTGATCACGGCAGCCATCATCTATATCCCGGCGAATGTCCTGCCGATCATGACGGTCAGTTCTCTGGGCCAGGGTGATCCGAGCACCATCATGTCCGGGGTGATTCAACTGGTGCAGCACGGCATGATTCCGATCGCCGCCGTAGTGTTCATTGCCAGTATTCTGGTGCCGACCTTCAAACTGGTCGGCATCGCGTTGTTGCTGTTTTCCGTGCAGCGCCGGCAGCCATTGTCGGCCCGTCAGCGCATCTGGATGTACCGTTTCATCGAGTTCATTGGCCGTTGGTCGATGCTCGATATTTTTGTGATCGCCATTCTCGTGGCGGTCGTCAACTTCGGCCGGATAGCCAGTGTCGAAGCCAATCTGGGCGCCGTCGCCTTCGCCACTGTGGTGATTCTGACGATGCTCGCCGCAGTAACTTTCGATCCCCGACTGATTTGGGATAACACGGAGTCGGACGACGACCATGACTGATTTGCCTGTAGCGAAAACCCGACCGGCTTCGAACTGGTCGGCTATTTGGGTGCTGCCTCTGATTGCGCTGATCATCGGCGGCTGGCTCGGCTGGCGTGCCTGGTCGGAAACCGGCATCGAGATTCAGGTACGTTTTGAAAGTGGCGAAGGTATCCAGGTCAACAAGACTGAAGTGGTCTACAAAGGCATGCCGGTCGGCAAGGTCAAGACCCTCAAGCTCGACGATGAAGGCAACTCCAAAGGAGTGATCGCCACCATCGAAATGAACAAGGATGTCGAGCAGTACCTGAAAACCAGCACGCGGTTCTGGCTGGTCAAACCGAGCGTGACCCTGGCCGGTATCACCGGGCTGGAAACCTTGGTCTCGGGTAATTACGTGGCGATCAGTCCTGGAGAGGGCGAACCGGTACGCAAGTTCAAGGCACTCGCCGAAGAGCCGCCACTGTCCGACGCCAAGCCCGGTCTGCACCTCACCATCAAGGCCGATCGCCTCGGCTCTTTGAATCGCGGCAGCCCGGTGTTCTACAAGCAGATCAAGGTCGGCCAGGTGAAAAGCTATGTGCTTTCCGAGGATCAGAGCACCGTTGAACTGAAGGTATTCATCGAGCCGACCTACGCCAAACTGGTGCGCAAACATACACGATTCTGGAACGCCAGCGGCATCAGCATCGACGCCAACCTCTCCGGTGTGAAAGTGCGCAGCGAATCCCTGGCCAGCATCGTCGCTGGCGGTATCGCCTTCGCGACACCGGAAAATCGCAAGGACAGCCCGCCGACTGACCCGAGTCTGCCATTCCGTCTCTATGAAGACTTCGACGCCGCCGCTGCCGGGATTCGCGTGAAGGTCAAACTCAGCGACTTCGAAGGCCTGCAGGCCGGTCGCACGCCGGTGATGTACAAAGGCATTCAGGTCGGCAACCTGAAAGCGCTGAAGGTCGATCCGGACCTGAACAGCGCGACAGCCGAGCTGACTCTGGATCCGCTGGCTGAGGACTACCTGGTGGAGGGCACGCAGTTCTGGGTGGTCAAACCATCGATTTCCCTGGCCGGCATCACTGGCCTCGAAGCACTTGTGAAAGGTAACTACATCGCCGTGCGTCCGGGCGATAAGGGCGCAGCGCCGAAGCGCGAGTTCGAGGCGCGGCCAAAAGCGCCGCCGCTGGATCTGCGTTCGCCGGGGCTGCACTTGGTATTGTTCACCGATTCGCTGGGCTCGATCGACGTCGGCAGCCCGATTCTGTACAAGCAGGTCAAGGTCGGTTCAGTGCAGAGCTACCAGTTCTCCCGAACCAAAAAGCAACTGGTCATTGGCGTGCACATCGAGAAGGAATACGAAAACCTGGTCAACGCTTCGACCCGTTTCTGGAACGTCAGCGGCATCACCCTCACGGGTGGCTTGACCGGCGGGATTCAGGTGAAGAGTGAATCCCTGCAGACTCTGATGGCTGGCGGTATCGCATTCGAAACGCCGCAAGCCAATGCGCCGTTGAAGAAACGCATCCCGCGCTTCCGTCTGTACGCCGATCACGACGAGGCGAACAAGAAAGGCGCAGTGGTGACCATCAAAGTCGATCGCGCCGACGGTTTGAGCAGCGGTACGCCGGTGCGTTTCAAGGGGCTGGATGTCGGCAAGATTGAAAGCGTCGATCTTACCGATGACATGCAGTCAGTGATCCTCACCGCGCGCATCACCGAAGTGCCGGAGAAGATTGCCCGAGTCGGCAGTCAGTTCTGGGTGGTCAAGCCGGAACTGGGACTGATCAAGACGCAGAACCTGGAAACGCTGGTCACCGGTAAGTACATCGAAGTCCAGCCAGCGGCGAAGAATCTCGGCCCGCAGAAGAACTTCGTTGCCTTGGCCGAGGCGCCGGAAGTCACTAAACAGGAAGCCGGTTTGAGTCTGGTGTTGAGCGCCGCACGTCGCGGTTCGCTGAAGCCTGGCGTGCCAGTCACTTACCGTGAAATCACCGTCGGCAAGGTCACCGGTTATGAGTTGGGCCAGACGGCTGACCGGGTGTTGGTGCACATCCTGATCGAGCCGAAGTACGCGCCACTGGTGCGCAGCGGCAGCCGCTTCTGGAACACCAGCGGCGTGGGCTTCGATTACGGGTTGTTCAAGGGCGTGACGGTGCGAACCGAGTCGCTGGAGACACTGATTCAGGGCGGCATCGCCTTCGCTACACCGGAGGGCGAGCGCATGGGCAATCCGGCGCGGGCCGAGCAGACGTTCCCGCTGTTCGACAAGTTCGAGGAAGAATGGCTGACCTGGGCGCCGAAGATTCAGCTTGGTAAGTAATTCTTCAGCGTCTGGGACGACGCTATCGCGAGCAGGCTCACTCCTACAAGGGAAACGCATTCCAACTGTAGGAGCGAGCCTGCTCGCGAAGGGGCCAGGCAAATCAACACAAAATCCAAGGGATAAAAATGGGCCGCGATCCGATCAGATCGCGGCCCTTTTTATTGCCTTCAGCTAAAGCCGATCAAACCGCATCCAGCTCCGGCTCATCCGCCTGCACATTCAGCGTGGCCTTGACCACATCATGGCGGCGGATGTACTTCCAGTCCGCTTCATCAATGTAGATCCCCGCCGGACCGCTGCCGCCTTCCAGGTCGATCGCGACACTGGCGCAGACCTGCGGCTTGACGCTCGCCAGGATCGGCACGAAGCCCAGTTGCAGGCTGGTTTCCAGCAACGCTGCCTGGTTCTTCTCGTCGATGTCCGCTGCCTCGTCGAGGTAGTACGGCAGACGCACACGACCGGCCAGATCGCGATCCATCAAGTGCAGCAACAGATACATGTTGGTCAGCGCCTTGATGGTCATGGTCGTGCCGTTGGAGGCCGCGCCGTCGATGTCGGTGTGGATGACCGGTTGGCCATTGACCTTGGTGATCTCGAAGGCCAGTTCGAACAGGTCCTTGAGACCGAGCTGGTTGTGGTTCGCCGCCACCAGCCGCGCCAGGTATTCCTTGGCCTCTTCGTTCTTGTTGTCCTGTTCGGCACTCTGGCTCAGGTCGAACACCGACAGGGTTTCGCCTTCCTCGTATTGGCCTGCGCTGTGGATGATCTGGTCGATGTGCTTGAGCGCTTCCTTGTTCGGCGCGAGGACAATACGGAAGCTTTGCAGGTTGGAGACCTGACGCTTGTTGATCTCGCGGTTGAACAGCGCCAGTTGGTGCTCGAGGCTGTCGTAGTCGCTGCGGATGTTGCGCAGGGTGCGGGCGATGTCGGTGACCGCTGCGCGGCGCGCCTTGCCCAAGGTCAGGGCTTCATCGGTGCGGTGCGCGTATGCGTTGATCAGCAGTGACAGACGGCGCTCCATGTCGTCTTCGCTGTCGAACTTGGCCACACCTTTGAGGCGCACCTGCGCGTACAGCGCTTCGATCTGGCCATCGGCACGCAGCAGGCCCTGCCAGCTGTCCTGATAGTCGTTGAGCAGTGGCAGCAGGTTGTCCATCGAGTCATCGACCGGATCCATGAACGGTGTACCGAATGGCAGATCCGCTGGCAGCAACTGACGACGGCGCAAGGCATCGTCGAGGGTGCGTTGCTTGGCTTCCATATCGGCGATCTGCCGGCCGACCAATTGCAGCTTGGCCGACAGTTGCTGGACGCGCTCGGTGAAGGCATCGCTGGAGCGCTTGAGTTCGTCCTGCGCGGCTTCCATCTGCGCCAGTTGCTCGAGCTTGTCGCCTTCTTCGGCGCTCAGCGTCTGGGTGCGACGGAAATCTTCCAGCGCCTTCTGTGCGTCCAGTACCTGCTGGTACAGCGCTTCGGTCTGGGTCTTGCTCGCGGCACGGTCGGCGGCCACGGCTTGCTGGGTTTTCAGTTGCTTGAGCTCTTTTTCCAGACGCTCTTTCTGATCGCGCAACGCGGCGCGGTCGGCCAAAGCCTGCAAGGCCGGCGGCTCGATGTGCGAGATGTCGATGGAGAGGCCCGGCACTTCGAAGCGCTCGCCTTTGAAGCCATCGAGAATCAGCTCAACGGATTTGACCCACTCGCCGTTCTCGTCGAGGGTGATGCCGTGTTCGCCCAGCGGCAGGCTGAACAGCGCGCTGTTGAACAGACGCATCAGGCGCTCGACGTCCTGTTGCGAGAACTCCTCGCGCAGGCGGGCGTAGCTGTTGTTGTCGGCGTGATCGAGTTGCTGCTTCACCGACTTCAGGCGTTTTTCCAGATCGCGCAAACGCTCTTCCAGATCTTCGGCACTGAACTGACGCGACTGTGCCAAGGCCCCCGCCAATTCGTCGTGGGCATCCTTGGCGGCGAGCAATTGTTGCTCAAGCACCTTGACGTCATCGACGAGGGCGAAGCGGTTCTTAAGCACCGACAACTCGCCGAGCCAGCGCTGGATCCCGGAAATTTCCCGTTCCAGACGCATCAGTTCCTGGGTGCCGCCGCGCTGATCGTTTTGCAGATCGTCCTGTTCGCGACGGTAGTGCTCGGCCTGAATCGTCAGCTCTTCCTTGCGCGCAGTGGCGTAGTCCGACCAGGTGCCGAGCAAGGAATCGAGCAGCGGCGACAGGCGATGCAGTTTGCCGCGCAGCACGTCACGCTGTTTCACGCCGTTGGCCAAGGCTTCGACCAATGGGCCGGCAGCCACCAGCGAGTTGTAATCCTGCTCCATGCGCCGCACGTCGCGGAAGGCTTCTTCGCACGCGGCGATGTAGTCGACGCTGCCCGAACGCAGGCTGTGCTCGAAGGCATCGAGGAACAGTTGCTTGAGCTTGGCCGCGGTGATTTCGCGCATGTGCAGCAGGTTGATGAACAACGCGCGGAAGGTCTTAAGGCTCTGCTCGCTGGTGGAGCGCAGCGGGATCAGCGTCAGGTCGAGCGGGATCGATGTGTGACCGCCCACCAGCAAGCGACGCAACTCGTCGGGCTTGAGTTCGTAAGCTTTCAGGCCTTCTTTTTCGAGATTGCTGAACAGTTCTTTCTGGCGCAGACAGGTGTCGTTTTTCTGGTAGTGGGCCAGATCGAGCTTGCCGGCATAGGCGAAGAACTGGTGACCGAAACCACCGCCCGGGCCGCGACCGACCACTCCGATCACGTGCGGGCCGTGGGGCAGGTTGACTTCGACGAGGATGTAACTGGTATCGGAAGCGAAGTAGAAGCGCCGCGATTGTTCCAGGCTGTACTTGCCGAAACTCATGTCCGACATACGCGCCAGAATCGGGAACTGCAAAGCGTTGATCGACGCTGACTTACCGAGGTTGTTCGCGCCGTAGACCGACAGCGGTTCTTCCAGCGGGAACAGGCCGAGGCTGTAACCGGCGGTGTTCAAAAGGGCAAAGCGGCGGATGCCGTAGCGTTCCTGGCTCATGCGTCGGACTCCTGTTCTTCGGCAATGGCGCGGGCCAGTGCATCTTCTTCGCTTTCTTCTTCAAACTCGCTGAGATCGAGTGGATCGTCGGTTTCGAGGAATTTCGCTTCGGCTTCTTCGTCGATCAGCACCGGCGCCGGCAGCGGCAGAACGCTGTGCACGCTGGCGGCCAGATCGCGGTCCTGCTGCACCGACAGACACACATCGAGGAAACGATGCATCGGCGGCAGGAAGCGGTAGACACCGTTTTCTTCGCCGGCGAAACCGAGCTGGGTCATGCGGCGCATGATTTTTTCTTCGAGTTCTTCGACGGTCTGCACTTCGGCCTGAAGGAACAGGTCGCGGTATTTATCCAGCAACGACGGCAACTCTTCGCGGCCGAGGCTGCCGCCATCGAGCACGGCGATCGGGTCGCGGCCCTGATCGGCCAGGTGCTCGACGAGGATGAAGGTGAACAGCGCCAGACGCTGGGCGGTCTTGTTCACTGCCGCGGCGGCCATGTCCGGCACGAAGTAGTAGAAACCACGGGTGTCGCAGACCAGTTCAAAGCCCAGCGCCTTGAACAGCGTGCGGTACTGGTCCTGGAAATTCGACAGCTGTGCGTACAGCTCGGGATCGCGGCGGCTGACGTGGTAACCCTTGAACAACTCGCGGAAGATCGGCGCCAGTTGCGACAGTTCGGATAGATCAAGATGCATGGGGGATGCTCGCAGAATCCTCGGCGGCGTTATCGCTGGCCGAGAGCAGGGCGAAGGAGCGCAGGCTGACCTGGTGCTCGTGAGTGTGGTATTCGCGACGTTCCAGACGCTCGCGCTTGAAGCGTTTTTCCCGCGACAGGCGCGAGAACCAGTAAAGCAATTCGTCGGTGGCGCCGTCGGGTTCCTGCTCCAGCAGCCAGGTCATCAGGTCTGGCATCGGCAATGACTCTTCGCAACGATCGACCATCTCGCGCACGGTGCGTGGTGCACGCGGAGCGTCGCCAGTCTTCTGGGTTTTGTGCGCCTTGGGAAAGCGCGCCGGTTTCGGCTCGAAACGCGCCAGGGCGTAAACATAGGCTTCGACCTGACTGGCGCTGCCGAGGAAGGTGCTCTGCGGCCGGGTGAACAGTGGCATCGCCGCTTGCGGCACGGCGTCGATGCCTTTACGGCGAATTGCCGCCAGCGCCAGTGCCGCGCCGCGGGTCACGGCGTTGTGCCGACGCGCTTCTTCACGCAACGGCAGCAGCAGTTCGCGGGCATGACGCAGGGTCAGTTGCGCGCTGGTCTGCATTTCGAGGATGCGTGCGTGGGTGCGCAGGAGCATGTCGTCATCGACCAGATGGCCGAGGCGCTGCTGTTCGCTGAGCATCTTCAGCAGGACGGTTTCGACCTTGCGCACGCCTTGTTCGAAGGCGCCGTCGGCGTTGACCAGATCGATCATCGGCTCGACGTATTCGTCCCACGTCGCCAGTACTTCGGCGTAACGCTGGCGCAGCGGAATCTGCCGGTCGCTGGTCTTGGCGCGTTCGGCCACGGCCACCAATGCCTGTTCGTCGTTGTCGAGTTTCTTCAACACGTCGCGCACGCGCATGTCGAGCAAGCGCAACTGGCGGGCCAGGTCGTTGCCGTCACGAACGTCGAACGCATCCTGGATGTAACCGGCCAGGCGCTCGAGATGCCGCAGGTAGGCTTCGATTTCCAGGCACAGGCCGAGGCGATGTTCGCGACGCAGGTAGGCGAGGAAGTCGTGGATCTGCGCGTTGAGCTCGAAACGGTTCGGGCTTTTCGCCACCGGAACGAGAATATCGAGGCGAATCCACACGTCGAGCAGGCTGGTGATGTCCTGCGGCGTGCTGTCGAGTTGTTGGGCGGCCAGTTGCGTGCGCAGTTCGTTGAGGCTCAGGGTGCCTTGGTCGAAGTGCTCGCACAGTGGCTCCAGAAGTGCCCAGTGTTCAGCGAGGGCGCGCAAGACGCGCTTGGGTTCGATCATCGGAATGGCCGGCTGGTTGGCGATTAAAAGCGGCGATTGTACTGCATCACAGGCGTGGCGATTCACTCTCGGGACGGGCTGTCGCATTCTTTGGCCAACACGCAGCGGCCCGGCGCAGCGCAGGCTGTCGATCAACAGCAAGCGATCTTGTGCGAAGGGCGGTAGAATCAGCGCACTTTTCGTTATCCACAAGTGGCCGACCTTTGCTTATCGAGTCCCGCCGCCGCGCCTATCTGAACGCCATGCAGGTGGTCAACTGGTTGCCGCGCACCGAACTGCCTTTCGCCGCACCGTCGCGGCCCGAGCTGCTGGAGATGCCCGAGCCTGAGGTCGAGGTGCCGGTTGCGCCGGTGCCTCAGGCCGAAGCACCGGCGCAGCCTGCCGCGCGCACGGCCGAGCGGCCGAAAATCGAAGTGCCGCGTCCGTCGCTGGCGAGCACCCGCAACGGCGCCAAACCGGTGGAAGAAGTCGACGAGACGCCGGTGGTGGTCAAGCCTGCGCCCGTGCCTCCGCCGCGTTTCGCCCTGCAACTGCTGCGTGCCGGACGGTGCCTGCTGCTGGTCGAGTTACCCACAGGCGACGCGTTTCAAAGTCGCGATCCAGCCTACCTGCTGCTCAAGGACATGCTGCGCGCCGCCGGTCTGCCGGATGCGCCGCAGATCGTCGGCGAGCCGGTGCGCTGGCCGTGGCTCAATCGCGGCACGCTGGATCAGGGCCCGGAAGCGGCGCGCGACTTCGTGCAGGGTTTCCTCTCGGTACAGATGGAAGCAGCACCCTGCGCCTGTTTATGGCTGATCGGTTTGCCGGCGGTGAAGTTTGCCGGGGAGGCGGACGCCGAAGCGTTCAATAGTGAACTGCAGATCGAAGGCCTGGGCCTGGCCTGGGCAATTCCCGGTCTGGAACTGTTAATGGAAGAGCCACAGCGCAAGGCTGCTGTGTGGCAAGCCATGCGTCGGCTGATGGCGCGCTGGAAACAATCCGATGAGTGAGGCTGTAACCTTTCGCCCGATGACCGAGGCGGACCTGGAGGCTGTGCTGAAGATCGAATACGCCGCGTACAGCCATCCGTGGACCCGGGGAATCTTTCTCGATGGCCTGGGCAAATACCAGATCTGGCTGATGTTCGAAGGTCAGCAGCAAGTCGGCCATGGCGTGGTGCAGATCATTCTTGATGAGGCGCATCTGCTCAATATCACGGTCAAACCGGAAAATCAGGGGCGTGGGTTGGGGTTGACGCTGCTTGAGCACCTGATGTCGATTGCCTACAAGGCTCAGGCTCGGGAATGTTTTCTGGAAGTGCGCGACAGTAATACGGCCGCTTTCAAATTGTACGAGCGTTATGGGTTCAACGAGATTGGCCGGCGTCGCGATTATTATCCGGCGGTGGGGGGGCGTGAGGATGCGGTGGTAATGGCCTGCACCCTGGTTGACTGAGGCTTAAAGGCATCGCGAGCAGGCTCACTCCTACAGGTGAGCGCGTTCCAATTGTAGGAGTGAGCCTGCTCGCGATAGCAATCCATCAGGCAACAACGATCACCGCTTGCCATCCAGCGGATCCAGATCCGCCAGTTCCGCCTCATCCAGTCCGTCACCGCCGCCGATGTCGTTTTCACCGACTTCGCTTAAATCCCAATCCGCTGGATTGCCCTCGCCGAGTTCATCGGCATCACGTGCACCGTCCTGGCGAATCAGCGTTTCCGGACTCAGGTCATCGTCAGTCGGCTGGTGATCATCCACCGAAGCTCCGGTCATGCCCGCTTCGCGCACCCGCTCAGCCGGCATCAGCTGTTCACGTTCACGCTCGGGCAGCTCATCACCGATCTTCGCGCTGGGCTCTTCATCGTCGAAATCCAGCTCGTGCACCGAACCCATGCGGTCTTCGTTATCATCGATGGGTTCCGGTTGCACCGCATCATAAGGGCGTCGTGAATCAGTCATGGCAATTCCTCATACTGTGGGCCTTACTGAGTGGACTCACCGGGCGCGCGAGAATTCCAACGGAAACACTTTGCGCTGGCGGCGTGACTTCGACGGGTGGTCGTCTATCAAACCTGCGCATCTTTCTTGAGGCCTTATCCATGCACGATCTACAAGACCTGATTGATAACAACGAGCGTTGGGCTGACGCGATCACCAAGGAAGACCCGGATTTCTTCGCCAAACTGGCGCGTCAGCAAACTCCTGAATATCTATGGATCGGCTGTTCCGACGCACGGGTACCGGCCAACGAAATCGTCGGCATGCTCCCGGGTGATCTGTTCGTGCACCGCAACGTCGCCAACGTTGTCCTTCACACTGACCTCAACTGCCTGTCGGTGATCCAGTACGCCGTCGACGTGCTCAAGGTCAAACACATCCTCGTCACCGGCCACTATGGCTGCGGCGGCGTGCGCGCATCGATGCAGGACCGTCAGTTCGGCCTGATCGACGGCTGGCTGCGTTCGATCCGCGATCTGTACTACGAGAAACGTGAGGAACTGTCCAGGCTGGCGACCGAAGAAGAGCAGGTTGACCGGATGTGCGAACTCAACGTGATCCAGCAAGTGGCCAACGTCGCGCACACCAGCATCATCCAGAACGCCTGGCACCGCGGGCAGCCGCTGTCGATCCACGGCTGCATCTACGGCATCAAGGACGGCCGCTGGAAAAGTCTGAACACCACCATCAGTGGTTTCGAGCAACTGCCGCCGCAATACCGCTTGCGTCCGGTCGGCGCGCCGTAACCGCGGCGCTCAGCCCCGGCCTGCATGACGCCAGCGCTGTAAAAAGCGCTGGCCTTCAGGCGTGGGTGGTTCGTCGTAACCGGTGATCCAGCCACGGCAGCGCGGCGAGCCGCAATCGCAGGCGAACTGGCGCAGCAGCTTGTCTTCGGTCGATGCGTAATCAATGCTCAGGCGCTCGCCGCTGTGGATATCTTTCAAGGCCCACAGCCACAACTCACTCATGTCGAGAAATACATTCGGGTCGCAGGCGTGTTCCAGCACTCCGCAGAACCGTGGGTCGTAAACGTGGATGCCGGATTGCAGCTGACGGGTCTGTCGACTGCGGTAGGGCAGTAACTGCCCGGAAACCCGGCACATTCGGCTGATGCGCAGAAACTCGCGGCGCGCGACCACCGCCGTGGCCATGCCCTGTTCGTCGCGGATGATCTGAAAGTCGTCGCAGGATGGAAAGCCCAGCCGCACGGGAAGTCCGGCGAAGGGATAGATGCCTTCGGTATCGCGGGGCGGGTGCCGGCCCATGGCTTGATTGTTCATAACGATCCTTGTTGGTGGGGAGTGCCTCCGGGTTGTGCCCATGCCTCGCCTGGCGATGCATGATTGGATCCAAGCGTCGCGCAATTGCCACATTCGGTCTACTGTCAAACCTGACAGGCGTGATCGACGTTATCCCGCGTCAGCATTGACTGACGCGGGGTCGCTCCAGCCAGGATTACAGAGCCGGTGCGGGCACAGCGGCCGCGGGCAGGGGCGCTTTCAACTGCTGCAGTTGTGTCTTGACCGGTGGCGTGGCGCACTTGGCAGCCGCTTCTTCGGCGTTGAGATCGCGGATCGAGGTATAGAACAACTCGCAGGTTTTGACCTTCTGCGTCACCTGCCACGTTTGCGTGCAACTGCTCAGCGTGGCCTGCGCATCGCTGCCCGGTTTGCTGCCCATGCCGGCCTGCCAGCAGGCGGCGCTCAAATCCTGGCCCATGACTTTCAGGCCTGCCGCGTCAGCCTTGGCCTGGGCATCGTCGCCGGCATAGCTCTTCGAATCGGCGGCGTACCAGATGTAGCTCGGATGGTTGGAACCGAGCACCGGCACTTTCACCCCTTCGCTCGGACTGATGGTCGCCAGCCCGAGCACGCCCACCGTCGGGCCGTATTGCTCCTTGATCCAGTTACGCACCGGCGCACCAAACGCAACCATTGGCAGTGTCGTGCCGCTGGCGGTCTGGCTGAACTGCTTGACCAGCGTGGTCTGGTAATCCTTGAAGTAGTCGTAGACGTCCTCCAGATCACCGCCGGCATTGGACGGCGCGGCGATCGGGGCGATGTCGATGATGGTCTGGTAAGCCGGCGTCTGCTCGGCGGGGATGCCGTTATCGGTCAGCAAGGTTGCCCAGCGATCGGTGGTATTGGAGCGCAGGTAATCCTGCGCCTGCGTCAGCGAGTAATCCGGCGGGAAGTGCAGCAGCTCGACGCTTTTACGATTTTCCAGGGCCATGCCCAGCGGCAGGAACAGATACCAGCTATAGGCCCATTTGCCATCGGCATTCAGCTTGCTGGCGCCGGTAAAGGCCAGATCCCCGGCGTCGAGCAACGCTGACAGTGGCTTGTCGTAGCCATCGGGCACGCCGCTGATCTCGGCGTAAAGCTGATCGTTGTCGGTTTTCACCAGCACCTTGGCATCGGCGTAGCCATCGCGCTGCACGCTCTGGCTCAGGTAGTGAGCGACGGTCTGCTCCAGCGTCCAGTTACGGAAGCAGATCACGCTGCAATTGTTGGGGTAGGCGAAGAGCCGCGTGACGCGCTCGGTGCTGCCCAGTTTCACGTCGACATCGGCGTGGACGGCGGCGCTTAGCGCGAGCGCGGTGAGGGTAAGTCCTGCTAGTTTGAGCATGCTCAGATCCTTTTCAGCGTGGGTTCCCCCCGATTTGGGGGCGCTTCATAGTGGATCAGTGGTGTTTGACAGAAAAGCGGTTGAGTGTGGATCCTTGCCTGAATGCGGTATTACCAAGCAGCGCACATATTGTTACGGCTGTGCCAACAAGCACGCTGCCTGGTGTGCGTCCGCACTGCTAGACTGCAGCGACATTGAATTTTCCAAGGGTGAGTCATGAAGCCTTCTACTGCTCTCGACATGCAAAGGTCCGCCGTCCGCGAAGTGATCGGGCGCTTTCGTGTGGCCAACCCGCGTGTATTTGGTTCAGCATTGCTGGGGACGGATCTGGACGGTAGCGATCTCGATCTGCTGGTTGACCCGCTGCCCGGCACGACGCTTTTTGATCTGGGCGGACTTCAGGTTGAGCTCGAAGACCTGCTGGGTGTTGCGGTCGAGGTGCTGACCCCCGGCGACCTGCCAGTGAAATTTCGTCAGCAGGTGCTTGATCAGGCGCGACCCGTATGAAAGAGAACCGGCGAGATGATTATCTTGAACATATTCGTCAGGCCGCGAGCGATGCGCTTATCTTCGTCGAGGGCCTGAACAAAGATGAATTCGCTGAAGATAAGAGAACGCAACAAGCGGTGATCATGAGCCTGATCATCATTGGAGAGGCAGCGACCAAGATCATGGATCGTTACCCTGAGCTCACTGTTGAAAACGCGCAGGTGCCGTGGCGCAGCATGCGTGGGATGCGTAATCGAATTGCTCACGGTTATTTCGATATCAATCTGGACGTTGTCTGGGAAACCGTTCAGGTTGCGTTGCCTGCACTGTTGAAGTCCCTTCCGACCGCTCAAGGTTGAATACGCCTGTCCGCAGACAGGCGTATTAAAGTTTACCTACGGCATCACCGGAGGCGTATACGCCAATGTCGTCCCCAGCGCCCACAGCAACAGCAGCACCAGCGGCGTGTGCACCAGCAGTTGCACGAACGAGAAGCCGATCAGGTCCCGCGCTTTCAACCCGAGCACGCCCAGCAGTGGCAGCATGTAAAACGGGTTGATCAGGTTCGGCAACGCTTCCGCCGCGTTGTAGATCTGCACCGCCCAGCCGAGGTGGTATTGCAGGTCGTTGGCGACTTGCATCACGTAGGGGGCTTCGATGATCCACTTGCCGCCGCCGGACGGGATGAAGAACCCGAGAATCGCCGAATACACCCCCATCAGCAGCGCATAGGTGTCGTGGGAGGCGATGCTGACGAAGAAGGTGGAAATGTGGTGCGCGAGGGTTTGCGCATCGGCGCCTTTGACCGTGGTCATCAGCGCGGCGATTGAGCCGTACAGCGGGAACTGGATCAACACGCCAGTGGTGGTCGGCACCGCACGGGCCACCGCATCGAGGAAGCTGCGCGGGCGCCAGTGCAACAGCGCGCCGAGCATGATGAACAGAAAGTTGTAAGTGTTCAGGCCGGAAATCGCGGTAATCGCCGGTTTGGTCGAGAACTCGTGGAACAGCCAACCCGCGGCCAGCAGCACCAGCACGATGATCAGCAACGGGCTGTGTTCCAGCCATTCGCCGGGGCGAGTGCGCGGTTGCAGCGGTGGCAGGTTGAAGGCCGGATCGATGCCACAGGCCTCGGCGTCGCGTGCCGAGTTCGGCCCGGGCGCGGTGGCGTAGGCGATGATGATCGAGATCACGATCAGCGCCAGCAGCATGACGCCGGACTGCCAGAGGAAAATGGTTTCGGTGAACGGGATCACGCCGGTGATCGACAGGATCGACGGCGGCAGGCTGCCGGGGTTGGCCTGCAGCTGTGCGGCCGAGGATGACAAGCCCAGCGCCCACACCGCGCCCAGACCTAGATACGCAGCGGCGCCGGCGGCGCGGTAATCCATCTTCAGATCGGTGCGACGGGCGAGGGCGCGCACCAGCAATCCGCCGAACACCAGCGACAGACCCCAGTTGAGCAAGGATGCAACCATCGAGATCAATGCCACCCAAGCCACGGCGGAACGGCCGTTCTTCGGGATGCGGGCGAGTTTGTCGATCAGTCTGACCGCAGGGGGTGAACTGGCGACGACATAGCCGCCGATCACCACAAAGGCCATCTGCATGGTGAACGGGATCAGGCTCCAGAAACCGTCACCGAAGGCCATCGCCGCAGCGGTGGGTTTGGCGCCCATGGCCAGGGTGGCCAGGGCGACGATGATGACGGCCAGCGCGGCGAATACCCAGGAATCGGGAAACCAGCGTTCGGCAAAACTGGAACAGCGCAGGGCAAAGCGCGCAGAGCGGCTATCTTCGATATCAACGGCCACGGGATGTACCTCGGATTTTTATGGTTATTTTGATCTTGCGGGCGAAACACAGATCCCTGTGTAGGAGTGAGCCTGCTCGCGATAGCGTCGTCACATTCAACACATCGGGTGACTGAACCGGCGCTATCGCGAGCAGGCTCACTCCTACAGGGGGTCGCATTCGCCCGGCAGACAGGCCCTAACAGTAAATCAAGCGCAGCGCTTTTGTTGAGCAGGTTTTCGCAAACCGAGACTATGGTCTGACGGGTTGTCGATCCATGCATTTGCGTAGACCATGGGCGCCTTGGTTTTTGCCGATGCCTGAGTTCTTTGTCATGACTGCCCACTCCCCAGCCCGACCGGCGCCATTCAGCCGTTCCGACTACAAGACCCTCGGCCTTGCGGCGCTCGGCGGGGCGCTGGAAATCTACGATTTCATCATTTTCGTGTTCTTCGCGCTGACCCTGAGTCAGCTGTTCTTCCCGCCGGAAATGCCCGAGTGGCTGAGGTTGCTGCAGAGCTTCGGCATCTTCGTTACCGGTTATCTGGCGCGGCCACTGGGCGGGATTCTGATGGCGCATTTCGCCGACCGCCTGGGCCGCAAAAAAGTCTTCAGCCTGAGCATTCTGATGATGGCGCTGCCGTGCCTCTTGATCGGAATCATGCCGACCTACGCACAGATCGGCTATTTCGCACCCTTGCTGTTGCTGGCGCTGCGCATTCTGCAAGGCGCGGCCGTGGGCGGCGAAGTGCCGAGTGCCTGGGTGTTCGTCGCCGAGCACGCGCCTATCGGGCATCGCGGTTACGCCCTCGGATTTTTGCAGGCTGGCCTGACCTTCGGTTACCTGATCGGCGCACTGACCGCGACCTTCCTCGCGCAAGTCTTTACCTCCGCCGAAATTCTCGACTACGCCTGGCGCTACCCGTTTCTGCTCGGTGGCGTGTTCGGCGTGGTGGGCGTTTATCTGCGTCGCTGGCTCAGCGAAACCCCGGTGTTCATGGCCATGGAAGCGCAACGCGAGGCGCGGGTCGAGCTGCCGCTGCGCACGGTGTTGCGTGAGCATCGGCTGGCCATGCTGCCTGCCATGTTGCTCACCTGTGTGTTGACCTCGGCGGTGGTGGTGTTCGTCGTCATCACCCCGACGATGATGCAGAAAACCTTTGGCATGACCGCCAGCCACACCTTCGGCCTCAGTGCCTTGGGCATCGTTTTTCTCAATATCGGCTGCGTGATCGCCGGGCTGCTGGTCGACCGCATTGGCGCCTGGCGTACGGTCATGCTCTACAGCCTGTTGCTGCCATTGGGCATTGGCGTGTTGTATGGCTGTTTGAACACGGGCGGGCACTGGATTGGCATTGCCTATGCGGTCGCAGGTCTGGCTTGTGGGGTAGTGGGTGCGGTGCCTTCGGTAATGGTCGGGTTGTTCCCGGCGCGTATTCGCGTGTCGGGCATTTCCTTCACCTACAACATTGCCTACGCCGCCTGGGCGAGTATCTCACCGCTGCTGCTGATCGGTCTGATGCCGTGGAGCCCATGGATCTGCGTGATGTTCTGTGCAGTGATGGGCGCGGTGGGGATTTTGACAGCGGCGTATTTCGCTGCACGCATACCGCGCACGGGGCCGTGTCAGGCGGCGGGCGCGGCCTGAGCGGACCGCGCTGCAGTATTTTCGACTGACGGATCTTGAGCTGGCTTCAGAAAAACTCTCCAAGGCCGATGGCTAGGTTGTATCCGCTTACTACCTGCCATCGGTGCTTTCCCATGTTCAATACTCGCTTGAAGCAAGAGCTGGCCGCTCTCCGTGAAGAACTCTCCAGCCTTGTACAAGTGAAGGAAAGCCTGGAAAGCGAAATGCTCGCGCTGACCCTTGAGCCCGACGGGCGGATTCGTTCGGTCAACCAGAACTTCCTCAATGAAATGTTCTACAAGAGCCAGGACCTGATTGGTCGGGCGATTGAAGACATCGTGCCGGCCCACGTTAAAACCGACGAATTCCACCAGCGCTTCAAAAACTCGATGAGCCGCGGCGAGCATTTCGCCGGCGCCGTGCGCCTGTTGCGCGGCAATGGTGGCGAGGCGTGGCTGCGTTCGATCGTGCAACCGGTACGCGCCTCCGATGGCCGGATCAGACACATCTCCTTCTACGCCAGCGACCTCACCCGCACCATCGAAGCCTCACGCGAGCATGAAAACCTGATCGGTGCGCTGGTGCGTTCCACTGCCGTGATCGAGTTCGACCTCAGCGGCAATGTGCTCAGCGCCAATGATCGCTTTCTAAACGGCATGGGTTACAGCCTGGCGCAGATCAAAGGCAAACATCACCGCACGTTCTGCGCCGCGGAAGAGTACAACAGCGCCGAATACCAGAATTTCTGGCGGCGCCTGAACAGCGGTGAGTTCGTCGCAGGCCGCTTCAAGCGGATCGACAGCCATGGCCGTACGGTGTGGCTTGAGGCGTCCTACAACCCGGTGGTCGATGCCAACGACAAACTGTACAAAGTGGTGAAGTTCGCCACGGTGATCACCGATCAGGTCAACCGCGAGCAAGCGGTTGCCGACGCAGCGAGCATCGCTTACAGCACTTCGCAACAAACCGATAGCACCGCGCAACGCGGCACCACGGTGGTCACCGAAGCGGTGAACGTGATGCGTGACCTGTCACGGCACATGCAAGCGGCCGGTGAAGGGATCGAGGCGCTGAACGAGCAGTCGCTGGTGATCGGCACCATCGTCAAAACCATCAGCGGCATTGCCGAACAGACCAACCTGCTGGCGCTCAACGCCGCCATCGAAGCCGCCCGTGCCGGCGAACAGGGCCGCGGATTTGCCGTGGTCGCGGACGAAGTCCGGCAACTGGCCTCGCGCACCAGCCAGGCAACCGATGAAATCGTCGGCGTGGTGCGGCAGAACCAGGAAATGGCCCGCAGCGCGGTGGCATTGATGACCGACGGCAAGCTTCAGGCTGAACAAGGCCTGGCACTGGCAGCGGAGGCGGGCACGGTGATCGTTGAGATTCAGGACGGTGCGCAGAAAGTGGTGGATGCGGTGGGGCAGTTTGCCAATCAGCTCTCCCATTGACACCGCACTGATCGTTCCCTTATAGGAGTGAGCCTGCTCGCGATAGCGGTCTGACATTCAACATTGATGTTGACTGGCAGACCGTTATCGCGAGCTGGCTCACTCCTACAGGTTCTGTGATTCTCCAGTGACAACGCTACAATCGGCTCCTTTTCCCCCGGAGCAGATCCCATGAGCGACTCCCACCGCCGTCCGGTACCCCTGAACAAAGCCTATCGCCTGCTCAATCACGGGCCGACCGTTCTCGTCAGTGCCGCTCACGACGGGCAACGCAATATCATGGCCGCCGCCTGGGCCATGCCGCTGGATTTCGAACCGCCGAAAGTCGCCGTCGTCCTCGACAAATCCACCTGGACCCGCCAGTTGCTCGAAGCCTCCGGCACCTTTGTGCTGAATGTGCCGTGCGTCAATCAGGCCGATATCGTGCAAACCGTCGGCAACACGTCCGGCCTGGAAATCACCCGCGATCAGGGGAAGGACAAGTTTCAGGCGTATGGCCTGCACACCTTCGCAGGCGAACACATTGAAGCGCCGTTGCTGGAAGGCTGTGTCGCCTGGCTCGAATGCCGCCTGCTGCCGGAGCCGCGCAATCACGAGCAATACGACCTGTTCCTCGCCGAAGTCATAGCCGCCCAGGCGGACGAGCGTGTGTTCAGCGATGGGCGCTGGCATTTCGAAGGGCAGGATGGATTGCGCACGCTGCATCATGTTGCGGGCGGGCATTTCCTGAAGATTGGGGATGGAGTGGACGGCAAGACGCTTGCGGTTTAACGGGTGTTGATGGAAAACCGTCAGCGGATGTAGCAAGGTAGACGTCTCATTTCACCTGACAGGCGCAACGCTCATGGACGTTTCTGTTGCCGGATATCTGGCCCCTTTGCTGTCGCTTACGCTGTTGTGGACAGTGGCGGTGGTCACGCCCGGGCCGAATTTCTTCAACATCGCGCAACTCGCGGCCAGTCACTCGCGCCGACATGGCGTGGTGGCTGCGCTGGGCGTGGCCACCGGCACGGTGTTGTGGGGCCTTGCCGGCGGCTTGGGAATCAAGACGCTGTTCAGCGCCGCGCCGACCCTCTATCTGGGCTTCAAGATTGCCGGCGGTTGCTACCTGATTTATCTGGGAGTGAAGCAATTCAAGCGCAAGGCTGCGATTGCCCCGGGTACGCCGGCTGCGCCCCGGCAGACTTATTTCGGCGTCTACGCTCGCGGTTTCCTCGGCAACATGACCAACCCGAAATCGGCACTGTTCGTCGCCACCATCTTCGCCACCGCCATGCCGGCCCACGTACCGCCGCTCCTGCTGGCGCTGGCCGTGCTGACCATGGCCACGCTGTCGTTCAGCTGGTATTGCAGCGTCGCCCTGTTCTTCGCCAGCCGTCGGGTTGCCGGTGTCTACGAGCGGTCACGCCAGTGGCTGGATCGGTTGGCAGGTGGGTGCTATTTGCTGTTTGGGGTGCATTTGGTGGCGAATCGCTGATCGATAAGACAGTAGCCGTGAGGAGAAAAAACTTACCTCCCGGTAAGCCTTTTCTCCCCACTTCGTAATACTCAATCCCCCAACGCTTCTCCCTCACGCCGAGGATCGGCTCCCCCCGTCAACGTCGCTTTGCCTTGCGCATCCTTCACCCGCACGATCGCTTGGGTGCCGCTGGTCATGTCGATTTCACTGACCGTGTGGCCTTTGTCTTTCAACGCCTGAATCAGCGCCGGGCTGAACTGTCCCTGTTCCAGTTCGGTCGGGCCGTTGCGGCTGCCGAAGTTGGGCAGGTTGATCGCACTTTGCGCGTCGAGATTCCAGTCGAGCAGGCCGATAGTGGTTTTGGCGACGTATTCGATGATTTGCGAACCGCCGGGCGAGCCGACCGTGGCGACAAATTCGCCAGTGTTGCGATCAAAGATCAGCGTCGGCGCCATCGACGAGCGTGGGCGTTTCCCCGGTTCGACGCGGTTGGCGACTTTCTGCCCGTTCTCTTCGGGGATGAACGAGAAGTCGGTCATCTGGTTGTTCAGCAGAAAACCCTGAACCATCAGGTGCGAGCCGAACGCGGCTTCGATGGTGGTGGTCATCGACACGGCGCCGCCGAGGTCATCCACCGCCACCACTTGCGAGGTCGAGATGCGCAGCGGCGAGCGATCCGGTGCGTAGGCCACCTGCACGCCCGGCGGTGTACCCGGTCTGGCGCTGCCCATGCTGCGTTCGCCGATCAGACTGGCGCGGCTGGCCAGATAGGCCGGATCGAGCAACCCTTTTACCGGCACCGGGACGAAGTCGGTGTCGGCGACGTATTGCGCGCGGTCGGCATAGGCCAGGCGTTCGGCCTCGGCAATCAGATGCACCGCTTGCGGATTCGGTTCGATGCCGGCCGGCTTATTGGTTTGCACTGGTTTGAGCGGGGTAAGTGACAGGCGTGGGTCGCGAGTTTCCAGCGCCTGCAACGTGCCGAGAATCTGCGCCACGGCGATCCCTCCCGACGACGGCGGCGGCATGCCGCAGACCTGCCAGCGTTTGTAATCGGTACACAGCGGCGCGCGTTCCTTGGCCTGATAGCGCTGCAAATCGCTGAGCGACAGGCTGCCTGGGTTGGCGTGCTGTTGAACCTTGGCGACAATTTCTTCGGCGATCGGGCCTTTGTACAGCGCGTCGGCCCCTTCGCTGGCGATGCGTTTGAGCACGGCGGCCAACTTCGGGTTCTGCAGGCGCGTGCCGACAGCTTTGACGCTGCCATCGTCATTGAGAAAGTACGCGGCCATGTCTGGCGACTGGCGTATTAGTGGGTCGGCGGTCAGCAGCGAATGCAGACGCGGGGAAATCGCAAAGCCTTGCTTGGCCAGTTCGATCGCCGGCTCAAACAACTTCGCCCAGGGCAGGCGACCATGTTGTCGATGCGCCAGCTCCAGCGCGCGCAACACCCCCGGCGTACCGACCGATCGCCCGCCGATCTGCGCTTGCGTGAAGGCCATCGGTTTACCATCAGTCTTCAGGAACAGCTCCTCGGTGGCCCCGGACGGCGCGGTTTCGCGGCCGTCATAGGTGCGCACCTGCTTGCCATCCCACAACACAATCATCGCCCCGCCACCGATCCCGGAAGACTGCGGCTCAACCAGCGTCAACACCGCCTGCATCGCAATCGCCGCATCAATCGCCGAACCACCCTGACGCAACATTTCCCGCCCGGCTTCAGCCGCCAGCGGATTGGCAGCAGCGGCCATGTGTTTATCGGCGTGACGGGTTTGCAGATCAGTGCGGTAACCGGAAGCGGCTTCCGGTGCCAGCGGCAAGGAAGAAGAGGGCGGGGCGTTGCATGCGGTGAGGGTCAGGGCGCTGACAAGCAGTGTCAGGGCTGGCAGGCGAAAGCGGCTCAAGGGCTGGGCTGGAAACACGCGGGCTCTCCGTCCGTGGGGGTAAAAGTCTAGGGGACTTTATCTAGCAGGCCGGCGGTGTGCAAACCGGGTGGGGATTACTGCCCCCCCCCGCTCAGCGGCGGCGCCAATCGATTGGCCGAAAACGATGCCCTTGTGGGAGCGAGCCTGCTCGCGAAAGCGATCCCCGCGGAGTTTTTCTGTTGGGATGCGCGCCATTGATCCGCTGAGGTAAGCGGTAGTTTACGAGTGAAGCAAAGCGCAACTTTTCTCAAGGCATAAAAAAACGGCCTACCTTTCGGTAAGCCGTTTTTAGTACTTGGTGGCTACACAGGGACTTGAACCCCGGACCCCAGCATTATGAATGCTATGCTCTAACCAACTGAGCTATGTAGCCAAGTGGCGCGCATTATTCCCCTGAATTGGCAAAGCGTCAAGCGTAAATCGAAAATATTTCTTCCTGTTTTCAACCGCTTATCCTCGGGCCCCGAAAATCGGGGGCGTGAAGGGCGTCAGCGTAGCTGGAATCTGGCGGTATTGGCGCTCAGGGCATCGCTGCCCTGGCTCAAGGTATCCGCCGCGAGGTTCACCGCGCGTGCGCCTTCAAGCAAACGCATCGCTGCCTGATCGACTTGCTGAATATTGCCGCTGACTTCATCGGCGGTGGTGGCCTGTTCTTCAACCGCCGTGGCGATCTGCGCCAGGGTGTCGGTGACGCTTTGTACGGCGCTGGCGATTTCGCCCAGGCGTTCGCCGAGTCCGGTGACCGCTTCGGCATCCGACTGGGCCTGGCCGCAGGCGGCCTCCATCAGGCTCACGGCTTCGTTGACCGTGGCGCGCAGGCTGTCGACGGTGCCGGCGATTTGCGCGGTGGACGATTGCGTGCGTTGCGAGAGGCTGCGCACCTCGTCAGCGACCACGGCAAAACCGCGACCCTGTTCCCCGGCGCGGGCGGCTTCGATGGCGGCATTGAGTGCGAGCAGGTTGGTCTGCTCTGCGACGCCACGGATGGTGTCGACCACCAGTTGAATCTGTTGGCCTTGCTCGCTGACCCGGCCGAGCGCGGCGGCGGTGTCGTTCAGCCGCTGATTGAGTTGCTGAATGCTTGCCGTGGTGCGCTGGCTGTCGCGGCTGCTGTCGGCGGCGATGCGCCGGGTGTGCTGGGCGCTGCCTGAGGCCTGTTCGCAACTCTGCGCGACGCCTTGCGAGGTGGCGGCCAATTGCGTGGCGGCAGCGGCGATCTGGCTGATCTGCAACTGCTGCGCCTCGACTTCACCTAGGGCGCCGCTGGAGTGTTGGTTGAGGCTACGCACCGCGTTGCTCAGCTGCGAGGTCTCGTGGTCGACGCCGAGCATGCTGCTGCGCAGTTGCACCACGGCGACGTTGAGCGCAGTGCTGATCGCCGCCAGCTCATCGCGGCCCACCACCGGCACTTGCAGGCTCAGGTTGCCGTCGCGCAAAGCTTCGGCGAGCAGGGTGATGCCGCTGGCGCTGCGGCGGATCGAGGCTTGCAGGCAGACGAACAGGTACAGCGCCGCCAACAGCAGGCATCCGAAAATTGCCGCGACAACCATGAACTGGCGGATCGCCGAGCTGTAATAGGCATCGAGCCGTTGATCCAGCGCCACCAGCGACTGCTGGCGCAGCGAGGCGAGGTCGCTGAGCAACGCGTCGAGGCTGCGTTCGAAGTCTTCCGGCTTGAGGTTGATGCTGCCGCCGAAAACGCCGTCGTCGAGGACTTTCAGGCCGCCGTCGAGGTGTTTCAGGCTGTCGTGATACTGGTCAGCCCAGGCTTGCAGCTCGACTGGCAGACGCGCCTCCAGCAGGCCGGCGGTTTTCACCAGTTGCTCGCGGGCGTCGCCGATGCGGCTGCGCAGGTCGCGCAACTGCAAGCGGCTCTGCAGGGTGAACTGGCCGGAGACGACTGAGGCCTGACCGACCGCCGCGAGACGCCCGACCCGCTCGATCAGGTCCGGCGCGTGCTGCGTGGAAATCTGCGTCAGCAGGTAGGTTTTCAGCCACGGCGCGAGGGTCAGGCGATTGTCCATGACGATCTGCTCGCGCAACGCTTGCAGCGCGCCCAGGGCATTGGTGAAACGGTCGTAACCGTCCGGCCACCAACCGACGCTGCTGAGGCTTTTCGAGTCCAGGCCATTGAGCGCGGTTTGCAATGCTTGGTAGCGAGCGAGAATTTGACCCTCGGCGCCTTGCTGATTCAGCGCATTGCTCAGCTCCGTGGTGGCTTGCAGTACCGCCGGTTGCACGCCGTCGAATGCTGCCATTGCTGCGAGGGTGGCCGGTGTCGGCTGACGGTTGGTCTCGGTGGCGCGCCAGCGGGCGGCGCGGTCACGTTGAGCGGCGAGCAGGTTGTCCAGCGCATCCAGCGCAAGCAATTGACCCACGCCGGTACGCTCGCCGGCGATCAGGTTGAGCTTCTCGCGATAATCATGGCCGATCATCAACAGGCTGCCGGCCAACGGCAGAATGAACAGCAGAAACAACAACTGGAATTTACCAGCGAAGCCAAACCGCCCCAGCAATTTGATCCCCGGTGAAAGGAAAGCCTGCATGCCTCATGACTCCTCTGGACACCACGCACCATTGGCGTGCATCGCGAGCTTTTGCGCCGCGACCCGTGCCCTCTAAAAGGCCTCGAAAGTTCACCCTCGCCCGCTCTGTAGGCCGGCTCTGTAGCGAAACTTCCCATTGTCGAGCGCCTTTGTAAGGCGATCGTGTTCAAGGGTAGAAGCAAGGCAAGATTCAGACCATGGCGTTGCGCTATCACTTTCTCTTTGAACGGCCCCCCGTAGGAGCTGCCGAAGGCTGCGATCTTTTGCCTTTGATTGTTAAAAGCAAGATCAAAAGATCGCAGCCTTCGGCAGCTCCTACACGGTGATCAGTCGTCAATCACTTAGTTAGCTGGCTAAGGGGATAGCGCTGGCGCACCGAAAAATGGCACATTGACGCACCTGCCTGCGGGCACCCATCTGCTGTCCGGAATTTTCCATGGCTATCAGCAACGTTCAGAACGCCGCTGCCTCGGCGACCGCTGCTCCTCAAAGCAGTCCACTGGTGATGCGCATCATTGGCGCGGTGGCGCTGGCGCATTTGATCAACGACCTGATCCAGTCGGTGCTACCGTCGATCTACCCGATGCTCAAGGCCAACTATGGCCTGACGTTCACCCAGGTCGGCCTCATCACCTTGACCTTCCAGTTGACCGCGTCGCTGTTACAGCCGTGGGTTGGCTATCACACTGATCGCCACCCGAAACCGTGGCTTTTGCCGGCGGGGACCGTGTGTACCTTGATCGGCATTCTGATGATGTCGGTGGTCGGCAGCTTTCCGTTGATTCTGCTGGCAGCGGCGCTGATTGGTATTGGCTCATCGACCTTTCACCCGGAAGCCTCGCGGGTTGCGCGGCTAGCCTCGGGCGGGCGCTTTGGTCTGGCGCAATCGACGTTCCAGGTCGGCGGCAATGCCGGTTCCGCGTTCGGCCCTTTGTTGGCGGCGGCGATCATCATTCCATTCGGCCAGGGCAATGTGGCGTGGTTCGGTCTGTTCGCGGTGTTTGCGCTGTTCGTGCTGTACCGCATCAGCCGTTGGTACGCCATCCATCTGAACCTGTTCAAGCTCAAGGCCGGTCAAGCCGCGACGCACGGTTTGTCGAAGGGCAGGGTGACGAGTGCGCTGGTGGTGCTGGGGCTGCTGGTGTTCTCCAAGTATTTCTACATGGCCAGCTTCACCAGCTACTTCACCTTCTACCTGATCGAGAAGTTCGACCTGTCGGTGGCCAGCTCGCAATTGCACCTGTTCCTCTTCCTGGGCGCAGTGGCGGCGGGGACGTTCTTCGGCGGGCCGATTGGCGACAAGATCGGGCGCAAGGCAGTGATCTGGTTTTCCATCCTCGGCGTCGCGCCGTTCACCCTGATCCTGCCGCATGTCGATCTGTTCTGGACCAGTATTCTCAGCGTGGTGATCGGCTTCATTCTGGCCTCGGCATTCTCGGCGATCGTGGTGTACGCGCAGGAACTGGTGCCGGGGAATGTCGGGATGATTGCCGGGATTTTCTTCGGCCTGATGTTTGGTTTCGGCGGGATTGGCGCGGCGCTGCTCGGGCATCTGGCGGATGTGCACGGGATTGAGTATGTGTATTTCCTGTGCTCGTTCCTGCCGTTGTTTGGTGTGTTGGCGATCTTCTTGCCGCGTACCAAAAAGCACTGATTCACACATTTACCATTGTAGGAGTGAGCCTGCTCGCGATGGTGGTGTGTCAGTTACGGTTGAATTGACTGACACTCCGCTATCGCGAGCAGGCTCACTCCTACAGGGGATTGGTGGTGTGGCGGAAAATATTTCAGGCACAAAAAAGCCGCGTATCAAACGCGGCTTTTTCGTGTGCGGCTGTTGCTCAGACGTTGAAGCGGAAGTGCATCACGTCGCCGTCCTTGACGATGTAATCCTTGCCTTCCAGGCGCCATTTGCCGGCTTCTTTGGCACCGGCTTCGCCCTTGTACTGGATGAAGTCGTTGTAGGCGATCACTTCGGCGCGGATGAAGCCTTTTTCGAAGTCGGTGTGGATCACGCCGGCAGCCTGAGGTGCGGTGGCGCCGACCTTGACGGTCCACGCGCGGACTTCTTCGACACCGGCGGTGAAGTAGGTCTGCAGGTGGAGCATTTCGTAGCCGGCGCGGATCACGCGGTTCAGGCCTGGCTCTTCCAGGCCCAGGGCCTCGAGGAACATGTCCTTCTCTTCGCCGTCATCGAGCTCGGCGATTTCCGCTTCGATCTTGTTGCACACCGGAACGACCATGGCGCCTTCTTCTTCGGCGATGGCCTTGACCACGTCCAGGTGCGGGTTGTTCTCGAAACCGTCTTCAGCGACGTTGGCGATGTACATGACCGGTTTGGTGGTCAGCAGGTGGAAGCCCTTGATCACGGCTTTTTCATCCGCGCTCATGTTCTTCATCAGGCTGCGCGCGGGCTTGGCTTCGGTGAAGTGCGCGATCAGTTGCTCGAGCAGAGCCTTCTGAACCACGGCGTCCTTGTCACCACCCTTGGCGTTGCGCGCGACTTTCTGCAGTTGCTTCTCGCAGCTGTCGAGGTCGGCGAAGATCAGTTCCAGGTCGATGATTTCGATGTCGCGTTTCGGGTCGACGCTGTTGGACACGTGGATCACGTTGTCGTCTTCGAAGCAGCGCACGACGTGAGCGATCGCGTCGGTCTCGCGGATGTTGGCGAGGAACTTGTTGCCCAGGCCTTCACCTTTCGAGGCACCGGCAACGAGGCCGGCGATGTCGACGAATTCCATGGTGGTCGGCAGGATGCGTTTTGGATTGACGATGGCCGCCAGAGCTTCCAGACGTGGATCCGGCATCGGCACGATGCCGCTGTTCGGCTCGATGGTGCAGAAGGGGAAGTTCTCCGCCGCGATACCGGATTTGGTCAGGGCGTTGAACAGGGTGGACTTGCCGACGTTAGGCAGGCCGACGATGCCGCAATTGAATCCCATGGTGTTTCCCCTCGGGTAAAAGTCAGGCCTTCTGGCTGTGCAGGTTTTTCATCGCGCGGTTCCATTCCCCGGCGAGGATATCCGGCAGCACGCCGAGGGCAAAGTCGATGCTGGCATCGAGTTTTTCCTGTTCGGCGCGTGGCGCACGACCCAGGACGAAATTTGAAACCATACTGGCGACGCCCGGGTGGCCAATGCCAAGCCGCAGGCGGTAGAACGTATTCTGATTGCCCAGTTGCGCAATGATGTCGCGCAACCCGTTGTGACCGCCATGGCCGCCGCCCTGCTTGAGCTTGGCAACGCCCGGAGGCAGGTCGAGTTCGTCATGCGCCACGAGGATTTCTTCAGGCTGGATGCGGAAGAAACCGGCGAGTGCCGCCACGGCCTGGCCGCTGCGGTTCATGTAAGTGGTGGGAATCAGCAGACGAACATCCTGACCCTGATGCGAATAGCGCCCGGTCAGGCCGAAATATTTGCGATCGGCCACGAGATTCACATTCTGTGCGTGGGCGATGCGCTCAACAAAAAGGGCCCCTGCGTTATGCCGGGTCTGGTCGTATTCGGCGCCTGGATTTCCCAGGCCAACGATCAGTTTGATGGCAGTCACGATAGGGGCCCTTCCTTTGAGTGGTGAGTAACATCGCCGCGATCAGGGAAAGCGGCGAAAGTGGACGAAAAATGCTCATTTACCATGGATGTAAACTCCGCGTTCTCGCCCGCTTTCTCGCTACGTTCCAGTCCGCGATGTTACTTGCTCACTCAGGCATGACAGAGTGAATTACTCTGCTGCGCCTTCTTCGGTAGCTTCTGGAGCAACACGTGGAGCGTGGACGTTGGCAACAGCCTTGTCATCGCCGTGTGCCAGAGCAACGAACTCAACACCTTTAGGAGCTTTGAGGTCCGACAGGTGAATGATGGTGCCGATTTCTGCTTTCGACAGGTCGACTTCGATGAACTCAGGCAGATCTTTTGGCAGGCAGGAAACTTCGATCTCGGCAATAACGTGCGAAACTTCGCCGCCTTTCTTGACCGGAGCTTCTTCGCCAACAAAGTGCACAGGCACGATGGCGGTCAGTTTCTGGCCGGCAACAACGCGTACGAAGTCAGCGTGCATCACGTGGCCTTTGGCCGGGTGACGCTGCAGAGCCTTGATGATGACGTTCTGCTTGGTGCCACCAACGTTCAGCTCGATGATGTGGCTGTAAGCCGCTTCGTTTTCGAGCAGTTTGGCAACTTCCTTGGCCAGCATGCTGATGGATTCAGGGGCTTTGTCGCCACCGTAAACTACAGCTGGAACCAGGCTTGCGAGACGACGCAGGCGGCGGCTCGCACCTTTCCCCAGGTCGGAACGCACTTCAGCATTCAGAGTAAAATCGTTCATTTTGTATCTCCAAAATAGCCATGACCGAGTGGCGTTTGCGACCAGCGCCGAACACGGTATGGGCAAAAAAGCCCCGCCCCGACAGGAATGCCGGGGCGGGGCGCTTTTCGTCAACGAGACATTTCGTGAAGGGCAGGGCCCTTAACGGAACATCGCGCTGATCGATTCTTCATTGCTGATGCGGCGAACCGCTTCGGCAACAACCGGTGCGATATCCAGTTGACGGATACGTGCACAGGCTTGTGCTGCAGCGGACAGCGGGATGGTGTTAGTGACCACCAGCTCGTCCAGCACGGAATTTTCGATATTCTCGATGGCCCGGCCCGACAGCACAGGGTGTGTGCAGTAGGCAAAGACCTTGGCTGCGCCATGCTCTTTCAGGGCCTTGGCCGCGTGGCACAGGGTGCCGGCGGTATCGACCATGTCATCGACGAGAATACAGGTACGCCCTTCGACATCACCGATGATATGCATCACTTCAGAGTGATTGGCTTTCTCACGGCGTTTGTCGATGATCCCGAGATCGACGCCCAGGGATTTGGCAACGGCCCGTGCACGCACGACGCCACCAATGTCCGGGGACACGATCATCAGGTTTTCGAAGCGCTGATCTTCAATGTCATCCACCAGAACCGGGGAGCCGTAGATGTTATCTACCGGAATATCGAAGAAGCCCTGAATCTGGTCAGCATGCAGATCAACCGTGAGAACACGGTCGATGCCGACTACGGTAAGCATGTCAGCGACGACTTTCGCGCTGATGGCCACACGTGCGGAACGCGGACGGCGATCCTGACGGGCATAACCAAAATAAGGAATAACAGCAGTGATACGAGTAGCCGAGGAGCGGCGGAAGGCGTCAGCCATCACTACCAGTTCCATCAGGTTATCGTTGGTCGGAGCGCAGGTCGGCTGAATAATGAAGACGTCTTTACCGCGAACGTTTTCATTGATCTCGGCTGTGATTTCGCCGTCGGAAAACTTGCCGACAGAGATGTCACCGAGAGGGATATGCAGCTGACGTACGACACGCCGAGCCAGATCGGGGTTGGCATTCCCCGTAAAGACCATCATCTTGGACACGCGCAGTACCTAGAGGCTGAGGGTAACCTGGATGAGTAGAGAAAATGGCAGGGGCGGCTGGATTCGAACCAACGCATGGCAGGATCAAAACCTGCTGCCTTACCGCTTGGCGACGCCCCTGTATCTGTTGCTTTCAAGTGCCGGGCACTTGATTCCTTTAGAGCAGACTTTGCAGCTTGCGATGCAACATCGAAACGTTGCTTCCTTTCGCTACAAACCCTGTAAGGGTCTCTGTCAGAAGGGCCGAGACTTTATCAGCTTCAGCTTTGCTTGGGAAGCCCCCAAACACACAACTTCCAGTTCCGGTGAGCTTTGCTTCGGTAAATTTACCTAACAAATCCAATGCGTTACGTACCTCTGGATAACGCCTTGCAACCACCGGCAAGCAGTCATTTCGACTGTTTCCCTCGGGAACGGGGCGCACTTTAATGGGCGGTGTGTTACGTGTCAACAAAGGATCGGAAAAAATTTCTGCCGTACTAACAGAGACTTGCGGCACGAGTACCAGATACCACGGTTCTTCGGGGTCGACCGGGGTCAGTTTCTCGCCGACACCCTCGGCAAACGCCGCATGGCCACGGACGAAAACCGGCACGTCGGCACCCAGTGACAAGCCCAGCGCCGCCAGGCGATCTTCATCCCAGCCCAACTGCCAGAGATGGTTGAGGCCAAGCAAAGTCGTCGCCGCGTTCGAACTGCCGCCGCCGATGCCGCCGCCCATGGGCAGGACTTTGTCGATCCAGATGTCGATGCCAAGCGAGCAGGCGGATTGTTGCTGCAGCATTTTCGCCGCGCGCACGATCAGGTTGCTGTCGTGGGGCACGCCGGCGAACTCGGTGTGCAACTGGATCGCGCCGTCATCGCGCACGGCGAAAGTGATTTCATCGCCGTAGTCGAGGAACTGAAACAGCGTCTGCAACTCGTGATAACCGTCTTCACGGCGGCCGAGAATATGCAGCATCAAATTGAGTTTGGCCGGTGAGGGCAGGGTCAGGCGTGCAGCGGTCATGCGTTATTGCCCCAACTTGCGCGGTTGCCAGGTCTTGATCACCAGCGTCACGTCGAGGTCGGCGCCGTGCAGCTTGATGCGTTCGGGCAGCCAATAACCATTCTGTTCGGTGTAGGCGGTGTATTCGACTTTCCAGCCGTCCTGCTCAAGGCTGGCCAAACGGCTGTCGGCGTCCAGGTTCAGGCGACTTTTGCTCTCTGGAGCTGGCAGGCCACGAACCCACCAGGCCAGATTCGACACCGGCAATTTCCAGCCAAGCTGTTCTTCGAGCAGGGCTTCGGGCGATTGCGATTCGTAGCGGCCCTGGTTGGCGACTTCCAGTGACACTTTGCCCGGCCGCCCGGTCAGGCGTGCCGCGCCACGACCCAGCGGGCCGGACAGGCGAATGTCGTAGTAGTCCTGACGCTGCAGCCAGAACAACGTGCCGCTGCCGGAATCCTTCGGTGCGCGAATGCCGATCTTGCCGTCTATCTGCCAGCCGTCGAGGCCGGTGAGCTGCTGTTTGTTCGCCGCCCACTGGGTCGGGCTGCCGTGGCCCTCGACGGATTCGCGAGTGCCGAAACCAGAGCAACCGGCGAGCAGGGCGATGAAGCTGAAAACAATAACGTGGCGCAAAAACATGGGTTAAAGAGTCTCGGATCCGGTCAGGCGCTTGATGGTGCTGCGCAGAATGGTGCTGTCGGGCTGGTCCTTGAGGAACTTGCCCCACACTTGTTTGGCTTCGCGTTGATTGCCCTTGGCCCAGAGGACTTCGCCCAGGTGCGCGGCGACTTCGTGGTCAGGGAAACGCTCGAGCGCCTGGCGCAGGTATTTCTCTGCGTCGTCCAGATTGCCCAGGCGGTAGTTCACCCAGCCGAGGCTGTCAAGAACCGCCGGGTCTTCCGGATTGATCTGATGCGCCTGCTCGATCAGCGTTTTCGCTTCGGCGTAACGGGTAGTGCGGTCGGACAAGGTGTAGCCCAGCGCATTCAGCGCCATGGCATTGTCCGGATCGCGCTTGATGATCAGGCGCAGGTCTTTTTCCATTTGCGCCAGGTCATTGCGCTTCTCCGCGAGCATGGCGCGGGTGTAAAGCAGGTTGAGATCGTCCGGGTATTTCTGCAGGGCTTGCTGCAGGACTTTCCAGGCCTTGTCGTCCTGTTTGTTGGCCGAGAGGGTTTCCGATTCGATCAGGTAAAGCTGGATGGCGTAGTCGGGCTGTTCGTCACGCTCGGCCGCCAGTTTGCTTTGCGCTTCGGCGGCTTTGCCGTTGCTCATCAGGATATCGGCCTGACGCAGTTGTGCCGGCAGATAGTCGTTGCCCGGGCCGACCTGGGCGTACTCTATGAGTGCGCCTTGCGGATCGTTGCGTTCTTCGGCAATCCGGCCGAGGTTAAGGTGCGCCGAATCGACATGGCTTTCGCGAGCGATCAGGTCTTCCAGATAACCCTTGGCCTCGTCCCACGCCTTGGCTTCCAGGCACACCAGCGCCAGCGAATAGCGCAGTTCGTCGTCTTCCGGGTATTGCTGAACAAGCGTGGAGAACTCGGCCTTGGCGTCGTCCATGCGGTCCTGCTCGACCAGCATGCGCGCGTAAGTCAGGCGCAGGCGTTTGTCTTCCGGGTACTTCCTGATGTTTTTCTGCAACAGCGGCAGCGCTTCGTCGCCACGATTGAGCAGCTGAAGCAGGCGCGCGCGCAGCAGAATCGGTGCGATCTCGCCATCTTCCGGCGGATGGTCTTCAAGCAGGGTCAGTGCGCCCTGATTGTCGCCGTCCTGCTGCAACAGCAGCGCCTTGCCGAAAATCAGCTGATTGTTGTTCGGGTGACGCTGCAGCAAGCGGTCGAAGCTTTTCATCAGACCGTTGCGGGTTTCCTGATCGGTGTCGGCGGCCGACAGTGCGAGGAAATCGAAATGGGTGTCGCCCTTGCCCTGCAGGACTTTCTCCATATAGACCATGGAGTCGTCGTAACGCCCGGCGCGGGCCAGTTGCACGGCGGCGGCGCGTTGCGCTTCGAGATCGTCCGGAGCGTTGCGCGCCCAGATCAGCGCGGTGTCGAGGGCCGGTTGATCGGCGCCCAGATATTCGGCGATGCGAAAAGCACGCTCGGACACGCCCGGATCCTGGGTATTGATGGCCTGGGTCACGTAGTTGTCCAAGGCGATGTCGAAACGATTGCGCTGGCCGGCGAGTTCGGCGCTCAGCAGGCTGAACACGGTTTCCTCGCTGAACGAGCTGTAAACCTTGGGCTTTTCAGGCGCGGGCGTGGTGTCTTCGACCGGCGGGGTGCCGTCCGGCGCAACGGGCGCCATGGCCTGGCAGCCGCTGAGGAAGACAAAAGCGAGGAGCAACGCGGAAGATCTATTCATATAGGAAGAGGACGACTAACCTGCGGTCGGATCATCATGACACAAGCCTTCGGCCAAACATAACCGTAGGAGCTGCCGAAGGCTGCGATCTTTTGATCTTGCTGGTGATTCGAAAAACCACAATCAAAAGATCGCAGCCTGCGGCAGCTCCTACAAGGAGCCAAATTGTGCTCATTATAGGGTCTGACAATTGGGACAATAGTCAGCGGTAGTTGTTCTGGATCTTTCGAAGTAGGACAATTGCCGGCTTCACGTCACCACCAGCGACCTTGAATGGCCTTCCTTGCACTCGGTATTAACCACAAGACTGCTTCAGTAGACGTCCGCGAGCGCGTGGCCTTTACCCCTGAGCAGCTGGTTGAGGCCTTGCAGCAGCTCTGCCGACTGACCGACAGCCGCGAAGCCGCGATCCTCTCCACCTGCAATCGCAGTGAGCTTTATATAGAACAGGATCAGCTCTCGGCCGATGTCGTGCTGCGCTGGCTCGCCGACTATCACCATCTGAGCCTGGACGAGCTGCGCGCCAGTGCCTATGTGCATGAAGACGATGCGGCCGTTCGTCACATGATGCGCGTCGCCTCCGGGCTCGATTCGCTGGTGCTGGGCGAACCACAGATTCTCGGTCAGATGAAATCGGCCTACGCCGTGGCCCGCGAGGCGGGCACCATCGGCCCGCTGCTGGGGCGGCTGTTTCAGGCGACCTTCAATGCCGCCAAGCAGGTGCGCACCGATACTGCGATCGGCGAGAACCCGGTGTCGGTGGCATTTGCCGCCGTCAGCCTGGCCAAACAGATTTTCAGTGATCTGCAACGCAGTCAGGCGCTGCTGATCGGCGCTGGCGAGACGATCACTCTGGTCGCGCGCCATTTGCATGAGCTGGGGGTCAAGCGCATCGTCGTTGCCAACCGTACGCTGGAGCGCGCCAGTCAGTTGGCTGAGCAGTTCGGCGCTCACGCGGTGCTGCTCTCGGACATTCCGGCGGAACTGGTGCGCAGCGATATCGTCATCAGTTCGACCGCCAGCCAGTTGCCGATTCTCGGCAAGGGTGCGGTGGAAAGTGCGCTGAAGCTGCGCAAGCACAAGCCGATCTTCATGGTCGACATTGCTGTACCGCGAGATATCGAACCGGAAGTCGGCGAACTCGACGATGTTTACCTGTACAGCGTCGACGATCTCCACGAAGTGGTCGCCGAAAACCTCAAGAGCCGGCAGGGCGCAGCGCAAGCGGCGGAGGAAATGGTCTCGGTCGGCGCCGACGATTTCATGGTGCGCCTGCGCGAACTGGCGGCGGTCGATGTGCTCAAGGCCTATCGTCAACAGAGCGAACGCCTGCGTGACGAAGAATTGCAAAAGGCCCTGCGTCTGCTGGCCAACGGCGGCAACGCCGAGGACGTGCTCGGCCAACTGGCCCGTGGCCTGACCAACAAACTCTTGCATGCGCCCAGCGTGCAGTTGAAAAAGCTGTCTGCCGAAGGCCGCCTCGATGCGCTGGCCATGGCCCAGGAACTCTTCGCCCTCGAGGGCTCACCGGATAGTTTTTCGGATAAAAAACCGCAATGAAAGCGTCACTGCTCAACAAGCTGGACATTCTCCAGGACCGTTTCGAGGAACTGACCGCGCTGCTCGGCGACGGCGAAGTCATTGCCGATCAGGCCAAATTCCGCGCCTATTCCAAGGAATATGCCGAACTCGAGCCTGTCGTGGCTGCGTATAAAAAGCTGCTCAGCGTACAAGGCGATCTTGAAGGCGCACAGGCCCTGCTCAAGGACAGCGACCCGGACATGCGCGAAATGGCCGTGGAAGAAGTCCGCGAAGCCAAGGAATCGCTGATCACGCTGGAATCCGATCTGCAGCGCATGTTGCTGCCCAAGGATCCGAACGACGGGCGCAACGTCTTCCTCGAAATCCGCGCCGGCACCGGTGGCGACGAGGCGGCGATCTTCTCCGGCGACCTGTTTCGCATGTATTCGCGTTATGCCGAGCGGCGTGGCTGGCGTGTCGAGATCCTCTCGGAAAACGAAGGCGAACACGGTGGCTATAAAGAAGTCATCGCCCGTATCGAAGGCGATAACGTCTACGGCAAGCTGAAATTCGAATCCGGCGCGCACCGTGTCCAGCGTGTTCCTGCCACCGAATCCCAGGGCCGGATTCACACCTCCGCGTGCACCGTGGCGGTATTGCCCGAGCCGGACGAGCGCGAAGCCATCGAGATCAATCCGGCGGATTTGCGCGTCGACACGTTCCGCTCCTCCGGGGCCGGTGGTCAGCACGTCAACACCACGGACTCGGCGATCCGCATCACCCACATACCGACCGGCACTGTCGTCGAGTGTCAGGAAGAACGCTCCCAGCACAAGAACCGCGCCCGAGCGATGGCCTGGTTGTCGGCCAAGCTCAACGATCAGCAAAACGCTGCGGCGGCCAACGCGATTGCCAGTGAGCGTAAATTGCTGGTCGGTTCCGGCGACCGCTCCGAGCGCATCCGCACGTACAACTATGCTCAAGGCCGGGTCACCGACCATCGCGTCAACCTGACCCTGTATTCGCTGGATGAAATTCTTGCCGGTGGCGTCGAAGCCGTGATCGAGCCGTTGCTGGCCGAATACCAGGCTGACCAACTCGCAGCGATAGGTGAATAAATGACCATCATCGCCAGCCTGTTGCGCGCCGCCGAACTGCCGGACTCGCCCACTGCACGCCTGGACGCTGAACTGCTCCTCGCCGCCGCGCTGGGCAAGTCGCGCAGCTTTCTGCATACCTGGCCCGAGCGCATCGTCCCGAGCGAGGCTGCGCTGACGTTCGCCGAGTACCTGCAACGGCGGCGTAGCGGTGAGCCGGTGGCCTACATTCTCGGCCAACAGGGCTTCTGGAAACTCGATCTGGAAGTCGCGCCGCACACGCTGATCCCGCGCCCGGATACCGAATTGCTGGTGGAGGCAGCCCTTGAACTGCTGCCGGCAACGCCGGCCAAAGTTCTCGACTTGGGCACCGGCAGTGGCGCGATTGCCTTGGCTCTGGCCAGCGAGCGCCCGGCGTGGAAAGTCACCGCCGTCGATCGCGTGCTCGAAGCCGTGGCATTGGCCGAACGCAATCGCCAGCGTCTGCACCTGAACAACGCCACCGTACTGAGCAGCCATTGGTTCAGTGCACTGGAAGGCCAGCGCTTTCAATTGATCATCAGCAACCCGCCGTACATTGCCGCCGCCGATCCGCATCTGGTCGAGGGCGATGTGCGCTTCGAACCGGCCAGTGCTTTGGTGGCCGGTGAAGATGGCCTCGATGATCTGCGCCTGATTGTTGCGCAAGCCCCCGATCATCTGGAAAGCGCTGGTTGGCTGATGCTCGAACACGGCTATGATCAGGCCGAAGCCGTGCGTGATCTGCTGCTCACCCGTGGCTTTGAAGAAGTCCACAGCCGCACCGATCTGGGCGGCCATCAACGCATCAGTCTGGGGCGCCTGCCGTGCTGAATGATCAGGAATTGCTGCGCTACAGCCGGCAGATTCTGCTGCAACACATCGACATCGACGGGCAACTGAAGCTCAAGGCCAGCCGCGTGCTGATCGTCGGCCTCGGCGGCCTCGGCGCGCCGGTGGCCTTGTACCTGGCGGCAGCGGGCGTCGGCGAGTTGCATCTGGCGGATTTCGACACGGTCGATCTGACCAACCTGCAACGGCAGATCATTCACGACACAGACAGCGTCGGCATGTCCAAGGTCGACTCGGCGCTCAAACGCCTGGGCGCGATCAATCCTGAAATCCAACTCATCGCCCATCGGCGGGCGCTGGACGAGGATTCTCTTGCCGCAGCGGTGGCGGCGGTGGATCTGGTGCTCGATTGCTCGGACAACTTCGCCACCCGTGAGGCGGTCAACGCCGCGTGTGTAGTCGCGCGCAAACCACTGGTGAGCGGCGCAGCGATTCGTCTGGAAGGGCAGTTGTCGGTGTTCGACCCACGGCGTGCCGAGAGTCCTTGCTACCACTGTCTGTACGGTCACGGCAGCGAAGCCGAACTGACCTGCAGCGAGGCCGGCGTCGTCGGGCCGCTGGTTGGCCTGGTTGGCAGCCTGCAGGCGCTGGAAGCGCTGAAGGTGCTGGTCGGCTTTGGCGAACCGTTGGTGGGGCGCCTGCTGCTGATCGACGCCTTGGGTTCGCGCTTCCGTGAACTGCGGGTCAAGCGCGATCCGGGCTGCAGCGTCTGTGGCGCGCGCCATGCGTGAAGCGCCGATCGGCGTGTTCGATTCCGGGGTCGGCGGCTTGTCGGTTCTCGCGGAAATCCAGCGTTTGCTGCCCAACGAATCGCTGCTCTACGTCGCCGATTGCGGGCATATTCCCTACGGCGAAAAGACCCCGGAATTCATCCGTCAGCGTTGCAGTGTGATGGCCGGTTTTTTCCGCGAGCAGGGCGCCAAGGCTTTGGTGCTGGCGTGCAATACCGCGACTGTCGCCGGTGTTGCCGATCTGCGTCGCGACTTCCCCGACTGGCCGATTGTCGGCATGGAACCGGCGGTCAAACCGGCTGCAGCGGCGACCCGCAGTGGCGTGGTAGGCGTGCTGGCAACGACAGGTACATTGCAGAGCGCCAAGTTCGCCGCGTTGCTCGATCGCTTTGCGGCTGACGTCAAAGTCATCACCCAGCCGTGTCCGGGGTTGGTCGAACTGATTGAAAGTGGCGACCTGCACAGCGCCCAATTGCGCACTTTGCTGCAGGGTTACGTCACCCCTTTGCTGGCTCAGGGCTGCGATACGATCATCCTGGGATGCACCCATTATCCTTTCCTCAAGCCGCTGCTAAGGTCGATGATCGCCGACGATGTCAGCCTGATCGATACCGGCGCTGCCGTGGCCCGGCAGCTGCAACGGTTGCTCGCCGAGCGTGATCTGCTGGCGCAAGGTCCGAGCTTGCCTGTAAGGTTCTGGACCAGTGCCGATGCACGATCCTTCAGAAAAATCCTACCGCTGCTGGGCCAAACTGCGTCGAATGTGCAAAACTTCGACTTGTAAAAAAAATGTGAAATAACTCGAAATACGCTGAACTTCTGACCAAGCGCAGATTTCTATAGCGACAGCAGCAACTTAAAACCAAACGATCGTTCCGGAAAAGGAAGTTTCAAAGTGAAGCGACTATTCTGCTTGGCCGCGATTGCGGCCGCATTGATGGGGCAAAGCATTTCTGCACAAGCCGCTGGCGTTGAATTCGCCGTCGGCGGTACCAGCGATTCGACAATGACGTATCGCCTGGGCATGAATTTCGACTGGGACAAGAGCTGGCTGCAGAGCGACGTGGGTCGCCTGACCGGCTACTGGAGCGGTGCCTACACGTACTGGGAAGGTGACAAGACTTCCAGCAACAACAGCCTGTCGTTCTCGCCTGTCTTCGTTTACGAGTTTGCCGGCCAGTCCGTCAAACCGTACGTTGAAGCGGGTATCGGTGCGGCGTTCTTCTCCAACACCGAATACGAAAGCAACAAGCTGGGCGGCTCCTTCCAGTTCGAAGACCGCATCGGTTTCGGCCTGCGCTTCAACGGCGGCCACGAAGTCGGCATCCGCGCCACGCACTACTCTAACGCTGGCCTGTCCAGCGACAACGATGGTGTAGAAAGCTACGCGCTGCATTACACAATGCCGCTGTAATTGTTCGACGCTTCACGCTTCTTGTAGGAGTGAGCCTGCTCGCGATCGCGGTGTGTCAGCCGGAACATTTGGCACTGACACACCGCGATCGCGAGCAGGCTCACTCCTACAGTTGTTTCAGCGGTAGGCTGTTGCAATACCCCGGCGCTCTTCGATGCACTCCGGCGCGCCCATTTCAAACTCGCGGCAGATCAACGGTCGCCGTTCGTAGATCGTGCACATCATGCTGTCGCGATCCAGCGCCGCACACCAGCCGTCGTCCAGACGCAGCATCACTTCACCGCCCCATTCATCGGTATCGATAAAGCGATCAGGCACGCCGGTGTCGGTGATCAGCATCACTTCGAGCTGGCAGCAGCACGCGGCGCAGGTCGAGCAGGTGACTGCCGGTTCGTCGATTTGTGTGTGGGGGATGGTTTTCATCGCGGCAGTGTAAGGCAGTGATCGCTGTGGGTGTGAAAGCGCTGACGGACGCTCATGGCGCCAGCCGTCGCGCCATCATGTGCAGCAGCGGAAACAGCCCGGCCCAGAGCACGCCGATCACCATCAGCGTCGGCACTTCGCCGTAGGGAAATTGCACGCCGGCCAGGCGTCCACCGCCGTAGTACGACAACGCACCGCCCACCGCGCCAAGTGCGCTGGCCAGCCACCATGGCCGTGCGCTCCAGGCCAGACAATGACGCAATGTGGTGGCAAGCAGCGCCCAGAGCAGCATCAGCCACAACGGAATCAACGGTGCAGCATCTTCGAAGCGGAACACGTCGAGGTAACGCAAAACACTGTCTACCGCCGTGCCGACAATCACCACGGACAGCATCAGCCGACCCTCCGCCGCCCAACTGCTGATCCAGCGCAGATGAATGACCAGCGCCGCCAGTGCGAGCAACAGCCACAAACTGTTGCCGCCGATGACGCAGGCCAGCCAGCCGAGCTGGAACAACACGGCATTGGCGAGGCGCTCAAGCATCGAAGCGACCGAGCAGCGGCGCGGTCATCGCCGCCGGTTTCGCCAGCAGCAATTGCGCGGTGCCGATAGTCCGCTCGAGGAATCCGCCCTCGCAGTAGCAAAGGTAGAACTCCCACAAGCGCAGGAAATAATCGTCGTAACCCAATTCGTTCAAGCGACCATGAGCGAGGCGAAAGTTCTCGTGCCACAGGCGCAATGTCCTGGCGTAATGCAGGCCGAAATCTTCCATGTGCAGCAGGTTCATGTCGGTCTCGCGACTGACCACATCGAGCATCTTGTGCACCGAGGGCAGGGCGCCGCCGGGGAAGATGTAGCGCTGGATGAAGTCGACGCTGCGTTTCGCCTGTTCGTAGCGTTGCTCGCGAATGGTGATCGCCTGGAGTAGCATCAGGCCGTTGCTCTTGAGCAACTGCGCGCATTGCTTGAAATAGGTCGGCAGAAACCGATGGCCAACCGCTTCGATCATCTCGATCGACACCAGTTTGTCGTACTCGCCGCTGAGGTCGCGGTAGTCCTTGAGCAGGAGCGTGACGCGATCCTGCAAGCCGAGTTGTTCGATGCGTTTGGCGGTGAACGCGAACTGCTCTTTGGACAGAGTCGTGGTGGTCACGCGGCAGCCATAATGCTGCGCCGCGTACAGCGCCATGCTGCCCCAACCGGTGCCGATTTCCAGCAGGTGATCGCTGGGCTTGAGCGAGAGTTTCTGGCAGATGCGTTCGAGTTTGTTCAGTTGTGCCTGTTCCAGGGTGTCGCTTGGGGAGAGGAACTGCGCGGCGGAATACATCATGGTCGGGTCGAGAAACTGTTCGAACAGTTCATTGCCGAGGTCGTAATGCGCGGCGATGTTTTTTTGTGAGCCCTTGCGCGTGTTGCGATTGAGCCAGTGCAGGCCTTGCACGAAGGGCCGGCCGAGTCGCGCCAGGCCACCCTCCATGGCGTCGAGCACCTCGAGATTGCTGACGAACACGCGCACCACCGCGGTCAGGTCCGGCGAACTCCAATAGCCGTGGATGAATGCTTCGCCGGCGCCGATCGAGCCGTTGCTGGCAACCATGCCCCACAGCGCCGGATCGAGCACATGGACCTCGCCGAGCAAGGCGCTGCCCGGTGTGCCAAAGAGCATCTGTTCGCCATCCTCGACGACCATCAATTGTCCGTGTTTGAGCTGCGCGAGCTGTCGCAGCACGCCACGGCGCAGCAGCGAGCCGGTCAGGCCGTTGGTGCTGAAGCGACCGAGCGGCAGGCTAGAGGATTTCATGGTGCGGCTCCTTCGGAGGCACGGTGGCGGTTTGAAAGCTGCCGTCGGCAGGCTGATGAGCGAAAATCGGCGCGCGCTTGAGCAGCAGTCGCAGCGCTTGCCAGTAGATCGCCAGGGCGGTTTTTGCGGTCATCCACGGGAAGCGGCGCAGATAGCGGTGCAGGCTGCGACGATCGAGCGGTTCGCGGCGCAGATTCAACGTGGCGTCGAACAGTTTTTCGCTGCCCTGCCAATCGGCCATGTGCACGCCGAGGCTTTGCGCGGCCGGGCTGAAACTCATGCGGTATTCGAGGTCGCGGGGCAGGAACGGCGAGACGTGAAAGGCCTTGGCCACGGCGAAATGTTGATGAAAATCCACCAGACTGGTCGGTGTCTGCGCCGGCAGCACGTAGTGATAACGCTCGCGCCATGGCGTATTGGTCACCTCGCAGACGATCGCCGCCAGTTGCCCGTCGGCTTCGTGGCAATAGAAGAAACTCACCGGATTGAACGACAGCCCCCAACTGCGCGGCTGAGTCAAAAGGCACACCGCGCCCTTTGGCTCATGACCGATGGCCGCGCCCACCTGCTGGCGCACCGCGTCGATCAGACGGATGCCCTTGCCGGTGAAAGCTTTCAGGTAATCGGTCTCACGAAACGAGAACGGCGCAAAGCGACTACGCCCCGCTAGCGGCGACAAGGCCAGCACGGCGTCCTGTTCGCTCAGGTCGAGATAGAGCAAACCGATGCGGTAGCGGAATTCGTGACGGCGCGGCGAGAAACGTCGATGGCCGATCACGCCGCTGTAGAGGGCGCTGTTCACAGGGTTTCACCGAACGCAGCGGCCACGCGCAAGCCGCTGACCACGCCATCCTCATGGAAGCCATTGGCCCAGTAGGCGCCGCAATAATGCGTGTGCTGCTCGCCATCGAGTTCGCCCCAGCGGTTTTGCGCCGCTGCGGCAGCCAAAGTGTATTGCGGGTGGGCGTAGGTGTAGCGGGCCAGCACTTTGTCCGGGGTGATGCCGGCGGTCTGGTTGAGGCTGACGCAGAATGTAGTGTCGCTCTCGATGCCCTGCAGGATGTTCATGTTGTAGGTGACCGCCGCGCGAGTATGACCGGCGCCGCCGAGGCGGTAGTTCCAGCTGGCCCAGGCCAGTTTGCGCGCGGGCAACAGGCGCGTGTCGGTGTGCAGCACCACGTCGTTGTCGGCGTAGAGCAGGGCGCCGAGAATCGAGCGCTCGGCCTCGCTCGGATTGGCCAGCAACTTCAGGGCCTGATCGCTGTGGCAGGCAAACACCACTTTGTCGAAATGTTCGAGGCCGGCCGGGCTGTGGATAACCACGCCGTGCTGATTGCGCTCGACGCGGCTGACCGGGCAGTTCAGGCGAATCCTGTCGTGGAATGAGGCGGTCAGTGGCGCGATGTAGGCACTGGAGCCGCCCTCAATGACCTGCCACTGCGGACGATCACTGACCGACAGCAGGCCATGATTCTTGAAAAAGCGCAGGAAAAACTGCAGAGGGAAATTGAGCATTTCCGCCATCGGCATCGACCAGATCGCCGCGCCCATCGGCACGATGTAATGCAGGATGAAGCGTTCACCGTAGCCGCCAGCCTTGAGGTAATCGTCGAGGGTAGTGTCGGCGGCGATGCGCAGTTCCATCAGGTCACGCTGGGCTTCCTTGTTGAAGCGCAGAATGTCGCGCAGCATGCCCCAGAACCCCGGCGACAACAGATTGCTGCGCTGGGCGAACAGGCTGTTGAGGTTGTTGCCGTTGTACTCGACGCCGGTGTCCGGGTCGGTCACCGAAAAGCTCATTTCGGTCGGCTTGAACGCCACGCCGAGCTGGTTGAGCAAGCGAATGAAGTTCGGGTAGGTCCAGTCGTTGAACACGATGAAGCCGGTGTCGATGGCGAATGGCTGCCCGGCCACGCTGACCGGCACGGTATGGGTATGCCCGCCAACCCAGTCACTCGCTTCGAAGACGGTGATGTCGTGGCGGCGGTTCAGCAGGTAAGCGCACGTCAGCCCGGCGATACCGCTGCCAATCACGGCGATTTTCATATCGGGTCCCGCTGCGGTGGGTTCTTGCGCACCATGCGTTTGCCGATCGCCAGTTGCGCGCGGGCCGGCAGCTTCGACAGTGGCCAAAGCGCCGCCATGAACAGCCCCGGGAAAGCAATTTCCAGCGGCCGGTCCTTGAGTTTGGCGAAGATGTGCCGCGCCGCTTTATCCGCGGGCCAGCTCAGCGGCATCGGGAAATCGTTCCTCTCGGTCAGCGGCGTCTCGACAAAACCCGGGCTGATGATAGTGACGTCAATGCCTTCGTCCGCCAGATCGATGCGCAGCGATTCGAACAGGTAACGCAGCCCTGCCTTCGATGCGCCGTAGGCTTCGGCCCGTGGCAGGGGCAGGTAGGTCACCGAGCTGGCCATGCCGACCAGATGCGGCGTGGTGCCTCTGCGCAGCAGCGGCAGGGCGGCTTCGATGCAGTAGCTGCTGGCGAGCAGATTGGTGCGCACCACGTGCTCGATGATCGAGGAATCGAACTGGCGCGCGTCGACATATTCACAGGTGCCGGCGTTGAGAATCACGCTGTCCAGCGAGCCCCAGGCGTCGCCGATCCGCTCGCCGATTTCGCGCACGGTCTGACTGTTGGTCAGATCGCCGGGCACCACCAGTACCTGGCCCGGATAACGCTGCGACAAGACTTTCAGCGGCGCGACCGAGCGCGAACTGACCGCCAGGTGCGCGCCGCTTTTCAGAATGTCCTCGCACAATGCTGCACCGATGCCACTGCTGGCGCCGGTCAACCAATACCGCCGTGGAGGTGTACGACTCATCCCATTCTCCTTTTCAGCCAGGCAATCACCCGGCCCAATATTGGCAAGTGTTCATACAGCAGCGCCCCGGCATCGAAATAATCCCGATGGCGATAAACCTTGTCGCGCCAGAGCAGGTGCGAACAGCCGCCAACCCGGATTTCCCGGCCTTTGGCCAGACGCGGGTGGCGATAGCTCATGACCCAGCGCAGATAACCTTCGCCTGCGCCGATCTGGTCGAAACCGTGAAAATCGAAGCGTAGATCGCTGACGTTGGCGTACAGCTCTTTGAAGTAATCCTGCAGTTGCGCCAGGCCCTGAACTTCGTGCAGCGGATCGGTGAAATGAATGTCGTCGCTGTACAGCTCGCCCAAGCGATGCAGATTGTCTTTGTTCAACCCGGAAAACTCGCGGGCGAAGCTGCGCAGGAATTCACTCATCGCCGCCACTCGCATGCTGGCGCGACGGCAGGTTCTTGAACGCCGTCAGCGCGCGCTCGCGTGAGGCGCTGAGGTTGACGATCGGCGCCGGATAATCCGCCACGCCGAACAGCCCTCCGGCGCCCGCCGGATTGTGCACTTCCTTTTTGATGAGCCCGGCCAGTTCCGGCAACCAGTGCTTGATGAACACGCCCTCGGCGTCGAATTTTTCCGACTGGCTCAACGGGTTGAAAATACGGAAGTACGGCGCCGAGTCGGTGCCGGTCGACGAGCTCCACTGCCAACCGCCGTTGTTCGCCGCCAGGTCGCCATCGATCAGGTGGCGCATGAAAAAGCGTTCGCCCTCGCGCCAGTCGATCAGCAGGTTTTTGGTCAGGAACATCGCCACGACCATGCGCAGGCGATTGTGCATCCAGCCGGTTTCAAGCAATTGGCGCATCGCCGCGTCGATGATCGGCAGACCGGTGCGTGCCTCTTGCCAGGCCTTGAGCTCCTCCGGCGCATTGCGCCAGGCCAGCGCCTCGGTTTCCGGGCGGAAGGCGCGATGCCGCGACACGCGTGGATAGCCAACAAGAATGTGTTTGTAGAATTCGCGCCAGAGCAGCTCGTTGATCCAGGTCACCGCGCCGACCTTGCCGCTTTCGAACTCGCCCTGATTGCTTTGCAGCGCAGCGTGCAGGCACTGGCGTGGCGAGATGACCCCGGCGGCGAGGTAAGCCGACAATTGGCTGGTACCGGGTTTGGCCGGAAAGTCGCGTTCGCTGCGGTAATAATCGATCTGCGCATCGGTGAAAGTGTCGAGTCGGCGCTGCGCCTCTTGCTCACCGGCCGGCCACAACGTGCGCAGGGATTGGCTCGGCGTGGCGAAGCCTTTGACTGCCTCGGGAATGGCATCGCTGGCGATATCCAGCGCGGCCTGTTTGCCGGGTGCCTTGACCAGCGCCGGCATCGAGCGGTGCAGGCGTTCGTAACAGACCTTGCGGAACTGACTGAACACCTGAAAGTAGGTACCGGTCTTGGTCAGCACTGTGCCGGGTTTGAACAGCAATTGATCCAGATAGCTGTGGAATTCAATGCCCTCGGCCTGCAACGTTTCGGCGACGGCCTCATCGCGGCGGCTTTCGTGAACGCCGTATTCCTCGTTGGCGTGCACTGCCTCGATCTTCAGATGCCGGCAGAGCTTGAGCAGTTCTGCTGGCGCCTGATCCCAGTGCAGCGCGCTGCGAATCAACAGCGGGATGTTCAGTGCGCCGAGGCTCTGGCTCAGTTCGCGCAGGTTGCGCAGCCAGAAATCCACCTTGCACGGCGCATCGTCGTGTTCCAGCCACTGCTGGGGGCTCAACAGATACACCGCCACCGTCGGGCCGCGCGCCGCAGCGGCCGCGAGGGCAGTGTTGTCATGTTGGCGCAGGTCGCTGCGCAGCCAGATCAGTTGCATGTGATTAGACCCATCATCAAATCAATCCGCGTTCGAGCAGCGCCTGGTGTGCCGCAAGCGGATCTTCGGCGAGGAACAGCTCGGCAGTCTGAGCGGTGCGAGCGGACAGCTCGCTGTGGTGGATGTGCACTGCGGGGCCGGCAATCAGGGTTGGGCAATCGACGTTCGCCAGCAGTTTCGGCAACTGCGCCAGTTGCATGGCTTTGCTCGAATACAGCAGCACGCCACGGGCTTGCAGGTGCTCGACGGTCAGTGCCAATTCACCGGCCGGCAGCGGCCAGTCGAAGACTTGCACCGGGCAGTCGGCACTGCTGATCAGCCATGCGCACAGCCACAGGTGCGGTTCCAGCGGCAGGTCGGAATGATTGATCAACAGCAGCGGCGCCGAATGCAGCTGGCGGTTGTTATGGTAGATGCGTGCACCGAATTTGCTGCGCAGCCAGGAATAGAAAAATGTCCGCTCCATCTGCGCGCCGAACTGGCCCTGCCAGCGCTGTTCGAGTTCGGCCAGCAGCGGCATCAGCAATTGCTCGCACAAGGTCCGGGGCGGGTACAGGGCGATGGCCTGATTGACGCTGTCATCCAGCGTGCGCTCATTCAGTGCGGTGACCGCCGAAAGCAACGTCTGTCGCAGGCGCTGCCAGTCGTTCTCCACGGTCTCGGTGAAGGCCTGCGGGGCGTCGAGCAATGGCTTGACCTGACTGACCGCCACCCCACGGTTCAGCCAGGTGAGAATGGCCATGATTCGCTGCACATGTTCAGCGCTATACAGTCGATGGCCCTTGGGCGTGCGCTGGGGCACCACCAGCCCGTAGCGACGTTCCCACGCACGCAGGGTGATGGCGTTGACGCCGGTTTGCCGCGCGACTTCGCGAATCGGCAACCAGCCCTCGTCGAGGGCTTTCTTGAAGTCGGCGCCGAGGTCTTCCCGGGCGCTGCTGTCGGTTTTATCGTTCATTAGATCGCGTTTCGCAGACTGAGGTTTTCCGGATGCGGCTGCAGGTAAACCTGTTGCGCGATGTACGGGTCCGGATGGAGTCGAAAGTGGTGTTTAAGCAGTGTCAGAGGCACCACCAGCGGCACGATGCCCTGGCGGTACTGGCCGATGACCTGTTGCATTTCCTGTTTGTCTTCGGCACTCAGCGATTGTTTCAAATATCCGCTGAGGTGCAGCAGCACATTGCAATGGGTGCCGCGCGTGGCGCATTTCTTCAGCGCGGCCATCAGTTCGCTGAAGTAGCGCGGGCCGAGTTCGGCGGGATCGCTGTCGGCCATGTTGCCGAGCAGTTTGCCCAGGGTTTTGTATTGCAGCGGGTTGTGCGCCATCAGCAGGTACTTGTAGCGCGAGTGGAATTCGGTGAGCGCGCGGCGGCTGAGGCCCTGAGCGAGCACTTGTTGCCAGGCGCTGTAGGCGAGCACGCGGGTGATGAAGTTTTCCCGGAGCACCGGATCGTTGAGGCGCCCGGCTTCTTCTACCGGCAAGTCCGGGTGTCGGGCACAGAACGCCTGCGCGTAGATGCCACGTCCGCCGCCGTTCACCGGGGCACCGTTGGCGTGATAGACCTTGACCCGTTCTAGTCCGCAGGACGGCGACTGCTGCATGAAGATGTAGCCGCAAAGGTCCTGCAGCTCGCCGGCCATTTTCTCGCCGTACTCGGCCAGCGGCCTGGTGACGTTGATGGTCCGGTCGACGGTGCCGACGGCCTCGGGTTGTTCAGGGTCGCCCACCAGCCGGATCGGCTCGCGGGGAATGCCCATGCCGATGGCGACTTCCGGGCACAACGGGACGAAATCGAAATATTCCGCGAGGGTACGGCTGCACAGCCGCGATTCCTTGTGCCCACCGTTGTAGCGCACTTCTTCGCCCAACAGGCAGGCGCTGATGGCGATCTTCGGCTTGGACAGGGAAGCTGTAGACATGAGCACCTCGAATCTATACCTGTACAGAGATTTATCTCTGTACAACTTTTCCTCAGCATAGATCGATGGATGTACAAGTCAAATGTTTTGTATAAGATTTTTCGTGCGGCGCTGAATCTGTGGGAGCGAGCCTGCTCGCGAAAGCGGTGGGTCAGTCAATGATTTCGTATCTGATACAGCTCTTTCGCGAGCAGGCTTACTCCTACAAGGAAAATTTATTTCCAGCCCAGTACCCAGTTTTCATTGTCCTGAAGCGTTCGCCAATCCATTCGCTCGCTACGCTGGGTCAGCACCGCCTGCAACTCGACCTCGAGTACCGTGCCTTCCTCATCGCGGATCAGCTCGGTGACCAGAAAATACTTTTCGCGATTCTGCGGGTGGGCTGCTGTCCATTTCGACAGCAGCAGTTTGCGTGGATTGATCCGATTCATTGCAGGTGTTCGTGCAAGCGACGTGCAGCCTCCTGACCGCTGAGCCAGGCGCCTTCGACGCGACCCGACAGACACCAGTCGCCACAGGCATACAAACCCAGATCGGCGTCGGCCAGCGTGGTCCATTCGTGGCCGGTCGCGGGGCGCGCGTAGAGCCAGCGGTGGGCGAGGCTGAAGGTTGGCGCAGGCATGGCGCTGTGCAGCAGTTCGGCGAAAGCGCCATGCAGATGCTCGATGACCGCTTCCTTGGACAGATCGATGTGCTGCCGGCTCCAAGCGCTGGTTGCATGCAGCACCCAGGTGTCGAGGGTGGTGTCGCGCCCGGGTTTGCTGCGGTTGCGCGCCAGCCAGTCGAGCGGACTGTCCTGCACGAAGCAGCCTTCGATCGGCGTATCGAGCGGGGTTTCGAAGGCGAGGGCGACGGCCCAGGTCGGCTCCATTTTCACCCCGGCAGCAACGCCGGCGAGTTTCGGCGCGGCGGCCAGCAGCGCGGTCGCTTGTGGTGCCGGCGTGGCGATCACCACATGGCTGAAGGGGCCGTGGGTACAGCCGTCGGCGTCTTGCAGATGCCAATGTTCTTCGCCGCGATAGACCTCGGTGATGCGGCAGGCAAACTGCACATCCAGACCATCGAGCAGGCCGCGGGTGATGGCGCTCATGCGCGGCGTACCGACCCAGCGGGTCTGCTCGTCCGGCGACATGTTCAGTTGCCCGCCCTGGAAGGTGTAGAGCTGCGGCGTCCACTCGGCGGCCCAGCCCTGGCTCTGCCAGCGCTGCACCTCGGTGACGAAGCGCCGGTCACGCGCGGTGAAGTATTGAGCGCCCATGTCCAGCGAGCCAGCGTCGCTGCGCTTGCTCGACATGCGCCCGCCGCTGCCACGGCTTTTATCGAACAGTTGAACGGTATGCCCGGTCTCTGTCAGAGCCTGGGCGGCGGAGAGCCCGGCGATGCCGGTGCCAATGATTGCGATAGGTACAGTCATAGGGGCCTCGTTTACCTTTCTGTACAGACTACGCCGTCGATGAAACCTGTACAATTCTGTTTTTTGGTATAACTTCTAGCGTTCTCGTTCTGACAGCTTGGCCTATTGTTAAACCATAGAGCCTGCCCGATAGAAAAGATCCCTGCCTATAAAAATAGACTAGTGATCCGGGTTAAACGCCACGCGAGGAAGATGTCATGCACATATTGCTGACCGGCGGTACTGGTTTGATCGGACGTCAGCTCTGCCGACACTGGCTGGAGCAGGGCCATCGCCTGACGGTGTGGAGTCGCCGTGCGGAAAAGGTCGCGCAGATCTGCGGCCCCCAAGTGCGCGGGATTGCGCGGCTGGAGGACCTCGGCGAAGAGCCGCTGGATGCGATCGTCAATCTCGCTGGGGCGCCGATTGCCGATCGCCCCTGGACCCATCGTCGCAAGGCGTTGCTCTGGAGCAGTCGCATCACGCTGACAGAAACGCTGCTCGCGTGGCTGGAAACTCGTGCGCAGAAACCGTCGCTGCTGATTTCCGGCTCGGCGATCGGCTGGTACGGCGACGGTGGCGAGCGCGAATTGACTGAAGAGTCGCCGCCCGGCATCGACGACTTCGCCAGTCAGTTGTGCATCGCCTGGGAAGAAACCGCGCTGCGCGCCGAGAACCTCGGCATCCGCGTGGTGCTGGTGCGAACCGGTCTGGTGCTGTCGGCCGAGGGCGGCTTTTTGTCGCGGCTGTTGCTGCCGTTCAAGCTCGGGCTCGGCGGGCCGTTGGGCAATGGTCGGCAGTGGATGCCATGGATTCACATCGACGATCAAATCGCCCTGATTGATTTTCTTCTGCACCGCAATCAGGCCAGCGGTCCTTATAATGCCTGCGCGCCGAAACCTGTGCGCAACCGTGAATTTGCCAAGACCCTGGGCAGCGTATTGCACCGCCCGGTGTTCATGCCGATGCCGACCCTGGCGCTGAAAGTCATGCTCGGCGAGCTGTCACTGTTATTGCTCGGCGGCCAGCGCGCGACGCCGGCACGCTTGCTGGAAGCGGGATTCAGCTTCCGCTTTACGGATTTACGTGCGGCTCTGGATGATCTATCCAGCCGCCTCTGAAATAGGACGTTGCATGACCGATCACGCTTTGCTTCTGGTCAACCTGGGCTCTCCGGCCTCCACCTCGGTGGCCGATGTGCGCAGCTACCTCAATCAATTTCTGATGGACCCGTACGTGATTGATCTGCCGTGGCCGCTGCGGCGGCTGCTGGTGTCGCTGATCCTGATCAAGCGTCCCGAGCAATCAGCCCATGCCTATGCGTCGATCTGGTGGGAGGAGGGCTCGCCACTGGTGGTGCTCAGCCGCCGCTTGCAGGAGCAGATGACCCGAACGTGGAAACACGGCCCGGTGGATCTGGCGATGCGTTATGGCGAGCCGTCGATCGAAACGTGTCTGCTGCGTCTGGTGAAGGCCGGGCACCGGAAAATCACGCTGGCGCCGCTGTATCCGCAGTTCGCCGACAGCACCACGACCACGGTGATCGAAGAAGCCCGACGCGTGCTGCGCGAGAAGAAACTCGACGTGCAGCTGTCGATCCTGCAACCGTTCTACGATCAGCCGGAATACATCGAAGCACTGGCCGCCAGCGCGCGCCCACACCTGCAGCAGGATTACGACCATCTGCTGCTGAGTTTTCACGGCTTGCCTGAGCGGCATCTGAGCAAACTCGACCCGACAGGCAATCACTGCCTCAAGGGCGCCGATTGCTGCCAGACCGCCTCTGCGGCGGTATTGGCGACCTGTTATCGCGCGCAGTGTTTCCGCACCGCCGCCGCCTTCGCCAAAACCATGGGCCTGGCGGACGGCAAGTGGTCGGTGTCGTTTCAGTCCCGCCTGGGCCGGGCGAAATGGATCGAGCCGTACACCGAAGCGCGGCTGGATGAACTGGCGAAAAGCGGGGTGAAAAAGATTCTGGTGATGTGCCCGGCGTTCGTCGCCGATTGCATCGAGACGCTGGAAGAGATCGGCGATCGCGGCAAGGAACAATTCCGCGAAGCGGGGGGCGAGGAACTGGTGCTGGTGCCGTGCCTGAACGACGACGCGCAATGGGCCAAGGCTTTGGCGACGCTCTGCGAACGCGCGCCGCTGGCCCTTTAAAGCAAATCGCGAGCAGGCTCACTCCTACAGGTATTGCGTTGACCTTGTAGGAGTGAGCCTGCTCGCGATAGCTATCTGTCAGGCAGTAAAAATCTTCAGGCGTTAAATCAGCGGCTCATCCGCCTTCTTGTTCTTCCAGCCGTCATTACCCGGCAGGATCAGGTTCAGCGCAATCGCCACCACCGCGCACAGCGCGATGCCTTTGAGGCCGAAGTCGTCCGGACCGGTGCCGGTGCCGACCAGCACACCGCCAATGCCAAACACCAGCGTCACCGAGACGATCACCAGGTTGCGCGCTTCGCCCAGGTCGATCTTGTGGCGGATCAGGGTGTTCATGCCCACCGCCGCAATCGAACCGAACAACAGGCACAGAATCCCGCCCATCACCGGCACCGGAATGCTTTGCAGCAGCGCGCCGAACTTGCCGATGAACGCCAGGGTGATGGCGAAGATCGCCGCCCAGGTCATGATTTTCGGGTTGTAGTTCTTGGTCAGCATCACTGCGCCGGTGACTTCGGCGTAAGTGGTGTTGGGCGGGCCACCGAACAGGCCGGCAGCGGTGGTCGCAATGCCGTCACCAAGCAGGGTGCGATGCAGGCCCGGCTTCTTCAGGTAATCGCGACCGGTCACGCTACCCACGGCAATCACGCCGCCGATGTGCTCAATCGCCGGAGCCAGTGCCACCGGAACGATGAACAGAATCGCCTGCCAGTTGAACTCTGGCGCGGTGAAGTGCGGCAAGGCGAACCAGGGCGCGGCAGCAATTTTCGCCGTGTCGACCACGCCGAAATAGAACGACATGGCAAATCCCACCAACACGCCGGAAATGATCGGCACCAGACGAAAGATGCCCTTGCCGAACACTGCCACGATCAACGTGGTCAGCAGCGCCGGCATGGAAATCATCATCGCCGTCTGATAGTGGATCAGCTCGGTGCCGTCACCGGCCTTGCCCATCGCCATGTTCGCGGCAATCGGCGCCATGGCCAGGCCGATGGAGATGATCACCGGGCCGATCACCACCGGTGGCAGCAACCGGTCAATGAAGCCGGTGCCTTTGATCTTCACGGCCAGGCCCAGGAAGGTGTAGACGAAACCGGCCGCCATCACTCCGCCCATGGTCGCGGCGAGGCCGAACTGGCCCTTGGCGAGGATGATCGGTGTGATGAAAGCGAAGCTCGACGCGAGGAACACCGGCACCTGACGCCCGGTGACGATCTGGAACAGGATCGTCCCCAGACCTGCGGTAAACAGTGCCACGTTCGGGTCCAGGCCCGTGATCAGTGGCATCAGCACCAAAGCGCCGAAAGCCACGAACAGCATCTGCGCGCCGGACAGCACCGTGCGCCAGAGCGGATCGTTGAACTCTTGCTGCATGGTTACGCGTCCTTCTGCTTGGTGCCGAAGATCTTGTCACCGGCGTCGCCAAGCCCAGGAATGATGTAGCCGTGCTCGTTCAAGCGCTCATCGATGGATGCGGTGTAGATGGTCACGTCCGGGTGCGCCTGTTCTACGGCGGCAATGCCTTCCGGCGCGGCGACCAGAACCATGGCGCGGATGTCGCGGCATCCGGCCTTTTTGAGCAGGTCGATGGTGGCAACCATGGAACTGCCGGTGGCGAGCATCGGGTCGATGATCATCGCCAGACGTTCGTCGATTTCCGGTACCAGTTTTTCCAGATAGGTGTGCGCTTGCAGGGTTTCTTCGTTGCGGGCCACGCCCACGGCGGAGACCTTGGCACCCGGAATCAGGCTGAGCACGCCTTCGAGCATGCCGATGCCGGCACGCAGGATCGGCACGACGGTGATCTTCTTGCCGGCGATCTTTTCCACCGACACAGTGCCGCACCAGCCGGCAATGTCGTAGGATTCGAGCGGCAAATCTTTTGTAGCTTCATAGGTCAACAGGGCGCCGACTTCCTGAGCGAGCTCGCGGAAATTCTTGGTGCTGATGTCAGCGCGGCGCATCAGGCCGAGTTTATGACGGATCAGCGGATGGCGGATCTCGAGGATGGGCATGGGAAAGGCTCCGGCGGCGGGCAAAAAAACCGGCCTAGATTAATCTATCCGAGGGTGATGTCCTATAGGACATTCTGTACGTTAGTCCATAAGAGCTTGATTCGACCTCGCGGGATGCGTACCTTTGCCCGCTTTTCCAATTCCGCCTACCCCCTGGAGAGCGCCATGTCCGCTGATCTCGAGCATATCCGTCAAATCATGCGAGAGGCTGACTGCCTGTACACCGAGTCTGAAGTCGAGGCGGCCATCGCTCGCGTCGGTGCACAAATCAACGAACAACTGGCTGACAGCAATCCGGTGGTGTTCTGCGTGATGAACGGCGGCCTGATCTTCTCCGGCAAACTGCTGACGCATCTGCAATTCCCGCTGGAAGCGTCCTACCTGCACGCGACCCGTTATCGCAACGAAACCAGCGGCGGCGATCTGTTCTGGAAAGCCAAGCCGGAAGTCTCGTTCATCGACCGCGACGTGCTGATCATCGACGACATCCTCGACGAAGGTCACACCCTGGGCGCGATCATCGACTTCTGCAAACACGCCGGCGCACGCAAAGTGCACACCGCCGTGCTGATCGACAAGGATCACGACCGCAAGGCGCGTCCTGACCTGAAAGCCGATTTCGTCGGCCTCCCGTGCATCGACCGCTATATCTTCGGTTATGGCATGGACTACAAAGGCTACTGGCGCAATGCCAACGGGATTTACGCCGTTAAAGGCATGTAATCCAAAGCACCATCCCCTGTAGGAGTGAGCCTGCTCGCGATAGCGTCATACCAGCCAACAGTTACGTTGCTGACAGACCGCAATCGCGAGCAGGCTCACTCCTACATTTGTTTGTGTGATACCCATGCTAGAGTGCCCGGCCCCGCCCTCCGGAGTCCGTCATGCGCCTCTTGATCCGCAGTCTCGCCGCCTCGTTGCTGATTCTCAGCCTGCCACTGTCCGCCGCGCCGATGCACAGCCAGTTCCTGCCGCCGGACGATCTGACCCTGCGCGACGCCGAGCCTGAGCAGCAGCAACTGCTGCAGGTCAGCGAGTATTCAGTGGTGGTCGGTGCGCAGCGCCAGTCCAATCAGCAGCCGATTCCGGTCACTTCATCTTTGTTGATCCGCCTCAAAGGCAAGTCGCTGAACAAAGGCGCGAGCATTTCTCAGGTGCTGGTGAGTTTCGACGGCGAAAGCAAGAGCCTGAAAAAACCGGCCTACGACGAAAAAAGCAAAACCCTGACGCTGTTCTATCCACTGGCGCAATACCGTGTGGTGATGGATCTGCTGCGCAACGACACGGTGTATGTGCAGTTCCTCAGTTATGCCAACGGCCATATCTGGGCGGATTTGCACACCGGTGCGATTCGTCCGCGTTGAGCCGGGCGGTCCGGCAGGGGTAAACTGCCCGCCCCGTGTCATGTCTGCGAGCTGGAGTCGGCAATGCGTAAAGATAAGAAACAAGTGATTGGTGACGAGATCGGCGATGAGCAGATCAAGCTGTTCCTCGATTTTGAACCGGTCGACGCCACTTCGCCGTCGCTGCACAAACTGATCAAGGCCTATCGTGGCCTGCGTATCGATGATTTCGAGCGTTTTCTGGGCTTCTTCGTCACGGCCGGTTATGACGTCGATGGCAAGGACGAGCAGGGCCAGACTTTTGTTGATCACATCAAGGATCAGCGTAATGCCGCCGAGTACATCGAGTTGATCGAGAAGGCGCGCGGTTAAGGTCAAAAGACAAGATCAAAAGATCGCAGCCTTCGGCAGCTCCTACACGGGCTTGATGTATACCCTGTAGGAGCTGCCGAAGGCTGCGATCTTTTGATTCTGGCAGGCAAAAAAAACGCCCCGAATGGGGCGTTTTTTTATGCAAGGAGATCAAGCAAAGCTTGGCGTCTCGCTGCTTTCCTCAACCAGTTCCAGGGCGATGTTGTTCTGCGTGTTGATCTTGCGATACAGCGCAGCATCGGTTTCCAGAACCTTTTCACGGGCCGGGAAGATTTCTGCCAGTTTAGCGGCCCACTCGCCGGACGCTTTGCCCGGGAAGCATTTTTCAATGAGCTCGAGCATGATCGAAACGGTCACCGACGCGCCTGGCGATGCGCCAAGCAGGGCGGCGAGGGAGCCGTCTTTCGCCGCGACCAGTTCGGTACCGAACTGCAGAATGCCACCCTTTTTCGGGTCCTTCTTGATGATCTGCACCCGTTGACCGGCCACTTCCAGGCGCCAGTCTTCGGCTTTCGCCTGCGGGTAGAAGCGGCGCAGGGATTCCAGGCGCTGCTCCATCGACTGCATCACTTCGCTGACCAGGTACTTGGTCAGGTCCATGTTGTTTTTTGCCACCGCCAGCATCGGCCCGATGTTGCCGGCGCGCACCGACATCGGCAGGTCCATGAAGGAACCGTGCTTGAGGAACTTGGTGGTGAAACCGGCGTATGGCCCGAACAGCAGGGATTTCTTGCCGTCGACGACGCGGGTGTCGAGGTGCGGCACCGACATCGGTGGCGAACCCACGGCCGCCTGGCTGTAGACCTTGGCCTGGTGGTGCTTGACCACTTCCGGGTTATCGCAACGCAGCCACTGGCCACTGATCGGGAAACCGCCGAAGCCTTTGCTTTCTTCGATGCCCGAAGCCTGCAGCAACGGCAGGGCCGCGCCACCGGCACCGAGGAAAACAAACTTTGCGTCGACTTCGCGGGTGTTGCCGTTGTTGACGTCCTTGATGCTGACGGTCCAGCCGGCGCCGTTACGCTTGAGGCCAGTTACGCGCTTGCAGTATTTGACTTGAGTGTCCGGGGCGCTGCTCAGGTGCTTGAGCAACTGATTGGTCAGGGCGCCGAAGTTGACGTCGGTGCCGTTCATCACGCGGGTCGCGGCGAGGACTTCGTCCGGCGAGCGGCCCGGCATCATCAGCGGCATCCACTCGGCCATCTTGCCTTTGTCTTCGGTGTACTCCATGTCGGCAAACGCGTGGTGCTTGCTCAGGACATTGAAGCGTTCCTTGAGGAACGACACACCGCTCTCGCCCTGAACGAAACTCAGGTGCGGCACCGGGCTGATGAAGGATTTGCACGAGCCGAACGTGCCTTTTTTGGTCAGGTACGACCAGAACTGCTTCGACACCTCGAACTGGGTGTTGATGTGCACGGCTTTCTTGATGTCGACGCTGCCGTCGGCGGCCTGTGGCGTGTAGTTCAGCTCGCACAGGCCGGCGTGGCCGGTACCGGCGTTGTTCCACGGATTGGAACTCTCGGCAGCACCGGAATCCATCAGCTCGACGACTTCCAGCTTGATCGCGGGGTCGAGCTCTTTGAGCAGCACGGCCAGGGTGGCACTCATGATGCCGGCCCCTACCAGAACTACGTCGACTGCTTCGTTATGCGCCATTTAACGCGTCTCCCAAATCTGCAGCACCAAATTGTCGGCATGGCTGCCAGGCGTTCCAGGGCAGGTCAGTGGGCCCGGGCTATCCGTGGTCAGGTTGGCCATGTCCGAATCTTCGCAATTTTTCGCAACTTCGACGGATGCATGCGGCCTGGTTTCAAGCGTTCCATGAACGCATTTTCGCCCGGGGCTGGCAATTCGACTTATGGTCGAGACATCCGTTTTCGTGCAACCAAATCCGTAGCGGACAGGCTTCAGGCTCCGGTATTCGAGGTATACCCGGTCCTGTGTCGTTGGGCTGTTTCAGACGCTAATGGTGCATGTTCAGACGCAAAACTATTCATTTGCTCGCCACACTCTTGTGAAGTTGTGAAAACCCGTTTTTTTCACGCTCTTTTGAAGACGTGAACCTCAAAAAGGGCTGCCTTGGCCTGGCACCTGCCCGCAAGGGCAAAACAACGCGGTGGCCGAGCGAATGACAGCTCTGCAGATTCGCGAAAAGCGGGGTTTTGCCGGAAGAACAGGCAAGCGCGCCAACTTCACTCGATCTGTGTGGGCGGCTCTCTGTGGGCGATTTTGATGTCGATGCATGCGCATTGACGCTGTTGCGGGGCCCGATCAGGAGACGTCCTTATAATCGGGGGGAGATTGTAGCGAAGAAATGCGCGCAGTTGCTCGTGTTTAATGACTTTTATTAGGCATCCGGTCAGATGCTCAACTGCACCTGACCCCGTGCGCGCATTTGTCGCGGTACGACCCGCGCGCTGGCGGGCAATGGCTGGTGCAGCCAGGTCAGGCGGATTTCTTCGATTTCCACCCAGCCGTCTCCCATCGGTTGCAGGCTGCACTGCTTGAAGGCCTGGCAGTGGCCGTTGCGGTCGAGCAGGGCAAAGCTGCGATGCAGCGGGCGCGGGGCGAACAGCGAGATCAGATAACGCATGGCAGAGTTCCTTGAAGGAGGACTGCTGTGAAGCTTGCCGGTGGGCCGTGACGTCGCGGTGTATGGACGGTGAAGAATGTGTGACAGGAACCGCTTTCGGCGGGGTTTGTCAGACATTTCAGTATTCACTGTGCGGCGCTGGTTACGCGCAGTGGCCCACCGCTATACTGCCGGCCTGTTTGTGCCTGATTCTGGAGAGAAGAGCATGTTGCAACGCCTGTTGTTCGGTTTGATTACTGTCGCCGGTTTGACCCTGGCCGGCTGCGCCCACAGTCCGCAACAACTGAATCCGGAGCCGAAGCTGACCACGCAACTGCCAGCGGTCGGTCGCGGTCAGCCGGTCGTGGTGCGTGTGGTCGACGGTCGTCCGTCGCCAACCCTCGGCACCCGTGGCGGTCTGTACCCGGAAACCAGCGCCATCACCGTGCAGCGCGAGCAGATCCTGCCCAAGTTGCAGGCCCAGGCCGAAGCCGCCGTACGCCTGCTCGGCTTCACCCCGACCACCAGCGCACCCAATGCGCCGCAGTTGACCGTGACCCTGGCCGAGCTGAAATACCAGTCGCCGAAAGAAGGCATGTACGTGACCGAAGCAACCATCGGCGCGACCTTCCGCTCCGACGTGCAGAACGCCAACCGCCGTTACAGCGGTCGCTACGGTGCGTCGCTCGACCAGCGCTTCGGCATGGCGCCGAATCAGGAAACCAATACCAAACTGGTCAGCGATGTATTGAGCGATGCGCTGACGCGTCTGTTCAAGGACCCGACGGTGGGGCAGGTACTCGCCGAGTAAGCTTGCAGCGGATGTGAAAAAAGCCCGGGGCCAGTGATGGTTTCGGGCTTTTTTTTGGCTGCCAGGTCTGAGATTTGTGTCGTATGGGAAACCGATTCCCCTCACCCCAGCCCTCTCCCGAGGGAGAGGGAGCCGATCGCGTGTGGTTCAACCTGAGTTCGGCTCGGTATATCAAGTCGGCGTATCTACCGCGAACACCTCGGTCAGTCCCCTCTCCCTCTGGGAGAGGGCTAGGGTGAGGGTGCTTTTGACGTTCAGGCAGCCTGGGAATAGAAATCGAGCACGCTTACGCCCGTGAGCAAATCGGTCTCGGGCAAATCCGCATGCTGATGCCCGCCCAGCGCGCAATACACCAGCCAATGGCGATCCTGGACATTGAAGGCAAGGCTGCCCACCAGACTTTGCTGGTCGTCGTATGGGGTGATGAGGTACAGGCGATCCTGGTTTTCCGCGTGCAGCATGTCGCATTCCATTCGGGTTTCGAGGCGCGCAGGGTGCAGCATCCACGTGACGATGCCATGACACAGGACAGCCATCGGTCGATTGTCAGGTTATTTGTCGCAAAGGCTGGGGCAGGGTGGGCCGGTTTGGGTAGAATCCGCGCCGCGGTCGTCGGTCTGGCGTCTGCCACACCGGTTAAGTTCGAGGTCTGTGATGTCGCTGCACTTGATGACGCTGTTTACCGCCCATCCCGCCAAGTTGATCAATCTGCTGGCCTTGCTGCTGGCGTTTCCGGGCAGTTGGCTGCTGCACGCGACCCGCCGCCGTGAGCAACGTGCCCAGGCCAGTCTCGCCGCCCAGCGCCAGGCGCAGCCGAATGCCGAGCCGATGCTCGATTGGGCAACGTTGCGCATGAACCGGTTTTTCTATCGTTTCGGTTTCGCCTGCCTGGGCCTGGCGCTGCTGGTCTCGTGGATCAGCACCCGCTTCTGAAAGCAAAAGATCGCAGCCTTCGGCAGCTCCTACAGGATGTACATCATTCCCATGTAGGAGCACCGAAGGCTCGGGCCGCGATCGGACGATCTTTTGATCCTGCTGCAAATAATTAAAGCGGCAACCCAGCCTTGACCCGATACTGATTGCGCACCGGCGTCGCGTATTGCAGCACCAGATACGGACGATGCTCAGCGGGGCAGGCGTCCAGTCGGCTCTGCCATTCATCCTGCGCCTTGGCCAGTTCGTCGGCCGGGAACACATCTGCCGCCTTCGGCACGTTCAATTGCGGATCGGCATCCGCCCACTGCGCGTACGCCAGGTAATGCACCGGGAACAACCGGTAGCCGCCGAGAATCTGCTTGTCCATCTCGATCGCCAATTGCTTGGTGTCCTCGAACACCTCGGTGATCGGCGCGGCAAAGTTCACGTGCACCCGGCCCTTGTAGCCGGTGATGCCCTTGGCAATGCTCACGTCATCCTCGCCCGGCGCCTTGGCGTAGGTGCCGGTGGTGGCGCGGATGTACAGCTCGCGGGCCTTGGCCTGGTCGCACGGGTCGTATTCATAGCTGATCGACACCGGGGTCACGTTCAGCGATCGGATCACTTCGCCAAACGGCTCGTCCTTGCGGCTCATGTGGAACATCTTGAGGATCGCCGACTCGGTGCGGTCATCGCCATCCTTGGCCCGACCTTCAGCCTGCGCAATCCAGATCGACGCGCAGTCGTTGCGGATCGAGTGGTTGATGTAGGCCGACAGCAGTTGGTACGCCGCCATTTTCTCGCGACGGCCGGTGATCGAGCGGTGGACGATGAAGCTCTTGTTCAGGCGCATCAGGTCGCTGACAAACGGCTTCTGCAGCAGATTGTCGCCAATCGCGATTCGCGGTGTCGGCAGGCCGGCGTGATACACGGCGTAGTTGACGAAGGCCGGGTCCATGACGATGTCGCGGTGGTTGGCGATGAACAGGTAGGCGCTGCCGGACTTGAACTGCTCGACACCGGTGTAGGTCACGCCGTCGGTGGCGCGCTCGATGGTGTGGTCGACGTAGAACTCGACTTTGTCCTGTAAGGTAGCCACGGAATTCACGTCGGCAAACTCACGACGCAGCCGATGGGCTATAAGAGGTTTGAGCATCCAGCCGAAGGCACCGGCAAAACGCGGGAAGCGGAAGTGGGTGAGGATATCTAGAAACGCCTTGTCGCCGAGCAGCCTTGCCAGTACCGCAGGTACTTCGCTGTCGTCGTAAGGTCGGATGGCATCGAATTCGCCCATCATGCTCTCTTGTTGGAAACGGCTAGGGTAAGTAAAGGTTTTGATCGAAAACCCGCAGGGCACGGTCTGAAAAGTAGTCAGACAAAAATAGCCCTGCAAATAGACCGGCGATTATACGCACAAGTCACTTGGGAGACCGCGATGCTGGAAGCCGCTGAGTATGAATGTCCGTATTGTGGGGAAGTGGTTGAAACATCCGTGGACCTGTCCGGTGGCGATCAGACTTACATTGAGGACTGTCAGGTGTGCTGCCGGCCGATCACCTTTGTTCTGCAGGTGCACGGTGAAGACTGGTTTCTCGAAGTCTTCAGCGAAAACGAGTGAGGGCCGCGTATGCAGCGCATCTACGAACCGGCAAACCTGATGGAAGGCGAGATGCTCAAGGGCATGCTCGCCAATGAAGGAATCGAGGCGCACCTGATCGGCCGTGATCTGGTGGGCGGTACGGGGGAACTGCCGATCTTCGGCCTGCTCGGGTTGTCGGTGGACAACGATCAGGCCGAATACGCCCGGGAACTGATCACCGCGTACAATGCCGCGCTGCCGCTGCCCGGCGACGAACCGGAGAGCTTCCCCGGGACGCTGGTCTGTTAGGCTGACGTTCGTTTGATCAAGAGTCGTGTTGCCCCATGTGTGGACGTTATGCCCTGTTTCGCTGGAACCGCGACTTCGCGGCCCTGCCAGGTTTTCCCGCCGATCAGCAGGCGCAGTGGAACATTTCCCCCAATGATTCGGTGTTGATGCTGCGTGCCGACGAAGACGGCCAGCGCACATTGGCCCGTGCGCGCTGGGGCCTGACGCCGCCGTGGCTGACCGATCTGTCGAAAACCCCGGCCCATGCCCGCGCTGAAACCGTCGCAGAACAGCCGATGTTTCGCGAGGCATTGCGTCTGCGGCGCTGCCTGCTGCCGGCCAACGGCTTTTACGAATGGCGCGGCACCCAGCGCAAGCGCCCGTATTGGCTGACGCCGGGGGAGGGCTCGTCGCTGTTTTTCGCGGCGATCTGGGAGGCGTATCCGGTGCAGGAGCAGGTCTGGCTGAGCACGGCGGTGATCACTCAGTCGGCGGCGAGCCAGCGGCGGCCGTTGATTCTTGATGAGGCCGGGCAGGCTGCATGGCTGGATCCCGCAACGCCGCTGCATGTGTTGCAGGGTTTGCTCGCCAGCGAGCCGGCGGCGCTGCGCGAGCGGGTGCTGGCGAATCTGGTGAATGATCCGAAATTGAATGGGCCGGAGTGCCTGACCCCGGCTTAAGGCATTTAGATCAAAAGGCCCTCACCCCAGCCCTCTCCCGGAGGGAGAGGGGGCCGAATGGGGGATGCTTCAGAGGTACACCGACCTGAACGATCTGTTGTGAATCCATAATCGACTGTTTTTTTTCAGGTCGATGTATAGCGCAAGACATCGCGGTCGGTCCCCTCTCCCTCCGGGAGAGGGCTAGGGTGAGGGGCTCTTGATCTTTCAAACCTTGAACTGATTGATCAACCGCCGCTGCTGTTCGGCCAGTTTGGTCAACCCGGCGCTCGCCGAACTTGACTCATCCGCGCCGCCCGCCACTTCATTCGCCACCTGACCGATATTGATCACGTTGCGGTTAATGTCATCGGCCACTGCGCTTTGCTCTTCTGCCGCGCTGGCGATCTGCGTGTTCATGTCGTTGATCACCGACACCGCCTGGGTAATCGTCTCCAGCGCCTCGGCCGCTTTCGCCGCGTGCTGTACGCTCTCGTCGGTGCGGCTCTGGCTGTCTTCCATAACGCGCACCACATCGCGAGTGCCTTGCTGCAATTGCTGGATCATCGCCTGGATTTCTTCGGTGGCTTTCTGGGTTTTCTGCGCCAGATTGCGCACTTCGTCGGCGACCACGGCAAAACCGCGGCCCTGCTCGCCGGCCCGCGCGGCCTCGATCGCCGCGTTCAGAGCCAGCAGGTTGGTCTGTTCAGCGATCCCGCGAATGGCGGTGAGGATGGCGTTGATGTTTTCGCTGTCCTTGGCCAGCGTCTGCACCACGTCGACAGCCTTGCCGATTTCCACCGCCAGTACGCCAATCGAATTGGAGGTGTCGCGGACGATCTGCATGCCCTGGCTGGCGGCCTGATCGGCGTGGCTCGCTGCTTGTGCCGCCTGGGTGGCGTTGCGTGCGACGTCCTGGGCGGTGGCGGTCATTTCCTGCACGGCGGTCGCCACCTGATCGATCTCGGCCATTTGTTTCTGCACGCCGATGTTGGTGCGGATGGCGATGTCGGCGGTGTGTTCCGAAGAATCGCTGACGCTCTGCACCGAGGTCACCACTTGCGTAATCATCGCCTGCAACTTGGCGAGGAAGGTGTTGAAGCCTTTGGCAATCGAACCCAGTTCATCGCTGCGGTCACTGCTCAAACGCCGGGTCAGATCGCCTTCGCCCTGAGCGATGTCATCGAGCATGGCGACCATTTGCTTGAGTGGCCGGGCAATGCCGTGACCCACCAGCCAGATCACCAGCAGGCCGATGCCGGCGATGATCAGGCCGACCATGGCCATGCCGAAGGTGTCGGATTTGCGCTGGGCATCGAGGTCGGCCTGCAGGGCCTGCAGATCGGCCATTACCGCGTTGAGCGGCAATTGCAGCATCAGCGTCCAGCGCGCGTCGGTCTGGCCGATGCCGAATGGCAGGTACAGCTCGATGCGGCCCTTGGCCTGATTGACCGAATAGGTCACCTCGTCGCGTTTCAGGTTGGCGAGGTTGCTGGTTTGTTCGGCGTCGAGGATGTCGCTGACCTTTTCGCCGAATTTGCTCGAATCCTTGGTGTAGGCAACGATCCGACCATTGCCGCCGACCAGGGCCATTACCCCGGCGCCGCTATAGAGTTTCTGGTTGGCGGCAAGGAGCATGTCCTGGATGAAGTTCACCGACAGGTCGGCGCCGACGATGCCCTGGAACGCGCCGTTGACCATGATCGGTTCGATGAACGAGGCGAGCATGACGATTTTGTCGCCGACCTTATACGGTGCAGGGTCGATCACGCAGGGTTTTTTCGTTTCCTTGGAGCAGAGGTAGTACTCGCTGGCGCGCACGCCCGTGGACAGGGTTTTCTGATCGTCGACATCGGCCAGTTTGTCCACGCCCAGGCTGCCATCGGTATTGCGGAACCACCACGGCAGGAAGCGCCCGTTGGCCGGATCGATGCCGACCACGGCGCTGCCGACGTAGGCCGCGTCATTGTGGTCCAGTGCGTTTTTTTCCCAGCCGATGTAGGTGCCGAGAATCTTCGGATTCTTTTCGACGTTTTCCTTGATCAGGCTGATCAATTGTTCGCGGCTGAGGCTCAGGCGCGGCTGGCCATCGGTGCCGTTTGTGCCGAGCAGAGCGTTGACGCGAACCAGGCCGCCGGCGATCAGCAGCGGCGCTTCGAGTTCGCGCTGGATCTGGCTGACCTGAGTCTGGGCCAACGAGGTCAGGCGCTGCTCGATCACTTGCTCGAACTGCGCCTGGGTGCGCTGTTGCACCATTTCTTGAGTGCGAGCGCCGGAGAACAGTGCATACAGCACCAGCGCCGCGACCACGCTGAGAACGATGGCGCCGGCCAGGGCGGCGACGGAAAACTGGATCGACTTGAACTTCATGAGAGCTCCGCACGCAAGAGGACAATCTGCGAGGGATTTATCGGCGGCGCGTGCAGGGCCATGAGAGACGTTGGTCGGAATCGCCGCGCGATGTCGTGGATGGATCGGTGCGCGGCGGATTCAATGCGCGTTGAGGAATTTCCACCGCGTCTTGCGGCCATAGGTGAATGTACGCGCAATGCGTCCGGTGTATCTGGCGCCGATACCATTAGCCGCCTAGGATACGCCTCAGGTTTTCAGGGAGTTTTTGAATGAACAAGACATTGGTTACAAGTGCACTGAGCGCAGCGCTGTTGCTGGCCGGTTGTCAGTCGGTCAACACCACCAGCGGCGGTGCCGTGGGCGTGGAGCGCAAGCAGTACATGTTCAGCATGCTGTCCTCGCAAGAGGTCGAACAGATGTACGCGCAGTCGTATCAGAAGACCGTCGGCGAGGCGTCGAGCAAAGGTGTGCTGGACAAGACCAGCCCGGAAGCCAAGCGCGTGCAGACCATCGCCAACCGGCTGATCGCCCAGGCACCGACCTTCCGCCCGGACGCGGCGCAGTGGCAGTGGGAAGTCAATCTGATCAAGAGCGATGAGCTCAACGCCAACTGCGGTCCTGGCGGCAAGATCATTTTCTACACCGGGCTGATCGACAGCCTGAAACTCACCGACGACGAAATTGCCGCGGTCATGGGCCATGAAATCGCCCACGCCCTGCGCGAGCACGGTCGTGAAGCGATGTCCAAGGCTTATGGCATGGAGATGGCGAAGCAGGGCGCCGGTGCGTTGTTCGGGCTGGGTCAGGACAGCCTGGCGCTGGCCGACACCGTGGCCAACTACGGCATGACCTTGCCCAACAGCCGCGCCAACGAAAACGAAGCCGACCTGATTGGTCTGGAGCTGGCCGCTCGTGCTGGCTACAACCCGAACGCGGCGATCACTCTGTGGGACAAGATGAGCAAGGCTTCCGAGGGCGCGCCACCGGAATTCATGAGCACTCACCCGGCATCGAGCAGTCGCATTGCGGCATTGCAGGCAGCCATTCCGAAAGTGATGCCGCTGTACGAAAAAGCCCCGAAATCCTGAGATTGACGGGGCCATTGTGGCGAGGGAGCTTGCTCCCGCTCGGCTGCGCAGCAGTCGTAAATGCAGCCAACGCGGTGACATTGTTACACCGCGATTGCAGCGTTTGGGGCCGCTTCGCAGCCCAGCGGGAGCAAGCTCCCTCGCCACATCTCATTCCAGATCAGGAGTAGGGTTAAACCCAGCCACTACTCTGCATGGCCTTGTACACCGCAACAATCGCCAGAATCATGAACGCCGAAGCCGCGAGGCGGCGGATCAGGGTCAGTGGCAGTTTGTCTGCGGCGAAATTACCCGCCAGTACCACCGGCACGTTGGCAATCAGCATGCCGACGGTGGTGCCGATGATCACCAGCCACAGTTCCGGGTATTGCGCGGCGAGCATCACGGTGGCGATCTGGGTCTTGTCGCCGATCTCGGCGAGGAAGAACGCAATCAGGGTCGTCAGGAACGGCCCGAACTTGCGCGCCGTGCTGGCTTCGTCGTCATCCATCTTGTCCGGGACCAGAGTCCACAGTGCTGTGGCCGCGAAGCTGGCGGCGAGGATCCAGTGCAGGACGGCGTCGGAGAAGAAACTGCCGAACCAGGCACCTACCGCACCGGCTGCTGCGTGGTTGGCCAGGGTCGCGGCGACAATCCCGGCAATGATCGGCCAGGGTTTGCGGAAGCGAGCGGCGAGAATCAGCGCGAGCAGTTGCGTCTTGTCGCCGATTTCGGCCAAGGCAACGATAGCGGTGGGAACGAGTAACGAGTCCAGCATCAGGAATTTCCTAAGGGGCGGGTCGACACGGCTATGACACGTACAGCCTTCCCGCCCCGGGTAAGGTGTGCGTGTCATAGGTCTTGTCAAACCCTGCGATCCGTCTGCTGCGGACGCTTGGGTCGCATACGCCATGATCTGAGGATCAAGTATGTTGACGTATGCCGGACGAGCTTGGCGCTCGTGGGAGACTACTCCCCTAGGACGGAGCGGATTCTGCCTAGGCAAATCCGATTGGGCAAGCACAAATTTTCAACCGCGCTTGGCCCGGTAAATCCGGAAACCATTGCCTTCAGCCTTGATCGCACACACGCCCAAGTGCTCCTCGATCAGCGGCTGATACTTGAGGAAACTGTTGGCCACGAGGCGCAGTTCGCCACCGTTTTTCAGATGTTTGGCCGCTTTTCGCAGCAGATTCTCTGTGGCGAAATAATCGGTGTGCACGCCGACATGGAACGGCGGATTGCTCAGAATTGCGCTCAAACCCATCGGTGCGGCATCGATGCCATCACCGGTCAGGACGTCCGCCTCAAGGCCGTTGGCGGCCAGGGTCAGACGGCTGCTGGCGGCGGCGAACGCGTCGACATCGAGCAAGGTCACCTGATTGTGCGGATAGCGACGTTTCACCGCAGCCCCGAGCACGCCGGCGCCGCAACCGAAATCGAGCAGATGGCCGCTCGGCAGTTTGTCCAGATGCTCCAGCAGCAGTGCGCTGCCGCGATCCAGCCGACCGTGGCTGAACACGCCCGGCAGGCTGATGACTTTCAACGGCCCTTCGGCCAGCGGCAGTTCGTAAGTCTGCGCCAGGCTTTCGAGGGATTTCGCTTCCGGCGCATCGGCCACGGTGACTTGCCAGAGCTGGCAGTGACGGGCGCTGTCGAGTTTGCGCGGTTTGCCGAACGGATTGAGCTGCTTGGAGGCGCCTTCGATGCCGCTGCGTTTTTCCCCGACCAGAAACACCTCGCGACCGGCCAGACGCGATGCCACGGCGTTGAGGATGTAGTCGGTCAGGTCCTTGGACTTGGGCAGGAACACCACGGCGCTGTCGAATTCGCGCTCCGGGACATTCACACCGAACTGGCTGCGGCCCTCGAAACGTGCGTCCAGCGCGGCTTGATCGCCAGCGTGCCAGCACCAGCCGAACGCGTTGGGCAGACGCCCGAGCAAGTCGTCGGCAGGCAAGCCCGCCAACAGCAGCGAACCCTGGAATAACTCGGCCTGACGAAGCAGTACTTCACTGCGCGGATCCATAACTGCTCCTTGAAAAAAAGTGCCGCAGTTTATCAACTGACGACCCGCAGCGCCTCACCGCTGAAAAACCCTTCGGCGTTTTCGCTCAGTTGGCTGACGATACGCTGGCGTGCCTCGCGACTGCCCCAGGCGTTGTGCGGGGTGACGATCAGGCGCGGAATATCGCTGGCGAGCAGCGGATTGCCCTGGGTCGGCGGCTCGACACTCAATACATCGGTCGCCGCGCCGCCGAGGTGACCGCTGCGCAAAGCATCGGCCAGCGCCTGCTCATCGATCAGGCCGCCACGAGCGGTATTGACCACAAATGCGCCGGGCTTCATCGAGGCCAGCTCACGGGCGCCGATGAAATGCCGGGTGTGCTCGTTGAGCGGGCAGTGCAGGGTCAGGGCGTCGATCTGCGGCAGCAGTTGCTCCAGTGGCAAACGATCCGGCCGCGCCGGGCGCCCGGGAATCTGCCCGAGCAACACGCGCATGCCGAACGCTTCGGCCAACCGCGCCACGGCGCCACCGAGTTCGCCATGCCCGAGCAGGCCGAGGGTTTTGCCTTGCAGTTCGACGATCGGGTAGTCGAGCAGGCAGAACTGTTTCGCCTGTTGCCAGCGGCCTCCGCCCACAGCTTTTTGATAGTCGGCCAGGCGCGTGGCGAGGTTGAGTAACAGCATGATCGTGTGTTGCGCCACCGACGGGGTGCCGTACGCCTGGCAATTGCACACAGTGATGCCGTGAGCGCGAGCGGCGGTGAGGTCGACGTTGTTGGTGCCGGTGGCGCTGATCAGGATCAGTTTCAGTTGCGGATTGGCAGTCATCGCGGCCGCATCGATCACGACTTTGTTGGTGATCGCCACGCTGGCGCCTTGCAGGCGTTCGCTGACCTGTTCCGGCGAAGTCTGGGCGAACAGCTGCAGATCGCTGAAGCATTCACGCAACGGACCGAGGTCCAGATCGCCGAGGTCCAGCGAAGGGTGATCCAGGAATACCGCGCGGCGCGTGTTCGTCATCAACTGTACCTTTTGTGCTGTGAGCGGAGGGCGTACTCTGCCGAGCCTACCAGATGAAACAATTGGTTACTCGACAGCATGAGCCGCTGTAATACTTGTGGCGAGGGAGCTTGCTCCCGCTGGCCTGCGAAGCAGATCCAAGCCTAATGAGGTTGTCTCAGCACTATCCGGTGTACCGGTTTTACGACTGCTGCGCAGCCGAGCGGGAGCAAGCTCCCTCGCCACAAATGGGTGGTGACTGCCGATTGGATGTTTACCCCTGAAAAATAGGAGCCCCCATGTACTGGACCGAGTTCTTGACCGTTGCACTGATCCATCTGCTCGCCGTCGCCAGCCCCGGCCCGGACTTTGCCGTGGTGGTGCGCGAGAGCGTCACCCATGGGCGTCGCGCCGGCACCTGGACCGCGCTGGGCGTAGGCTCGGCGATTTTCCTGCATGTCGGCTATTCGTTGCTTGGCATCGGTCTGATCGTGTCGCAATCGATCGTGCTGTTCAACGCGCTGAAGTGGGCGGCAGCGGCTTACTTGCTGTACATCGGCTTCAAGGCCTTGCGCGCGCAACCGGCGAAAACCGTCACCGATGACTTGCACAAGGAAGCCGGCGTGCGTACCGCGCGGGGTGCGTTCACCTCGGGCTTCGTCACTAACGGCCTGAATCCCAAAGCCACGCTGTTTTTCCTTTCGCTGTTCACCGTGGTGATCAACCCGCACACGCCGCTGGCCGTGCAGGCCGGTTACGGGGTGTACCTGGCGGTGGCGACGGCGATCTGGTTTTGCCTGGTGGCGATGCTGTTCAGCCAACAACGCGTGCGCGCCGGCTTCGCCCGCATGGGGCACTGGTTCGACCGCACCATGGGCGCGGTGCTGATCGCGCTCGGCGTGAAAATCGCGTTTACCGAGATGCATTGAGAACTGGAACACATTAATCCCTGTGGGAGCGAGCCTGCTCGCGAAAGCGCTAGTCCAGCCGCCAAAGATGTCGACTGATCCGACGCCTTCGCGAGCAGGCTCGCTCCCACAAGTAGTGTTTTCTTCCGGATCAGCCCGAAATGCTGGCGCAAAGCTAGCATTTGTGCGGTTCTGCAAATCATTCCTTTGGCTGATTTGACTGTCTTGCAGGCGCACTAGAGTACGAATCTCTCCGCCAACACCGTGCAGTCAGAAAAGGGATTCTTATGTTGCAGACTCGGGTCATTCCGCCGGCCGATGGGGCCTACCAGTATCCATTGCTGATCAAACGGCTGCTGATGTCCGGCGCCCGTTACGAGAAAACCCGCGAAATCATCTACCGTGACCAGTTGCGCTACAGCTATCCGACCCTGATCGAACGTGTTGCGCGGCTGGCCAATGTGCTCACCGCTGCGGGCGTGAAGGCCGGCGACACGGTGGCGGTGATGGACTGGGACAGCCATCGTTACCTGGAATGCATGTTCGCCATTCCGATGATCGGCGCGGTGATCCACACCATCAACGTGCGACTGTCACCGGAGCAGATCCTCTACACCATGAATCACGCCGAGGACCGCTTCGTGCTGGTCAACAGCGAGTTCGTCGGGCTCTACCAGGCCATCGCGCCGCAGCTGACCACGGTCGAGAAAACCCTGCTGCTGACCGATCTCCCGGAGAAAACTGCAGAGCTGCCCAACCTCGTTGGCGAATATGAGCAACTGCTGGCCGCTGCAAGTGCGCAATACGATTTCCAGGACTTCGATGAAAACTCGGTCGCCACCACGTTCTACACCACCGGCACGACGGGCAACCCGAAAGGCGTGTACTTCACCCATCGGCAACTGGTGCTGCACACCATCGGCGTGGCGACGATCATGGGGTCGATCGACAGCGTGCGCCTGCTCGGCACCAACGATGTGTACATGCCGATCACGCCAATGTTCCACGTCCACGCCTGGGGATTGCCCTACGTGGCGACCATGCTCGGGCTCAAGCAGGTCTATCCCGGGCGTTACGATCCGGAATATCTGGTGGAGTTGTGGCGCAAGGAGAAGGTGACCTTTTCCCACTGCGTGCCGACCATCCTGCAGATGCTGCTCAACGCCAAAGCCGCGCAGGATGCCGACTTCGGCGGCTGGAAGATCGTCATCGGCGGCAGCGCGCTCAATCGCAGCCTGTATGAAAACGCCAAGGCGCGCGGCATTCAGCTGACGGCCGCGTACGGGATGTCGGAAACCGGGCCGCTGGTGTCCTGCGCGCACCTCAACGATGAATTGATGGCCGGGACTGAAGACGAGCGCACCACTTACCGGATCAAGGCCGGTGTGCCGGGGCCATTGGTCGAAGCGGCGATTGTCGACGGCGAGGGCAACTTCCTTCCGGCCGACGGCGAAACCCAGGGCGAACTGGTGCTGCGCGCGCCATGGCTGACCGAAGGCTACTTCAATGAACCGCAGAAGGGCGCCGAGCTCTGGGCCGGCGGCTGGCTGCACACCGGCGACGTCGCCACGCTGGACAGCATGGGCGTGATCGACATTCGTGACCGCATCAAGGACGTGATCAAGACCGGCGGCGAGTGGATCTCCTCCCTCGACCTCGAAGACCTGATCAGTCGGCATGCGGCGGTACGCGAAGTAGCAGTGGTGGGCATTGCCGACCCGCAGTGGGGCGAGCGTCCGTTTGCCTTGCTGGTAGTGCGCGAAGGGCAGGTGATCGGCGCGCGTGAGCTCAAGGAACACCTCAAGCCGTTCGTCGAGCTGGGGCATCTGAGCAAGTGGGCGATCCCCAGCCAGATCGCCCTTGTTACCGAAATTCCCAAGACCAGTGTCGGCAAGCTCGACAAGAAGCGTATCCGCCTCGACATCACCGAGTGGCAGGCCAATAACAGCACCTTCCTTTCGACACTTTGAGTGCCTGCTGGCGCGCCGAAACCGGCGCGCCAGACCCACCAAGCAAGCGCTTGGCTTGTGAAATCGAAAAAATCAGCCATCCTTGCCGTGCCGACTTGTGTCGGACTGGCGAAAGGACTGTTCCAGAGTGGTTGGCGGCTGCAAATCACACTTTAGAGGGATCAAGCACTACCACCCGCTGGCTATAGTCCGCTCAAGGACTTTTTGAAAACGGAGCACACGCACTGATCGGGGCGAGCAACTCTGGAACGATTTCGGGCAGCCCTGGCGCCCGGTCCTCCACAGCGTTTTTAAAAGTACTCACTGCCATAACAATAATGCACATGGAGTAGCGTCGATGACCTCAGCAAACCAGTTCTGGCGCCGGGCGAAACTGCCTCTGGCGGTCAGTCTTGCCTCCTCGCTCGCCGGGCCTGCATTCGGCGTCAGTTTCAACGTCGGTGAAATCGAAGGGCAGTTCGACTCGTCCCTGTCGATCGGTGCCAGTTGGTCCACGCAGAGCCCGAACAAGAACCTCATCGGCGTCAACAATGGCGGCCATGGCCTGTCGCAGACTTCCGATGACGGTCACGCCAATTTCAAGAGCGGCGAAACCTTCTCGAAGATCTTCAAGGGCATCCATGACCTTGAACTGAAATACGGCGACACCGGCGTGTTCGTCCGTGGCAAATACTGGTACGACTTCGAACTGAAGGACGAAAGCCGCCAGTTCAAGGACATCAGCGACAGCAACCGCAAAGAGGGCGCCAAGTCCTCGGGCGGGCAGATCCTCGACGCCTTCGTCTACCACAACTACGCGATTGCCGATCAGCCGGGTTCCGTGCGTCTGGGCAAGCAAGTGGTGAGCTGGGGTGAAAGTACCTTCATCGGCGGCGGCATCAACTCGATCAACCCGATCGACGTCTCCGCGTTCCGTCGTCCGGGCGCCGAGATCAAGGAAGGCCTGATCCCGGTCAACATGTTCTACGTGTCCCAGAGCCTCACCGATAACCTCTCGGCCGAAGCGTTCTATCAACTGGAATGGGACCAGACCGTCGTCGACAACTGCGGCACCTTCTTCTCCCAGCCGGACATCGTTGCCGACGGTTGCGACAGCAATCTGCGCGTGCTGAACAAGCGTTCGCAGATTCCGGCCATCGCCCTCGGGCCGTTGGCGGGCGCAGGCGTGGATGTCAACGAAGAAGGCGTACTGGTGCGCCGTGGGCCGGACCGTGATGCCCGCGACAGCGGCCAGTGGGGCGCGTCCCTCAAATACATGTTCGAGCCACTCGATACCGAGTTCGGCGCCTACTTCATGAACTACCACAGCCGTGCGCCGATCTTCAGCGCCACCGGTGCGCCGCAGTCGGTGTACAACACCGCCGCCGCGCTGCCGGGGCCGTTCGCCGCGCTCGCACCGCTGCTGGTTGCGGGCAACTCCAATTACTTCATCGAATACCCGGAAGACATTCGTCTCTACGGCCTGAGCTTCTCCACCACCCTGCCTACCGGTACGGCGTGGAGCGGTGAGATCAGCTATCGTCCGAACGCGCCGGTGCAACTGAACTCCACCGACATCCTGTTTGCCGGCGTGCGTCCACTGGGCGGCGCGCTGACCAACGCTTCGCTGCTCACTGGCGTACCGGGTCAGGACCTGCACGGCTATGAGCGCAAGGAAATCACCCAGATCCAGACGACCTTCACGCACTTCTTCGATCAGGTCATGGGCGCCAGCCGTCTGACCCTCGTCGGTGAAGTGGGCGCGACTTACGTCGGCGGGCTGGAAAGCCGTTCCGACATGCGTTATGGCCGCGATCCGGTCTACGGCCCGGGCGAATTGCCGGCCACTGGCACCACCAATACCTGCGCCAACATCCTCAACGCCAGCACCATCAACGGCGCCGGCCCGGGTTCACCGCAGAACAACCGCAGCCGCAATTGCGACAACGACGGTTTCACCACCTCGATGTCCTGGGGCTACCGTGGTCGTGCCATCTGGGAATACAACGACGTGTTCGCCGGCGTAAACCTCAAGCCGAACGTGGCCTGGTCCCACGACGTCAGCGGTTACTCGCCAGGCCCTGGCGGCAACTTCGAAGAAGGTCGCAAAGCGGTCAGCCTGGGCGTCGATGCCGAATACCAGAACACCTACACCGCGAGCCTGGCCTACACCAATTTCTTCGACGGCAAGTACACCACCGTGGATGACCGCGACTTCGTGGCGCTCAGCTTCGGCGTGAACTTCTAAGCACTGCATTTCAGGACGAACGAATTTATGAAAATAACAAAGAGTCTGTTCCACGCCGGTGTTCTGGGCCTGTCGCTGCTGGCGACCGGCGTCATGGCGGCGGTGCCTGCTGCCGAAGCGGATAAACTGGGCAAGAGCCTGACGCCGATGGGCGCGGAGATGGCCGGTAACGCCGACGGTTCGATCCCGGCCTGGAAACCGCTGCCGAAAAATGCCGGCAGCGTCGACAGCAAAGGCTTCCTGTCCAACCCTTACGCCAGTGAGCAGCCGCTGTTCACCATCACTGCCAAGGACGTCGACAAGTACAAGGACAAGCTTGCCCCGGGCCAGTACGCGATGTTCAAGCGCTACCCGGAAACCTTCAAGATGCCGGTCTATCCGTCCCATCGCGGCGCCACCGTGCCGGATGACGTATTCGCTGCCATCAAGAAGAATGCGACCAGCACTAATCTGGTGTCCGGCGGCAACGGTCTGGAAAACTTCGATACCGCCGTGCCGTTCCCGATCCCGAAAACCGGTGTGGAAGTGATCTGGAACCACATCACCCGTTATCGCGGCGGCAGCGTGACCCGTCTGGTGACCCAGGCCACGCCGCAACCGAACGGCTCGTACAGCCTGGTGTACTTCCAGGATCAGTTCGTGTTCCGCGACAAGATGAAGGACTACGATCCGGCGAACCCGGGCAACATCCTGTTCTACTTCAAGCAGAAAGTGACCGCGCCGGCGCGTCTGGCCGGTGGCGTACTGCTGGTGCACGAGACTCTCGATCAGGTCAAAGAGCCGCGTTCGGCGTGGGTCTACAACGCCGGTCAGCGTCGGGTGCGTCGTGCTCCGCAAGTGTCGTATGACGGCCCGGGTACCGCCGCCGACGGCCTGCGTACTTCCGACAACCTCGATATGTACAACGGCGCGCCGGATCGCTACGACTGGAAGCTCGAAGGCAAGAAGGAGATGTACATCGCCTCCGACAGCTACAAGCTCGACGATCCAAAACTGAAGTACTCGGACATCATCAAGGCCGGTCACATCAACCAGGACCTGGCACGTTACGAGCTGCGCCGCGTCTGGCATGTCACAGCGACCCTGAAGGAAGGTCAGCGCCACATCTACGCCAAACGTGACTTCTACATCGACGAGGACACCTGGCAAGCCGCGGTGATCGACCACTACGACGGTCGTGGTCAACTGTGGCGTGTGGCCGAGGCGCATGCCGAGAACTACTACGACAAGCAAGTGCCGTGGTACGCCCTCGAAACCCTTTACGACCTGCAGTCCGGCCGTTATCTGGCGCTGGGCATGAAGAACGAAGAGAAGCAGGCGTATGACTTCGGTTTCACCGCCACCACCAGCGACTTCACCCCGGCCGCTCTGCGTCAGGATGGTGTGCGCTAAAGCTGCTTGAACCCGAGGCCGCATCCTCATGAAAACGCCCCGACTGGTTCGGGGCGTTTTTTCGGCTTTTGAAATCGCTTTTTGTAGGAGCTGCCGGAGGGGAGGGGCGCAGTGGATGTAGGCTTTTTGTAGCCATTTGTAGCAGCAACCTTCATAACCGGTTCGATTAAGGCTAGGCTGCGGACATCTGCAACGCCGCCAATCGCCTTCGAACAAGAGCCGGCCATGACTGATCTGTCCCCACTTCCGGGTCCCGCAAGCATCACCGTCGCAGCACTGGACGGGCGTTTTTTCCGCCCGCCGCTGCCTGACGGTTATGTTCTGCGGCCGCGCCTTTGCCAGCGTCTGCAGGCCGGGCTGGGTGGCCGGTTGCTGTTGGTCAGCGCCCCGGCAGGGTTCGGCAAGAGCTCGCTGGCGGTGGAGTTCTGTCAGAGTCTGCCCGCGCACTGGCAAAGTCTGTGGTTGGGCTTGAGTCCGCGTGACAGTGATCCCGGGCGTTTTCTCGAGCGCTTGCTCGAAGGTCTGCAAGACTATTTTCCGGCCTTGGGCGCCGGTGCGCTTGGCCTGCTGAAAATGCGTCAGCGTCATCAGCCGTTCGCCTTCGAAGAATGGCTCGACGGACTGCTCGACGAGCTCGCGCTGCATCTCGATCCCGCTGCACCGCTGCTGCTGGTGCTCGACGATTACCACCTCGCCCAAGGGCCGGTGCTGGATCGTTGCCTGCAATTTTTCCTCAATCATCTGCCCGATGGCTTGCTGGTGATGGTCACCAGTCGGCAGCGCCCGGACTGGCATCTGGCGCGTCTGCGCCTGTCGCGGCAGTTGCTCGAGCTGCACGAACAGGATTTGCGCCTGACCCACGATGAAGCGCTGACTCTGCTCGATCGGCACAGCAGCTCACTGCGCGGCGAGGCACTGGAAAACCTGATCCAGCGCAGCGAAGGCTGGGTCGCCGGGCTGCGCTTCTGGTTGCTGGCGGTGGCCGAGGCGGGCAGCGATGCCGCGCTGCCGCAAGCGCTGAACGGCGGGGAAGGGCTGATTCGCGACTATCTGCTCGAAGAAGTCATCGATTGCCTGCCCGCCGACGTGCAATCCTTTCTCTACGAAACCGCACCGCAGGAACGCTTTTGCAGCGAGCTGTGCGACGCCGTCCGCGAAGCCCATGACAGCGCCGAGATCCTGCGCTTTCTGCTCGCTCATCAGGTATTTCTGGTGCCGCTGGACGAGCACGGTCACTGGTATCGCTATCACCATTTGTTCTCCGACTTGTTGCGCAGCCGGCCGATCGCCCAGGCGATGGTGCCGACTGCCACCCTGCATTTGCGCGCCTGTCGCTGGTTCAATGCGCAGGGCTTGCTCGATGAAGCGGTGGAGCAGGCGTTGCGTGCCGGGCATCTCGATGTCGCCGCGAACCTGGTACAGAACCTGTCCGAGGAACAACTGCTCGCCGAGCAGAACGTCGGCATGCTGCTGCGCTGGAAGATGGACTTGCCCGACAGCCTGCTGATCAGCACGCCACGGCTGATCGTGCTCTACAGCTGGGCACTGGGGCTGGCCTGCCAACTCGATGCCGCCGAAGAGCTGGCCAGCCATTTGAGCCGCTTTCTGCCAGCGCCCTCGGCCACCGCGCAGAAATCGATGCTGGCGCAGTGGCTGGCGTTGAGCGGGATCATCGCTCGCGGACGCGGCCATCGCGAGCTGACCCTGCGCTATTGCGGCGAGGCGCTGGAGAGCCTGCCGGCCAAGCGTTACGGCCAGCGGCTGATGTGCCTCTCGACCCTGTCCAATCTGGCGATCGCCGACGGCGATCTGTGGCGCGCACGCGGGCTGAACCGTGAATCCCTCGAACTGGCGCAACGGGTTGGCAATCCATTATTCGAAGCCTTGGCGCATTACGATCGGGCCCGGGTTCTGCAATCGCGGGGCGAGATCCTGCGCGCGCTGGATGAAGTGCATCAGGGGCTGGAGCGCTTGCGTGGTCTGTCGCCGCAACGACTGTACGCCGTACGCGCGCGGCTCACGTTGTACGAAGGTTTTCTGCTGGCGATGCGTTTGCAATCTCAGGCCGCGCGCGTACGCCTGCTCGCCGGGATTGGCGAAGCGCGGGCCTGTCGCGACATCAGCGTGCTGATCGGCCACTGCGTGATCGCCCGCTTGGACGGCGCCAGTGGCGAATTCGCCAAGGCCTTCGCCGAACTCGCCGAAGCCGAACGCCTGATGCACATCTGGGACGTGCCGCCGATCTACTATCTGGCGATGATCACGCTGGTCAAATGCGAACTGTGGCTGGCGCAGGGGCGTATCGATCTCGCCGAGGCGTGGCTCGCGCGCCTGGGCCAGACGTACACCGGCGAGCATGCTGCCGCACCGCCGGAGTTTCATCCACAGCTGCCACTGCATGTGGAGCTGCAACAGGCATTGCTCGATTTAATCCAAGGGCAACCGATGCTCGCCGAAGGGCGTTTGAATGTGTTGCATGAAAACGGTCAGCGAACCGGGCGGCAGTTGCTCAGCGTGATGGCACTGACGCAGAAGGTGGCGTTATTGCTGGCGAGTGGACGAGAGCCTGAAGCCCGCAAAGCGCTGGCTCAGGCAATGGAAGCTGCTGCCGGCGGTGCCTTTCAACCTTTTGAGGCGTTGCTGAAAAGTCATCCCGACTGGTTGCGAGGACAACTGCAGGCGCTCACTTGCAACGCGGTCAGCCAGCAATTGCTTACGCATTTTCCAACAGCAGTGTTGCGCCCCACCGTGGAAAGCTCTGTCACTGAACAACTCAGCAGCCGTGAATTGGCGGTACTGCGCCTGATCGCACAGGGCTGTTCCAATCAGGAAATCAGTGAGCAGTTGTTCATTTCCCTGCACACCGTGAAAACCCACGCCAGCCACATCAATAGCAAGCTGGGCGTCGAGCGGCGTACCCAGGCAGTGGCGCGCGCCAAGGAACTGGGATTGCTCTATTGAGATCACGCCATGACCCGACAGAAAAACAAACGCCCCGAACCAGTCGGGGCGTTTGTTTTCAGTTCACCGGCCGGGGTTGCTGGCCTGGCAAGTGAACAGAGCGTCAGGCCACCAGATCGTTGGCGCTGAAGCTATTCACACCGACCAGCTGGATTTCGAAGTCCGCGCCGGCATTGCCGCTGACATTGCCCGACAGTACGTGGTCGACGAAGCGCAGTTGCCCGGCACCGGTGAAGTCATTGGCGCCGATGAAAGTGAAGCCGTTAAAGCCAGCAGTCATCAGGTTGGCATCAAACTTCGTCAGATCAATCTTGTCGCCTTGCAGGCTGTTGAAGTCAGTGATGACGTCTCGATTGGCGCCGAGGCCTATTTCGTTGACTGCGCGGAAGACGAAGGTGTCCGCTCCGTTACCCCCAATGAGCGTGTCTTTGCCCGCACCACCGTCCAGTACGTTGTTGCCATCGTTGCCGTACAGGGTGTTGTTCAGGGCATTACCGGTAGCCTTGAGGTCTGCGGCACCTGCCAGAGCGAGAATTTCGACGTTGTTGCCCAAGGTGTAGTCGACGTAGGAATAGACCATGTCGATTTCCGAGAGTGAGGTACCCGTCTCGACCACCACATCCGCGATGTCGTTAACGATGTAAGTATCGTTACCGGCGCCGCCGATCATGGTATCTGCGCCCCAGCCACCGTCGATGAAGTTGGCGTCGCTGTTGCCCGTCAGGGTGTTGTTCAGCACGTTGCCCGTCAGGTTGAACGCCCCTGCGCCGCTGACGATGAGATTTTCGACGTTTAGCAGATTGCTCTGGTTCAGACTGACGGTGCTGGTCTGGGCGGTAGCGCTGTACTCAATGACAATGGTGTCGTTACCCTCATTGGCATATTCCTGAATCAGCGCCAGTTCTCCCGCCTGATCGACGCCGTAGCCGTCGTTGCCCTTGCCGCCGATCATGGTGTCGAGGCCAGCCCCCCCGACCAGTTGGTTGTTGCCGTCATTGCCGATCAATACGTTGTTCAGCGCGTTGCCGACGGCGTAATTATTGGCAGTGCCGGTGAGCGTGAGGTTTTCCACGTTGGCGACAAGTGCGTAGCTGATCGAGGCGCGAACGGTGTCGATCTCGCTGGCCAGGGTGCTGGTCTCGCTGATCACGTCACCGACGTTGTCGAGGATGTAAGTATCGTTGCCAGCGCCGCCAGCCATGAAGTCGGCGCCCAGGCCGCCGTCGACTACGTTGTTGCCTTCGTTGCCGTAGAGGGTGTTGTTCAGGGCATTACCGGTAGCCTTGAGGTCTGCGGCACCTGCCAGAGCGAGAATTTCGACGTTGTTGCCCAAGGTGTAGTCGACGTAGGAATAGACCATGTCGATTTCCGAGAGTGAGGCACCTGTCTCGACCACCACATCCGCGATGTCGTTAACGATGTAAGTATCGTTACCGGCGCCGCCGATCATGGTATCTGCGCCCCAGCCACCGTCGATGAAGTTGGCGTCGCTGTTGCCCGTCAGGGTGTTGTTCAGCACGTTGCCCGTCAGGTTGAACGCCCCTGCGCCGCTGACGATGAGATTTTCGACATTTAGCAGATTGCTCTGGTTCAGACTGACGGTGCTGGTCTGGGCGGTAGCGCTGTACTCAATGACGATGGTGTCGTTACCCTCATCGGCATATTCCTGAATCAGCGCCAGTTCTCCCGCCTGATCGACGCCGTAGCCGTCGTTGCCCTTGCCGCCGATCATGGTGTCGAGGCCAGCCCCTCCGACCAGTTGGTTGTTGCCGTCATTGCCGATCAATACGTTGTTCAGCGCGTTGCCGACGGCGTAATTATTGGCAGTGCCGGTGAGCGTGAGGTTTTCCACGTTGGCGACAAGTGCGTAGCTGATCGAGGCGCGAACGGTGTCGATCTCGCTGGCCAGGTTGCTGGTCTCGCTGATCACGTCACCGACGTTGTCGAGGATGTAAGTATCGTTGCCAGCGCCGCCAGCCATGAAGTCGGCGCCCAGGCCACCGTCCAGTACGTTGTTGCCGCTGTTGCCGGTCAGGGTATTGTTCAGCGCATTGCCCGTCAGGTTGAACGCCCCTGCGCCGCTGATGATGAGATTTTCGACGTTTAGCAGATTGCTCTGGTTCAGACTGACGGTGCTGGTCTGGGCGGTAGCGCTGTACTCAATGACGATGGTGTCGTTACCCTCATCGGCATATTCCTGAATCAGCGCCAGTTCTCCCGCCTGATCGACACCGTAGCCGTCGTTGCCCTTGCCGCCGATCATGGTGTCGAGGCCAGCCCCCCCGACCAGTTGGTTGTTGCCGTCATTGCCGATCAATACGTTGTTCAGCGCGTTGCCGACGGCGTAGTTATTCGCACTGCCGGTGAGCGTGAGGTTCTCCACGTTGGCGGCAAGAGAATAGCTGATCGAGGCGCGAACGGTGTCGATCTCGCTGGCCAGGGTGCTGGTCTCGCTGACCACGTCACCGACGTTGTCGACGATGTAGGTATCGTTGCCAGCGCCGCCCGTCATGAAGTCGGCACCCAGGCCGCCGTCGAGTTCGTTGTTGCCATCGTTGCCGTAGAGGGTGTTGTTCAGGGCATTACCGGTAGCCTTGAGGTCTGCGGCACCTGCCAGAGCGAGGATTTCGACGTTGTTGCCCAAGGTGTAGTCGACGTAGGAATAGACCATGTCGATTTCCGAGAGTGAGGTACCCGTCTCGACCACCACATCCGCGATGTCGTTAACGATGTAAGTATCGTTACCGGCGCCGCCGATCATGGTATCTGCGCCCCAGCCACCGTCGATGAAGTTGGCGTCGCTGTTGCCCGTCAGGGTGTTGTTCAGCACGTTGCCCGTCAGGTTGAACGCCCCTGCGCCGCTGACGATGAGATTTTCGACGTTTAGCAGATTGCTCTGGTTCAGACTGACGGTGCTGGTCTGGGCGGTAGCGCTGTACTCAATGACAATGGTGTCGTTACCCTCATTGGCATATTCCTGAATCAGCGCCAGTTCTCCCGTCTGATCGACGCCGTAGCCGTCATTGCCCTTGCCGCCGATCATGGTGTCGAGGCCAGCCCCCCCGACCAGTTGGTTGTTGCCGTCATTGCCGATCAATACGTTGTTCAGCGCGTTGCCGACGGCGTAATTATTGGCAGTGCCGGTGAGCGTGAGGTTTTCCACGTTGGCGACAAGTGCGTAGCTGATCGAGGCGCGAACGGTGTCGATCTCGCTGGCCAGGGTGCTGGTCTCGCTGATCACGTCACCGACGTTGTCGAGGATGTAAGTATCGTTGCCAGCGCCGCCAGCCATGAAGTCGGCGCCCAGGCCACCGTCCAGTACGTTGTTGCCATCGTTGCCGGACAGGGTGTTGTTCAACGCGTTGCCGGTACCGCTGAGATTTGCGCTACCAACCAGATTCAATATCTCGACGTTATTGCCCAGGGTGTAGTCGACGTAGGAGTAGACCATGTCGATTTCCGAGAGCGAAGTACCGGTTTCGACGACCACGTCGCCGACGTTCTCGACGATATAAATATCGTTGCCGGCACCACCCTCCATTCTGTCGGCACCCGCCATGCCATTGAGTTGATTATCCAGTGCGTTGCCGATCAGCGTGTCATTGAAAACCGAACCGGTAGCGTTTTCTATCTTCGCGCCGTATGCAATCGCCAGACCTTGATTGAAGGCATTGCCGGCCTGGTCAGTAAAGGCCTGACCGATCGTGCTGTACTGTCCTTCGTTGAGGTTAAGGCTGACGGCCGCCAATTGGTTGCTCGCATCGATCGTATCGACACCGCCGGCATCCCAGATGGTTTCAAACACAGATTGTGTCGGTGCCCAGGAGTACACGTTGTTGCCAGTCATCCACTGGGTATTGGCGCCATACAGGCTCTGGATCGCCAGGATGTCGAGCACCATCGGAGTGGTCGGCAGGTACGAGTAATTGTTGTTATAGCTCATGACGGTGAAGGCGACGTCATCCAGCGCCGGAGCGAGCGTGATGGCATTGTTGGCTGATGGTGCGAACGAATGCTTCAGGCCAATGGCATGACCGATTTCATGAACGAATGTCATGAAGTCATAAGTGCCCTTGTCCGGAAACAGTTCACTGGTGTTTGGTCCGATCCAGACATCACCGCCATTAGGCTTTTCGGAAGGAGTGTAAGCCCAGGCTGCTGCGTCGTCGTCCAGCAACGAGTAACCGCCGAAGCGCAGGTCGCCCACGCTCGTCGAGGATTCACCGGTCAACTGAAAGGTGATATTCGCCACCGCGGCCCAACTATCCAGTGCGCCCATTACCGCCAGTTTCTGTGTGTTTGTCAGGGCGTAGGCGGCCTTTGGTTCATTGTCGGCGCTGTAGTTCGGTGCGAAGACTGAAACACCAGGGACGATGAAACTGTAGGTAAGACTGGTCACTGCCGCAGGGGAGTACCACTTGGTGCTTTCCCATTTATAGCCGGAAATAAGGCTGTCGACAGGAGCTACCCCTGTCAATGAAGCGGACCAGGTGTCGGTGTAACCAGTAGGGCGTGGCATGAAGAATTCCTGAGGTAGGCTGCGGCCCTTCCCGAAATGTGGCCGCTACAAGGTTTGATTTTGCACGAAAAAAAACAGCTTTGACATTATATGGCCACTATTTTCCGATTGATGGCGTCAAAAAACTGTTCGGGCGATATGTATCGGCGTGTGACGTAGAATCTTGATGTCAGCTTCATGCCTTCAGCTCAGGATCCCTATGACCGTTCCGAATCCAGCACTCATCCGCGAAACCTTCCCCGTCGGACCGCTTCAGTGCAACTGCACCATCATCGGCGACCCGATCACGAAAAAAGCCATCGTCGTCGACCCGGGCGGCAATCCCGATCTGATCATGGCGCGCCTTGATACCCTCGGTCTGAGGGTGGTCAGCATCATCCACACCCACGCGCATCTTGATCACTTCCTGGCTTCCGGGCAGATGAAAGAGAAAACCGGTGCGACCCTGCATTTGCACAAGGAGGATCAATTCCTCTGGGACAACCTCGAAATGCAATGCCAGATGTTCGGCGTGCCTTACACCCCCGTACCCTCGCCGGATCGCTGGTTGAGCGATGATGAAGAACTGGCCTGTGGTTGCGGCGTCGCGCTGCACACGCCGGGGCATACGCCAGGTTCCATGAGCTTCTGGTTTTCCGAGGCTAAGCTGTTGATTGCCGGAGACACGCTGTTTCGTCGCGGAGTAGGGCGCACGGACTTATGGGGCGGCGATCAGGCGACCATCGTGCGTTCGATCAAGCAGCGGCTATATACGCTGGACGAGGACGCAACCGTTGTTACCGGGCACGGTCCGGACACGCGTCTGGGTGACGAGATGCGAGAGAACCCGTTTGTGCGTGCCTGAATTTTTTGTCACGGGCGGCGCGCGGAATTTTTGGGCATTGTCATGATCCAACGCCCGCGCAGGTCCATTAGTTGATCGGTGGCCGCTGCACCAAAGAATGCAAAAAAGACCAGGAGCTCTCCATGTTCACCACGCGTCGTTTGATTATTGTCGCTACTGCCGTGGCCGTGCTGTCCGGCTGCGCCTCGCCCAATCCGTATGACAATCAGGGTCAGGCCGACGGTGGCTCGCAAGGCATGAGCAAAACCGCCAAATACGGTGGCCTCGGTGCGCTGGCCGGTGCACTCGCCGGCGCTGCCATCGGCCACGACAACCGTGGCAAGGGCGCCTTGATCGGCGCCGCTGTTGTCGGTGCATCCGCTGCCGGCTACGGTTACTACGCCGACCAGCAGGAAAAGAAACTGCGCGCGAGCATGGCCAACACTGGTGTTGAGGTGCAGCGTCAGGGTGATCAGATCAAGCTGATCATGCCGGGCAATATCACCTTCGCCACCGACTCGGCGAACATCGCCCCAACCTTCTATCAGCCGCTGAACAACCTGGCCAACTCGCTGAAAGAGTTCAACCAGAACCAGATCGAAATCGTCGGCTACACCGACAGCACCGGCAGCCGCCAGCACAACATGGACCTGTCCCAGCGTCGTGCGCAGAGCGTGGCGACCTACCTGACCTCGCAAGGCGTCAGCGGTGCCAACCTGTCGGCCCGTGGCGCCGGCCCGGATAATCCGATCGCCAGCAACGGTGACGTCAATGGCCGTGCGCAGAACCGCCGGGTTGAAGTCAACCTGAAGGCGATTCCGGGCCAGCAGTATGGTGATCAGCAACAGCAACCGGGTACGGTTCAGCAGTACCCGTAAGCGACTGCCTGAAAGAACCAATGCCCGGTCCTGTGATCGGGCATTTTTTTTGTGTCATTGCCGCCGGCGTCATCGCGAGCAGGCTCACTCCTACAGTGGGACGCATTCCAAAATGTAGGAGTGAGCCTGCTCGCGATGGCGATAAAATGGGCACCAGAAACCTGCCGGACACAAAAAAGCCCCCGGACACATCAATGTCCGGGGGCTTTTTGTTACCCGCGAAGGCTGATTACTTCTTCAAACCATAGTGCTCATCGAGCATGCCCGGCGAGTTCGGATTCTTCGGTGCATAGTCACGCGGTGGTTCCTGATCGCGCGGTGGCGTCAGGCGTTCGCGGGGGGCCTGCGCTGCGTCGGCGTGCAGGGCAGCGATCAGGCGCTGGCGGGTCTGCTCGTCCAGGGCCAGACGGTTGGCGCCCTCGGCGAGATGATCCTGCACTTCCTGATAACTTTGGGTCAGCTTCTTGACCAGCATCGCGGTGCTGTTGAAGTGGGTGACCACCTCGTTTTGATAACTGTCGAAACGCTCCTGGATATCATCCAGTTGACGCTGCGTGCGGCTCGGCGCGGCGTTCGGCGCAACGCGCGCGATCAGGAATCCAATGGCGACACCCACAACCAGGGCAAGAGTCGGTAACAACCAAACTAAGAGCGAGTGTTCCACGAGTCCTTCCTCTATAAACGGCTTTGCTTTACGTTAACGGCTCGAACCTGCGCTGTATACCGCGATTCACTCGCAATAGATTGGCACAGACAATTTGCTAGACGAGTCGACCCGATTCGAGGTCACGGAGTTCCTCCCTTGCTGATGCGTGAAACCCCTGTAGTGATTGACGGCCCGGTGGGTCAACTGGAATCCCTGTACCTGGATAACGAGCAGCCGCGCGGCATTGCGCTGATCTGCCATCCGAACCCGGTACAGGGCGGCACCATGCTCAACAAGGTCGTCTCGACCCTGCAGCGCACCGCGCGCGACGCAGGCCTGATCACCTTGCGTTTCAATTATCGCGGCGTCGGCGCCAGCCAGGGCACGCACGACATGGGCACCGGTGAAGTCGACGACGCCCAGGCCGCCGCCGCATGGCTGCGCGAAAAACACCCGGACTTGCCCCTGACCCTGTTCGGTTTCTCCTTCGGCGGATTTGTTGCAGCAAGTCTCGGCGGCCGTCTCGAAGCCCAAGGCGTGCAGCTTGCACACCTGTTCATGGTCGCCCCGGCGGTGATGCGCCTGGGCGAGCAGGATCAACTGCCGCAGCACGGCGCGTTGACCGTGATCCAGCCGGAAACCGACGAAGTCATCGATCCGCAACTGGTCTACGACTGGTCCGACAAACTCCAGCGCCCCCATGAGCTGCTGAAAGTGGCAGAATGCGGACACTTTTTTCACGGCAAGCTGACCGATCTCAAGGATCTGCTGCTGCCGCGTCTCTCGAATTGATTGCAGTCTGACAAGCGATTACCCATGACCAACCGTACCCGCATTCTCACCGGCATCACCACCACCGGCACGCCGCATCTGGGCAACTACGCCGGCGCCATCCGCCCGGCAATCGTTGCCAGCCGCGACAGCCAGGCCGATTCGTTCTACTTCCTCGCCGACTACCACGCCCTGATCAAATGCGATGACCCGCTGCGCATCCAGCGCTCGCGTCTGGAAATCGCTGCAACCTGGCTGGCCGGTGGCCTCGATGTCGATCGCGTGACCTTCTACCGCCAGTCCGACATCCCGGAAATCCCCGAGCTGACCTGGCTGCTGACCTGCGTTGCCGCCAAGGGCCTGCTCAATCGCGCGCACGCTTACAAGGCGTCGGTGGACAAGAATGTCGAGACCGGTGAAGACCCGGATGCCGGTATCACCATGGGCCTCTACAGCTACCCGGTACTGATGGCCGCGGACATCCTGATGTTCAACGCGCACAAGGTGCCGGTAGGTCGTGACCAGATTCAGCACGTCGAGATGGCGCGCGATATCGGCCAGCGCTTCAACCATCTGTTCGGTCAGGGCAGAGAATTCTTCACCATGCCCGAAGCGCTGATCGAAGAAAGCGTGGCGACCTTGCCGGGCCTCGACGGTCGCAAGATGTCGAAGAGCTACGACAACACCATCCCGTTGTTCTCCAGCGCCAAAGAGATGAAGGACGCGATCTCGCGGATCGTCACCGACTCCAAGGCCCCGGGCGAAGCGAAAGATCCCGACAACTCGCACTTGTTCACCCTGTTCCAGGCCTTCGCCACACCGGCGCAGGCTGACGAATTCCGTCGCGAACTGCTCGGTGGTCTGGGCTGGGGCGAGGCGAAGAATCGTCTGTTCCAGTTGCTCGACAACGAACTGGGCGAGGCGCGCGAGAAGTATCACCAGTTGATCGAGCGTCCGGCGGACCTGGAAGACATTCTGCAGATCGGTGCGAAGAAGGCCCGCGCTGTTGCCACGCCGTTCCTCAATGAGTTGCGCGAAGCCGTTGGCCTGCGTTCTTTCGTCAATCAGGTTCAGGTCGCCGCGACTACCAAGAAGAAAGCCGCGAAGGCTGCGCGTTTCGTCAGCTTCCGCGAAGAGGATGGCAGCTTCCGTTTCCGTCTGCTGGCGGCTGATGGCGAGCAACTGCTGCTGTCGCGCAACTTCGCCGATGGCAAAACCGCCGGACAGGCGACCAAACAGTTGCAGTCCGGCGAACCGCTGGACGTACGCACTGAAAACCTGAGCTTCAGCGTCTGGCTGGCCGGTGAGTGCGTAGGCGACAGCCCGGCCTTCGCCGATGCTGCAGCGCGAGATGCCGCCATCGAGGCGTTGCGCGTAGCGCTGACCCCAGCGCAGGACTGATCGGCGGCACGACCCGACCAAGGGCCGATTGCCATTCCCACAGGCCGTCGCTACAGTGACGGCCCGTTTTTGTTGCCTTGCTAACGAATTATGACGCCCCTAGAACGATATCAAGCTGATCTGAAACGCCCGGACTTCTTCCATGACGCCGCGCAGGAAACTGCTGTGCGTCACTTGCAGCGTCTGTACGACGACTTGATCGCCGCCGACCAGAACAAGCCGGGATTTCTCGGCAAGCTGTTTGGCAAAAAGGATCAGGCACCGGTCAAGGGCCTGTATTTCTGGGGCGGCGTCGGTCGCGGCAAGACTTACCTGGTCGACACCTTCTTCGAAGCACTGCCGTTCAAGGAAAAGACCCGCACGCACTTCCACCGCTTCATGAAGCGTGTGCACGAAGAAATGAAAACTCTCGGCGGCGAGAAGAACCCGCTGACCATCATTGCCAAGCGCTTCGCCGCCGAGTCGCGGGTGATCTGCTTCGATGAATTCTTCGTATCCGACATCACCGATGCGATGATTCTCGGCACGCTGATGGAAGAGCTGTTCAAGAACGGCGTGACCCTGGTTGCGACCTCGAACATCGTGCCTGACGGTCTGTACAAGGACGGCCTGCAACGCGCGCGCTTCCTCCCGGCCATCGCGCTGATCAAGCAGAACACCGAGATCGTCAACGTCGACAGCGGCGTCGACTACCGTTTGCGTCACCTCGAGCAAGCCGAGCTGTTCCACTATCCGCTCGACGAAGCGGCGCATGAAAGTCTGCGCAAGAGCTTCAAGGCACTGACGCCGGAGTGCACGGCGGCGGTGGAAAATGATGTGCTGATCATCGAGAACCGCGAAATCCGCGCCCTGCGTACCTGTGATGACGTGGCCTGGTTCGACTTCCGCGAACTGTGCGACGGCCCGCGCAGCCAGAACGACTACATCGAACTGGGCAAAATCTTCCACGCGGTGCTGCTCAGCGGCGTCGAGCAGATGAGCGTCACCACCGACGACATCGCGCGGCGCTTCATCAACATGGTCGACGAGTTCTACGATCGCAACGTCAAACTGATCATTTCTGCCGAAGTCGAGCTGAAGGATCTGTACACCGGCGGACGCCTGACCTTCGAGTTCCAGCGCACGCTGAGCCGCTTGCTGGAGATGCAATCCCACGAGTTTCTGTCGCGGGCGCACAAGCCTTAAGCGGTGTTTCGGCAAAGAAAAAGGGCCTGCGATTGCAGGCCCTTTTTTTATATCCAGAATTCACCGCAACACCCTGTAGGAGTGAGCCTGCTCGCGATAGCGTTGGGTCAGTAACATCAATGCTGCACGGACGGACGCAATCGCGAGCAGGCTCGCTCCCACATTGGAATTGCGCTGTTGCAGGAAAATTATGCCGCCTGCTGAAACTGCTGCCGATACTGGTTAGGCGACAGTTCTGTGTGCTGGCGGAACAGTCGCGCAAAGAAGCTCGCGTCGTCGTAACCGACCTCATAACTGATGGTCTTGATGCTTTTGCGTGTGCCCGAAAGCAAGCCCTTGGCGGTCTCGATGCGCAGGCGCTGCAAGTAGTGCAGCGGCTTGTCGCCGGTGGCGGTCTGGAAACGGCGCATGAAATTGCGGATGCTCATACCGTGCTCGCGGGCGACGTCCTCGAAGCGGAACTTGTCGGCGAAATGTTCTTCGAGCCAATGCTGGATCTGCAGAATGATCACGTCCTGGTGCAGTTTCTGCCCGCCGAAACCGATGCGTCCCGGCGAATAGCTGCGCTGCACTTCGTAAAGAATGTCGCGAGCCACGGCCTGCGCCACGTTCGAGCCGCAGAAGCGTTCGATCAGGTAGATATACAAGTCGCAGGCCGAGGTGGTGCCGCCGGCGCAGTAGAGATTGTCGGCATCGGTCAGGTGCTTGTCCTGATTCAGATAGACCTTGGGGAAGCGCTCGGCGAATGCATTGAAGAAGCGCCAGTAGGTGGTCGCTTCCTTGCCGTTGAGCAGGCCGGCTTCGGCCAGCCAGAACACTCCCGTGGCTTCACCGCATAACACCGCGCCGCGCGCATGCTGTTCACGCAGCCAAGGGAGGATCTGCGGATAACGGCTGCACAGCGTGTCGAAATCGTCCCAGAACGCCGGGAGGATGATCACATCGGCGTTTTCCAGGCCGCCGTCGACCGGCATGACTACATCGCTGAAGCTTTTTACCGGTTTGCCATCAGGGCTGACCAGGCGCGTTTCGAACGCCGGCGTCAGGCCATGGCCCAGTTGTTTGCCATAACGCAGGCTGGCCACATGGAAAAAATCCTTGGCCTGCATGAGGGTGTAAGCGAAAACCCGGTCGACGGCCAGGATGCTGACGCGCCGCAAGGGCGGGGAGACGTGCTTGGACATAATTCAACTTTTGTTTTGTTTTTATAAGGGAAAGTGGTCACCAGACGGCTGGATCGTCTTATTTTTTGTCGGATGTGTCCAGTGTCGCGTAGCGGGACTCGGGCTTAGTCTCTGAATGCCGTATCCCTCCAACAAAAACAAAGGTGCCGCATGATCCCCAGAACCCTGTTCAGCTCCGAGCACGAATTGTTCCGCGACAGCGTACGAACTTTCCTCGAAAAAGAGGCCGTGCCGTATCACGCTCAGTGGGAGAAGCAGGGGCACATCGATCGCGCACTCTGGAACAAAGCGGGGGAGGCGGGGATGCTCTGTTCGCATCTGCCAGAGGAATATGGCGGACTGGGCGCGGATTTTTTGTATAGCGCCGTGGTGATTGAAGAGGTCGGTCGCCTGGGCCTGACCGGCATCGGCTTTTCCCTGCACTCGGACATCGTCGCGCCGTACATCCTGCATTACGGCAGCGAAGCACTGAAGCACAAATACCTGCCGAAGCTGGTCTCGGGCGAAATGGTCACGGCGATTGCCATGACCGAGCCTGGCGCCGGTTCCGACCTGCAAGGGGTCAAGACCACAGCGGTACTGGAAGGTGACGAATATGTGATCAACGGCTCGAAAACCTTCATCACCAATGGCTTTCTGGCTGACCTGGTGATTGTGGTGGCAAAGACCGATCCGAACGCCGGCGCCAAGGGCACCAGCCTGTTTCTGGTGGAGGCAAATACGCCGGGCTTCGAGAAGGGCAAGCGCCTGGAGAAGGTCGGCATGAAAGCGCAGGACACTTCGGAATTGTTCTTCCAGGACGTTCGCGTGCCGAAGGAAAACCTTCTCGGGCAGGCGGGTGCCGGGTTTGCCTATCTGATGCAGGAATTACCGCAGGAGCGCCTGACGGTGGCCATCGGCGGGCTGGCCTCGGCCGAGGCAGCGCTGCAATGGACGCTGGATTACACCCGCGATCGCAAGGCGTTCGGCAAGGCGATTGCCGACTTCCAGAACACCCGCTTCAAACTGGCCGAGATGGCTACCGAGATTCAGATTGGCCGAGTCTTCGTTGACCGCTGCCTGGAACTGCACCTGCAAGGCAAACTCGATGTGCCGACGGCGGCGATGGCCAAGTATTGGGGAACCGACCTGCAGTGCAAAGTGCTCGACGAATGCGTGCAACTGCATGGCGGCTACGGCTTCATGTGGGAATACCCGGTAGCCCGGGCGTGGGCGGATGCGCGGGTGCAACGGATCTATGCCGGCACCAATGAAATCATGAAGGAGATTATTGCGCGGTCGCTCTGATCTTCGCTGTATTGGCGGGCCTGTTGGCGAGCAGGCTCGCTCCCACAGGGGATCACCGTACCTGTGAGAGCGAGCCTGCTCGCGAAGCTTCTAGCGGTCATTCAAGGTGCAGGGTTCGGATGATCCTTGTGAATCGCTTCGATCCCGGCCAACACCTCATCAGACAGTTTCAGATCAAAACTGGCAATGTTGCTGTCCAGCTGTTCCAGCGTCGTCGCGCCTATGATGTTGCTGGTCACGAACGGTTGCTGGGTCACGAACGCCAGGGCCATTTGCGCCGGATCCAGACCGTGCTCACGGGCCAGTGCCACGTAACGGCTGCACGCCGCTTCCGATTGCGGGTTGAAATAGCGGCTGAAGCGGCTGTACAGGCTCAGGCGGCCTTTCGGTGGGCGGGCGCCGCCTTCGTACTTGCCGGAGAGGAAGCCGAACGCCAGTGGCGAATAGGCGAGCAGGCCGCACTGTTCGCGGATGGCGATCTCCGCCAGGCCCACTTCGAAGCTGCGGTTGAGCAGGTTGTAGGGGTTCTGGATCGACACGGCGCGCGGCCAGCCACGGGCTTCGGCCAACGCGAGAAAACGCATGGTGCCCCACGGCGTTTCGTTGGACAGGCCAATGTGGCGGATCTTGCCGGCCTTGACCTGCTCGTCGAGAGCCTCAAGGGTGTCCTCGAGCGGGGTCAGGTTGGCTTCGATCTTGTGCTTGTAGCCCAGCTGTCCGAAAAAGTTGGTGCTGCGTTCCGGCCAGTGCAGTTGGTACAGGTCGATATAATCGGTCTGCAGGCGCTTGAGACTGCCGTCCAGTGCTTCGGTGATGTGGTGACGGTTGTGCCGCAGGTTCTTGTCGCGGATGTAGTCGATGGTGTTGCCGGGGCCGGCGATCTTGCTGGCGAGGATCCAGTCGGCACGGTCACCGCGACGCTTGAAGTAATTGCCGATGTAGCGCTCGGTGGTGGCGTAGGTTTCGGCTTTTGGCGGCACCGGATACATTTCGGCGGTGTCGAGGAAATTGATCCCGGCTTCCTTGGCCCTTTCGATCTGCGCGAAGGCTTCAGCCTCAGTGTTTTGCTCGCCCCAGGTCATGGTGCCGAGGCAGATTGCACTCACGTTCAGGTCGGTACGGCCTAGCTGGCGATAGTCCATCGGGTGCTCCTTGGGCAAAACAATCATAAAAGCAGGTTGAAAAATTTTTCGCAATCTGCATAATTGCCGACCTCTTTCTGCAGTGGAAGTGATGCGCCGCCGCCGAAGAATCTTGCCGTTGAACGGACGCGCCGACCCGAGCCCCCGAAAGCGTCTGTATCCGGCTGCCTTTGACTTGTCAAAGTACGCACTATTCAGTAAGATCCGCCGTCTTATTTACAGGCGGCCCCTGAGGCTATAAAGAATGAAAACTTTTACTGCTAAACCGGAAACAGTAAAGCGCGACTGGTTTGTCGTCGACGCTGCTGGTCAGACCCTGGGTCGTCTGGCCACCGAAATCGCGAGCCGTCTGCGTGGCAAGCACAAGCCTGAGTACACTCCTCACGTTGACACCGGCGACTACATCGTCGTCATCAACGCCGAGCAGATCCGTGTTACCGGCGCTAAAACCACTGACAAAATGTACTACTCCCACTCCGGTTTCCCGGGCGGCATCAAGTCGATCAACTTTGAAAAGCTGATCGCCAAAGCCCCTGAGCGCGTGATCGAGACCGCGGTTAAAGGCATGCTGCCTAAAAACCCACTGGGTCGCGACATGTACCGTAAGCTGAAAGTCTATGCGGGCGCTGCACACCCTCATACTGCTCAGCAGCCCCAAGAACTGAAGATTTAACGGAATAGTTCATTATGTCGGCGACTCAAAATTACGGCACTGGCCGTCGCAAGACCGCAACCGCACGCGTTTTCCTGCGTCCGGGTACTGGTAACATCTCCATCAACAACCGTTCGCTGGATAACTTCTTCGGCCGCGAAACTGCCCGCATGGTAGTTCGTCAGCCGCTGGAGCTGACCGAGACTGTCGAGAAGTTCGACATCTACGTCACCGTGATCGGCGGTGGTGTAAGTGGTCAGGCTGGCGCAATCCGCCACGGCATCACTCGCGCTCTGATGGACTACGACGAAACCCTGCGTAGCGCTCTGCGCAAAGCTGGCTTCGTTACTCGCGACGCCCGTGAAGTTGAACGTAAGAAAGTCGGTCTGCGTAAAGCGCGTAAGCGTCCGCAGTACTCGAAGCGTTAATTCCGCTTCCGCGTTCAAAAAAGGACGCCCGCCTCCTCACGGAAGCGGGCGTTTTTTTATGCCTGCGATTTATCAAAGAATTGCGTTGTGACAACTTGCCACATCCGTAGACCCCCTATACTCCAAGGCTTGAGGGGCTGAGCTCCCGGGAATTAACCTTGTCAGAATTAGGGGTTTTCATTACCATTCGGGCAAAATTTTTATAAGTAACATTTGATTTATTTAGTAGACGCCTGATTTAACAGGCCAAAAAAGCTGATGGGAGAGGACTGAATGAGCAATGACGGCGTGAATGCAGGCCGGCGTCGCTTCTTGGTGGCAGCCACATCCGTGGTGGGTGCTGCAGGAGCGGTGGGGGCTGCGGTCCCGTTCGTGGGGTCATGGTTTCCCAGTGCCAAGGCGAAAGCCGCCGGTGCACCGGTGAAAGTGAATGTCAGCAAAATCGAGCCAGGCCAGCAGATGATTGCTGAATGGCGCGGCCAGCCGGTGTTCATTGTCCGCCGTACGGAGGAAATCCTGGGGAATCTCAAAAAGATCGAGGGTCAGCTCTCCGATCCGACCTCCAAAAACTCCACGCAACCCACTTATGTCGACCCGGAAGTACGCTCGATCAAGCCGGAAATTCTGCTGCTGATCGGGATCTGTACGCACCTGGGTTGCTCACCGACCTTCCGTCCCGAAGTGGCACCTGCGGATCTGGGCAAAGACTGGGTAGGCGGCTATTTCTGCCCGTGCCACGGTTCCCATTACGATCTGGCTGGCCGCGTCTACAAGTCGCAACCTGCGCCTTTGAACCTGCCAGTTCCCCCGCATTCCTATGAGACCGATGACCTGATTGTCATTGGCGTCGATACGGAGAAAGCGTGATGAGCAAGTTCATGGATTGGGTTGATGCGCGCTTTCCAGCGACGAAAATGTGGGAAGACCATCTCAGCAAATATTACGCACCGAAAAACTTCAACTTCTTCTATTTCTTCGGCTCGCTGGCGCTGCTGGTGCTGGTCAACCAGATCGTCACCGGTGTCTGGCTGACGATGAGCTACACGCCGTCGGCAGAAGAAGCCTTTGCTTCTGTTGAATACATCATGCGCGACGTCGAGTACGGCTCGATCCTGCGTCTGCTGCACTCGACCGGCGCCTCGGCATTTTTCATCGTCGTCTATCTGCACATGTTCCGCGGCCTGCTCTACGGTTCGTACCAGAAACCGCGCGAGCTGGTCTGGGTGTTCGGCATGCTGATCTATCTGGCGCTGATGGCTGAAGCGTTCATGGGTTACCTGCTGCCGTGGGGCCAAATGTCGTATTGGGGCGCCCAGGTGATCATCTCGCTGTTCGGTGCGATTCCGCTGATCGGCGATGACCTGACCCAGTGGATTCGGGGTGACTACCTGATCTCCGGAATCACCCTGAACCGTTTCTTCGCCTTGCACGTTGTTGCATTGCCAATCGTGATTCTCGGTCTGGTGGTGCTGCACATTCTGGCGCTGCACGAAGTGGGTTCGAACAACCCTGACGGCGTCGATATCAAGAAGCACAAAGACGAAAACGGCATCCCGCTGGACGGCATTGCGTTCCACCCGTACTACACGGTGAAGGACATTGTCGGCGTCGTGGTGTTCCTGTTCATCTTCTGCTTCATTGTGTTCTTCTTCCCGGAAATGGGCGGTTACTTCCTCGAAAAACCGAACTTCGAGCCGGCCAACCCGTTCAAGACTCCAGAGCACATTGCTCCGGTCTGGTACTTCACGCCGTTCTACGCAATCCTGCGTGCGGTGCCGGACAAGCTCTTGGGCGTTATCGCCATGGGCGCTGCAATTGCGGTGCTGTTCGTACTGCCGTGGCTGGATCGCAGTCCGGTGAAATCGATGCGCTACAAAGGCTGGCTTAGCAAAATCTGGCTGGTGGTGTTCTGCATTTCCTTTGTGATTCTCGGCATTCTGGGCGTTCTTGCGCCGACACCGGGGCGCACGCTGCTGTCGCAGGTCTGCACCTTCCTGTATTTCGCCTACTTCATTCTGATGCCGTTCTACACCCGGCTCGAGAAGACCAAACCGGTTCCGGAAAGGGTGACTGGCTGATGAAAAAGTTATTTCTTGCTCTGATTTTTGCTGCGCTGCCTTCCCTGGTTTTTGCTGCCGAGGGCCATGGTCCAGAACTGGAACATGTCGATATCGACGTCTCCGACAAAGCCGCCCTGCAGGATGGTGCGCGGACTTTTGCCAACTATTGCATGGGTTGTCACAGTGCCAAGTTCCAGCGTTACGAGCGCGTTGCCGATGACCTCGGCATCCCGCACGAATTGATGCTGGAGAAGCTGGTGTTCACTGGCGCCAAGATCGGCGACCACATGAACATCGGTATGCAACCGGCCGACGCCAAAACCTGGTTCGGCGCAGCGCCGCCGGACCTGACGCTGGTGGCGCGGGTGCGCGGTACCGACTGGCTCTACGGTTACCTGAAGTCGTTCTACGAAGATCCGGCGCGTCCATGGGGCGTGAACAACAAGGTCTTCCCGAACGTTGGTATGCCTAACGTGCTGGTTGGCCTGCAGGGTCGTCAGGTGGTCGGCTGCAAACAGGTGCAGATCGTCGAAGACGGCAAGAAACAATACGACCCGCTGACCGGCACGCCGCTGACCCATGAAGCGTGCGATCAACTGACCATCGTGCCGAAGTCAGGTGCCCTGAACGAAGAGCAGTTCGATGAGAAGGTCAAGAATCTGGTAACCTTCCTGGCTTACTCGGCTAACCCGGTTAAGCTGCAACATCAGCGCATCGGTACTTATGTCTTGCTGTACCTGGCGTTCTTCTTTGTGTTCGCCTATCTGCTCAAGCGTGAATACTGGAAAGACGTGCACTGATACGCTTCAAGCATTGCTGTTAATCGCGCGCGCCCAAGGGCGCCTCCGCTAAAGCAGGGTCTGCTCCGTCAGACCCTGCGGGAGGTGCCCTCTGGGCGCGCGCGTTTTTCCGGTTCCGACAAATTCAACAAGCGAGGAGGATCGCCATGGGCGTGACCAATCGGTTGGCCTGTTACTCCGACCCCGCCGACCACTATTCCCACCGAGTGCGCATCGTGCTTGCAGAGAAGGGTGTCAGCGCCGAAATCATTTACGTGGAAGCGGGCCGCCAGCCGCCTAAACTGATTGAGGTGAACCCTTACGGCAGTCTGCCGACGCTGGTCGATCGTGACCTGGCGTTGTGGGAGTCGACCGTGGTGATGGAGTATCTGGATGAGCGTTACCCGCACCCGCCGCTGATGCCGGTTTATCCGGTGGCGCGGGCCAACAGCCGTCTGCTGATTCACAGGATTCAGCGTGACTGGTGCGGACTGGTGGATCTGATTCTGGATCCCAAGAGCAAAGAGGCCGCACGGGTCGTGGCGCGCAAGGAGCTGCGCGAAAGCCTGACCGGCGTTTCGCCGCTGTTTGCCGACAAACCGTTCTTCCTCAGTGAGGAACAAAGTCTGGTGGATTGCTGCCTATTACCCATACTCTGGCGTTTGCCGATTCTGGGTATTGAACTGCCGCGGCCGGCCAAGCCGCTGCTTGATTATATGGAGCGTCAGTTTGCGCGTGAGGCTTTCCAGGCGAGTCTGTCTGGTGTCGAACGCGATATGCGCTAAGGCTTAAGGAGCCGCTATGAACTCCAGTCGACCTTATCTGGTCCGCGCGCTCTACGAGTGGATTGTGGATAACGATTGCACCCCGCACATGCTGGTCAACTCCGAGTACCCGGCGGTGCAGGTGCCACAAGGCTTTGCCAGTGACGGCCAGATCGTCCTGAACATATCGCCGAGTGCCGTGCGTCATCTGCACATGGACAACGACGTTGTGACGTTCGAAGGCCGCTTCGGCGGTGTTCCACACAGTCTCTACGTGCCGATCAGCGCGATTCTGGGCATCTACGCCCGGGAGAACGGCCAGGGCATGGTATTTGACCTCGAGTTGCCGATGGACGACGAGGAAGACATCGATCCGGATGACGACTCGCCGCCACCGGGCAGCGAGCCGCCGCGCCCAAGTGGCCGGCCGAGCTTGAAGGTTGTGAAATAAAAAAAGGCGATCCGGATGGATCGCCTTTTTTGTGCCTGACGTTTGCGGTCAGTCGATGTATTCGAACAGCTTCACGATCTTCTGCACGCCGGACACACCCTGAACGAGATTGGTCGCCTGAGTGGCTTCCTGTTTGGTCAGCAGGCCCAGCAGGTAGACGATGCCGTTTTCGGTCACGACCTTGATGCGCGAGCCAGGAATGCTGGCATCGGTGAGCATCTGCGTCTTGATCTTGGTGGTCAGCCACGCATCGTTCTGACGGGCGAGCAGGGAGGACGGTTGCAGTACTTGCAGCTCGTTGTGGACTTTCTTCACGCGCTGGACGTTGGCGGCGGCTTGTTCAGCCTTGGCCTTAAGGTCCTCGCGTGGCGTCTGGCCGGCGAGCAGGACGACACCGTTGAAACTGGTGATCACGATGTGTGAATCGTTGTCCAGAGCCGGGTCGGCCTTGGCGATGTTCACGCCCGCCTTGGTTTCGATCAACGAGTCGTCGATCTTGCTGCCGAAGGTGCGCGTGCCACGGTCGTCTTCGATCGGCGCTTCACGGCTGGCATTCACCACCGAGGTGCAGCCGCTGATGCCGAGGCACAGGGTCAAGGCCAGAAGGCCAAGGCGATTAGGGGTCATTCTTCACTCCCGAACAGTTGGCTGTCGATCAGATCGCAAAGGCAATGGATCGCCAGCAAGTGGACTTCCTGAATACGTGCAGTGACGTAGGCCGGGACGCGGATTTCGACGTCCTCGGGCAGCAGCAGCGACGCCATGCCGCCGCCATCGCGTCCGGTCAAAGCTACGACAATCATTTCGCGATCATGTGCGGCCTGGATCGCTTGAATAATGTTCGCCGAATTACCGCTGGTCGAAATCGCCAGCAGCACATCGCCTGGCTGGCCGAGGGCGCGGATCTGCTTGGAGAACACTTCGTTGTAGCTGTAGTCGTTGGAGATCGAGGTGATCGTCGAGGTGTCGGTGGTCAGCGCAATCGCTGGCAGGCTTGGACGCTCGCGCTCGAAGCGGTTGAGCAGTTCCGACGAGAAATGCTGAGCGTCGCCGGCCGAGCCGCCGTTGCCGCACGAGAGCATTTTGCCTTCGTTGAGCAGGGCGTTGACCATGATCTGGCTGGCTTGCTCGATGTGCGGTGCAACTACGTTCATCGCCTGTTCTTTGGTGTCGATACTGGCCTTGAAAAGCTGGCGAATTCGGGATTGCATGTCCATCTGTGTGACCTTAAGTGGCGCGGCTGTTCGGCACGTGAATGTGCAACCCGCAAAGCAAAGAGCAAAATGTGTCGGACGAAAACGGGGCAGCGTGCAGGCGATCAACTGTCGAAAGCATTCTGCAACCAGTTCAGCTGATCGGGGTGGCTTTCGATCGCCACCACATCGAAGCGGCAGGGGGAATTGGCCCAACGCGACTCGCGCTGAAGAAAATACTGTGCTGCAAAGATCAGTTTCTGCTGCTTGCGCTCGTCGATACTGGCGAGCGCGCCACCCCATTGAGTGTTTTTTCTGTAGCGAACTTCAACGAATACTACTGTATCGCCATCAAGCATGACCAGATCAAGCTCGCCGCGTTTGCATAACCAGTTCTGCGCCAGCAGGCGCAGCCCGTGTTGTTGCAGATGTTCGAGCGCCTGGCGCTCGGCATCCTTGCCGCTTTGCGAGCGTGACCTGTCGGGCATCAGCGCGGCGTGTCCGGCAGACGCTGTACCTGACCGCTGACGAACTGCGCCCAAGGCAACTGACGCACAACGCGCTGGGTCTGGGTCATGCCGAGGCTGCCCGACTGACCTTCGATGCGGCTGTCCGGCAGGGCTTTGAGCTGGCCCAGGCGTGGAGCGAGACGGTAGGCATCGGCGCCCATGGCGTACAGGCGACCAAGGCTGCCGTTGGCTTGCGGCCATTGTGCAGTGACTTGCTGGCGCAGCGGATCGCTGGTTTCCAGCAGCCATGGGGTTTCGCAGAAGCGAATGCCGTTCATATCGTTGTACTGGTTGATGTCGCCGCTGGCGCTGTAGACGTGAGAAGTCGCGTAGACCGGCACGTCACCGGCGTACTGGAAATTCAGGGTCGGTTTGATCTGCTGGGCTTGCTGCGGGGTCGCGGCGAGGAAGATGAATTCAATATCCTGACGGCGCGACGGCTGGGCGGCAACGTTAGTGCCGGCAACGTTCTGCAGGCTCTTGGCGCGGGCTTCGCTCTGACGCAGCTGGAACATGTCGGCAATCTGCTGGGCCAGTTGCACCGGCTGATCAACACGCTCGGTGGCAACGATGCTGCCGCCGTTGGCTTGCCAGTCCTGGCTGAAGGCGCGCAGAACGCGATCGCCCCATTCGCCCTTCGGCACCATGATCGCAGCGCGATGCAGACCATCGGCGCGGGCGCGACGGGACACTTCACGAGCTTCGTCTTCAGCCGCCAGACCGAACTGGAACAATTGCGCCGGGCCCTGCTCGCCTTCGCTGTAGTTCAGCGCAAGGGTGGTGATCGGCAGTTGCGGGCGAGTGCTCAGCTGTTTGACCAGGGGTTTTTCCAGCGGGCCAACCACCAGTTGCACGCCGTCAGCCTGAGCCTTGCGATAGAACTCGTCCATCGAGGTCAGTTTCGAACTGTCGTAGAACTCGATGGCAGGTGGGTTCTGCCCGGCCTGCTGCGCCTGATAATGCGCGGCCATGAAGCCTTCACGCAGTGCTTTGCCGACCGACGCCAACTGGCCGTCCTGTGGCAGCAGCAGGGCGATTTTGCTCAGTGGCTGGCTGGCCAGTTCCTTGAGTTTGGTCAGCGGCAGCGGCAGGTTGATTGCGGCTGGGTGCTTTGGATTCTGCGCGCGCCAGGTGTCGATCGCGGCTTGCTGCTGCTCCAGCGTACCGGCGGTTTTCACCGCTTGCGCCAGCGCCATCCAGCCGCCGAGATCATCGGTGGTGTTGGGTTGCAGTTGATCGGTTGGCAGCGAGGCGATCAGGGTCCAGATCGCTTCGTGGTTCTTGCTCGCCGCTTCGCCTTCCAGCATCGGCGCGATGAACACACGCTCGCGAGCAGCGGCGAGCGTCTGGCCATCAGCTTCAAGGGCGCGGGCGTGAACAGTGCCGGTGCGGACTTGCTGCTCTTGCGGCATTTCACCGAGCTTCTGGAAGCTTGGATGACTCAGGGCAGTCAGCGCGGCTTTCGGCTGATTGCGGGTCATGGCCAGTTCGGCGGACAGCGTGTTGGCGAAAATCTGCTGGCCCGGCTTGAGTTGCTCCACCGGCACTTGTTGCAGGATTTGCGCGGACTGGCCGGCATTGCCTTGGCGGTAAGCCTGGTCCGCTGCGCTCAGGCGCAGCAGGGCGGCTTGTTCCGGGGTCTTGGCCTGGGCAGCCTGTTCGAGCAGTTGCTCGATGCTGGCGTCCGGAGTCCGTGGAAGTTCGCCAAGGCTGGAGGAAGGGGAGCTGGCACACGCGGCCAACAAGGCAGCGAGGCAGAGGGCAGTGAACAGCCGCAGGCAAGCGATCATGTAAGTGTTCCTGATACTCGATCAAATTAGCGTGGAATTGTACCCAAGCACTGGCCGGGGCGCGATGTTACTGGTGTGAATCGGTCAATTTAGCTGGCGTAAATGTTGCGCAAGCGCACAACCGTGGGAAAAACCGCGTTTGGCTGGAGCGCATCGCAATCCTCATGACGCGCTACAATGGCCGCTTTTACCGATCACGAGGTGTGCGCTTTGACTGCTCCAGGTCCTTTGAATTCCGCTGCTGGCTCGCTTTATGTGGTGGCGACGCCCATCGGCAACCTGGACGACATCAGCGCCCGGGCCCTGAAGATCCTCCGCGAAGTGGCGTTGATCGCGGCGGAAGACACGCGGCACTCGGCGCGTCTGATGCAGCACTTCGGTATCGGCACGCCGTTGGCCGCGTGCCACGAGCACAACGAACGGGATGAGGGTAGCCGCTTTATTACCCGGTTGCTGGCGGGCGACAACGTGGCGCTGATTTCCGATGCCGGCACGCCATTGATCTCCGATCCGGGTTATCACCTGGTGCGTCAGGCCCGGGCGGCCGGCATCAATGTGGTGCCGGTGCCGGGTGCCTGCGCGTTGATTGCGGCGCTGTCGGCGGCGGGATTGCCGTCCGATCGTTTCATCTTCGAAGGCTTCCTGCCGGCCAAATCGGTCGGGCGCAAGGCGCGTCTGGAAGCGGTAAAAGAAGAACCGCGCACATTGATCTTCTATGAGGCGCCACATCGCATTCTCGAATGTTTGCAGGACATGGAAGCGGTGTTCGGTGGCGAGCGTCAGGCATTGCTGGCGCGGGAAATCACCAAAACCTTCGAAACCCTCAAAGGCCTGCCGCTCAGCGAACTGCGTGCGTTCGTCGAGTCCGACAGCAATCAGCAGCGCGGCGAGTGCGTGGTGCTGGTGGCCGGCTGGACCGCGCCAGAGTCGGAGGACGCGGTCAGCAGTGAAGCCATGCGCATCCTCGATCTGCTGCTCGAAGAAATGCCGCTCAAGCGCGCCGCCGCACTGGCAGCGCAAATCACCGGCGAGCGCAAAAACGTGCTTTATCAGGTGGCGCTGGATAAACAGAAAGGCGTGTAAGCCGTCGCCCATGGCGTTCCTGAGGGTTTTAGCGCTTGTTCTTCCGGCGCTCTGCCGTTAACCTTCGCGGCGGAGAGTCGATCGGACAGTCGCTGCCCTCTATGAAAATTAGGGGGGGGAGGAAAGTCCGGGCTCCATAGGGCGAAGTGCCAGGTAATGCCTGGGAGGCGTGAGCCTACGGAAAGTGCCACAGAAAATAACCGCCTAAGCGCGCAAGCGCCGGTAAGGGTGAAAAGGTGCGGTAAGAGCGCACCGCACGTCTGGCAACAGTTCGTGGCTAGGTAAACCCCACTTGGAGCAAGACCAAATAGGGTCCCAAGGCGTGGCCCGCGCTGGGACCGGGTAGGTTGCTAAAGATGTCCAGTGATGGCCATCGTAGACGAATGACTGTTCAAGACAGAACCCGGCTTACAGATCGACTCTCCACCTTTTTCTTTCCCTGCTTGAAACAAAGAAGACGCGGCTGTGTAATATCAGTCGGCCTGGTCTGAAATTCCGGCAGCGGCAAACGCGGTAATAGCCTTTTCCCACCCTGCTTCAATCAACAGCCGAAGCGCATTCGTAATACCGAAAAAATCTTACTCTTAACAAACTACTTTAACTTTCGAACGCAGCTTTCAGTGCTGTATCAGGTTATTGGTCAAAACTTCACGTCAGATTCTCGTTGAGCCTCCTTTTACGTCGCTAAATCTCCGTTCTGTAAGGCTTTTCCTTTAATCCGCGCCTTGACGGTGTGGTGGGCGCATTCCTATAGTGTGCGCAAGTGGCGGAAAGTGGCATGAAGTGGGTTTTTTGAGCTCAAAACGATAAAAATTGGAGAAACGCTGACGTGTTTCGCGGAGCTAACGCTATCAGTCTCGATGCAAAGGGCCGTCTCGCCATGCCGAGCCGGTACCGTGACGAGCTCGATTCGCGTAGTTCCGGCCAATTGATCGTGACCATTGATGCCGTTGATCCGTGTCTGTGTGTCTATCCGCTCGACGAGTGGGAAATTATTGAAACCAAGTTGCGCGCACTCCCTTCGCTTCGCGAAGAGAACCGTCGGCTGCAGCGTTTATTGATTGGTAATGCCGTCGACCTCGAACTCGATGGCAGTGGTCGTTTCCTGGTTCCGCCGCGTTTGCGCGAGTACGCCAAGCTGGACAAGCGCGCGATGCTGGTCGGCCAACTGAACAAGTTCCAACTGTGGGACGAGGATGCATGGAACGCGGTATCTGCCGCTGACCTTGCTGCTATTCAACAACCGGGCGCGATGCCTGATGAACTGCGTGATTTGATCCTGTGACTATTGATAGCGGCTTTAACCACATCACCGTACTGCTTGACGAAGCCGTCGAGGCGCTCGCCGTACGTCCTGATGGCTGCTATCTGGACGGCACATTCGGGCGCGGCGGGCACAGCCGGTTGATCCTCAGCCAGCTTGGGCCGGACGGTCGACTTATCGGATTCGACAAGGATCCACAAGCGATTGCCACCGGGCAAGCGCTAGCGGCCGAAGACGGCCGCTTTGTCGTTGTGCAGCGCAGCTTTGCCGAGCTCGGTTCGGTGGTTGCCGAACAAGGCCTGACCGGCAAGGTCAGCGGCATTCTGCTCGACCTCGGCGTGTCGTCGCCGCAACTTGACGACGCCGAGCGTGGCTTCAGCTTCCTCAATGACGGGCCGTTGGACATGCGCATGGACCCGTCCCGTGGCATCAGCGCCGCCGAATTCGTCAACACCGCGCCGGTGGAGGAAATCGCCCGGGTGTTCAAGGAATACGGTGAAGAACGTTTTTCCGGGCGCATGGCCCGTGCCGTCGCTGAGCGTCGTGACATCAAGCCATTCGAGCGCACCGCCGATCTGGCCGAAGTGCTGAAAGTCGCCAACCCGGCGTGGGAAAAGGGCAAGAACCCGGCCACTCGCGCGTTCCAGGGTTTGCGCATTCACGTCAATAACGAACTGGGCGACCTGGAAGCCGGCCTCGACGCCGCCCTGGAAGCGCTGGAAATCGGCGGTCGTCTGGTGGTGATCAGCTTCCACTCGCTGGAAGACCGCATCGTCAAACTGTTCATGCGCAAGCTGGTGAAAGGCGAAGCCGACAACCTGCCGCGCAACCTGCCGGTTCGCCACGTCGCCTTCGAACCGAAAATCAAAGTCCACGGCAAAGCCCAGACGGCCTCCGACGCCGAGCTCAAAGCCAACCCACGTTCCCGTAGCGCCGTCATGCGTGTCGCGGAGAAGTTGCGGTGAGCAAGCTTTTCGCCAAGCCACTGCCCGGCGGCAGCTTTCTGATGCTGCTGCTGTTTATCGGCGTGCTGTTTTCGGCGATCGCCGTGTCGTACAGCGCGCACTGGAACCGGCAGTTGCTCAACACCCTGTACAACGAGCTCAGCGTGCGCGACAAGGCGCAGGCCGAGTGGGGTCGGCTGATTCTCGAGCAGAGCACCTGGACTGCGCACAGCCGCATCGAAGTGCTGGCGACCGAACAACTGAAAATGCACATCCCTGGCGCGGCTGACGTGAAGATGGTGGCGCCATGATGAAACTCGAAGGCGCACTGTTCCCATGGCGCTTCCGCCTGATGGTGGCGCTGCTCGGCCTGATGGTCGCGGCGATCTGCTGGCGCATCATCGACCTGCAAGTGGTCGACCGTGATTTCCTCAAGGGGCAGGGCGACGCACGCAGCCTGCGGCACATCCCGATTCCGGCGCACCGTGGCCTGATCACTGACCGTAATGGTGAGCCTCTCGCCGTCAGCACGCCGGTGACCACGCTGTGGGCCAATGCCAAGGAAATGCAGACTGCCAAAGAGAAGTGGCCGGCACTTGCCGCCGCGTTGGGTCAGGACCCGAAAGCCCTGAGCGAACGTCTCGAAGCCCAGGCCAACAAGGAATTCATTTATCTGGTGCGCGGGCTGACCCCCGAGCAGGGCCAGGCTGTGCTCGATCTGAAAGTGCCGGGCGTGTACGGCATCGAAGAATTCCGCCGCTTCTACCCGGCCGGTGAAGTCACCGCGCACATGGTCGGCTTTACCGACATCGACGATCACGGTCGTGAAGGCGTCGAGCTGGCCTATGACGAATGGCTGGCCGGGGTGCCGGGCAAACGACAAGTCATCAAGGATCGCCGTGGCCGGCTGATCAAGGATGTTCAGGTCACCAAAAACGCCAAGGCCGGCAAGCCCTTGGCGTTGTCGATTGACCTGCGTCTGCAATACCTGGCCAACCGTGAGCTGCGCAACGCGATCATCGAGAACGGCGCCAAGGCCGGCAGTCTGGTGATCATGGATGTGAAGACCGGCGAGATTCTGGCCATGGTCAACCAGCCGACCTACAACCCGAACAACCGTCGCAACCTGCAACCGGCGATGATGCGCAACCGCGCGATGATCGACGTGTTCGAACCGGGTTCGACCATGAAAGCCATTTCCATGAGCGCGGCGATCGAGACCGGTCGCTGGAAACCGAGCGACACCGTCGAGGTGTATCCGGGCTCGTTGCAGATCGGCAAGTACACCATCAAAGACGTGTCGAAGACCGAAGGCCCGGTGCTCGATCTGACCGGCATCCTGATCAATTCCAGTAACGTCGGCATGAGCAAGGTCGCCTTCGATATCGGCGGCGAAACCATTTTCCGTCTGGCGCAGAAAGTCGGCCTCGGTCAGGACACCGGCCTGGGCTTCCCCGGCGAACGCGTCGGCAATCTGCCGAACTATCGCGAATGGCGCAAGGCTGAAACTGCAACCTTGTCTTACGGCTACGGTATCTCCGTGACCGCAATCCAGCTGGTGCACGCGTTCTCGGCGCTGGCCAACAACGGCCGTCTCGCGCCGCTGACCCTGATCAAAACCGACAAGATGCCGCAGACCACCCAAGTGCTGCCCGAAGCCGTGGCGAAAACCATGCAGGGCATGTTGCAGCAAGTGATCGAAGCGCCGCGCGGCGTGTTCCGTGCGCAGGTTCCGGCGTACCACGTCGGCGGCAAGTCGGGTACCGCGCGCAAGACCTCGGTCGGTACCAAGGGCTACGCGGAAAACTCCTACCGTTCGCTGTTCGCCGGTTTCGGCCCGATGAGCGATCCGCGTTACGCCATCGTTGTGGTGATCGATGAACCGACCAAGGCCGGTTACTTCGGTGGTCTGGTCTCGGCGCCAGTGTTCAGCCGTGTGATGTCCGGCACCCTGCGCCTGATGAACGTGACCCCGGACAACCTGCCGACCACGCAACAGGCCAACGCCACCCCGGTCGTTCCGCTGAAAGCCAATGGAGGGCGCGGCTGATGTCATTAAGTCTGAACAAGATATTCCCCCACGCCGGCCACGATCTGTTGATCCGTGAACTGGCGCTGGACAGCCGCAACGTGCGCGCCGGCGACCTGTTTCTCGCCGTGCCCGGCGGCCGTTTCGATGGCCGCGCGCACATTGCCGATGCCTTGCAACGCGGCGCGGCTGCCGTGGCTTATGAAGTCGAAGGCGCGACCGTGCTGCCAATCACCGACGTGCCACTGATTCCTGTGAAAGGTCTCGCGGCGCAGCTGTCGGACATCGCCGGGCGTTTTTACGGTGAGCCGAGTCATCACCTGAACCTGATCGGCGTCACCGGCACCAACGGCAAGACCAGCGTGACCCAACTGGTCGCGCAGGCACTGGATCTGCTCGGTCAGCATTGCGGCATCGTCGGCACCCTCGGTTCCGGTTTTTATGGCGCGCTGGAAAGCGGCCTGCACACCACGCCGAACCCGATTGCCGTGCAAGCGACCCTGGGTGACCTGAAAAAGGCCGGCGCCAAAGCCGTGGCCATGGAAGTGTCGTCCCACGGTCTGGATCAAGGGCGGGTTACCGCGCTGGCATTCGACGTGGCAGTGATGACCAACCTGTCCCGCGATCATCTGGATTATCACGGCACCATGCAGGCGTACGCCGAGGCCAAGGCCAAGCTGTTCGCCTGGAATGACCTGAAGTGCCGGGTGGTCAACCTCGACGACGATTTCGGCCGGCAACTGGCGGCGGAAAAACGCGAGTCGCGCTTGATCACCTACAGCCTGCTCGACAGCAGCGCTTACCTGTTCTGCCGCGAAGCGCAGTTCGACGACCACGGCGTGCGCGCCACACTGGTCACGCCGCAGGGCGAACACCACCTGCGCAGCACGCTGCTCGGCCGTTTCAACCTGAGCAACGTCCTGGCCGCAGTCGGCGCCTTGCTCGGTCTGGATTACGCCCTCGACGAAATTCTCAAAGTGCTGCCGAAGCTCGAAGGCCCGGCCGGTCGCATGCAGCGTCTGGGCGGCGGCACGCAGCCGCTAGTGGTGGTCGATTACGCCCACACCCCGGATGCCCTGGAAAAAGTGCTCACCGCACTGCGCCCGCACGTCAAAGGCCAACTGCTGTGCCTGTTTGGCTGCGGCGGCGATCGCGACCGCGGCAAGCGTCCGTTGATGGCCGAAGTGGTCGAGCGTCTGGCCGATCAGGTGCTGGTTACCGATGACAACCCGCGCACCGAAGATCCTGCTGTGATTTTCGACGACATCCGCGCCGGTTTTACCGCTGTGGATAAAGTCACTTTCGTCGCCGGTCGCGGCCAGGCCATCGCGCAATTGATTGCCGGCGCGACTGCTGACGACGTGATTGTCCTGGCCGGCAAAGGTCATGAGGACTATCAGGAAATCAACGGCGTGCGCCATGCGTTTTCCGATCTGGTCGAGGCCGATCATGCCCTGACCGCGTGGGAGGTGGCCCATGCTTAAGGCCCTGACACTCAGCGAATTGACCAACGCGCTCGAAGCCCGTCTGATCGGCAGCGATGCCAGTTTCAACGGCGTGAGTATTGACAGCCGCGCGATCCAGCCCGGCCAACTGTTCATTGCCCTGACTGGCCCGCGTTTCGACGGCCACGATTATCTGAATGATGTCGCTGGCAAAGGCGCCGTGGCGGCACTGGTCGAGCGCGAAGTCGCCGACAGCGCTCTGCCGCAACTGCTGGTCAAGGACACCCGTCAGGCCTTGGGCCAACTCGGCGCCTTGAACCGTGCTGCGTTCACCCAGCCAGTAGCGGCGGTGACCGGTTCCAGTGGCAAGACCACGGTCAAGGAAATGCTCGCGAGCATCCTGCGCACGCGCGGTCCGGTGCTGGCGACCCGTGGCAACCTGAACAACGACCTCGGCGTACCGCTGACCCTGATCGAGCTGGCGCCGGAACACACCTCGGCTGTCATCGAACTGGGCGCTTCACGTCTGGGCGAGATCGCTTACACCGTCGGCCTGACCAAGCCGCACGTGGCGATCCTGAACAACGCCGGCACCGCTCACGTTGGTGAGTTCGGCGGTCCGGAAAAAATCGTCGAAGCCAAAGGCGAAATCATCGAAGGTCTGGCCGCCGATGGCATCGCCGTGCTCAACCTCGATGACAAGGCTTTCGGTATCTGGAAGACCCGCGCGGCAGGCCGTCAGGTATTGACCTTCGCCCTGAGCAACAGCGAGGCGAATTTCCATGCCAGTGATCTGGCCACCGATGCTCGGGGCTGCCCGGCGTTCAATCTGCACACGCCGGAAGGCAGCGAGCGCGTGCAACTGAACCTGCTCGGTACCCACAACGTCGCCAATGCTTTGGCCGCCGCCGCTGCTGCTCACGCCTTGGGCGTGTCGCTGTTCGGCATCGCCACCGGGCTCGGCGCGGTGCAACCGGTCAAGGGACGTACCGTCGCGCAACTGGCGAAAAACGGCATGCGCGTGATCGACGACACCTACAACGCAAACCCCACCTCGATGTGCGCGGCCGTTGATATACTCGCCGGCTTTTCCGGCCGCACCGTCCTGGTGCTCGGGGATATCGGCGAGTTGGGCGACTGGGCGGAGCAGGGGCACCGCGACGTGGGCGAGTACGCCCGAGGCAAGGTTTCCGCGCTTTACGCAGTCGGGCCGAACATGGTCCACGCCGTAAACGCTTTCGGTGAGCAGGCGCAGCACTTCGGCACACAGGCCGAGCTGATCCAGGCCCTCGCCGCCGAGCAGGACACAAACACCACCATTTTGATCAAGGGTTCGCGCAGCGCAGCGATGGAAAACATCGTTGCGGCTCTGTGCGGGTCCAGTCTGGAGAAACATTAATGCTGCTGCTGCTAGCGGAGTATCTGCAACAGTTCTACAAAGGCTTCGCGGTCTTTCAGTACCTGACCCTGCGCGGGATTCTCGGTGTGCTGACCGCGCTGGTTTTGTCGCTGTGCTATGGCCCGTGGATGATCCGTACTCTGCAGAACCGTCAGATCGGCCAATCGGTACGCAATGACGGCCCGCAATCGCATCTGTCCAAATCCGGCACGCCGACCATGGGTGGCGCGCTGATTCTGTCGTCGATCGGCGTCAGCACCTTGCTCTGGGCTGACCTGAGCAACCGCTACGTCTGGGTGGTGCTGCTGGTGACCCTGCTGTTCGGCGCCATCGGCTGGGTCGACGATTACCGCAAAGTCATCGAGAAAAACTCCCGTGGCCTGCCGAGCCGCTGGAAATACTTCTGGCAGTCGGTGTTCGGCCTCGGCGCGGCGATCTTCCTTTATATGACCGCCGCAACGCCGGTGGAAACCACGCTGATCCTGCCGATGCTCAAGGACTACAGCATTCCGCTGGGCGCCGGCTTCATCGTGCTGACCTACTTCGTGATTGTCGGTTCGAGCAACGCGGTCAACCTGACTGACGGCCTCGACGGTCTGGCGATCATGCCGACGGTGATGGTCGGCGGCGGCCTGGGGATTTTCTGCTACCTGTCGGGCAACGTGAAATTCGCCGAATACCTGCTGATTCCCTACGTGCCGGGCGCGGGCGAACTGATCGTGTTCTGCGGTGCGCTGATTGGTGCCGGCCTCGGTTTCCTCTGGTTCAACACCTATCCGGCGCAAGTGTTCATGGGCGACGTCGGTGCACTGGCACTCGGCGCGGCGCTGGGCACCATCGCCGTGATCGTGCGCCAGGAAATCGTCCTGTTCATCATGGGCGGCGTGTTCGTGATGGAAACCCTGTCAGTGGTCATTCAGGTTGCCTCCTTTAAGCTGACCGGTCGCCGCGTGTTCCGCATGGCGCCGATACACCACCACTTTGAACTCAAGGGCTGGCCCGAGCCGCGCGTGATCGTCCGTTTCTGGATCATCACCGTTATTCTTGTCCTGGTCGGCCTTGCCACCCTGAAGCTGAGGTAGAACGAGTGTCTCTGATCGCTTCTGACCACTTCCGCATCGTTGTCGGCCTCGGCAAGAGCGGCATGTCCCTGGTTCGCTTCCTGGCGAACCGGGGCACGTCGTTTGCCGTGGCCGACACGCGGGAAAATCCACCGGAACTGGCCACGCTCAAGCGTGACTATCCGCACGTGGAAGTGCGTTGTGGCGAGCTGGACGTCGAATTCCTCTGCCGTGCCGACGAGCTCTACGTGAGTCCCGGCCTGGCGCTGGCGACCCCAGCCCTGCAAGCCGCCGCGGCCCGTGGCGTGAAAATGTCCGGCGACATCGAGCTGTTCGCGCGTAACGCGCGGGCGCCGATCGTCGCAATCACCGGTTCCAACGCGAAAAGCACCGTGACCACGCTGGTCGGCGAGATGGCGGCTGCGGCCGGCAAGCGCGTCGCTGTTGGCGGCAACCTCGGCACCCCGGCGCTGGACCTGCTCAGCGACGACGTCGAGCTGTACGTGATGGAGCTGTCGAGTTTTCAGCTGGAAACCACCGACCAGCTCAACGCCGAAGTCGCCACCGTGCTGAACATCAGCGAAGACCACATGGATCGCTACAGCGGTCTGCCGGCGTATCACCTGGCCAAGCACCGGATCTTCCGTGGCGCGAAGCAGTTCGTGGTCAATCGTCAGGATGCCCTCAGCCGCCCATTGATCGGCGAAGGCCAGCCTTGCTGGACCTTCGGCCTGAGCAAACCGGATTTCAAAGCGTTCGGTATCCGCGAAGAAGATGGCGAGAAGTATCTGGCCTTCGAATTCCAGAACCTGCTGCCGGTGCGTGAGTTGAAAGTTCGCGGCGCACATAACCAGTCCAACGCTCTTGCAGCCTTGGCATTGGGTCACGCCGTCGGCCTGCCGTTCGACGCCATGCTCTCGGCACTGCGCACGTTTACCGGACTCGAACACCGCTGCCAGTGGGTGCGTGATCTCGACGGCGTGGCCTACTACAACGATTCCAAAGCCACCAACGTTGGCGCCGCGCTGGCTGCCATCGAAGGCCTGGGTGCGGACATCGACGGCAAGGTCATCCTGATCGCCGGCGGTGACGGCAAGGGCGCCGAATTCAACGATCTGCGCGATCCGGTCGCCGCCAATTGCCGCGCCGTGGTGCTGATGGGCCGCGACTCGGACAAGATCGGCGAAGCCATTGGCGATGCCGTGCCGTTGATCCGCGCGACCTCGCTGGTCGACGCCGTCGAGCAATGCCGCGCCGCTGCCCAGCCGGGTGACGTGGTGCTGCTGTCGCCGGCCTGCGCCAGTTTCGACATGTTCAAGAATTACGAAGACCGTGGTCACCAGTTCGTCCGCGCTGTGGAGGAACTGGCATGAACCTGAGAAACATCATCAAGCCGTACCCGTCGCCGCTGATCACCGGGCGTGGCATCGACCTCGATTTCCCGATGCTCGCCGGGTGCCTGGCGCTGCTCGGCCTGGGCCTGATCATGATTGCCTCGGCGTCCACCGAAGTGGCGGCGGCGCAGTCGGGCAGTCCGCTGTATTACATGATTCGCCACCTTATTTATGTGGTGCTGGGTCTGGGCGCGTGCATCGTCACCATGATGATCCCGATCGCCACCTGGCAGCGCCTCGGCTGGATGATGCTGATCGGTGCGTTCGGCCTGCTGGTGATGGTGATCATCCCCGGCATCGGACGAGAAGTGAACGGTTCGATGCGCTGGATCGGTTTCAGCTTCTTCAACGTGCAGCCGTCGGAAATCGCCAAGGTGTTCGTGGTGATCTACCTCGCCGGCTATCTGGTGCGCCGGCAGAAAGAAGTGCGCGAGAGCTGGATGGGCTTCTTCAAGCCGTTCATTGTCCTGCTGCCGATGGCCGGTCTGTTGCTCATGGAGCCGGACTTCGGTGCCACCGTGGTAATGATGGGCGCGGCGGCGGCGATGCTGTTTCTTGGCGGGGTCGGACTGTTCCGTTTCTCGCTAATGGTGGTGCTGGCGGTCGGCGCAGTGGTGTTGCTGATCCAGATGCAGCCCTATCGAATGGCGCGTCTGACCAACTTCGCCGACCCGTGGGCCGACCAGTTCGGCGCCGGTTATCAACTGTCGCAAGCCTTGATCGCCTTCGGTCGCGGCGAGTGGCTGGGCGTCGGCCTGGGCAACAGTGTGCAGAAGCAGTTCTACCTGCCGGAAGCGCACACCGACTTCGTGTTCTCGGTCCTCGCCGAAGAGCTCGGTGCGGTCGGTTCGCTGTGCACTGTCGCGCTGTTCGTGTTCGTGTGTATTCGCGGCATGTACATCGGCCTGTGGGCGGAGAAAGCCAAACAGTTCTTCGCCGCTTATGTGGCGTACGGCTTGTCGTTCCTGTGGATCGGTCAGTTCCTGATCAACATCGGGGTGAACGTCGGCCTGCTGCCCACCAAGGGCCTGACCTTGCCGTTCCTCAGTTACGGCGGCAGCTCGCTGGTGATCTGCTGCGCCTGTCTGGGCCTGTTGCTGCGCATCGAGTGGGAGAGTCGAACCCACCTGGGCAGCGAAGAGATGGAATTCCAGGAGAGCGACTTCGCCGAGGAGCCGACTCATGGGCGCTAACGTATTGATCATGGCCGGCGGTACCGGCGGCCACGTGTTCCCGGCGCTGGCCTGTGCCCGCGAGTTTCAGGCGCGCGGCTATACCGTGCACTGGCTCGGCACACCACGCGGCATCGAAAACGAACTGGTCCCGGCGGCAGGGCTTGAACTGCACCGGATCAACGCCAGCGGTCTGCGCGGCAAGGGCAAGCTGTCGCTGCTCAAGGCGCCGTTGATGCTGCTGAAATCGGTGTGGCAGGCGCGGGCGATCATGCGCCGCTTGAAACCCGTATGCGTCGTCGGTTTCGGCGGTTATGTGACTGGCCCTGGTGGCCTTGCCGCGAAACTGGCTGGCGTGCCGGTGATCGTTCATGAGCAGAACGCTGTCGCCGGCACCGCCAATCGGTTGCTGGTGCCGTTCGCCGCCCGAGTGTGTGAAGCGTTCCCCGACACCTTTACTCTGTCGGACAGCCGCCGTACCACCGGTAATCCGGTGCGCAGCGAGCTGTTCCTCGAGACATCGCGACCGGCGCTGGCCGGGCGCAGAGCGCGTTTGCTGATCCTTGGCGGCAGCCTGGGCGCAGAACCGTTGAACAAATTGCTGCCTGAAGCCCTGGCCCAAGTCGCTGCCGACCTGCGCCCGGAAGTGTTCCATCAGGCCGGCAAAAATCACGATGAAGTGACTGCCGAGCGTTACCGCGCCGCGGGCGTGGACGCGCAGGTGCAGCCGTTCATCAAAGACATGGCCCAGGCCTATGGCTGGGCTGACCTGGTGGTGTGCCGCGCCGGCGCGCTGACCATCAGTGAGCTGGCGGCCGCCGGTCTGCCCTCGATGCTGGTGCCTTTGCCCCACGCGATCGACGATCACCAGACCCGCAACGCCGATTATTTGGCCCGCGAAGGCGCTGCCTTCCTGATGCCGCAAAGAACGACTGGTGCCGCGGATCTTGCCGCGCGCCTGACAGAGGTCTTGATGCAACCGCAACGACTCGAAGCAATGGCCCAAGCGGCCCGCCGACTGGCCAAACCCGATGCCACCCGTAGCGTGGTCGATACCTGTCTGGAGGTGGCCCATGGTTGAGAATCAGAAAGCCATGCCACAACCGGAAATGCGCCGCATCCGGCGCATCCACTTCGTCGGCATCGGCGGCGTGGGCATGTGCGGTATCGCTGAAGTGTTGTTGAACCTGGGCTATCAAGTCTCCGGTTCCGACCTGAAAGCGTCGCCGGTCACCGAGCGCCTGGAAACCTTCGGCGCGCAGATCTTCATCGGTCACCGTGCCGAGAACGCCGCTACCGCCGACGTGCTGGTGGTGTCGAGCGCAGTGAACACGTCCAACCCGGAAGTCGCGACCGCCCTTGAGCGCCGCATTCCAGTGGTACCGCGCGCAGAAATGCTCGCCGAGCTGATGCGCTATCGCCACGGCATCGCCGTCGCCGGTACCCACGGCAAAACCACCACCACCAGCCTGATCGCTTCGGTGTTCGCGGCCGGTGGTCTGGATCCGACGTTCGTGATCGGTGGTCGTCTGAATGCAGCGGGCACCAACGCTCAGCTGGGCACCAGCCGTTACCTGATCGCCGAAGCCGACGAAAGCGATGCGAGTTTCCTGCATCTGCAGCCGCTGGTGGCCGTGGTCACCAATATCGACGCCGACCACATGGCGACCTACGACGGTGACTTCAACAAACTGAAGAAAACCTTCGTCGAATTCCTGCACAACCTGCCGTTCTACGGTTTGGCGGTGATGTGCCTGGACGATCCAGTGGTGCGGGAGATCCTGCCGCTGGTGAAACGTCCGACCGTGACCTATGGCTTCAGCGAAGACGCCGATGTGCGCGCAATCAATGTGCGTCAGCAGGGCATGCAGACCTTCTTTACCGTGCTGCGCCCGGATCGCGAGCCGCTCGACGTGTCGGTGAACATGCCCGGCAACCACAACGTGCTCAACTCGCTGGCGACCATCTGCATCGCCACCGACGAAGGCGTCAGCGATGAAGCGATTGTCCAGGGCCTGTCAGGCTTCCAGGGTGTCGGTCGGCGCTTCCAGGTCTACGGCGAACTGCCGGTGGACGGCGGCAACGTGATGCTGGTCGACGACTACGGTCATCACCCGACCGAAGTCGCTGCCGTGATCAAAGCCGTGCGCGGTGGCTGGCCGGAGCGTCGTCTGGTGATGGTCTACCAGCCACACCGTTACAGCCGCACCCGCGATCTGTACGACGACTTCGTCAATGTGCTGGCCGATGCCAACGTGCTGCTGCTGATGGAAGTCTATCCGGCCGGCGAAGAGCCGATCCCGGGCGCCGACAGCCGCAAACTGTGCAACAGCATCCGCCAGCGCGGTCAGCTCGACCCGATCTACATCGAGCGTGGTGTCGATCTGGCGCCGCTGGTCAAGCCGCTGCTGCGTGCCGGCGACATTCTGTTGTGCCAGGGCGCCGGTGATATCGGCGGTCTCGCACCGAAACTGTTGAAAAGTGAGTTGTTCGCCGGCGCCGTGGCGGCGTCGGTCGAGGGGAAGTTGAAATGACTGCTGCCTACGCCAAGCTGTTTTCCACGATCGCGCCAAAAGACTTCGGCCGCGTCGCCGTGCTCTTCGGCGGCCTGAGTGCCGAGCGTGAGGTGTCGCTGAAATCCGGTAACGCCGTGCTCGAGGCGCTGCAAAGCGCTGGCGTGGATGCGTTCGGTATCGATGTGGGCGAAGACTTCCTGCAGCGTCTGCTCAGCGAAAAGATCGACCGCGCGTTCATCATTCTCCACGGTCGCGGCGGTGAAGACGGCAGCATGCAGGGCCTGCTCGAGTGCGCCGGCATCCCGTACACCGGCAGCGGCATTCTTGCTTCCGCACTGGCGATGGACAAGCTGCGCACCAAGCAGGTCTGGCACAGCCTCGGGATTCCGACGCCGCGTCACGCCGTGCTGTGCAGCGAAGCCGATTGTATTTCGGCAGCGACGGAACTGGGCTTGCCTTTGATCGTCAAACCGGCGCATGAAGGTTCAAGTATCGGGATGGCCAAAGTGAATTCTGCGTCCGAGTTGATCGACGCATGGAAAGCGGCCAGTACCTACGATTCGCAAGTGTTGGTCGAGCAATGGATTCAAGGTCCGGAGTTCACCATCGCCACCCTGCGTGACCAGGTGTTGCCTCCTATCGCCCTGGGTACACCGCACACATTTTACGACTACGACGCCAAGTACATCGCCAACGATACCCAGTACCGCATTCCGTGCGGACTGGACGCGGCCAAGGAACAGGAACTCATGGGACTCACGGCCAAGGCCTGTGAGGCGCTGGGTATCGCCGGTTGGGGCCGGGCGGACGTAATGCAGGACGCCGACGGGCAGTTCTGGTTCCTTGAAGTCAATACCGCACCGGGCATGACCGATCACAGCCTGGTGCCGATGGCGGCGCGGGCTGCCGGTCTGGATTTCCAGCAACTGGTTCTGGCCATTCTGGCCGCCAGCGTTGAAGACGCAGGCGCAACAGAGGCGCGAGGTTAAGACCATGCAAGGCGCTCATCTCAGACATCAGCCACCCGCACCCGGCCGCAAGCCGGTGCCGCGGGGTGCCAGCCGAATGGTGGCGAAAGAGCCGATGTCCGCGCGCCTGCCGAAAGCCAATTTCAGCTTTCTGAAAAGCCTGTTCTGGCCGGTGCTGCTGGTGGCACTGGGCTTTGGCACCTACGAAGGTGCGCAGCGTTTGCTGCCGTATGCCGACCGGCCGATCAGCAAGATCGCGGTGCAGGGCGACTTGAGTTACATCAGCCAGCAGGCGGTGCAGCAGCGGATCGCACCGTTCGTGGCGTCGAGCTTCTTCACCATCGACCTCGCCGGTATGCGTACCGAGCTGGAACAGATGCCGTGGATCGCCCACGCCGAAGTGCGCCGGGTATGGCCGGACCAGGTGGTGATCCGCCTCGAAGAACAATTGCCGGTGGCGCGCTGGGGCGACGAGTCGCTGCTCAACAACCAGGGCCAGGCGTTCACGCCCAAGGAACTGGCGAACTACGAACACCTGCCGCAGCTGTTCGGCCCACAACGGGCTCAGCAGCAGGTGATGCAGCAGTATCAGGTGTTGAGCCAGATGCTGCGCCCGCTGGGTTTTTCGATTGCACGCCTGGAATTGCGTGAACGCGGCAGCTGGTTCCTGACCACCGGTGCCGGCAGTTCCGGCCCCGGCATCGAGTTGCTGCTGGGACGCGGCAACCTGGTGGAAAAGATGCGCCGCTTCATCGCCATCTATGACAAGACGCTGAAAGAGCAGATTACGAACATTGCGCGCATCGATCTGCGCTACGCCAACGGCCTTGCTGTTGGCTGGCGGGAACCCGTAGCGCCGACGACAGCCCAACCCGCTGTCGCAAAGAATTAAGAAGAGGCAGGACCCATGGCAAACGTGCAAAGCGGCAAAATGATCGTCGGTCTGGATATCGGCACCTCCAAAGTGGTGGCGCTGGTAGGCGAGGTCGCGGACGACGGCCAGCTGGAAATCGTCGGGATCGGCACACATCCGTCCCGCGGCCTGAAGAAGGGCGTGGTGGTCAACATCGAATCCACCGTGCAGTCGATCCAGCGTGCGATCGAAGAAGCCCAACTGATGGCCGGCTGCCGCATTCACTCGGCTTTCGTCGGCGTGGCCGGCAATCACATTCGCAGCCTGAACTCCCACGGCATCGTCGCGATCCGTGATCGCGAAGTCAGCTCGGCCGACCTTGAGCGTGTGCTCGACGCAGCCCAGGCCGTGGCGATTCCGGCTGACCAGCGCGTGCTGCACACCCTGCCGCAGGATTACGTGATCGATAACCAGGAAGGCGTGCGCGAGCCGCTGGGCATGTCCGGCGTGCGCCTGGAAGCCAAGGTTCACGTGGTCACCTGCGCCGTCAACGCCGCACAGAACATTGAAAAATGCGTACGTCGCTGCGGTCTGGAAATCGACGACATCATCCTCGAGCAACTGGCCTCGGCCTACTCGGTGCTGACCGATGACGAGAAAGAACTGGGCGTGTGCCTGGTCGACATCGGCGGCGGCACCACTGACATCGCGATCTTCACCGAAGGCGCGATCCGTCACACCGCGGTGATTCCGATTGCCGGTGATCAGGTGACCAACGACATCGCCATGGCGTTGCGCACCCCGACCCAGTACGCCGAAGAAATCAAGATCCGCTATGCCTGCGCCCTGGCGAAACTGGCCGGTGCCGGCGAAACCATCAAGGTGCCGAGCGTCGGCGACCGTCCACCGCGCGAACTGTCGCGTCAGGCCCTGGCCGAAGTGGTCGAGCCGCGCTACGACGAACTGTTCACCCTGATCCAGGCCGAGCTGCGTCGCAGCGGCTACGAAGACCTGATCCCGGCGGGCATCGTGCTCACCGGCGGTACCTCGAAAATGGAAGGCGCGACCGAACTGGCCGAAGAAATCTTCCACATGCCGGTACGCCTCGGGGTGCCGCATGGCGTGAAAGGTCTGGATGACGTAGTGCGCAACCCGATTTATTCCACTGGCGTCGGTTTGTTGATGTACGGCCTGCAAAAGCAGTCCGACGGAGTTTCGTTCTCCGGCATCGGCAGCCGCGACAGCTACAGCAGCGAAGAGCCTCAGGCGCCGCTGCTGGACCGCTTGAAAAAGTGGGTTCAGGGCAATTTTTAAAGCTTTACCGCAACACCGCTACAAACCGCAGTAGGCGAAAAAACTAGAGAATGTAAGGAGAGGGAAAATGTTCGAACTCGTAGACAACATCCCCGCAAGCCCGGTAATCAAAGTTATCGGTGTCGGCGGTGGCGGCGGCAACGCTGTCAATCACATGGTCAAGAGCAACATCGAAGGCGTTGAGTTCATCTGCGCCAACACCGATGCTCAAGCGCTGAAAAACATCGGCGCGCGGACCATCCTGCAACTGGGCACTGGCGTGACCAAAGGCCTGGGCGCTGGCGCCAATCCCGAAGTCGGCCGTCAAGCCGCTCTGGAAGACCGCGAGCGCATCGCTGAAGTGCTGGCCGGCACCAACATGGTGTTCATCACCACTGGCATGGGCGGCGGTACCGGTACCGGTGCGGCGCCGATCATCGCTGAAGTGGCCAAGGAAATGGGCATCCTGACCGTTGCGGTCGTGACCCGTCCGTTCCCGTTCGAAGGCCGCAAGCGTATGCAGATCGCCGACGAAGGCATCCGCATGCTCTCGGAAAGCGTCGACTCGCTGATCACCATTCCGAACGAAAAACTGCTGACCATCCTCGGCAAGGACGCCAGCCTGCTGTCGGCTTTCGCCAAGGCTGACGATGTACTCGCCGGTGCCGTGCGCGGTATCTCCGACATCATCAAGCGTCCGGGCATGATCAACGTCGACTTCGCCGACGTACGTACCGTGATGAGCGAAATGGGCATGGCGATGATGGGCACTGGCTGCGCCAGCGGTCCGAACCGTGCACGTGAAGCCACCGAGGCAGCAATCCGCAACCCGCTGCTGGAAGACGTCAACCTGCAAGGCGCGCGCGGCATTCTGGTGAACATCACCGCCGGTCCTGACCTGTCCCTGGGTGAGTACTCCGACGTCGGTTCGATCATCGAAGCCTTCGCTTCCGAGCACGCGATGGTCAAGGTCGGTACCGTTATCGATCCGGACATGCGCGACGAGCTGCACGTGACTGTGGTTGCCACCGGTCTGGGCGCGAAGATCGAGAAGCCTGTGAAGGTTATCGACAACACCGTTCACACCTCCATGGCTTCGGCTCAGGTGCAACAACCGGCTCCGGCCCGTCAGGAGCAGCCTGCGGTGAACTACCGTGATCTGGACCGTCCGACCGTCATGCGCAACCAGGCTCAGGCCGGTGCTGCGGCTGCCGCGAAGATGAATCCGCAGGATGACCTGGACTACCTGGACATTCCGGCATTCCTGCGTCGTCAGGCCGATTGATGGAATGTATCAGGGCTATGAAGGTGATTGGTGTTCAGCAAAGGCATGGTCTGCTATCATCGCCAGCCTTTGTTGATACCAGTTCGCAATTTGCGCTGAAGCGGCCCAAGCCATGATTAAACAACGCACACTGAAAAATATTATCCGTGCCACAGGTGTAGGCCTGCACTCCGGTGAGAAGGTCTACCTGACCCTCAAGCCTGCGCCTGTCGACACTGGCATTGTGTTTTGTCGCGCTGACCTCGACCCTGTGGTGCAGATTCCTGCCCGCGCGGAAAACGTCGGTGAAACCACTATGTCGACGACGCTGATCAATGGCGACGTCAAAGTGGACACGGTAGAGCACTTGCTCTCGGCCATGGCTGGCCTGGGCATCGATAACGCCTACGTCGAGCTCTCCGCGTCCGAAGTCCCGATCATGGATGGCAGCGCTGGACCCTTCGTATTCCTGATTCAATCGGCAGGCCTGGAAGAACAGGACGCCGCCAAGAAATTCATCCGCATCCTGCGTGAAGTGACAGTGGAAGACGGCGACAAGCGCGCCACTTTCGTCCCTTTCGAAGGCTTCAAGGTGAGCTTCGAGATCGATTTCGATCACCCGGTATTCCGGGACCGCACCCAAAGTGCAAGCGTGGACTTTTCCAGCACTTCGTTCGTAAAAGAAGTCAGTCGCGCCCGTACCTTTGGTTTCATGAGTGACATCGAGTACCTGCGCAAGCACAACCTCGCACTCGGCGGCAGCGTGGAAAACGCGATCGTGGTCGACGCCGATGGCGTGTTGAACGAAGACGGTCTTCGTTATGAAGACGAATTCGTCAAGCACAAGATCCTCGATGCGATTGGCGACCTGTACCTGCTGGGCAACAGCCTGATTGGTGAGTTCAAAGGCTTCAAGTCCGGTCATGCACTGAACAACCAGCTGCTGCGCAAATTGATTGAGCAGACAGATGCGTGGGAAGTGGTGACGTTCGAAGACGCCAGCACCGCACCGATCTCTTACATGCGCCCTGTAGCGGCTGTGTAAGTAAAAAACCTCTCTAGTTTTTTGAAGGCCATCCTCGGATGGCCTTTTTTTATACCTGTGGTTTTTGTATTGCCTGAGATGGCCCTATCGCGAGCAGGCTCACTCCTACAGGGGGAACGCATTCCAATTGTAGGAGTGAGCCTGCTCGCGATAGGGCCGGTGGGGCCACTGCCCTCTCAAACCGATACCACCACCCGATTGCGTCCGCCTTCCTTGGCCTGATACAAGGCCTTGTCCGCGGCAAACAACAACTGCTCCAGGGTCATCTCGCTCGCTGTCGTCCATGTGGCGATGCCGATACTCACGGTCATCGCCCGCTCAGCGCCTTCGGTCCACGGCAGGTTTTCCACAGCGCAGCGGATCTGCTCGGCGATCTGCCGCGCCCCTGCGCTGTCGGTCTCGGCGAGAATCACCGAAAACTCTTCGCCGCCATAACGCGCAACCAGATCCGCCGGACGTCGTACATTTGCCGTGATCACCTTGGCCAGCTCACGCAAGACCTGATCGCCGGCCTGATGGCCATGTCGGTCGTTGAAGGCCTTGAAGTGGTCGGCATCGATCATCATCACCGACAGCGGCTGGCCCGAGCGTTGCGCGCGGAACCACTCATGACGCAGGGTCTGATCGAGCATGCGCCGGTTGGCCACGTCGGTCAGGTCATCGGTGGCGGCCAGTTGCGCCAGCTCGCGTTCGGCGCGATGGCGCAAACGCAGTTCCCGGGCGAGCAGCCAGGTCAGCCACAACAGGCCAAGGCACAGCACGCCGGTGGCGCCACTGATCAATATCGCCGTGCGCCGCCAGGTGCCGAACACCTCATCACTGGACAGCGCGACCATTACGGTCAACGGCAGATTGCCGACCCGCGAGTAGGTATAGAGCCGGCGTTGTTTATCCATGCTCGAGGTGCTGGTGAAACTGCCGCTGCCATCGCGATCATTGAGGATGCGCACAACGTTGGGCCGATTGCCGAAGCTCTTGCCCACCGAATCGCTTTGCAGGTACGGCTTCTGCGCGAGCAGCACGCCATCGCTGTTGATGATGTTCAATGTGCTGTCGGTGCCAATGTCGAGGCTTTTGAACAGTTCGTCGAAGTAGTCGAGTTTCAACGACGCCACCGCCACACCGAGGAATTCACCGGTCTGCGAGGAGATGCGTCGACTGAAGCTGATGCGCCACTGATCGGCCTCGTCGCAATCGCAACGGGTCTTGAACGGCCGGCTGATGAACATGCCCATCTCGCGGTTGAACGCATGGGCGAGGAAATAATCGCGGTCAGCGAAATTGCCCGGTTTCGGTTCGATGCGCGAGGAGTCGGCGACGACCTCGCCATGCTTGTCCAGCAGCAGGATGTCGCCTTTGAAGCGCGCGGTGGCCGAGCGATCGAACAGCGCCAGGTGACGGATCTGCGGCGAGACCTGCTGCAAGTCGTCACGCTGGGCGGCGGCGATCAGGCCTTGCAGCGTCAGGTCGTACAGCTCGACGGTGCGCAGCACATCGGCGTCGATCAGTTGCGCGATGGTGGTCGCACGGCGAGTGGCGGCTTCCTGCGCACTGGCGTACTCGCGGATCAGCAGGAAGGTGACGATGCACACCATCGCAATCACGGTCAGCAGACTGCCGAGGATCAGCAGGCGCTCGGGGCGACCGGTCTGGCCTGTGACGGGAGGTGTGCGGCTGGCGATCATAATGGGGAGCCGGTTGGAGTGGTTTCATAAGCTTAGTTGGGCTGACGCCGGACGAACCTGTGGGAGCGAGCCTGCTCGCGAAAGCTGATTGTCAGTCAACATCTGCGTTGAATGACACACCGCTTTCGCGAGCAGGCTCGCTCCCACAGGATAGATCACAGGATCTGAAAAACGCCGCGCCGATCTTAGAAGACGTTGATCGGGTAGTCGATGATCACGCGGTATTCATCTGTATCCGAATCAATCGCGCCGTAGCCATTGCCGCCACGGTTGGTCGCCCATTGCAGGCGCACCGCCAGGTCCTTGGCCTGACCGCTTTGCACGATGTACTGCAAATCGATATCGCGCTCCCAGTGTTTGGCGTTGCGGCCATCAGCGCTGTACCAGCTGGAATAGCCTGGGTTGTCCGGATCGGCTTTGGTCAGGTCGACCGTGCCGCGCGAATAGGACAGCGCCGAAGTCAGCCCTGGCAGGCCGACACCCGTGAAGTCGTAAGCGTACTTGAGCTTCCACGAGCGTTCGTTCGGGCCGTTGAAATCCGAGTATTGCTGGGAGTTGTCCAGGTAAACGCTGTCGCCCTGGCTGATGTAGTCGAACGGTGTGTTGCCGTTGACCCGCTGGTACGCGGCGGTAACGCTGTGGCTGCCGATGCCGACGGTCAGATGCGCGCTCCAGGTGTTGTTGTCTATGTCGCCGAGCAGCGCATCACCGGTGTCTTGCGTGTGATAGAAATGCAGGCCCGGGTTGAGGCTGACCAGATCGTTCAGTTGCCAGGTGTAGTCGAGGTCGTAGTAGTACTGGTTCCAGATGTCTTTCAGCTCAGAGGCATAGAGGCTACTGGTCAGACCTTCGACACCGCTCCAGGCCACACCAGCCCAAGTCAGGTGCTGACTCTCATCGCCATCGGCGAGGGTGCCGTAGGACGTACCGATTCGCGTGTGACCGCTCTGGTTATACGGCTTGGTGAAACTGGCCTGGCCACCTTCGATCAGCCAGCCGTCGAAACTGTGATTGGCGAGGCTGATACCGCGAAACGTCTGCGGCAGCATCCGCGTGTCGCCGCCGGCAATCACCGGGTTGGTGAGGAACAGGTCACCGGCCTTCAACTCGGTATCGAACGCACGCAGCTTCAACGTTCCGCCTGCGGTGGAGAACGAGCCTGGCGCTTTGCCGTTGCCATCGCTGATCGGCAGGATACTCGAACCGTCGGTACCGCCACCGCCGTCGAGTTTCAGGCCGAGCATGGCGTGGGCATCAAAACCGAAGCCAACCGTGCCCTCGGTATAGCCGGACTGGAACACCCCGAGAAAACCCTGGCCCCACTCGATGTTGTCGTCCGCTTGCTGCAAGCGGTTGCGATTCATGTAGTAGTTGCGGGCGTTCAGGTTGAGGCTCGAACCTTCGACGAAGCCTTGTTCAGCAGGCTCGTCGGCGTGGGCGGTGGGAACAATCGTTGCGGCCATTGCAATGAACAGCGGTGTAAGGCGGGCAGGGTAAAACACGTGCGGTGGAACTCCTTGGGTCAGCGGGCCGCTCTGTTTCTTGAGCGGCTTGATATTTCTTGTTGTTACAGACGCACCAGACGGCTTTCAGACCACAACGAAAAAAGGCCGCTGAAAGGCAGCGGCCTGGAGTGACGACGGTTGAACGGGAAGAGCCAAACAACCGCGTCGAGGGAAACCTTTCGCGGTGCGACTCAGCTGTCTTTCTCGAGCGCTTGAGTCTGGGAATTGGCGGCCTGCGGGGATTGCGTCGCGTCTTGAGCCTTGGCCATCACTTCGGCCTGATGCTGATCGAATGCCTGCGCGCGCGCGACTTTTTGCGCCACGAACGTTTGCGATTCTTCAGCCATCGCCATCGGCGACAGGATCAATGAGGACAAAACGAACGCGCTGGCAATACCCATACTGTTGGACATCTGAAAAACCTTCTTGCTTGGCAAGTGCTGTTTGGTGCGGGCAAAGATAAGGTTGCCGAGGGTTGGGAAACAGCGTGATTTTCATAAATGACTGTTACAGCAAAAGCAAAGATCGCAGCCTTCGGCAGCTCCTACAAGGGCTTGGTGTACACCTGTAAGAGCTGCCGAAGGCTGCGATCTTTTGATCTTTTCAGACCGGAAGGTGAATGCCGAAGGTGTTCATGCCCCGGTCACTGCGTACAAACACATCCCCGCCGTGCATCAGCGCGATCGCCTTGACGATCGCCAGCCCCAAGCCGTGGTTATTGCCGCTGTTGCTGCGCGAGGCATCGACCCGATAAAAGCGCTCGAACAACCTCGGCAAATGCTCACTGGCAATCGGCGTCCCGGGATTGGCCACGCCGATGCTCACCTGATGTTCTTGAACCTCGATGCGCACTTCGATCACCTGTCCCGGTTCGGTGTGCTGCACCGCGTTGCTCAGCAAGTTGATCAGCGCCCGGCGCAAATGCGCGACCTCAATCTGGACCTGCGCATCGCCGCTGACCTGCACTTCAACCTGGGCGTCTTCAAGAATGAAATCCAGATAGTCCAGGGTCGTCGCCACCTCATCAGCCAGTGACGTCGAGGTCAGTTTGGTTGCCTTGTTGCCCTGATCGGCGCTGGCCAGGAACAACATATCGTTGATGATCGAACGCAGTCGCTCCAGCTCTTCGAGGTTCGATTGCAGCACTTCGAAATAGTGTTCGGCCGAGCGCCCGCGGGTCAGCGCGACCTGGGTCTGGCCGATCAGGTTGGTCAGCGGTGACCGCAGTTCATGGGCGACGTCGGCGTTGAACGACTCCAACCGCGAATAGGCCAGTTCCACCCGTTCCAGCGTCGAATTGAACGACTCGACGAACTGCTCCAGTTCCGGCGGCAACGGCGATAGACGCAAGCGCCCGGCGCGTAGTGGTGGTGCCAGGCGCTGAGCTTCCTGCGACAGTTTGATCAACGGCTTGAGGCCGATGCGCGCCACCCAATAGCCCAGCGCCGAAGCCATCAGCACACCGGCGATCGCCAGACCGATCAGTGCGATCAGCAGATTGTGCTGCGTCTCATGGAAGGTTTCGGTATCGATGCCGATCATGAAGCGCAGCGACGGGCGCTGGTCCTTGGCCGGCAACTCGGTCAGCAGCACTTTCAGGGGGTAGGGATGGTCGGCCAGATACAGGTCATGCATGCCCAGCGGACCCTGAGCGAAGGCCCGAATCGCGGCATCGGGTTGTCCATATTCGTAACCCGGATTACCACTGACCACCCAGAACCGGATGCGCTTGTCTTCTTCGCCGAGCAGCTTCAGCTTGGCGTTGATCTTCACCCAATGTTCCGGTGTGCCGAAGCGATTGAGCGCCGACTCGAGCACGCTGTAACGCGCATCCAGCTCAGCTTCCGGCAACAGCCCCAAGCCCTTGTCGACCTGTTGATACAGTGCGCCACCAATCAACAGAAACACCACGAGCGCCACCAGCGTGAACATCCCGCTTAAACGCAGGGCAATCGAGTTACTGGACACCACGGCTCTCCAGTACATAACCCATGCCGCGAATGGTGTGCAGCAGTTTTTCGTGGAACGGGCCATCCAGTTTGGCGCGCAGGCGTTTGATCGCGACTTCGACGACGTTGGCATCACTGTCGAAATTGATGTCCCAGACCATCTCGGCGATCGCAGTTTTCGAGAGGATTTCGCCCTGGCGACGGGCGAGCACGCTGAGCAGGGAAAACTCTTTCGCGGTCAGATCCAGGCGCGTGCCGGCGCGGGTGGCCTTGCGGCTGATCAGGTCGATCCACAGGTCGGCGATGGTTACTTGCACCGGCTCATGGCCGCCGCTGCGCCGGGTCAACGCTTGCAGGCGGGCGACCAGCTCGAGGAAGGAAAACGGCTTGCCGAGGTAATCGTCGGCACCGTCGCGCAGGCCCTTGATGCGGTCTTCGACGCGCTCGCGGGCGGTGAGCATGATCACCGGGGTCTGTTTGCGCGCACGCAACGCGCGCAGCACGCGCAGCACGCCGAAGCCATCGAGCCCCGGCAACATGACGTCGAGGACGATCACTGCGTAGTCGCATTCCAGCGCCAGATGCAGGCCTTCAACGCCGTCGCGGGCAAGGTCCACGGTGTAGCCCTGTTCGGTCAGGCCACGGTGCAGATAGTCCGCGGTTTTTTCTTCGTCTTCGATAATCAGAACGCGCATGACCGCCTCAGTCTGTGGTCGCCAATGCCGTTGCGGGCGTTGGGGCTGGTGGGTGTGAGTGCCGGTGAAACAGCCGTTCGAGCCATAAGTATATGACCGGGGTGGTGAACAGCGTCAGCATCTGGCTGACCAGCAAACCGCCGACCACGGCAATGCCCAATGGCTGGCGCAGTTCGGCGCCGGTGCCGTAGCCGAGCATCAGCGGCAACGCGCCGAGCAGCGCGGCGAGGGTGGTCATGATGATCGGCCGGAACCGGGTGATGCACGCCTCGAAAATCGCCTCTTGCGGCGCCAGTCCGCGCTGGCGCTGCGCCTCGAGGGCAAAGTCGATCATCAGGATGCCGTTCTTCTTGACGATACCGATCAGCAGCACCAGCCCGATCAACGCCATGATCGAAAAGTCCTGACCACAGATCCACAGCATGATCACCGCGCCGAGGCCTGCCGCTGGCAACGTCGAGATGATCGTCAGCGGATGCACGAAGCTTTCATAAAGCACGCCGAGAATGATGTACACCGCCACCAGCGCCGCCAGAATCAGCCACGGCTGACTGGCCAGCGAACTCTGGAACGCCTGCGCCGCGCCCTGGAAATTGCCGCTGATCGCGGTGGGCATGCCGATCTCGGCCTTGGCCTGATTGAGCAGAATCACCGCATCGCCCAGCGCCACGCCCGGGGCGAGGTTGAAGGACAGGTTGGCGGCGGGGAACATGCCGTCGTGGGCAATCGACAGCGGGCCGATGGTCGGCGCGTCAAACCGGGCCAGCGCCGAGAGCGGCACCATTTCTCCGCTGAGCGGCGAACGCAGGTAGAAATAGTTGAGGCTTTCGGCCTTGCCGCGTTGCCTGGTGTCCAGCTCGAGAATCACGTTGTACTGGTTGACCTGAGTCTGGAATTCATTGATCTGCCGTTGGCCGAACGCATCGTACAGCGCCTCGTCGACATCGCTGGCAGTCAGGCCAAAACGCGCCGCTGCGCTACGGTCGATGCTGATGTGAGTGATGCTGCCGCCCAGTTGCAGATCATTGGAAATGTCGCGGAACGCCGGGTTGCTGCGCAGTTTCTCGGTCAGGCGCTGCGTCCAGGTGGCGAGGGTCGCGCCGTCATTGCTCTTCAGCACGTATTGATACTGCGCACGGCTCGGGCCGGAGCTGAGGTTGATGTCCTGCCCTGCGCGCAAATACAGAACGATGCCGGGGACTTTCATCAGTTGCGGACGGATGCGGTCGATGAACTGGCTGGCGCTGACGTCGCGATCGCCGCGTTTTTTCAAGGCGATCCAGAAGCGCCCGTTGGCGATGGTCTGGTTGCTGCCGGAAACACCCACCGAATGGGAAAACGCCTGCACCGCCGGATCGGCCGCGACGATTTCCGCCATGGCCAAGTGTTTTTTCACCATCTCGCCGTAGGAAATGTCCGCAGCGGCTTCAGTGGTGCCGAGGACGAAACCGGTGTCCTGCACCGGAAAGAACCCCTTGGGAATGAAAATGTAGCCGGCAACCGCCAACGCCAGCGAGAGACCGAACACACCAATCATCAGTTTCTGATGGTCGAGGGCGCGGCGCAGACCCTTTTCGTACCAGCCGAGCAGGCGCTCACTGAAACCGGGTTTGGCGTTCGCGTGATGTACCGGTTTACGCATAAACAGCGCGGCGAGGGTTGGCGCCAGCGTCAGCGACACCACCACGGAAATCATGATGGTGGACGTCGCGGTCAGGGCGAATTCCTTGAACAGCCGCCCGACCACACCGCCCATGAACAGCAGCGGGATGAACGCCGCTACCAGCGAGAAACTGATCGAAACGACGGTGAAGCCAATCTCGCCGGCACCCTTGATCGCCGCCTCGCGCATGTCATCGCCGGCCTCGAGATGGCGGTGAATGTTCTCCACCACGACAATCGCATCGTCGACCACGAAGCCGACCGCGACGACGATCGCCACCAGCGTCAGGTTGTTCAGGCTGAAACCGAGCACGTACATCAGGGCGAAACTGGCGATCAGCGAGACGCCGAGCACCGCCGAAACAATCAGGGTCGCCGACAACTGCCGCAGGAACAGCGCCATGACTGCGACCACCAGCAGGATCGCGATCAGCAAGGTGATCTCAACCTCATGCAGCGAAGCGCGAATGGTCTGCGTGCGGTCGATCAGGGTTTTCACCTGCACCGAGGCCGGCAGCATGGCTTCGAGACCGGGGAGGGCGGCTTGGATGCGGTCGACGGTCTCGACAATGTTGGCGCCGGGCTGGCGCGAGATCACCAGATTCACCCCCGGACGATCACCCGCCCACGCCTGCACGTAGGCATCTTCCGCACCGTTGACGACTCTGGCGACATCGCGCAGGTGAACCGGTGCGCCATCCTTGTAGGAAACGATGAGCTGGCTGTAGTCCTCGGGGTGGAACAACTGGTCGTTGGTCGACAGCGTCGAGATACTCGATTCGCCGTACAGCGCACCTTTGGCGAGGTTCAGACTGGTCTGCTGGATCGCCAGCCTGATGTCGGCCAGCGTCAGGCCAATCGCCGCGAGTTTGTCCGCCGACGCCTGCACGCGAATCGCCGGACGTTGCTGACCGGTGATGTTGATCTGGCCGACGCCGTCGATCTGACTGATCTGCCGGGCGAGCAGGGTTTCCACCAGGTCGCTGAGTTCGGTGCCGGGCATCTGTGTGGAGCTGACACTGAGGATCAGCACCGGGCTGTCGGCCGGGTTGACCTTCTTCCACGTCGGCAGCGTCGGCATATCCTTGGGCAGCTTGCCGGCGGCGGTGTTGATCGCCGCCTGGACTTCCTGGGCGGCGGTGTCGATGCTTTTGTCGAGGGTGAATTGCAGGGTCAGCAGGGTTGAGCCCAGCGCACTGCTCGAGGTCATCTGGGTCATGCCGGGGATGGCACTGAATTGCACCTCCAGCGGCGTCGCCACCGAAGACGCCATGGTGTCCGGGCTGGCGCCGGGCAACTGCGCCGAGACTTGAATCGTAGGAAATTCCGCTTCTGGCAGTGGAGCAATCGGCAAGCGCGGGAAGGCAATCGCCCCGACCAGCACCAGCGCGATCGTCAACAGGATCGTCGCCACCGGGTGATCGATGCACCAGGTCGAGATGCCTTTGTGCGAATTCATGGCTTCGGCTCCGCCTGCACCACTTGCGGCGGCTCACTCATGACTTGCACGCTCGACCCCGGCTTGAGCCGCGACTGGCCGTCGGTCACCAGCACGTCACCGGCGTTGACGCCTTTGATGATGTCCTGGCCGCTGCCCTGATACACCATCTGCACCGGCACCGCCTCGACCTTGTCGTCCTTCACGCGGTAAACGAAGTGTTGTTCAAGGCCACGTTGTACGACGGTGGGCGGAACGACCAGCGCATCTTTATCCACAGCCGTCTGAATTTTTACCGTCACCAGCAAACCCGGCCAGAGCTTCTGGCTGGCGTTGGCGAATTCGGCCTTGGCGCGGATGGTGCCGGTGTTGGCGTTGATCTGGTTGTCGATCAGGGTCAGATGACCTTCGCCGAGCAGATTGCCGGTTTCGCCATCGGTGTCGGCGCCGATGTAGGCCTTGACCGGCGCGCGTTGCGGATCGCTGATCAGGCTCTGCAGGGTCGGCAGCATCTGCTGGGGCAGGGAGAACTCGACGGCGATCGGGTCGATCTGAGTCACGGTGAACAGTCCTTGGGTGTCGGTCATGCGCAGGAAATTGCCTTCATCGACCGTACGAATACCGACGCGCCCGGTGACTGGGGAGCGAATCTGCGTGTAGGACAGTTGCACCTGCGCCGCATCGATCGAGGCCTGATTGCCCTGCGCCGTGGCTTTGAGCTGATTGACCAGCGCTTGCTGCTGGTCGAAGGTCTGCTTCGACACGCCGTCGTCGACGCTGAGCAATTTGTAGCGCTTGAGATTGACCAGCGCGACCTGCAACTGCGCCTGGCTCTCGCCCAACTGCGCCCGGGCCTGATCGAGGCTGGCGCGGATCGAGCGGTCGTCGATGGTAGCGAGCAGGTCGCCTGCTTTGACCAGTTGACCTTCCTTGACCAGAATTTTCGTCAGGATGCCGTCGATCTGCGCACGCACCACCACACTGTGGAGCGAGAGCACCGAGCCGATGCCGCTGGTATAACGCGGCACGTCTTTGGCGCTGACCGTCACCACGCGCACAGGAATGGCGGTCGGGCTGGCCAGTTTGGCCGGTGCCGGTTTGAGCACAAACCACAGGCCGGCGGCTGCCAGCAAAATCAGGAGAGAGGCGAGCAGGATTTTATTTTTCTGAATGGACATGCGCGGCGCCGGAGTCTGGAGTTTGGAGTTTGGGCTGATTGGCCAGTTATAAACCGGTCAGGCGGTCGGCAGGGTGACGGCTGGCTGTCAGGATTGTCAGTTTCCGATGTTAATTGCAGTGGCTGCGATTACGGTTGAGTTGATAAGTCCCTAAAAGGGACCTATCGTTCCTTTTTTGGGACTCTTCGGTTTGCGCCAGTGGAAAACTTTTCTTTAAGCGAAGCCCTGTTCACCGCCACCCAGCAAAAAGTATTGGGATTGTTGTTCGGCAAGCCTGACCAGACGTTCTACGCCAACGAAATTGTGCGCTGGGCGCAGGTTGGCAAAGGCGGGCTGATGCGTGAACTCGATCGATTGCAACGAGCCGGGATCCTCAGCATGACACGAGTGGGTAACCAGACCCATTACCAGGCCAACCCCGCCTGTCCTATCTACGCGGAGCTTCTGGGCATCACGCGTAAGACATTCGGTTTTGCCGAGCCTCTTCGTCAGGCATTAGAGCCGTTTGCCGAACAGATCACGTGGGCGTTCGTGTATGGCTCCATTGCCAAAAACTCGGCGAACACACTCAGTGACATAGATCTCATGCTGATTGGCGAAGGCCTGCACTACAGTGAGTTGATGGAGCGACTCATGCCGTTGGAGGAGCAATTGAGGCGTCCCATCAACCCGACGCTATACACCCCGCAAGACTGGGCCAGGAAGCTGGCGGCACAGAACAGTTTTGTCATGCGGGTGATGCAGCAGGAAAAAATCGATCTGTCAGGGGCAAACCCTTTGGAGTCCAAGGATGGGCAGCAACGAGAGTCTGGAGAATCTTCTACGTAGCGGTGTACTGAAAGCGGAGCCACCTGACCGCAAAGAGTGTGAGGGGCTGATGCGCTCGGCTCTGGATAGGCTCAAGGATGCGCACACCTGCACACTCTCGTTTTCCAGCCGGTTCGATTTGGCCTACAACGCCGCTCACGCGCTGGCGCTGACAGCTCTTCGCTTGAGTGGCTATCGATCGGACAAGCGCTATCTGGTATTCCAGTGTCTGATCCATACCACGCAAAGCAGTAAGGTTCAGGTGCGATTGTTTGCGCTGTGCCATGAGCGGCGGAATCTCGCCGAATACGAAGGCTATATGGATGAGGATGACGCGCTTCTTGAGCAGTTGCTGGAGAGCACCTCGCAATTGTTGAGTGACGTTCAACACCGCATGAACTGAAATATCATCACGCAGTGTCAGTACCAAGCAGCCATTCAGCGCATCGCGCAAATCTTCAGATGCCGAGCCAGAGCGCACAGGTATACTGCGCGCCTTTGCGGCTCACTGATCGGGCCGACTTTTTGTTCCCGGAGCTTTTATGACTTCCCCGACCCAACCGCCGGTTGACGACGCTGTGAGCGACGTCCCGGCTGACGTGGCTGACACCAGCGAAACCAAGGCCGAGATCCCGGCGTTCAAGTTCCCGTTCAAGCCGGGCGAGCTGGCCTCGGCGAAAGGCTCGAATCAGCCGTGGTACAAGAATGGCGCGAAGAATGGCCACACCAAGACCCCGGGCATGGCGCCGCCGGGCACGCGTCGGTCGATGGGCAAGCGCTGACATCGGAAAGTGATGGTGCTTGTGCTGGCCTCTTCGCGAGCTCCCACAGGTTTTGTGTCTGGCGCAGATCCAGTGTGGGAGCGAGCCTGCTCGCGAAGGCGGCAGCCGCTACACCACAAATGTCAGATCAAGCCGCGCGCAATGAAATGAACGCATAAGTCTGCGCCGGTTCAGTCACCACTTGGCCTCCGGCTGCCAGCACTTGCCCGGCCACGTCATCACCTGACAAATGAAACAGCCACTCACTCGGCTGCGCCGCCAACGGTTGCGCGCTTACCTGGTCGATCACCTGCGCAAACGCATCCATGTTCGGCAAATAAGCTGTAAACCCATCGCCCTTGAGCGCGGTGGTGCGAATCCCGAGCATCGCGCAGATCGCATCCTTGAGTCTGATGTCATCCCGGTCCGCCTGACGCGAACGCTGGATCAGCTCAACCAGTTCCCGATCAACCAATTCGCCGCCCACGATCAGTTCCGGTCCCTGTTCCCAGGATTCCGGCGGGCAATCCTTGGCAGCAGGATTGAGCGGGATGTGCGGATTGATTTCCGCCGGGTAAATCCGGCACACCAGCGGACGCCGCTCGTAGATTCGGCAGCGCTTGTCGTCGTCAAGATTCCGGCAGGGGCCGACGTTGTAGGCGGCGAAAGTGATCGCCACATGAGCATCGGTAGCGCCGCTGCGGACCATGGCCGACCGGCGCTCGGCATGTTCGCGCTGCTGCGCTGGCAGGCCCAGACCATTGCCGAGAAAGGCCTCGACCAGCACGATTACCTGACCGCCATCCGCCGCCCACATGCGGGCTTCGGCCAGCGTCAGCGGCACATGGTGGTCGGTGCAGCATTTGCCGCAGCCTACGCAGGAAAACGTCGTATTCATTGAGCGATCTGTCTTCAATCAGGGTGTGAAAGGATGGCGGAAAACCATCGCACAGAACCCGATCGAAGCAAGGACTGCGCCACTCAGTGGGATTTTGTCACCGGGCGGATCGAGTCCCACTCGGTGACGAATGCGGTTTTCGACTGTTTGTTGTAGAGGCACAGCTCGCTGCCTTGCTGGCCTTTCATGTGTTTTTGCGGATATTGGCCTTGCAGCAGAACGGCGGTGTAACCGACGCGATCATCGAATTGCGCGGGCGTGCCGACCGGTTTGACGTTTTTCAGTCCGCTGGCCTTGGTGCAACTGGCGAGCACGGTTTTGTCGTAGGAGGCCCAGGCGTCGGGGCTGGAGGCGTGGGCCTGGGAGGCGAGGGCGGTGAGGCTGAGCAGGGCGAGGTTGATGGCTTTCATGGTTGGGGCATCCTGGGTTATGGCCAAGGTTGGAGTATGCCTGCGGGTTGGAAGTTGCCTGTGTCGGCGCTATCGCGAGCAGGCTCACTCCTACAGGTTGGAATGCATTTCAAATGTAGGAGTGAGCCTGATCGCGATGGCGGTGGATCATTCGACGACCAGCTCCCGCCGGACTACATACATCCCGACACTTTCATACAACCGGCGCGCCCGCAGGTTGTCCTCCAGCACCCTCAAATCGACAAACCCTTCACGCCGCTGTTGAAAGACGCTGAAAGCATGCAGCAACAACGCTCGCCCAAGTCCCCGGCCCTGCATTCGCGGGTGTACCACCAGATTCTTGATATACGCACTGGTCCAGCACTGCGCCACGCCAACCACACCCTCGGCATCGCAGGCAACGAAGCACAATGAGGGATCGTATTCGGGATCGCTGACAAACCGCTGCTGCCATTCGTCCAGCGGCGGTACTCGACCGCCACCCTGCACATGTCCGAGTTGCATCAACTGATGCAGCGCTGGCGCCAATTCATCGCGGTAGACGGACAGCTCAATCCCGGACGGCCACTGCGCATTCGGCACCGCTTCACTCAAGTCGCGCCGTAGCAGAAAACAAAACGCTTCGGCCAAGACTCAGTGCCCGTTGGCCGCGACGTGCTTGGCCGCTTCGATCAGACGTTGGGTCAGTTCCGGCGAGGAGAACTTGGTCAGTACTGCATTCGCTCCCGCCAGTCGGGCCTTTTCGCTGTTCATCGCGCTGTCGAGCGAGGTGTGCAGCAGCACGTACAAGTGAGCGAAGTCAGGAGTCTCGCGCAGCGTGCGGGTGAAGGCGTAGCCGTCCATTTCGGACATTTCGATGTCGGAGACGATCAGGTTGATCTGCTGCGCGGTGCCCTGCAGATCGAGCAGGCAGTCGATGGCTTCCTTGGCACTGCGCGCGGTGTGGCACTGCAGGCCGAGGTTGCGCAGGGTGTGCACCGATTGCTGCAGCGCCACCTGGCTGTCATCGACCACCAGAATCCGCGCGTTGCCGAGGACTTCGGCGTCTTCCATGGTCAGGTCGGTCGGCGCCATTTCGATCTGCGCCGGGGCGATGCTGTGGATGACTTTTTCGATATCCAGCACCTGCACCAGCGTACCGTCCACCGAGGTCACGCCGGTGATGTAGGCACGCGAACCGCCGGAGCCGAACGGTGGCGGCCTGATGTCGGTGGTCAGGCAATGGACGATCTTGCTCACCGCCTGCACGTGCAGACCCTGCTTGGAACGGCTGACATCGGTGACGATCAGGCAGCCGCCGTTGGGATCTTCCAGCGGCCGCTCGCCGATCGCGCGGCTGAGGTCGATCACCGACAGCGAGGCACCACGCAGGGAGGCGATGCCTTTGACGTGCGGGTGCGACTCCGGCAGCTTGGTCAGCGGCGGGCAGGGAATGATTTCACTGACTTTCAGCAGGTTGATCGCCATCAGCTTGCCGCTGCGCAAGGTAAACAGCAGAAGCGAAAGTGAATCTGCGCGGGCTTTGGTGGAAGACATAAGAACCTTCTGTGGATGGGCGAGAGTGCAAATCGCCAGAAACCTTTGATGCCGGGTTATCGGCTTGAATGGAGTGGGCTTTAGGTTTGTCGTCACAGATCAAAAGCCCCTCACCCCAGCCCTCTCCCTCTGGGAGAGGGCTGGGGTGAGGGGGCTTTTGGCACTTGGCGATAATCTTCAGCTTTTCATGCCCAAGCGCTTGGCCATCCGCCCAAGGTTCGCCCGATCCACCCCCAGCTCTCGCGCCGCACTCGCCCAGTTATCCCGATGACGTTCCAGCGCTGCACTGATCAGGCGCCGCTGAAACTCATCAGTGGCACTGCGCAAATCCCCGCCGATCATTGGCATCTCATTGGCCAAGCCTGCGGTAACAGGCACAACCACGTTATCCACAACCTCACGCGGCAAATCCAGATCCGCCGCACTCAGACTCAGGATTTTCGGCCGCACCTTGCAATTACCCAGCGCCTTCAGTGCACTGCGCCCGATCAAATGCTCCAGCTCGCGCACATTCCCCGGCCATGTGTACGCCAGCAGCGCCTCTTGCGCATCGCCGGTCAAGCGCAGGCTGTTAAGGCCCATACGCGAGCGGTTCTGCTCGAGAAAAAAGCCGCTGAGCAGCAACACATCGCGGCCGCGATCGCGCAGCGCCGGCACCCGCAGCGGGTAGACACTCAAGCGGTGATAGAAGTCGGCCCGATAGCGACCGCTGCGTACTTCTTCGGCCAGATCGCGATTGGTCGCGGCAATCAAGCGCACATCAACCTGATGCTCCTTGTCCGAGCCCAGGCGTTGCAACTGTCCGCTCTGCAATACGCGCAGCAATTTGGCCTGGACCGTCAGCGACAGCTCGCCGACTTCATCGAGAAACAGCGTGCCGCCATTGGCCAGTTCGAATTTGCCGCGGCGGTCGCTGGTAGCGCCGGTGAAAGCACCGCGCACGTGGCCGAACAGTTCGCTTTCCACCAGTGTGTCAGGCAGGGCGGCGCAGTTGAGGCTGATGATCGGTTTGTCGGCGCGCGGGGAAGCGGCGTGAATCGCTTGGGCGACCAGCTCCTTGCCGACACCGGTTTCGCCAGTGATCAGCACGGTCAGGTCACTGCCGCCGACCAGATTGATTTCTTCCACCAGACGTTTGTGCGCTTTGCTCTGGCCGACCATTTCGCGGTTCTGCTGGCCGCTGGCCTGGCGGTAGACCTCGGCGCGCTGATGTTCATCTTCGGCGCGGGTGGCCAGACGCTCGATGCGCTCGGCAGCGTTGACCGTGGCCGAGGCGAGGCTGGCGAAGGCTTGCAGGGCATCGAGTTCGATCGGCTCGAAACGCTCCGGGTCGAGCGCATCAAGGGTGATCAGGCCCCAGAGTTTCTCATCGACAAATAAAGGACAGCCGAGGCAGTCGTGGACTTCGAGGTGATCGTCGAGGCCATCGACCAATCCGTCATAGGGATCGGGCAGTTCGCTGTCGGCGGCGAAGCGCGTCGGACCGGCGCCGGCCAGCAGAATTTCAAACCGTGGGTGTTCGCTGACTTTGAAGCGGCGGCCGAGGGTGTCGGTACTCAAGCCGTCCACCGCCAGCGGCACCAAGGACTCACCGTCCAGACGCAGTAACGCGGCGGCATCGCAGGGCAACAAGGCGCGCATGGCTTCGAGCAAACGCCGGTAGCGCTCACCTTCGGGCAATTCGCGGGACAGGTCGGCGACCAGAGGCAGCAGGGCGGTAAGCAAGGATTTGGCGGTCATGGTGATGTAGTCAAAGAGACAAAGTGTAGTCGTGATGACTATACGTGCATTTGTGTCGAAATGACTATGTAGGTTTCAACTCATTGAATTTAAACAATTAATAAGTTGGCACGAAAGCTGATACCTCCAGAGCAATCTTTCAAGAAAGCGCAGGAGTCACCTTATGCTTAGCGTCCAGGATCGTGCCATCGTCAAATCCACCGTGCCTCTGCTGGAAAGCGGCGGCGAGGCGTTGATCACGCACTTTTACCGCATGATGCTTTCCGAATACCCGCAAGTACGCCCGCTGTTCAACCAGGCGCACCAGGCCAGTGGCGATCAGCCGCGTGCCTTGGCTAACGGCGTGCTGATGTATGCCCGGCACATCGATCAGCTCGACCAGTTGGGCGATCTGGTGGCGAAGATCATCAACAAGCACGTCGCCCTGCAGATTCTGCCGGAGCACTACCCGATCGTCGGCACCTGCCTGCTGCGGGCCATTTCCGAAGTGCTCGGTGAAGAGATCGCTACGCCCGAAGTGATGAGCGCCTGGGGCGCGGCGTACGGGCAACTGGCCGACATCCTGATCGGCGCGGAAACCGCGATCTACGATCAGAAGGAACACGCGGTCGGCGGCTGGCGCGGTGCGCGGGAGTTCATCGTCACCGCGAAAGTGCAAGAGAGCGCCGAAATCACCTCTTTCTACTTCGAGCCGGCGGACAAAGGGCCGATTCTTGCGGCTGAACCGGGTCAGTACATCGGCATGAAGCTGCACCTCGATGGCGAAGAAATCCGCCGCAACTATTCGCTGTCGGCACTGGCCAATCACGGCCAGTACCGCATCAGCGTCAAGCGTGAACCGGGTGGCCGCGCGTCGAATTATCTGCATGATCAACTGCAGGTCGGCTCAAGCATTCAACTGTTCCCGCCATCCGGCGAATTCACCCTGGCGGCCAGCGACAAACCGCTGGTGCTGATCAGCGGCGGTGTCGGCATTACCCCAACGCTAGCGATGCTGGAAGCGGCGTTGGAGACCGAGCGTCCGGTGCATTTTATCCACTGCGCGCGAAACGGCAGCGTCCACGCGTTCCGTGACTGGGTCGATGGGCTGGCTGAACGTCATCCACAGCTCAAGCGCTTCTATTGCTACGCCGAAGAAGACGGCGTGAGCCCGGCGGCGGACAAGGTCGGCATGCTCAGTGAAGAGCTGCTCGGCGAATGGTTGCCGGCGCAGCGTGATGTCGATGCGTACTTCCTCGGGCCGAAAGGGTTCATGGGCGCGATCAAGCGGCATCTGAAAGCGTTGGGCGTGCCGGAGAAACAGAGCCGTTACGAGTTCTTCGGGCCGGCTTCTGCTTTGGAATAGCCGTCAACGACCGAGTCGTCTGCATCGCGAGCAGGCTCACTCCTACAGGTTTTGCATTGTTCACAGAGTTTGTGTCCGACGCAGATCCATTGTGGGAGCGAGCCTGCTCGCGAATCTTCTGCGCGCCACAAAGCTTTGTTGGTTAATCATTCCTTAACCGCTTTATCGTTTATTGCCCCGGTGTAGACTTGCGACAATTTCAGCCGCCGGCCGGCTGGACCATGGACTTACAAGGGAAAGGCAATGAGCGAGGAAACGATGCGGTTGGGACGTGAGCGGCGCTATCTGGTGCTGCTGGGGATCATCTGCCTGGCGTTGATCGGCGGTGCGCTGTACATGCAGATCGTCTTGGGTGAGGCACCGTGCCCGCTGTGCATTCTGCAGCGCTATGCATTGCTGCTGATCGCACTGTTCGCCTTCATCGGCGCGGGCATGCGCAGCCGTCGCAGCATCACCGTGTTCGAAACGCTGGTGGTGATCTGTGCGCTTGCCGGGGCCGCTGTGGCCGGGCATCACGTCTATACGCAGTTCTATCCGGCGGTCAGTTGTGGCGTCGATGTGCTGCAGCCGATTGTCGATGATCTGCCGCTGGCGAAGATCTTCCCGCTGGGCTTCCAGGTCGACGGTTTCTGCTCGACGCCGTATCCGCCGATCCTCGGTCTGTCGCTGGCGCAGTGGGCGCTGGTGGCGTTCGTGCTGGTGGTGATTCTGGTGCCGCTGCTGACCTCGCGTAATCGAAAAGCGCTGCGCTGAGTCAACTTTTGCGCGGGAGTGCCGATAAACAAAACGCCCCGATTTTCGCTGCTGAAAATCGAGGCGTTTTGCATTTCAGAGCGTTTGTGAAAACACCGTGACGAACGGCAATGAAGCATGCGGCAAGTGTGCGACATGTTGTCACACACAGGCTGTCGCAGGGGCTCGGGATGCGGCGGATTGGCCGCCTGTTACATAAAAACATTGGCCAGTTTCGACGATTTCGGGCTTCAGGGCGGAGGTGCCGGATCAGGCAGTTTTAACAGGCCCCGGCATGTAGGCGAAGGCCTTGGAATATCGGGCTTTGCGCCGGTCAGGCGCTCGCAGGCGGCTCGCAGAGCTGTCTGATTTGAGGCGGTTACATGTGCACATTTTGCCGGGTTTGTTGAGAAGAGCTTTCAATAACACCCGCAACTTTTGCAAAAATGGCGATGGATTGTTGCTCTGAGTGATAAAAATTATTTCGGGATAAGACATGGTGTATAGGGCGCTACCTATCTACAATCGCCCGCACTGAATTCCCGGCGCTGTTCAGCCTTTATCAAGGAACTGATCAGGAGGTCGGGTGTCGAGCGAGCCGCGAGGCTTTCGAGACACCCAGGTGTCGGTGCCTTTCCAATTTTCCGCACCAAATGGAATTGGTCTGTAACAAGGCCTTTGACCACGAATTCGAATAAGAACTGAACGCTGTCCCAAGGTTTTGTCGAGCGTGAGACGCGCGACGGGCGGCCCTTATTCAATCCAAAGAAAATGCCAACCCTTGGCAGGGTGAAGTGTTGGCGATCAAAACCCAACTGCATTGCGCAAGCTGCTTTAGAGGTCGTGAGATGAGTAAAAACAGGTACCCCAGATTACTAGGCCTAGTGCCGCTGCTCGGCACGTTGCTGCTGGGAGGCTGCAACATGACCTTGCTCAATCCAACGGGCCAGGTCGGCCTGGAACAGCGCAACCTGATCATCACCGCCACGCTGCTGATGCTGTTGGTCGTCGTGCCGGTCATCGTCATGACCTTCCTGTTTGCCTGGAAGTACCGCGCTTCGAACAAGAACGCCGTCTACACGCCGAAGTGGTCGCACTCGACCAAGATCGAAGTGGCCGTATGGACCATCCCGGTGCTGATCATCATCGCCCTGGGTTACATCACTTACATCTCGACTCACGAGCTGGACCCGTATCGTCCGATCGAGTCTGACGTCAAGCCGGTGACCATCGAAGTCGTCGCGCTGGACTGGAAGTGGCTGTTCATCTATCCGGAACAAGGCATCGCCACGGTCAACAAGATCGTGTTCCCGGCGCACACGCCAATCAACTTCAAGATCACCTCCGACGCCGTGATGAACTCGTTCTTCATCCCGGGCCTGGGCGGCCAGATCTACGCGATGGCGGGCATGCAGACCAAGCTGCACCTGATCGCCGACCGCAACGCTGAAATGGACGGTATCTCCGCCAACTACAGCGGCGCCGGTTTCACCGGTATGAAATTCAAGGCTATCTCCACCACTCAGGAAGATTTCGACGCCTGGGTCAGTGAAGTCAAGAAGTCGCCTAAACAGCTTGATCAGGCTGAATACGCAGCCCTGGCCAAACCGAGCCAGAACAACCCAGTCGAGCTCTACTCGTCGGTCACGCCGAACCAGTTCCAGATCATCGTCGACAAGTACGAAGGTATGAAGCCGGGCAAGCCGCTGAAGCACGAGAAGAAAGAGAAAGAAGTGGCGGCCACGGATATTGACGCGGGTTCGCATTCAGCTGCCGGGGCAGAGGAGTAAACGATGTTTGGTAAATTAAGTTGGGAAGCAGTCCCATTCCACGAGCCGATCGTGATGGTGACCATCGCCATGATCGCCCTCGGTGGTCTGGCACTGTTCGCTGCGATCACTTACTTCAAGAAGTGGACGTACCTGTGGACTGAGTGGCTGACTTCGGTCGACCACAAGAAAATCGGCGTGATGTACATCATCGTCGCCATGGTCATGCTGCTGCGCGGCTTTGCCGACGCGATCATGATGCGTACCCAGCTGGCCATGGCCACCGAGGGTTCGCCTGGCTACCTGCCACCTGAACACTATGACCAGATCTTCACCGCTCACGGTGTGATCATGATCATCTTCATGGCGATGCCATTCTTCACCGGCCTGATGAACCTTGCAGTGCCGCTGCAGATCGGTGCGCGTGACGTTGCCTTCCCGTTCCTGAACTCCCTGAGCTTCTGGCTGCTGGTATCCGGCGTTGTGCTGATCAACCTGTCGCTGGGTATCGGTGAATTCGCCAAGACCGGTTGGGTTGCGTATCCGCCGCTGTCGGGTCTGCAATACAGTCCTGGCGTAGGTATGGATTACTACATCTGGGCGCTACAGCTATCCGGATTGGGTACGACGTTAACCGGGGTCAACTTCCTCGCGACCGTACTGAAAATGCGTACCCCTGGCATGAAACTGATGGACATGCCGATCTTCACCTGGACCTGCACCTGGGCAAACGTTCTGATCGTGGCTTCGTTCCCGATCCTGACCGCGACCCTGGCACTGCTGACCCTTGACCGTTACATGGATTTCCACATTTTCACCAATGAACTTGGTGGCAATCCGATGATGTACGTCAACCTGTTCTGGGCGTGGGGCCACCCTGAGGTTTACATCCTGATCCTGCCGGCTTTCGGCATCTTCTCGGAAGTGATCTCGGCCTTCACCGGCAAGAAACTGTTCGGCCACCACTCGATGATCTACGCCTCGGGCGCGATCTCGGTACTGGGCTTCATGGTCTGGCTGCACCACTTCTTCACCATGGGTTCGGGTGCAAGCGTCAACGCCTTCTTCGGTCTGGCGACGATGCTGATTTCCATCCCGACGGGTGTGAAGCTGTTCAACTGGCTGTTCACCATCTACCAGGGCCGTCTGCGCTTCACCAGCCAGGTAATGTGGACCCTGGGCTTCATGGTGACCTTCGCCATCGGCGGCATGACCGGCGTACTGCTGGCCATTCCGGGTGCTGACTTCGTGCTGCACAACAGCCTGTTCGTGATCGCGCACTTCCACAACGTGATCATCGGCGGTGCGGTATTCGGTTACATCGCTGGCTTCGCGTTCTACTTCCCGAAAGCGTTCGGCTTCAAGCTGCACGAAGGCTGGGGCAAAGCAGCGTTCTGGTTCTGGATCTCGGGCTTCTTCGTCGCGTTCATGCCGCTCTATGCACTGGGCTTCATGGGCATGACCCGTCGTCTGAACGCCACCACCAACCCTGAGTGGGTACCGTACCTGTACGTTGCCATGTTCGGTGCGGTGATGATTGCTGCCGGTATCGCCTGCCAACTGATCCAGCTGTACGTCAGTGTGCGTGACCGCAACAAGCCAGAGAACGTTTGCGATCACGGTGACCCGTGGAATGCGCACACGCTGGAATGGTCGACCTCGTCGCCACCACCGTTCTACAACTTCGCTGTGCTGCCTAAGGCTGACTGCATCGACCCGTTCACCGAGGCCAAGGAAAACGGTACTGCGTACCAGCGTCCGGCCAAGTACGAGCCGATCCACATGCCGAACAACACCGCCACCGGCGTGGTGATGGGCGCGCTGTTGACCGTCTTCGGTTTCGCGATGATCTGGCACATCTGGTGGCTGGCGATCGCGAGCCTGGTAGGCACCGTCGTTTACTTCGTGATCCACGCTGCACGTGACGACCAGGGCTATATGGTTCCGGTTGAAACGATCGAGCGTATCGAAGCCGAGCAGCACAAGCGTCTGGTCGCGGCAGGGAAAATCCCGGCCAACGCCACCCGTGTTGAAACCTCGTTGGAACAGGCTTAAACCATGTCGAACTTAGTGACCAATGTTGGACACGCCCATGGTGACCATGGGCACGATGACCATCACCACGACTCGGGCGAGATGACCGTATACGGTTTCTGGCTCTACCTGATGACCGACTGCATTCTGTTTGCGTCGATCTTCGCGGTGTACGCAGTACTGGTAAACAACGTTGCCGGTGGCCCGTCGGGCCACGACATCTTCGAACTGCCATACGTGCTGGGCGAAACCGCTCTGCTGTTGTTCAGTTCGATCACCTACGGCTTCGCCATGCTGGCGTTGTACAAGGGCAAGAAGCAGGCGGTCCTGGGCTGGTTGTTCATGACCTTCCTGCTCGGCGCGGGCTTCATCGCCATGGAGATCAACGAGTTCCACCTGCTGATCTCCGAGGGCTTCGGTCCTAGCCGTTCGGGCTTCCTGTCGGCGTTCTTCACCCTGGTCGGTACCCACGGTCTGCACGTTTCGGCCGGTCTGATCTGGATGGGCATCATGATGTATCAGGTCAACAAGCATGGCCTGACGTCGACCAACAAGACCCGTCTGAGCTGCCTGAGCCTGTTCTGGCACTTCCTGGACGTGGTCTGGATCTGCGTCTTCACCGTTGTTTACCTGATGGGGACTCTGTAATGGCTAATGCACACTCCCATGACAGCCACGATGCTGGCCACGGCAGCGTCAAGTCGTACGCCATCGGCTTCATCCTGTCGGTAATCCTGACCGTTATTCCGTTCGGTCTGGTGATGTACCCGACCCTGCCGAAGTCGACGACGCTGGCAATCGTTCTGCTGTTCGCAGTGATCCAGGTGATCGTTCACCTGTATTACTTCCTGCACCTGGACCGCTCCATTGCACAGCGTAACAACGTGATCGCGTTCGTCTTCACGGCGATTGTGATCGTGCTGCTGGTTGGCCTGTCGCTGTGGATCATGTTCAGCATCCACACGTACATGATGGCGAAGTGAGGTAGACCCGATGTCGCTCAAGCACTTTATCCAAATCACCAAACCGGGGATCATTTTCGGTAACGTGCTTTCTGTGGCAGGCGGGTTCTTCCTGGCCTCGAAAGGGCATGTCGATCTGGCGGTGTTCCTGGCCGCCATGATCGGTACTTCTCTGGTCGTGGCCTCCGGTTGCGTGTTCAACAACTGCATCGACCGCGACATCGACCTGAAGATGGAACGCACCAAGAACCGTGTGCTGGTCCAGGGCCTCATCTCCCTGAAACTGGCCCTGGTTTACGCGACCATTCTGGGTGTTCTCGGCGTTGCCCTGTTGTACAAGGTGGCCAACCCGTTGGCTGCCCTGTTCGCAGTAATCGGCTTCATCATCTACGTCGGCTTCTACAGCCTGTACCTCAAGCGCAAGTCGGTTCACGGCACGCTGGTGGGCAGCCTGTCGGGCGCCATGCCGCCAGTGATCGGTTACGTGGCTGTGACCAACAGCTTCGACATGGCCGCACTGACCCTGCTGGTGATGTTCAGCCTGTGGCAGATGCCGCATTCCTACGCTATCGCGATTTTCCGTTTCAACGATTACCTGGCCGCATCGATTCCGGTGCTGCCAGTGAAACGCGGAATCCAGGTGGCGAAGAAGCACATCCTGCTCTACATCCTGGCGTTCCTCGTGGCGACCTTGATGCTGACCTTCAGCGGCTACGCCGGCATGAGCTACCTCGCCGTCGCCGCCGCCATGGGCATGTACTGGCTGTACATGGCCTGGACCGGCTACAAGGCAGTCGATGACACCGTCTGGGCACGCAAGCTGTTCGTGTTCTCGATCTTCACCATCACTGCGTTGAGCGTCATGATGTCCCTGGACTTCAAGGTGCCGACAGAACTGCTGCTGACGTACGCGCCGTAAGGTTTGCAAGCTTCAGGAAAACCCCGCACGTTGAGATATGTGCGGGGTTTTTTGTTGGCTGAAAAATGCTCGGTCGGGGGGCTGCCATTCGCGAGCAGGCTCGCTCCCACAGTTTGCGGTTGCGGCCATTCGGTAAAAGACCTAGATTCGGATCCAACCCCGACAGTAGTAGCTCCAAGCCATCCTTCGGTGCTCGTCTGTCCTAACCCGTGCATTGATCAAAAGGCTGGGTGCAATGACCGAACGGATGACCTGCGATGAGCGCTTTATCGCCCTGGCCGAAGAACTCAACTACGACATCTATGGCGAGAACACCGCTGGTGGCAATTACGCGCCGCTGATCCGTCATCACGACGAGCTCTACATCAGCGGCATGGTGCCGCGGGTCAATGGCAAGATTCTGTATCCCGGTCGCGTGGGGCTGGAATTGAACCTCAAGGATGCGCAAGCCGCGGCGAGCATCAGCGCGATGCGTTGCCTGGCACTGATAGTCGATGCGGTGGGGTCACTGGACAAGATCCGCGCGTTGTTGCGAGTCACGGTGTACGTGAAGTCGACGGCTGATTTCGTTGACCTCAGCGAAGTGGCCAACGGCGCTTCGGACGTGTTCAGTCATGTGCTGGGCGATGCCGGGCGGCATACCCGCACGACCATCGGCGTGTATCAGCTGCCGAAGAATGCGGCTATTGAAGTGGACATGATTGCGGCGTTGCATCCTTCGGCTTGAAATCTTTGGCGCCTGCTCCCCTCACCCTAACCCTCTCCCGGGGGGAGAGGAGACTGACCGAGGTGATTGGGCGAGACGCGTCGAAACGGAATATCGCGTCGAATGCGAATTCCGAACAGCCCACAAATCGGCTCCCTCTCCCTCGGGAGAGGGCTGGGGTGAGGGGCGACGATGTTAGCTACACCACCGATCCCAAGCCGAAAAAAAGCCCCGTCTGATTGCTCAGCACGAGGCTTTTTCGCAAGCGCTTGGCAGATTACTGCGCCGCGATGCTATACCCGTCAAACGCGGTCTGCTGCTGCAGCGCGGTGATGATGTTCTTGCGGTTCACAGCCTGTTCGGTGCCGGCGTTATCGACGAAGGTTTCGCTCTCCAGCTCGGCTTCATCGCCTTCACCCACGAAGGTAAAGCCGAGGAACTCCAGCGCCGCACGGTCAACGTTCAGACGCGAACGCGGCGTGCGCATTGGCAGAGTTACGCTGGCGCCGTCCTTGCTGATGGTGAAGATTTCCACTTCTTTCTTTTTTGCAGCCTTGCTCTTGCCGCCGCTCGGGTTGCTGATCGCCTGGTGAGTCTGATTCAGCACTTTCAGGGCCAGGCCATAAACGATTTCCTGGAATGCCGGATCGTCCTTGAAGCTGGACAGAATGCGCCCGATCGAGAACTTGCTGCTCAAGTCTTCCAGTGCAGCGATGTCCGCTGCCTCGGCGTCTTTCAGGCGCTTGAGTTCGCCCATCAGCTCGTACGCCTTGTCGTCATCAAAGCTGTCATGCGCCTGACGGATCGCCGCACGCAATTCGCGGATCTGGTCGCTTTCGCGGGTCGACTGGAACGCGTCCAAGACCATCTCGCTGATGATTTTGGCTTGAGGCAGGTGTTGTGAAAGATTGATGGAGTTTTCGTATTCCGCTTTGGACGACTGGGTGACTACGGATTCAGCGGTGTTGAAATCGGACATTGAAATTTCACTACTTTTTAACTTGAGTTGAGGCGAGAAAGCACGAGGTCTTTTTCAGGCCGCCTAATTTAGGGGAGCGGGGCGGCGTTGTCACGGAGCAACGGTCTGCCGGTCGGGATTTTTCCACTGCGCGCTATTTGCGGCGCGGACGTTCCATGGCAATCACGGACTTCTCGAAGCCCAGGCTGGCAAAAAAAGCTTCAGCGCCTTCGCGTCCTGCGCGTAGCAGCCAGGTGATAGCGGGGTCATCGCCCATCACATGCTCTACCAGTGCCCGGCCAATTCCCTTGCGCCGATGCTGGTCATCGACCACCACCATCGACAGATAGCCGTTGGAGACCTCATCGGTAATCGCTCGAGCGAATCCCACAATCTGCTCGCCTGCGAGCGCGACAGCCGTGCGCTGCGAATGGTGAATCAGACGAGCAAAAGAGTCGGCATCACCGGTGCGATGGCCCCAGCCATGCTGGTCGAGAAACAGCCTCGCCGACTCTGTTTCGCCGGGATGCAAGTTGCGCACGGTCAGGGCGTCGTTCATGGTTGGTACCAGTCCTTTGTAATTGTCCATCGTGAATGATTACGGCCGGCCGACGTCAGGTTTCCCCCACGTACGCATCGCAAACTCGACGAACCGTCTCAGCTTCGGCAGTCGATAGCGATCCTGCGCATACAGCAGATGCATCGGTCGGCTCGGTGGTTGGTAGTCGGCCATCACCCTGACCAGTTTGCCGTCGCGCAAGTCCTGCTCCACCAAGGCATCGGGCAGCATCATGATGCCCATGCCGTTGCGCGCCGCCTGATGCAGTCCGGCGGAGCTGTTGATCAGCATCGGCCCGCTGACGTCGATGAGGACTTCGCCTTCCGGGCCGCTCAGACGCCAGCGTTTTTCCACCGATTGCCAATCATCCCCGGCCGGGTAGGCGAAGGACAGGCAATCGTGCTGCTGCAAGTCCTGTGGTGTGTGCGGCATGCCGCGTCGCGCGATGTATTCGGGGGAGGCGCAGACCGTCAGGGTGTAGTCGATCAGGGGGCGGGCGATCAGGTTGGACTGGTCGAAATTGCCCAGGCGGAACGCAACATCGAGGCCGTTTTCCAGCAGATCCGGGCGGCTGTTGGTCAGCACCACGTCGAGTTTCACTTGCGGATACAGCAACGAATATTCGCTGAGGGCCGGGGTCAGTCGTTCGACGCCGAAGGTCAGCGGCGCGGTGATGCGCAGCAAGCCGCGCGGCTCATCCGATGCTTGTTCGGCAAGGCGTTCGGAGTCCGCCACCAGGCCAAGCACTTCCAGGCAGCGTTGATAATAGACGCTGCCGAATTCGGTCAGGCGCTGACGCCGCGTGGTGCGTTGCAACAGTTGCACACCGAGGCGTTGCTCCAGCGCGCGTAGATGATTGCCCACCATCGTCGTCGACATTTCGCACTTTGCGGCGGCTGCCGTCATGCTCCCCGTTTCGACCACTTTGACGTAAACGCCCATCGACTGGAACAGATCCATTATCAAGCTCGGCTTTTAAATGATTGAAGTTATTCCGGGTTTATCCAGCTCAGGTGGCTAACCATACTGCAAAAACACCGACCTGCAATGGAGTTTCACGTCATGACCGCCGCCCTGATGAACACCTACCAACCACTGGCCCTGAGTTTCACCAAAGGCCTGGGCACGCGCCTGTGGGATCAGGCGGGGCGCGAATACCTGGACGCCGTTGCCGGTGTGGCAGTGACCAACGTCGGCCACTCGCATCCGCGCATTGTCTCGGCGATCAGCGAGCAAGCGGGATTGCTGTTGCACACCTCCAACCTGTACAGCATCGATTGGCAGCAACAACTGGCTAAACGGCTGACGGCGTTGTCGGGGATGGAGCGCGCGTTCTTCAACAATTCCGGGGCCGAAGCGAACGAGACGGCACTTAAACTGGCACGTCTGTACGGCTGGCGCAAAGGTATCGAGCAGCCGCTGGTGGTGGTCATGGCCAACGCGTTTCATGGCCGCACGCTTGGCACGTTGTCCGCCAGCGATGGCCCGGCAGTGCGGCTGGGATTCAACGAATTGCCGGGGGATTTCGTCAAAGTGCCGTTCGGCGATCTCGCGGCGCTGGAGCAAATACAGCGCAAACATGGCGCGCGCATCGTGGCCATTCTGGTCGAGCCGATCCAGGGCGAAAGCGGCGTGCAAGTCGCACCGCCGGGTTATCTCAAGGCCCTGCGCGACCTCTGCAATCGCCATGCATGGCTGCTGATGCTCGATGAAATCCAGACCGGCATCGGCCGCACCGGGCAGTGGTTCGCCTTTCAGCACGAAGGCATCGTCCCCGACGTCATGACCCTGGCCAAAGGCCTCGGCAATGGCGTGCCGATTGGCGCCTGCCTGGCCCGCGGCCGCGCGGCCGACCTGTTCACCCCGGGCAGCCACGGCAGCACCTTCGGCGGCAATCCACTGGCCTGCCGGGTCGGCTGCACGGTGCTGGACATCATCGAAGAACAAGGCCTGCTGGAGAATGCGCGGGTGCAGGGTGCACGGTTGCTGGAACGCCTGCGCGCCGAACTGGCAGACAACCCGAACGTGCTGGCGATTCGTGGGCAGGGCCTGATGATCGGCATCGAGCTGAAACAACCGGTGCGCGACCTGACGCTGATCGCCGCGCGGGATCATGGGTTGTTGATCAACGTGACTCGTGGCAAGACCATCAGGTTGCTGCCGCCGTTGACGATTGATGAGCGCGAGGTGGGGATGATTGTCAGAGGGGTTGGGCGGGCTCTGATGACTGATTCAGCTCAGGTTCAATAGTGATACCGGCAACTGATGACGCAGATTTCGCCGTCCTCAACCCTGTACACCAGACGATGTTCGGCCGTTACTCGGCGTGACCAGAGGCCGCTCATATTATGTTTGAGCGCCTCTGGTTTACCGACACCCTCAAACGGTTCGCGCTTGATTGCTTTGATCAGAAGATTGATGCGCTTGAGCCCAGCCTTGTCGTTTTGCTGAAACCACAAATAGTCTTCCCAGCCTGTGGGCGTGAAGTCGATTTTCATTCTTCGATCAATTGCCTGACTTTGGCTTTGCCGGCGCGTAACTCACCGATGGATTTCATCAGCCGTTCGGCGTTGGCGGGGGAGCGAAGCAAATACGCTGTTTCTTCCAATGCGTTGTATTCGGCCAAAGACATCATCACTACTGGTTCACCTTTCTGCCGAGTGACCAATAGCGGCGCACGATCTTCATTGACACGGTCCATCGTCTCGGCCAAATGCGCACGGGCGGTGGTGTAGTTGATGGTTTGCATATTGAAGTCCTCGCTGGTTGCAGAGAACGTACAGAAATGAGTACAGGATGACAAGGCGACACCTACCAGTGGTTGTGTCGCAGCAGGGCTGACTGCGACTTCAATCAGTATCGCTCAGTAATATTCGAGACGTTTCTGAGAAGGTTGTAATCCTCCTCCGTCCTGTTCAGTGTCGCGAAGCCCTTATTTCGTCATCCCATGACCTAGCCGATGTAGGAAATGGCTACTGCTTCAATCCGGCGCATCTTCAACCTCCGGCGCCAGCATCCTCGTCTTCACCGCCCCATTCGAGTTGTGCTGAACAATCTTGCTCGGCTGCCCCTGTTCATTGAAATACACCTGTCCAATCCCCGCCGAATTCCACAGCCGTTCCCCGGCCTCGGCATGTTCCGGGGTATACGGGACGATGCGCATCAGCCGGCGTTTGGTGAACCAGTTCAACGGCGAGCGTGGTGAGTAGAGCCAGCGGTTGAGGCGGTCGAACCATTCCAGCAGGGTTGCAGGGAATTCGTTCTTGATGCCGCTGCTGGTGATCTGCCAGATCCGTGGGCCGGCCTTGCGGTGGCGGATCAGGACTTCATAGACGAAGGAATAATGCACATCGCCGGACAGCACCACGTAGTTCCCGGGTGTGCGCGAGTGTCGGAAAATGTTCAGGATCACCTGGGCCGCGCCGCGATGGGCCATCCAGTTTTCCGCGTCGACCAGCAGTGGATAACCGCACCAGCTGAACACCTTCTGCACGGTTTCAATCAGCTTCACGCCGAATATCGGCGCCGGCGACACGATGATTGCCGAAGGGTGATCGAGCAGTTCCTGTTGCAGTTCGCTCAAGGCCTCCCAGTCGAGCAGGCCCGACGGTTGCTTGAGGGCCATCTCGCTGCGCCAGCGCCGCGTGCGCGTGTCGATCACCACCAGGGCAGGACTGCTCGGCAACACGAAATGCCACTGCTGAAAACGCAGTAACTGATCAATCAGATCATCCTGCACCGGCATGTCCAGATAGCCGTCATCGCCACTGGCGCTCAGTTGCGCGGTCTGCTCCAGCACGCCCTTGAAGGCATCCGGATTGTTGCCCCAGCCCTGGCACAACATATAGGCGATCAGCGCGTTGCCGATGATGCGTTTGGAGAACGGATGGCCGTAGGCGGTTTCCTCCCACTGCGCGGAGAGATTCCAGTCATCGGTGATGTCGTGATCATCGAAAATCATCAGGCTCGGCAGATGCGCCAGCGCCCGCGCGACGTTGCCAAGGCCAGCCTTGAACGCATCGATACGCATCTGCTCAAGGTTGTAGCGCTTCAGGCGTTCCGGCGTCAGCGTCGGCGCGCTCGGATTGATCAGCGACCACGGCGTCGGCGACCACACCAGCATGTACATCGCCATGACTTCGGCGAACGTCACCAGGTGATTGTCGGCGCTGCTGCTGGTGAAAATCGGCTTACGCGCGCCACCGAAAAATCGCTCGCGCAAGGTCTCGTTGCTCTCCAGCGCCGGTAACAAATCCGCACGGTGGTAATAGCTGGCAGGGTGTTGGTAGAGCTTGGCGCTGTCGCTGACCACGGCACCGTCAAGGTGCTCATCGAACAGACCGAGACGCTCGATCAAGGCATGAATCGCCCGCAGCATTGGCCCGGCGACGTCGTCGGCATATACCTGATCACCGCTCATCATCAGCAACGCCGGACGTTGTTGCGCATCGGTTTCGTCGGCCAGCAGTTGATCGACGCAGAGCAAACCATCGGTTGCCGGATGATGCGGCTTGCGGCAGGAGCCGTGGAGCAATTGGTCGATCCGTGAACACACCACGAGGTTCGCGCAGGTAGCACCGGCGTAAAGCAGATGCGGTGCCCATTCAGCCATGCCGATGGCGTCATCAATCAGCAGGTCGTAATCGATAAACGTGTCGCAGGGTAGGGCGCTTTCAAGTTGAACGTCGATCAGATGCACAAAGGCATGACGGCCTACGGCAATGACCGTGCATTTCTCCGATTCGAGCGGAATGTCTCCTACACCCTGCAGGCGCAAGGTCAGCGACAGTTCACGCGAGCCCACCAGCCACAGCACCACGCGCGTCGGCTCCAGCCGTCGCAGCAGCGGGCCGGCGAGGACAGGAGGCAGCGAGATCAGGTCATCGGGTGTTGAAAACATCAGGGTAAAGCTCAAGGCGCACAGGCCGGCGATGATAGCGCAGCCGGCACCTTGATCCCTTAAATGAGTCTTAAGAGTCGACCTTTTTCAACTTCAGGCCGAGCAGTCGCCATGCGGCCTTGTCAGGATTGTTGCCGTCCACTTGCTGAACTGAACAATCGTAGGCATAGCGGACATCGTCGCCCAACATGTTGCGAGCGGTCAGGGTGCCGTTAATGCTGTAAGTCTGATCTTTGAACCGATGGCTGCTGGCGCTCTCGGCACCTGCGATGGAAGTCGCTGCTGCAAAACGCATGGCGCGCTTGATGAAGGGGTCGCACATCATGAACGCCATCAGCGATCTGTCCGCATTCGCATTGCTGCCCGCCAGCCGGCGCGACACGACAAAGTCATTGCCCATGATGTCCTTGAAATCCCTTTCGAGCAGCGAAGAGGGCAGGCGTTCGCTGTAGTTCGGCAACAGCGCGGACTCGGGCGGAGAGGGCTCGTTCTGAGGTGCGCTGGCGACATAGTCGACAAGGTTGTCGGAAGTATCCGGCGTGGAGGCGATCACCGGCATCAACCTGGACACGGTTTGTGTAACGGGCGCGGGGGAAGAAGAGGAGATTTCAGCCTCGTTGCTTTGCGTTTGTTCGACAGGGGAGCGCGGCGCCAGAGGGAATAAGGCGAGGGTGATCGACAGTACCACCAGGGCGACGATGAACCCGGCCAGAACACCAGCGAACGTGCCAAAGAACAGATTCCAGCTGCCGCGGTTTTTCATTACCCAGCGCCACATGAGGCCCCAGACGAGCAAAAACAACAGGAAATACAGAAACTCCATTTGATCCTTTTCCTCAAACCTTGAAATTCTTTAGATGACACACGAATCATTCCAACAGGGCTGCACGATAGCAAACCTGTTGGTCCGCCCTGTCAGGCACTCAAAGGAATGAACCGAGTGAGCAGCATCAGCGTGTCGAAACCAGCAAAAATGCCAAAAGCAGCGCCAATCATATGGCGTGTCAACTTGCTCGTGGGGCGTTTGCGTTGCACCACCCAAATCCAAACGCCGGCGAACGCGCCAAGGCTGCTGAGCACCATCAGCAGGGATCGCACAACGTGTGGCGACGATTGCATGCTTGTGCCGCCCACGAAACCCTCGTACACCGCTTTCACTACCAAGCCGACAACCCAGCCAGCGAAACACCCGGCGAGGTTGGCTGTCACCAGGTTCCAATCACCTCGTTCGCCTACGACCCATACCCACGTCACGACCAGAGCTAGTACAAAAAGCCACCCATCCATTGCAATCCACTCCAGAAAAACGCTTTGATCGGGTAGGCGCCAGTGCCTCTCGAAAGATTTGGGCGCAAGATAACAAAATACTGGCATCGCGCCACTTTCGCATTAAGGGCGCGTCACTGAGCCAAAGCTTTACCGGGAGTTTTTTTTACTCAGAGGATGGACAGATGATCGACTTCAACAACAAAGGCTTCTTCAAACTCAAGCAGAACGATGAGTACGCCGAGCGCGTCACCGCACTGCTACTGGAAGGCGAACAAGTCATCGATTCCTACAAAGCCATGCGTGACGGCGTGGTCTTCACCAACAAACGCATCATCGCCGTCAACGTCCAGGGGATCACCGGCAGCAAAAAGGATTTCACCTCACTGCCCTACAAAAACATCGTCGCCTACTCCGTGGAAACTTCGGGCACCTTCGATCTGGATTCGGAACTGGAGATCTACTTTTCATCGCTGGGCAAAGTGAAATTCGAGTTCACCGGCAAGACCTCGATGGTGGAGATCTCCAAATACATCTCCAGCTACCTACTGTAAGAACCCACCGCGCGGCGCTCAGAGAATGTCGCGCAAATACCCCTTCAGCGCGAGGAGCGGCAGACCCAGTTGCTCCACGGATCGCGCCTGAGCCAACTCCGCCGACAACTTGCGTAACTCCCGCCCTAACGGCTTCTCGACCCCGCCAAGCGCATCCAGCGCGAGGTTCAGGCATTCGTTCAGCTTGAACTGAATGGACTCGACATCGCCGCGCTTCACCAGCAATTCGAAAACGTCTTTTTGGTAGTCGCCCATGACCATGTCATCGCGCAGGATCGGGCTGAGGCCTTCTTCTTCGTAGGCGAGTTTGAGGGAGAAGAGGGCGACGGTTTCCAGTGAGGTTTCCATGGGGGATGTCTGTCGTAGAAGGGGGGGCTTCAAACCAATACGCAAAATGCCGGTGGAGGTCTGTTGTGCGGGCGTGATTATACGGGTGGTGATCGCCTTGGGGGCAACGAGCGATCCGGCAACTGGCGTCACAGGCTGGCACAACCTCGACATCCATTTTGATAGCGCGCTTTGACTCACGACGTTGGAACCAGTCCAGGCAGGCACTGCGCTGGAGCCGCGTGTCCCGCCGCTCCTCGCGCTTGAAGGTGGTCTGAAATATTGTTCGCTAAGGGCTCAGCCTTGGCTATCGCATCCCACGCGTTTCTTCTGCAAAGCGATGTAATTCTCAAACGTGCCGTATTTTTCCGGCACTCGAATCACGGCTCCCGGTTGTAGCCTTAGATTTTCATGGCTGGCCGCCAGGCTGTCGTTGTAGGCACTGCAAGCGGACGGCTTGTTCGCCGCCATCTCATAAGCGAAACCACGGTTGAGATTGATATTGGTCACGACATCGAACTTGCCGGCCTGCGCATAAATTGCCCGTGACTTTTCGAAGTACTCGTTGGCCTTCTCGTAGCGAGCACTGTAGGTCGCTGTGCGATCAAGAAAGCCGTTGGTGGTGTAATGATTCGCCCATTGACCACCCAAAGTAGGCGACATGAAAAACAAACCATAACTTCGGTACGCATCGGCAAAGCAAAGCTGATCCGCCGTGGTCTGGCAGATCGTCAGCGTCTCGACAATGAGCCGCTCTGCAGGCAACGGTCTATTCTGATCGACCAAAGCATTGGCATCGGCCAGCTTTTGATGAGGGTCCGAACTGCTTACCACGCCTACCGCGGAGCACCCGACGAGCGTTGATAGCAAACTGGCAAATGCAGCACACCGAACGACAGAGAGAAGCATGACGTAATCCTTTACATGACTGAGAGTGGTGGCGCGACGCTACTATCTTGTAATCCTGCCGTCTACTGCCGGTTGGTAACGATTCCGGCAAAGGTCATCAAGGGCATTTGCTCAGCACCTTGCTTCTTTCAGCGTCTGGGGATTAGGCCGCTGTTGAGCGCAATCCTCGGCGTCTCACAAATGCAAAAAATCAACGCCCCACTTTCCTCCAGACGAAAAAAAAGGCCTTGCTTTCGCAAGACCTTTTTCTCTGTGTTGGTGCCCCGAGGGAGACTCGAACTCCCACTCCTTTCGAAAACGGATTTTGAATCCGCCGCGTCTACCAATTCCGCCATCAGGGCTCAATGGCGGCGAAGTATAGAGAGGTGATTACCGTTGGTCAATCACGTTTCATGGTCAATTTTTGATATTTCCGCTAGACTTTCCGGCCCTGCTAGACGAACCCCATCATGCGCGTTGCTGACTTTACTTTCGAGCTTCCTGATTCGCTGATCGCCCGCCATCCGTTGGCCGAGCGTCGCGGTAGTCGCCTGCTGACCCTCGATGGGCCGAGCGGCGCCCTGGCACACCGTCAATTCACTGATTTGCTTGAGCATTTGCGCCCGGGCGATTTGATGGTGTTCAACAATACCCGGGTGATTCCGGCGCGGCTTTTCGGGCAGAAAGCGTCCGGCGGCAAGCTGGAAATTCTCATCGAACGCGTGCTCGATGCGCACCGCGTGCTGGCTCATGTGCGCTCCAGCAAGTCGCCCAAGCCGGGTTCGAAGATCCTTATCGACGGTGGTGGCGAAGCCGAGATGCTCGCGCGTCATGACGCGTTGTTCGAGTTGGGTTTTGCCGAGGAGGTCTTGCCGCTGCTCGACCGCGTCGGGCACATGCCGTTGCCTCCTTATATAGACCGCCCGGATGAAGGCTCGGACCGCGAGCGTTATCAGACTGTGTATGCCCAGCGTCTGGGCGCGGTGGCGGCACCGACGGCGGGGCTGCATTTCGATGAGCCGCTGATGCAGGCGATTGCTGCCAAGGGCGTCGAGACGGCGTTCGTTACCTTGCACGTCGGCGCGGGGACGTTTCAGCCGGTGCGCGTCGAGAAGATCGAAGATCACCACATGCACAGCGAGTGGCTGGAAGTCGGCCAGGACGTGGTCGATGCCGTGGCGGCATGCCGCGCGCGTGGCGGTCGGGTGATCGCGGTCGGCACCACCAGTGTGCGTTCGCTGGAAAGTGCGGCGCGCGATGGTGTGCTCAAGCCGTTCAGCGGCGACACCGACATCTTTATCTACCCAGGCCGGCCGTTTCATGTGGTCGATGCTCTGGTGACCAATTTCCATTTGCCGGAATCCACGCTGTTGATGCTGGTTTCCGCGTTTGCCGGTTATCCCGAAACCATGGCCGCCTACAAGGCCGCCGTTGAAAACGGTTACCGCTTTTTCAGCTACGGGGATGCGATGTTCATCACCCGCAATCCCGCTCCAACTGCCCCTGAACAGTCGGGCCCAGAGGAAACAGAATGAGTCGCGAATGTCGAATGTCCTTTGAGCTGCTGGCCACCGATGGCAAGGCTCGCCGTGGTCGCCTGACCTTCCCCCGTGGCACCGTCGAAACCCCGGCGTTCATGCCGGTCGGCACCTACGGCACGGTCAAGGGCATGCTGCCGCGCGACATCGTCGCCACTGGCGCGGAAATCATTCTGGGCAACACCTTTCACCTGTGGTTGCGTCCTGGCACCCAAGTGATCAAGGAACACGGCGACCTGCACGATTTCATGCAGTGGAAAGGCCCGATTCTCACCGACTCCGGCGGCTTCCAGGTGTTCAGCCTTGGCGCGATGCGCAAGATCAAGGAGGAGGGCGTGACCTTCGCTTCTCCGGTCGATGGCGCCAAAGTGTTCATGGGCCCGGAAGAGTCGATGCAGGTGCAGCGCGATCTCGGTTCCGACATCGTGATGATCTTCGACGAATGCACGCCGTACCCGGCTGACGAAGACGTCGCGCGCGTATCGATGGAGTTGTCGTTGCGTTGGGCCCAGCGTTCGAAGAATGCTCACGGTGACAACACCGCAGCGCTGTTCGGCATCGTCCAGGGCGGCATGCATGAAAACCTGCGCATGCGTTCGCTCGAAGGCCTCGACAAGATCGGCTTCGACGGCCTCGCCATCGGCGGTCTGTCGGTGGGCGAACCGAAGCACGAAATGATCAAGGTGCTGGATTATCTGCCGGGTCAGATGCCCGCTGACAAACCTCGTTACCTTATGGGCGTTGGCAAACCGGAAGATCTGGTTGAGGGTGTGCGCCGCGGTGTGGACATGTTCGATTGCGTGATGCCAACCCGTAATGCCCGCAATGGGCATCTGTTCATCGATACCGGTGTGCTGAAGATCCGTAACGCGTTCCATCGCCATGATGAATCGCCGCTGGATCCGACCTGCGATTGCTACACCTGCCAGAACTTCTCGCGCGCTTATCTGCATCACCTGGACAAGTGCGGCGAAATGCTCGGCAGCATGCTCAATACCATCCATAACTTGCGCCATTATCAGGTGCTGATGGCTGGTTTGCGCGAGGCTATTCAACAGGGTACATTGGCCGCCTTTGTCGATGCCTTCTACGCCAAACGCGGACTTCCCGTCCCGCCTTTGGACTGAGTTTTCTGACCCCAAGATTCAACATTTGCAACTGGAGTGCTAAATGAGCTTTTTTATCTCTAACGCCATGGCTGACGCAGCTGCACCGGCTGCTGCAAGCCCAATGGGCGGCGGCTTCGAGTGGATTTTCCTGGTCGGCTTCCTGGTCATCTTCTACCTGATGATCTGGCGTCCACAGGCCAAGCGCGCCAAAGAGCAGAAGAACCTGCTGAGCAGCCTGCAAAAGGGTGACGAAGTCGTGACCACTGGCGGCATCGCCGGCAAGATCACCAAAGTTGCCGATGACTTCGTCGTCCTGGAAGTCTCCGACACCGTGGAAATGAAGTTCCAGAAAGGCGCTATCGCCGCCACGCTGCCAAAAGGCACGCTGAAAGCGATCTAAGAGCAACAACTTCTACTCAATCGACGGGGCGCGCAAGGCGCCCCGCGTTCATAACGGGCGGCGTGATGCTGAACAAATACCCTCTGTGGAAATACATTCTGATCCTGGCGGTGCTGGCGATCGGTCTGATTTATTCCGCTCCCAATCTTTACCCCGATGACCCGGCCATTCAGATCAGCGGCGCCAGCACGGCCCTGCAGGTCAATGATGCCGATCTGGCTCGCGTCAGCACAGCGCTGAAAGAGTCCGGCATCAACGTCAAGGCGGCCACTCTGACCGCAGGTGGCAAGGGCGGTCTGATCCGTCTGAGCAAGGCTGAAGATCAGCTGCCGGCCAAGGACGTTGTACGCAAGGCACTGGGTGATGACTACGTCGTCGCGCTGAACCTGGCACAGACCACTCCGCAATGGCTGCGCAACCTTGGTGCGCACCCGATGAAGCTGGGTCTGGACTTGTCCGGTGGTGTGCACTTCCTGCTCGAAGTGGACATGGACAAAGCCCTCGATGCGCGCCTGAAAGTCTACGAAGGCGACGTCAAGAGCCTGCTGCGTAAAGAGAAGCTGCGCTATCGCAGCCTGCCGCAACTGGGCGGTGCCATTCAGTTGGGCTTCAGCGATGAAGACTCCCGCGAACAGGCCCGTGCGCTGATCCGCAAGAACTTCAACGATTTCGACATTGTTCCGGCCGACCTCAACGGTCAACCGGTGCTGCGTCTGGCGATGACCCCGGCCAAGCTGGCGGAAATCCGTGAATACTCCATCAAGCAGAACCTGACCACGGTACGTAACCGCGTCAACGAGCTGGGTGTTGCCGAACCGATCGTGCAGCGTCAGGGCGCCAACCGCATCGTGGTTGAGCTGCCGGGCGTGCAGGACACTGCCGAAGCCAAGCGAATTCTCGGCAAGACGGCCAACCTCGAGTTCCGTCTGGCCGCTGAGCCGGGTGCGTCGAAAGCCACTTCCGAATCGTTCGAGTTCCGTGAAGGCAACCGTCCACCAGCGCAGATCGAGCGTGGTCTGATCATCACCGGTGACCAGGTCACCGACGCCAAGGCCGGTTTCGGCGAGCACGGCACGCCTGAAGTGAACATCCGTCTGGATGGTCACGGCGGCGAGCTGATGAGCCGCGCGACCCGTTCCAACGTCGGTCGCAGCATGGCGGTGATCTTCATCGAGCAGCGTCCTGTCACCACTTACACCAAGCAAGTGGTGGATGGCGTCGAGAAAGACGTCGCGGTGCAGACGTTCAAGGAAGAGAAGAAGATCATCAGCCTGGCGACCATCCAGTCGCCGCTGGGTGCGCAGTTCCGCATCACTGGCCTGAACGGTCAGGGCGAGTCGTCCGAACTGGCGCTGCTCCTGCGTGCCGGTGGTCTGGCTGCGCCGATGTACTTCGCCGAAGAGCGCACAATCGGTCCGAGCCTGGGTGCTGACAACATCACCAAAGGTATCGATGCGTCGCTGTGGGGCATGCTGTTCGTGTCGCTGTTCATCATCGCCATCTACCGCTTCTTCGGCGTCATCGCCACCGTCGCGCTGGCGGTGAACATGGTGCTGCTGCTGGCGCTGATGTCGTTGCTGGGCGCTACGCTGACCCTGCCGGGTATCGCCGGTATCGTCTTGACCATGGGTATGGCGGTCGACGCCAACGTACTGATCTTCTCGCGGATTCGTGAAGAGATCGCCGCTGGCATGACGGTGCAGCGGGCAATCAACGAAGGCTTCGGCCGGGCATTCACCGCGATTCTCGACGCCAACCTGACCACCTTGCTGGTCGGCGGCATTCTCTTCGCCATGGGCACCGGCCCGGTGAAGGGTTTCGCAGTGACCATGTCCCTCGGGATCTTTACCTCGATGTTCACGGCCATCATGGTGACCCGCGCAATGGTCAACCTGATCTTTGGCGGACGTGACTTCAAGAAGTTGTGGATTTAAGGGGCTGCCATGTTACGTACAATCAACTTCATGGGCGTTCGCAACGTAGCGTTCGGCGTCACAGTGCTGCTCACGGTCATTGCCCTGTTCAGCGTGTTCCACAAAGGCATGAACTGGGGTCTGGACTTCACCGGCGGTACGCTCATCGAGCTGACCTACGAGCGTCCGGCCGACGTCACCAAGGTGCGCGAGCAGCTGGCGACCTCCGGTTATCACGAAGCCGTGGTGCAGAATTTCGGCGCCACCACTGACCTGCTGGTGCGCATGCCGGGTGAAGATCCACAGCTGGGCCATCAGGTTGCCGAAGCGCTGCAGAAGATCGGCGGCGATAACCCGGCGACGGTCAAGCGTGTCGAGTTCGTCGGCCCGCAGGTCGGTGAAGAGCTGCGCGACCAGGGCGGCCTCGGCATGCTGCTGGCGCTCGGCGGCATCCTGATCTACCTGGCGTTCCGCTTTCAGTGGAAGTTCGCGGTCGGCGCGATTGTCTCGCTGATCCACGACGTGATCGTGACCGTGGGTATCCTCTCGTACTTCCAGATCACCTTCGATCTGACGGTACTGGCGGCGGTGCTGGCGATCATCGGTTACTCGCTGAACGACACCATCGTGGTTTTCGACCGGGTCCGTGAGAACTTCCGCGTGCTGCGCAAGGCGACGCTGATCGAGAACATCAACATCTCGACCACCCAGACCCTGCTGCGCACCATGGCGACGTCGATCTCCACGCTGCTGGCGATCGCGGCGCTGCTGTTCTTCGGCGGCGACAACCTGTTCGGCTTCTCCATCGCGCTGTTCATCGGTGTATTGGCGGGTACCTACTCGTCGATCTACATCGCCAACGTGGTGCTGATCTGGCTGAACCTGACCACCGAGGATCTGATTCCTCCGGCCAACACCGAGAAGGAAGTCGACGACCGTCCATAACGGCCAGCGATTTCCCGGCTGTCAGTCGACAAAAGGCGCGAGTTGAACTCGCGCCTTTTTTTGTGCTCCAAGGCTGGGAGAAGCGCGGGCCCGTCCCGCATGTGATGGTCAGGAGGTTCATGTGAACAAGTCGTTGCTGGTTGGTGCGGTATTGGGTGCTGTCGGTGTCACAGCCGGGGGTGCTGTTGCCACCTACAGCCTGGTTAAAAGCGGCCCTGAGTATGCGCAAGTATTAGCCGTTGAGCCGGTCAAGACACAGATCAAGACTCCACGTGAAGTATGCAAGGATGTAACCGTGACCCGGCAGGCGCCGGTCAAGGATCAACACCAGATTCTCGGCACGGCGATTGGTGCCGTAGCCGGTGGTTTGTTGGGTAATCAGGTGGGCGGCGGTAACGGCAAGAAGATTGCCACCGTGGCCGGTGCAGTCGGCGGCGGTTATGCCGGTAACAAGGTGCAGGAAGGTATGCAGAACCGCGATACCTACACCACCACGCAAACCCGCTGCAACACGGTCAATGACATCAGCGACAAGGTCGTCGGCTACGACGTGCGTTACTCGCTCGATGGCAAGGAAGGCAAAGTGCGGATGGATCGTGATCCGGGCAACCAGATTCCGGTCGACAAGGAAGGCAAGCTGATCCTGTCGCAGAATGAGCCGGGTCAGTAAGGTTTCAGCGTTTTGAAAGAAGCACCCTGCGGGGTGCTTTTTTTATACCTGCGTTTTTTGGCTGCACTGCATTCCCTTGTAGGAGTGAGCCTGCTCGCGATAGCGATTCATCATTCAAAGCGGGTGGTGACTGATACGACGCTATCGCGAGCAGGCTCACTCCTACATGGTTTGTGGTGTGTCAGGGAGGCAAATTGCAGGCATAAAAAAACACCCCGAAGGGTGTTTTTTTCGTTTCGCGGAAAGCTTAGCGCTTCAGCGAAGCCGGCAGGTGCGGCTGGATCGCCGTCAGTACTGCCTTGAAGCATTTGGTGTTGCCGGCAACGATGTGGCCTTTCTCGAGGAAGTCGTGACCGCCGGTGAAATCGCTCACCAGACCGCCAGCTTCCTGGATCAGCAGGGCGCCTGCAGCCATGTCCCACTCGGACAGGCCCGACTCCCAGAACGCGTCGAAACGACCGGCAGCCACGTAGGCCAGGTCCAGGCTCGCCGAGCCGGCGCGGCGGATGCCGGCAGTCTGGCCAACCAGGGCGCGGAACATGCCCAGGTAGTTGTCGAGGTTGTCCATCTGATCGTCACGGAACGGGAAGCCAGTGCCGAGCAGGGCGCCGTCGAGGCTGGTGCGACCGCTGACGCGCAGACGACGACCGTTCAGTTGGGCGCCGCGGCCACGGCTGGCGGTGAATTCTTCCTGGCGGACCGGGTCCAGCACCACTGCGTGTTCCAGGCGGCCACGATATTTGCAGGCAATGCTCACTGCAAAGTGCGGGATGCCGCGCAGGAAGTTGGTGGTGCCGTCCAGCGGATCGATGATCCACAGGTACTCTTCGCCTTCGATGCCGGTGCCGGCGTGCAGGCCGGTTTCTTCACCCTGGATCGAGTGGTTCGGGTAAGCCTTGCGCAGGGCATCGATGATTTTCTGTTCAGCGGCGCGATCGACCTCGGATACGTAATCCTTGGCGTCTTTTTCGTCGACCTTGATGGTATCCAGGCGCTCGATGGAGCGGAAGATCAGTTCACTGGCGCTGCGGGCGGCGCGCAGCGCGATATTCAGCATGGGCTGCATGGATGTGTCACCTAAGGTTGTTAAAGAAAGCCGCGCATTCTATCAGAACTTTTCTTCAGGTGAAGGACGCTGTTCGCTTTCATAGCTTAACGGTAGGCTGTTCTGTAAGATTTGCCCCCCTTTCCTGTGTCCGAGAGCGCCTCCCTTGCTGCAGAACATTCGTGTCGTCCTGGTCAACACCAGCCACCCCGGCAACATCGGCGGGGCCGCGCGCGCCATGAAAAACATGGGTCTGTCGCGACTGGTGCTGGTCGAGCCGCGGGTCTTCCCGCATCACGAGGCCGACGCCCGCGCCTCCGGTGCCGGTGACATCCTTGAAAACGCGCAAGTCGTCGCCACTCTGGAAGACGCCTTGATTGGCTGCAATCTGGTGCTCGGTACCAGCGCTCGCGACCGCCGTATTCCCTGGCCGCTGCTGGATCCGCGCGAATGCGGCAGCAAAGTGGTCGAGGAGGCCGGGCAGGGCGCCGAGATCGCTCTGGTGTTCGGTCGCGAAGATTCCGGCCTGACCAATGAAGAGCTGCAGCGATGTCACTTTCACGTGCACATCCCTTCCGACCCGACGTTCAGTTCGCTGAACCTCGGGGCGGCGGTGCAGGTGTTGAGTTATGAGGTGCGCATGGCCTGGCTGGCCGCACAGGGTCAGCCGAGCAAGGTCGAGAAAGAAGAAGTGGCCTCGGTGAAAAGCGCCGAGCTGGCGACCATGGATGAGCTGGAGCGATTCTATGAGCACCTCGAGCAGACGCTGGTCGCCATCGAATTCCTTGACCCGGAAAAGCCACGGCACTTGATGGCGCGCCTGCGCCGGTTGTACGGACGCAGCTCGGTCAGCCGGGCGGAAATGAATATTTTGCGTGGCATCCTCACGGAAACCCAGAAAGCGGCCCGTGGCGAGCTTCTAAAGCGGAAGGATTGAATGATGTTTGAGCGTTTGCGTGAAGATATCCAGAGCGTATTCCATCGAGACCCGGCGGCACGTAACGCTTTTGAAGTCCTGACCTGCTACCCCGGCATGCATGCGATCTGGATTCATCGTCTGGCCGGCATGCTCTGGCGCAACGAGCTGAAATGGCTGGCGCGGCTGGTGTCGAACTTCGGTCGCTGGCTGACCGGAATCGAAATTCATCCGGGCGCCAAGGTTGGTCGGCGTTTCTTCATCGACCACGGCATGGGCATCGTCATTGGTGAAACCGCCGAAATCGGCGACGACGTGACCATCTATCAAGGTGTGACCCTCGGCGGCACCAGTTGGAACAAAGGCAAGCGCCACCCGACGCTGGGTGATGGCGTGGTGGTCGGTGCGGGAGCCAAAGTGCTCGGTCCGTTCACGGTGGGTGCCGGCGCCAAAGTCGGCTCGAATGCCGTGGTCACCAAAGAAGTGCCGCCGGGCGCCACGGTGGTGGGGATTCCGGGGCGGATCATCGTCAAGAACGACGAAGAGCAGGACGCCAAGCGCAAGGCGATGGCAGAAAAGATCGGCTTTGATGCCTATGGTGTCAGCGAAGACATGCCCGACCCGGTGGCCCGCGCCATCGGCCAGTTGCTCGACCATCTGCAGGCGGTGGACGGGCGTCTGGAAGGCATGTGCGGCGCGCTGAAGGATCTGGGCAGCAATTACTGTGCGAAAGATCTGCCTTCGCTGCGCGAAGAAGACTTCGCCAGTGTGCAAGGCAAGGATGAATCGAAAGCCGGCTGAACCGCAGCGCTGCTTTTCGCGAGCAGGCTCGCTCCCACGGATGAATGCATTCCAATAGTGGGAGCGAGCCTGCTCGCGAATAACGATAGCGCGGTTCCGCTGGCTGTACGCCGCAGGCCTTTGCTATCATGCGCGCGCTCTTTTGCGGGTAAACCCGACTAAAGCACTAGGTCTTATAGTTGACTTAAATGCTCGGGAATTGCATACTCCCGCCCATTCCGAACTCCGTGGTAACTGTCCATGCGACTGACTACAAAAGGCCGATACGCCGTGACCGCCATGCTTGACCTGGCGTTGCACGCGCAGCACGGGCCGGTGTCTCTGGCCGATATCTCCGAGCGCCAAGGCATCTCCCTGTCCTACCTCGAACAGCTGTTTGCCAAGCTGCGCCGCAGCAACCTGGTTTCCAGCGTTCGCGGTCCAGGTGGTGGCTACCAGTTGTCCCGCGACATGCAGGGCATCCAGGTCGCCCAGGTGATCGATGCGGTGAACGAATCGGTCGATGCCACCAAGTGCCAGGGCCAGGGCGATTGCCATTCCGGTGATACCTGCCTGACCCACCATCTGTGGTGCGACTTGAGCCTGCAGATTCACGAATTTCTGAGCGGTATCAGCTTGGCCGACCTTGTGACTCGCCGTGAGGTACAAGAAGTGGCCCAGCGTCAGGACCAGCGCCGTTGCAGCAGCAAGGCGCCACGCCTGGACAAGATTGAAGCGTCCGCCGTCGAATGACAGCCGAAGAGCTACCCGCGGCACGCCAGCCCTGATTTAGGAGATAGTCCATGAAATTGCCGATTTACCTTGATTACTCTGCAACCACCCCGGTTGATCCGCGCGTTGCGCAGAAAATGAGTGAATGCCTGCTGGTCGACGGAAACTTCGGTAACCCGGCGTCCCGCTCCCACGTGTTCGGCTGGAAGGCTGAAGAGTCCGTCGAAAACGCCCGTCGTCAGGTGGCCGATCTGGTCAATGCCGACCCGCGTGAAATCGTCTGGACCTCCGGTGCCACCGAATCCGATAACCTGGCGATCAAGGGCGCGGCACATTTCTACGCCTCCAAGGGCAAGCACCTGATCACCAGCAAGATCGAGCACAAGGCTGTCCTCGACACCATGCGCCAACTGGAGCGTGAAGGTTTCGAAGTGACCTACCTCGAGCCGACCGAAGACGGTCTGATCACGCCGGCAATGATCGACGCGGCCCTGCGCGAAGACACCATCCTGGTGTCGGTGATGCACGTCAACAACGAAATCGGCACCATCAACGACATCGCCGCCATCGGCGAGATGCTGCGCGCCAAGGGTGTGCTGTTCCACGTCGACGCCGCTCAGTCCACTGGCAAGGTCGAGATCGACCTGCAGAAGCTGAAAGTCGACATGATGTCGTTCTCCGCCCACAAGACTTATGGCCCTAAAGGCATCGGCGCGCTGTACGTCAGCCGCAAGCCGCGTGTGCGCATCGAAGCGACCATGCACGGCGGCGGTCACGAGCGTGGCATGCGCTCCGGCACCCTGGCGACCCACCAGATCGTCGGCATGGGTGAAGCGTTCCGCGTAGCCAAGGAAGACATGGCCGCTGAAAACGTGCGCATCAAAGCCTTGAGCGACCGTTTCTACCAGCAGGTCGAGCATCTGGAAGAGCTGTACGTCAACGGCAGCCTGACCGCCCGCGTTCCGCACAACCTGAACCTGAGCTTCAACTACGTTGAAGGCGAGTCGCTGATCATGGCGCTCAAGGATCTGGCGGTATCGTCCGGTTCGGCCTGCACCTCGGCGTCCCTGGAGCCTTCGTATGTACTGCGCGCCCTGGGCCGCAACGACGAACTCGCACACAGCTCGATCCGCTTTACCTTCGGCCGTTTCACCACCGAAGAAGAAATCGACTACGCCGCGCAGAAAGTCTGCGAGGCCGTTACCAAGCTGCGCGCTCTGTCGCCGCTGTGGGACATGTACAAAGACGGCGTCGATATCTCGAAAATCGAGTGGGCGGCACACTAACTATAGAAGCCGCCGGATACAGATCCTGTAGCGACGCGGCGGTTTACGCAGCGCAGTTGCAGGGTCTCAAGAGCGGCCCTGATGAGTGAGGATTGAGAATCATGGCTTACAGCGAAAAGGTCATCGACCACTACGAAAACCCGCGCAACGTCGGCAAGATGAACGCGGAAGATCCTGATGTCGGCACCGGCATGGTCGGCGCTCCGGCGTGCGGCGACGTGATGCGCCTGCAGATCAAGGTCAACGATCAGGGCGTTATCGAAGACGCCAAGTTCAAGACCTACGGCTGCGGTTCGGCGATCGCCTCCAGTTCCCTCGCCACCGAGTGGATGAAAGGCAAGACCCTGGACGAAGCCGAAACCATCAAGAACACTCAGCTGGCCGAAGAACTGGCCCTGCCGCCAGTGAAAATCCACTGCTCCGTGCTCGCAGAAGACGCTATCAAAGCGGCAGTTCGCGATTACAAGCAGAAGAAAGGCTTGATCTGACTTTCAAGATTTGGCGACGAGTAAGGAGTCACCGATGGCTATCAGCATGACAGAAGCGGCTGCTCGACACGTGCGGCGCTCCCTCGACGGGCGCGGCAAAGGTGAAGGGATTCGTCTGGGTGTTCGCACCACAGGCTGTTCCGGCCTTGCCTACGTGCTGGAGTTTGTCGACGAGGTAGTGGCGGAGGATCAGGTGTTCGAGAGTCACGGCGAAAAAGTGATCATCGACCCGAAAAGCCTGGCCTACCTGGACGGCACCGAGCTCGATTTCGTCAAGGAAGGGTTGAACGAAGGCTTCAAGTTCAACAACCCCAACGTGCGCGGTGAGTGTGGCTGCGGCGAAAGCTTCAACATCTGAGGCTGGTCGTGGGTATTCCTTGTCATTTCGCTTTATTCGAGCTGCAGCCGAGCTTCCGCCTGGATCTCGAGCAGTTGGCCACGCGCTACCGTGAGTTGGCGCGCGGCGTCCATCCCGACCGTTTTGCCGACGCTTCGGAGCGCGAGCAGCGCTCGGCGCTCGAGCAATCGGCGCGGCTCAACGACGCCTACCAGACGCTCAAGAGCCCGGCCCAGCGTGCACGCTACCTGTTGAAAATCAGTGGGCATGAAGTGCCGATGGAAGTCACCGTCCACGATCCCGAGTTTCTTCTGCAGCAGATGCAATGGCGCGAAGAGCTCGAAGATCTGCAGGACAGTGCCGACCTCGACGGTGTCGCGGTATTCAAGCGTCGCTTGAAGGCAGCTCAGGAGCAGCTCAACGAAAGCTTCGCAGCCTGTTGGGATGATGCAGCGCAACGCGAGCAGGCCGAACGCCTGATGCGGCGCATGCAGTTCCTCGACAAGCTCACCTACGAAGTGCGCCAGCTGGAAGAGCGCCTCGACGATTAACCCAGCGCTGCCCTGATTGCACGCTGACAGACAGACAAGACCTGATCACCATGGCTCTACTGCAGATCGCCGAACCCGGCCAAAGTCCTCAACCGCACCAGCGTCGTCTGGCTGTGGGGATCGACTTGGGTACTACCAATTCGCTGGTCGCTGCGCTGCGCAGTGGTCTCTCCGAACCGCTGGCCGACGCCAACGGGCAGGTCATCCTGCCGTCCGCCGTGCGTTATCACGCTGACCGCGTCGAAGTCGGCGAGTCGGCCAAGCTCGCTGCATCCTCCGATCCTCTGAATACCGTGCTGTCGGTCAAGCGCTTGATGGGTCGTGGTCTTTCTGACGTCAAGCAACTGGGCGAGCAACTGCCGTACCGCTTTGTCGGTGGCGAATCGCACATGCCGTTCATCGACACCGTGCAAGGCCCGAAAAGCCCGGTCGAAGTGTCCGCCGATATTCTCAAGGTCCTGCGTCAGCGTGCCGAAGCGACCTTGGGCGGCGAACTGGTTGGCGCGGTGATCACCGTTCCTGCCTACTTCGATGATGCTCAGCGTCAGGCGACCAAAGATGCCGCCAAGCTTGCCGGTCTGAACGTGTTGCGTCTGCTCAATGAGCCCACCGCTGCTGCCGTGGCTTATGGTCTGGATCAGCACGCCGAAGGTCTGGTGGCGATCTACGACCTGGGTGGCGGTACTTTCGATATTTCGATCCTGCGTCTGACCGGCGGCGTTTTCGAAGTTCTGGCCACTGGCGGCGACAGCGCGCTGGGCGGCGATGACTTCGATCACGCGATTGCCGGCTGGATCATCGAGAGCGCTGGCCTGTCCGCCGATCTCGATCCGGGCGCACAACGCAATCTGCTGCAAACCGCTTGTGCGGCCAAAGAAGCCCTGACCGACGCGGCCAGTGTGGAAGTGGCTTACGGCGACTGGAAAGCACAACTGACCCGTGAAGCATTCGATGCGCTGATCGAGCCGATGGTCGCGCGCAGCCTGAAAGCCTGCCGCCGCGCCGTTCGCGATTCCGGTATCGAGCTGGAAGACGTCCACGCCGTGGTCATGGTCGGCGGTTCGACCCGCGTGCCGCGTGTTCGCGAGGCCGTTGCCGAAGCTTTCGGTCGTCAGCCATTGACGGAAATCGACCCGGATCAAGTGGTGGCCATCGGGGCCGCGATCCAGGCCGATACCCTGGCTGGCAACAAGCGCGATGGCGGCGAACTGCTGCTGCTCGACGTGATTCCGCTGTCCCTGGGGCTGGAAACCATGGGCGGTCTGATGGAAAAGGTGATTCCGCGCAACACCACCATTCCCGTCGCCCGCGCTCAGGATTTCACCACTTATAAAGACGGCCAGTCGGCCATGGCGATCCACGTCTTGCAGGGCGAGCGCGAGCTGATCAGCGACTGCCGCTCGCTGGCGCGCTTCGAATTGCGCGGCATTCCGGCGATGGTGGCCGGTGCGGCGAAGATTCGCGTGACCTTCCAGGTCGACGCCGACGGTCTGCTCAGCGTGTCTGCCCGTGAGCTGGGCTCGGGCGTTGAAGCGAGCATTCAGGTCAAGCCGTCCTACGGCCTGACCGATGGCGAAATCGCCAAGATGCTAAAGGATTCGTTCCAGCACGCCAATGACGACAAGGTCGCCCGCGTTCTGCGCGAGCAGCAAGTCGATGCCCAGCGCCTGCTCGAAGCAGTGCAGGGTGCGCTGGATACCGATGGCGAACGTTTGCTCGACGCCGAAGAGCGCATGGTCATCGAACTGCAGATGCAGGAACTGGCCGAACTGATGAAAGGTACCGATGGTTACGCCATCGAGCAGCAGACCAAGCGTCTGTCGCAAGTGACCGATGCTTTTGCTGCCCGCCGGATGGATCTGACGGTGAAAGCCGCTCTGTCGGGGCGCAACCTGAATGAAATCGAGGATATCTGATGCCGCAGGTCATTTTTCTGCCCCACGAGAAGTTCTGCCCTGAAGGCTTGGTGGTCGAGGCTGCGCCCGGCACATCGATTCTCGAACTGGCCCACGAACACCACATCGAGATGGAAAGCGCCTGCGGCGGTGTCTGCGCCTGCACCACGTGCCACTGCATCATCCGCGAGGGTTTCGACTCGCTGGAAGAGGCTGACGAGCTGGAAGAAGATTTCCTCGACCGTGCCTGGGGCCTGGAAGCGCAATCGCGTCTGGCCTGTCAGGCCATCGTCGGTGAGGAAGACCTCACCGTCGAGATTCCGAAATATTCGCTTAACCATGCGGCCGAAGCGCCGCACTGACTGGTAAGACTGTCATGAGCTACGGTTGGAATGATGTTCAACGCATTGCCGAAGAGCTGGCCGAGGCCCACGAGGGGCTCGATCCATACTCTGTAGGTTTTGTCCGTCTGCAGCAGATGATCCTTGAGCTGCCTGACTTCGATGCTACTTCTGGCCGGGTCGGCGAGAAGGTGCTTGAAGCGGTTCAGGAGCTTTGGGCCGCAGAATCGGACTGATCGTCTCGCAGGTTAGGCAATACCCAAGAACCCGCGTATAATTCGCGGGTTTAATTTTTCGCAAATTACCGTTTCTGGAGTTACACCATGGCTGTTCAACGTACTTTCTCCATCATCAAGCCTGACGCCGTTGCTAAAAACGTGATCGGCAAGATCACCACTCGCTTCGAAGACGCTGGCCTGCGCGTTGTAGCTTCGAAACTGAAGCAACTGTCCAAAGCCGAAGCCGAAGGCTTCTACGCTGAGCACAGCGAGCGCGGTTTCTTCGGTGACCTGGTTGCTTTCATGACTTCCGGCCCGGTTGTCGTTCAGGTTCTGGAAGGCGAAAACGCTATCGCTCGCAACCGTGAGCTGATGGGCGCTACCAACCCTAAAGAAGCTGCTGCCGGCACCATCCGTGCTGACTTCGCTGAATCGATCGACGCCAACGCCGTTCACGGTTCGGACTCCGAAGCTGCTGCCGCTCGCGAAATCGCTTACTTCTTCGCAGCTACTGAAGTAACCACTCGCTAAGCATTGCTTGCAGAGTGAAGGTGAATCCATGACTACATCGACTGTTAAAACAAACCTGCTGGGTCTGACCCAGCCGGAAATGGAAAAATTCTTCGACTCAATCGGGGAGAAGCGTTTCCGTGCCGGTCAGGTAATGAAATGGATTCACCACTTTGGCGTCGATGATTTCGATGCCATGACGAACGTCAGCAAAGCCTTGCGCGACAAGCTCAAGGCCATTGCTGAAGTACGTGGTCCGGAAGTGGTCAGCGAGGACATCTCCAGCGACGGCACCCGTAAATGGGTGGTGCGCGTGGCGTCCGGCAGCTGCGTCGAGACCGTGTACATTCCCCAGGGCAAACGCGGCACCTTGTGCGTTTCGTCCCAGGCAGGCTGTGCCCTGGATTGCAGTTTCTGCTCCACCGGCAAGCAAGGCTTCAACAGCAACCTCACCGCCGCCGAAGTCATCGGTCAGGTGTGGATTGCCAACAAATCTTTCGGCAGCGTCCCGGCCACCGTCGACCGCGCCATCACCAACGTGGTGATGATGGGCATGGGCGAGCCGTTGCTGAACTTCGACAACGTCGTCGCCGCCATGCATCTGATGATGGATGACCTCGGCTACGGGATCTCCAAGCGCCGCGTGACCCTGTCCACCTCGGGTGTGGTGCCGATGATCGATGAGCTGGCCAAGCACATCGACGTATCCCTGGCGTTGTCGCTGCACGCACCAAATGACGCATTGCGTAACCAATTGGTGCCGATCAACAAGAAATATCCGCTTAAGATGCTGCTCGAGTCGTGCCAGCGCTACATGTCCGCCCTTGGCGAGAAACGTGTGCTGACCATCGAGTACACCTTGCTCAAGGACGTCAACGACAAGCTTGAGCACGCGGTGGAAATGATCGAGCTGCTCAAAGACATCCCGTGCAAGATCAACCTGATCCCGTTCAACCCGTTCCCGCACTCCGGGTACGAGCGGCCGAGCAACAATGCCATCCGCCGCTTCCAGGATCAGTTGCATCAGGCCGGCTTCAACGTCACCGTGCGCACCACTCGTGGTGAAGACATCGATGCCGCATGTGGTCAATTGGTAGGGCAGGTGCTGGATCGCACCCGTCGCAGCGAACGTTACATCGCGGTGCGCGAGTTGAGCGCGGACAGCGATCTGGCACAGAACGCCGCGAACACTAACTAAGAGAGGATCTCTATGTCCCTGCGCTTTGCGCTGCTGTTGCTGTTGGCCAGCCTGTGCGCTGGTTGTGTCCTGTCGGGTGACTACAACCCGATGAAGACCAGCAAGGGCCGCGATGAAGCGCGGGCTGCCTACGTGCAGCTGGGGCTGGGCTACCTGCAGCAGGGCATGACCGAGCGGGCCAAGGTGCCCTTGAAGAAAGCGCTGGAGCTGGACGGATCCGACCCTGACGCCAATGCGGCCCTCGGTCTGGTGTTTCAGGCCGAAATGGAGCCTGCACTGGCCGACGAGCACTTTCGCAAGGCCCTGTCTTCCCGTCCCGCCGATGCGCGCATCCTCAACAACTACGGCAGTTTTCTCTACGAACAACAACGCTACAAGGAAGCCTACGAGCGTTTTGAACAAGCGGCCGCCGATACCCTGTATCCTGAGCGTTCGCGGGTCTTCGAAAATCTCGGCATGACCGCCGCCAAGCTGGGCCAGCGTGATCTGGCGCAGCAACAGCTGGAAAAAGCCCTGCGCCTGAACCGCCAACAACCGCGCGCATTGCTGGAAATGGCTGAGTTGTCCTTCGAAGACAGGCATTATGTGCCCGCGCGTGACTATTACGACCGTTTCAGCCAGCTGACCGAACAAAATGCACGTAGTCTATTGCTCGGCGTTCGGCTGGCAAAAGTGTTTGAAGATCGCGACAAGGCAGCCAGTTACGGTCTGCAATTAAAACGACTCTATCCCGGTACGCCGGAATATCAGCAATACCTGTCGGAGCAATGATGAAAGCGGCGCATCCCGAAGTTGTAGCAGCGAATCGCGTTAATCCCGGTGAGACCCTGCGCCAGGCCCGCGAAAGCAATGGCTGGTCGCTGGCCGAAGTGGCCCTCAAGCTCAACCTCACCGTGACGTCCCTGAGCAATCTTGAAGCCGGCGCTTTCGACAAGCTGCCGGGGCATACCTTCGCTCGCGGTTACATTCGCGCCTATGCCAAATTGCTCGGTATGGACCAGACCGTTCTGGTTCAGCAATTCGACCAGTCCACCGGCACCGACTCCCAGGGCAGCAACGTTCACGCCCTCGGTCGGATCGAAGAGCCGGTGCGCGTTTCCCACACCATTTTGCGTATCGTCAGCCTGTTGCTGCTGATCGCGGTCATTGGCGGCGGTTTCGTCTGGTGGCAGGATCAGACCTCGCAGCGCACCCGCGATCTGACCAGCCTCGCGCCGGAGCACGTCGAAGTCGAAGGCGCTGACGGCACCACGCAGATCCACCCGATCGACGAGCCGGAAGATCAGGCTGTCGCTGAAAATCAGGCCGACAATTCGACTTCGCTGGCCTTGCCGCAGTCGGAAACCAGTGCTGAATCGACCGGCGCCGAATCTGCTGCGCCAGCGACCGAGCCAGCTGCCCCGGCAGTTGCGCCAAGCGCACCGGCACAGACGCCTGCGCCAGTGGTGGCGGCTCCGGCCACTCCAGCGCCGAATGTCCCAGCGACACCTGCCCCGACCGCGCCGGTTGCTCAAGCGCCAAGCGCTGAAGCAGCTGCGCCGGTTGCCGGCGAAGGTCAGGTCCAGCTGCAGTTCACTGGCGATTGCTGGGCACAGGTGACCGATGGCCGTGGCAAAGTGATTTTCAGTGGTCTGAAGCATAAAGGCGACAGCGTGACCGTTTCCGGCAAGCCGCCGCTCGCTGTACGTCTGGGCGTTGCCCGCGCGGCACAGGTCAGCTACAACGGCCAACCGGTCGATATCGCTCCGTTCACCAGTGGCGAGACTGCTCGCCTGAAGTTGGGTCAATAAGTCATGCACGGCGAATCTCCAATCAAACGTCGCGAATCGCGCAAGATCTGGGTCGGCAACGTACCGGTGGGCGGCGACGCGCCGATCGCTGTTCAGAGCATGACCAACAGCGACACCAATGACGTGGCCGCGACCGTGGCGCAGATCAATCGTCTGGAAGCTGCCGGCGTCGACATCGTTCGCGTCTCGGTACCGGACATGGATGCCGCCGAGGCGTTCGGCAGGATCAAGCAACTGGTCAAAGTGCCGTTGGTGGCCGACATTCACTTCGACTACAAGATCGCCTTGCGCGTGGCCGAACTGGGCGTCGACTGCCTGCGTATCAACCCGGGCAACATCGGTCGCGAAGACCGCGTGCGTGCCGTGGTCGATGCGGCCCGTGATCGCGGCATTCCGATCCGCATCGGCGTCAACGCCGGTTCCCTGGAAAAAGACCTGCAGAAGAAGTACGGCGAGCCGACCCCGGCCGCATTGGTCGAATCCGCGCTGCGCCACGTTGAGCACCTCGAACGCCTGAATTTCCAGGACTTCAAGGTCAGCGTGAAGGCCTCCGACGTGTTCATGGCTGTCGAAGCCTACCGTTTGCTGGCGAAAGAAATCGTTCAGCCATTGCACCTGGGCATCACCGAAGCTGGCGGTTTGCGTTCGGGCACGGTGAAATCCGCCGTGGGCCTAGGTATGCTGCTCGCCGAAGGGATTGGCGATACTATCCGCATCTCGCTGGCGGCCGATCCGGTCGAGGAAGTGAAGGTCGGTTACGACATTCTCAAGTCTTTGCATCTGCGTTCCCGTGGCATCAACTTCATCGCCTGCCCGAGCTGCTCGCGGCAGAACTTCGATGTGGTCAAGACCATGAACGAGCTGGAAGGGCGCCTTGAAGACCTGCTGGTGCCGCTGGATGTCGCGGTCATCGGTTGCGTGGTCAACGGCCCCGGCGAAGCCAAGGAAGCCCATATCGGCTTGACCGGCGGCACGCCAAACCTGATTTACATCGACGGCAAGCCGTCGCAGAAGCTGACGAATGACAATCTGGTGGACGAGCTGGAAAAGCTGATCCGCCAGAAAGCGGCCGAAAAGGTCGAAGCTGACGCTGCCGTTATTGCGCGCGGCTGATCGAACGAATTAAGGAAATTTTGTGAGCAAGTCTCTGCAAGCCATTCGTGGCATGAACGACATCCTGCCCGAACAGACCCCGCTGTGGCGTTATTTCGAAGGCACTGTGGCGCGTCTGCTGGATAACTACGGTTACAAGCAGATCCGCATGCCGATCGTCGAGTTCACCGAGCTGTTCAAGCGCTCGATCGGCGAAGTCACCGATATCGTCGAAAAAGAGATGTACACCTTCGAAGACCGCAATGGCGACTCCCTGACCCTGCGTCCGGAAGGCACCGCGGCCTGCGTGCGCGCAGTGCTCGAACACGGCATCACCGGCGGCGGTCAGGTGCAGAAGCTCTGGTACATCGGCCCGATGTTCCGCCACGAGCGTCCGCAGAAAGGCCGTTATCGCCAGTTCCACCAGATCGGCCTGGAGGTGTTCAACCTCGACGGTCCGGACATCGACGCCGAGCTGATCATCATGACCTGGCGCCTGTGGGGCGAGCTGGGCATTCGAGATGCGGTCAAGCTCGAACTCAACAGCCTCGGCACCAGCGAATCCCGTGGCCGCTATCGTGAAGCGCTGGTCGAGTACCTCTCGGCGCACCACGACAAGCTCGACGAAGACAGCCAGCGTCGCCTGAAAACCAACCCGCTGCGCGTGCTCGACACGAAAAATGCCGACACCCAGGCCGTGCTGGTCGATGCGCCGAAAATGGCCGATTACCTCGACGACGAGTCCCGTACTCACTTCGAAGGCCTGAAGGCGCGTCTGGATGCCGTGGGCATTCCTTACGTGCTCAACCCGAAACTGGTGCGCGGCCTCGATTACTACAGCAAAACCGTTTTCGAATGGGTCACCGACAAGCTCGGCGCCCAGGGCACCGTGTGCGCGGGCGGCCGTTACGACGGTCTGGTCGAGCAGATGGGCGGCAAGCCAACCCCGGGCGTGGGTTTCGCCATGGGCATCGAGCGCCTGGTCCTGATGCTCGAAACCCTCGAGCAGATCCCGGAAGAAATTTCCCGTCAGGTCGACGTCTACCTCTGCGCCTTCGGTGAAGAAGCCGAGCTGGCCGGTCTGGCCCTGGCCGAACGGGTTCGCGATCAACTTCCAAACCTGCGCCTGCAAGTCAATGCCGGCGCCGGCAGTTTCAAAAGCCAGTTCAAGAAGGCCGACAAGAGCGGTGCGCTGTACGCATTGATCCTCGGTGACGACGAAATGGCCCAGCAAGTGGTAGGTTTCAAACCCCTGCGTGGCCAGGGCGAACAACAAAGCATTGCCTGGGATGCGCTCGCCGCTCACCTGGCCACCTGCGTCGTGCAGGGTTGAAGCTGTCTTAACAGCCGATTTAGCGATTAAGGAGTATTGGGGTGTCGAGTACCGAAGACGAACAGTTGGCGGATTTGAAGGACTGGTGGACACGCAACGGCAAACCTCTGGTCACCGGCGGCCTGTTGGCGCTGGTCATCGTGTTCGGCTGGCAGGCATATCACAAGTACCAGAGCAACCAGTCGCAAGGCGCCTCGGTGCTCTATCAGCAATTGCTGGAAACCACGCTGACGCCTGACGGCAAGCCTGATGCGGCCCGCGTTGCCGATCTGGCCGGCAAGCTCAACAGCGAATACGGCGGTTCGGCCTACGCGCAGTACGGCAGCCTGTTCGTCGCCAAAGTAGCGGTCGACAGCGGCAAGCTGGACGACGCGGCGACCGAACTCAAAGCCATTGTCGACAAACCGGCCAACCCGGCGCTGGGCGAAATCGCCCGTCAGCGTCTGGCGCAAGTGCTGGGCGCGCAGGACAAGGCTGAAGATGCCCTGAAACTGCTCGACGGCGATGCCGACAAAGCGTTCCTGGCCACTCGCGAAGAACTCAAGGGCGACCTGCTGGTGCGCTTGGGCCGTACCGATGACGCGAACAAGGCGTATCAAAAAGCCAAGGCGGCACTGTCGGATGAAGCGGCGGTCGGTGGCCTTCAAATCAAGCTCGACGACCTGGCCAAAGGGGATGCGTGACGTGATCCGTTGGAAGCATGCAGCATTGCTGGCTCTGGCCCTTCTGGCCGCGGGTTGCAGCAGCAACAGCAAGAAAGAATTGCCACCGGCCGAACTGACCGACTTCAAAGAAGAAGTGGTTCTGCACAAGCAGTGGAGCCGCTCGATCGGTGACGGTCAGGGCGAAACCTACAACATGCTGGTGCCGGCGATCGACGGTGACACCATCTACGCCGCTGATGTCACTGGCGTGGTGATGGCGCTGGATCGCAGCAACGGCGACGTGAAGTGGGACCAGGATCTGGAACTGCCTGTCTCCGGCGCCGTTGGCGTGGGTTACGGTCTGGTACTGATCGGTACCCTGCGTGGCGAAGTTGTCGCGCTCGATACCAGCAATGGTGAAGAGAAGTGGCGTGCCCGCGTTAACAGTGAAGTCCTCGCGCCGCCGGCCAACAACGGCGACGTGGTGGTTGTACAGACTCAGGACGATCGTCTGATCGGTCTGGACGCGGCCACTGGCAACCAGCGCTGGGTGTATGACAGCACCCCGGCGGTCCTGACCCTGCGTGGCACCAGTGCTCCGCTGGTGACCAATCGTCTGGCGGTAGCTGGCCTGTCGACCGGTAAAGTGGTCGCGCTGGATATCACCAACGGCGTGCCGGTGTGGGAACAACGCATCGCCATTCCACAGGGTCGTTCGGAACTGGAGCGCGTGGTCGACATCGACGGCGGTCTGCTGTTGTCCGGCGGCACGCTGTACGTCGCCAGCTATCAGGGTCGCGTGGCGGCACTGGACCTGGAAAGCGGTCGCCAACTGTGGCAGCGCGATGCGTCGAGCTACGCCGGTATCGCTCAGGGTTTCGGCAGCGTTTACGTGAGCCTGTCCTCGGGCACCGTTGAAGGCGTTGACGAGCGATCGACCACTGCACTGTGGAGCAATGACTCGCTGGCTCGCCGTCAACTGTCGGCACCGGAAGTGTTCTCCAGCTACGTAGCTGTGGGTGACCTGGAAGGTTATCTGCACCTGCTGAGTCAGGTCGACGGTCGTTTCGTCGGCCGTGAACGCATCGACAGCGACGGCCTGCGTGCCCGTCCGCTGGTGGTGGGCGACACGATTTATGTGTATGGCAACAGCGGCAAACTGGAAGCCCTGACCATCAAGTAACAACTATGCTTGGGGTTCATCCCCAAGCGGCCCTGCATCAGCAGGGTTTTGCAGCGCCCCCGGGTGTTGCCCCGAGCACCAGCCGCTGCCTCGCAGCGGCTTTTGTATTTTCTGAAATAACGCAGTGGAGAGCCGCATGGTTCCCGTAATCGCCCTGGTGGGCCGACCGAACGTCGGCAAGTCCACCTTGTTCAACCGCCTGACCAGGACTCGTGACGCCATCGTCGGCGACCTGTCCGGTCTGACCCGTGATCGCCAGTACGGTGAGGCCAAGTGGCAAGGGCGTTCCTACATTCTGATCGACACCGGCGGTATCTCCGGTGACGAACATGGTATGGACGAAAAAATGGCCGAGCAGTCGCTGCTGGCCATCGAAGAAGCCGATGTGGTGCTGTTTCTGGTAGATGCCAAGGCCGGTTTTACCGCTGCCGACCAGATGATCGCCGAGCATTTGCGCAAACGTAACAAGCGTTCCCACGTGGTGGCCAACAAGGTCGACAACATCGACCCGGAAATGGCCCGCGCCGAATTCGCCCCGCTGGGCATGGGCCACGCGATCCCGATCGCCGGCGCCCACGGCCGTGGCATCACGCAACTGCTGGAAGCCGCCCTGAGCGAATTCCCGCGCGATGATGACGAGCCGGCTGAAGGTGAAGAGGAAGAAGTCGTCGCCGAAGGCGAGGAAGCCAAGCGCATTCCTGGCCCGAGCGAGAAAGACGGGATCAAGATCGCCATCATCGGCCGTCCTAACGTCGGCAAGTCGACTCTGGTCAACCGCATGCTCGGTGAAGACCGCGTCATCGTGTATGACCAGCCCGGCACTACCCGCGACAGTATCTACATTCCGTTCGAACGCAATGAAGAGAAGTACACGCTGATCGACACCGCCGGTGTGCGCAAGCGCGGCAAGATCCACGAAGAAGTCGAAAAATTCTCCGTAGTCAAAACCCTGCAGGCGATCAAAGACGCCAACGTGGTGATCTTCGTCATGGACGCCCGCGAGGGTGTGGTCGATCACGACTTGAACCTGCTGGGCTTCGCGATCGAATCCGGTCGTGCGCTGGTCATCGCGATCAACAAGTGGGACGGCATGACGCCGAGTGAGCGCGACTTCGTCAAGGTCGAGCTGCAACGCCGGCTGTTCTTCGTCGACTACGCCGACATTCACTTCATCTCGGCGCTGCACGGTACTGGCGTGGGCAACCTCTACGCCTCGGTGCAGAACTCGTTCAAGTCCGCGGTTACCCGCTGGCCGACCAACCGCCTCACCCAGATTCTGGAAGATGCGGTGGGCGAGCACGCGCCACCGATGGTCAACAACCGCCGGATCAAGCTGCGTTACGCTCACCTTGGTGGCGCGAACCCGCCGATCATCGTGATCCACGGTAACCAGATCGAGAAAGTGCCGAAGTCGTACGTGCGCTATCTGGAAAACACTTACCGCCGTGTGCTGAAGCTGGTCGGTACGCCGATCCGCATCGAGTTCAAGGGCGGCGAGAACCCGTACGAAGGCAACAAGAACACGCTCACCGACCGCCAGGTCAACAAGAAGCGTCGCTTGATGTCGCACAACAAAAAAGCCAGCAAGAAGCGCCGCGACAAGAAGTGATTGACTGTCTGGAGTGGGACTTTTGTGGCGAGGGAGCTTGCTCCCGCTGGATCGCGAAGCGATCCCGAAGCCTGCAACCGTAGTCGTTCAGACAGAACGCATCGGGCTGCTTTGCGACTGCTGCGCAGCCGAGCGGGAGCAAGCTCCCTCGCCACAGAGTTCGGTGTGCTGGCAAAGAAGAAGGGCGCCGTTCAGGCGCCCTTTTTTTATGAGCGCCGGATGGGCTATCCTCGGGCTCTCCCGCGCCGTCGTCAGAGCCGGGTGTTGAGCAGAGAACCCCCGATGATCACCAGCAAGCTGCCGAATGTCGGCATCACTATTTTCACGCAGATGTCTCAGCTCGCGGCGCAGACCGGCGCGATCAACCTGTCTCAGGGTTTCCCGGATTTCGACGGGCCGCAGTCGCTGCGTGATGCGGTCGGGCGGCATATCGCTTGTGGCCATAACCAGTATTCGCCGATGACCGGATTGCCCGCGTTGCGTGAGCAGATCGCGGCGAAGATCGCGCGCAGTTATGGTGTGAATGTCGATGCCGATCACGAAGTGACGGTGACGCCCGGTGCGACTCAGGCAATCTTCTGCGCGATTCAGGCAGTTATCCACAGCGGCGACGAAGTCATCGTGTTCGACCCGTGCTACGACAGCTATGCACCGGCCACGGAGTTGGCGGGTGGCCGTTGCGTGCATGTGCAACTGAACCCGGACGATTTCTCCATCGATTTCGACCAGCTCGCCGCGGCCCTGAGCCCGCGCACGAAAATGATCGTCATCAACACCCCGCACAACCCGAGCGGCGCCTTGATCAGCCGCGACGAGCTCGATCAACTGGCGGCGTTGATCCGTGATCGCGACATCTACCTGATCAGCGACGAAGTCTACGAACACCTGGTGTTCGACGGCGTACCGCATGTCAGCGTGCTGGCCCATGAAGAGCTGTATCAGCGCGCGTTCGTGGTCAGCTCGTTCGGCAAGACTTACCACGTCACTGGCTGGAAAACCGGCTACGTCGTCGCGCCGCCGGCCCTGACGGCCGAGCTGCGTAAAGTGCATCAGTACGTGAGTTTCTGTGGCGTGACACCGCTGCAATACGCGCTGGCCGACTACATGGCCGAGCACCCGGAGCACGTTGAACAGTTGCCGGGTTTCTATCAGGCCAAGCGCGATTTGTTCTGCGATCTGCTCGCGCCGTCGCGATTCAGCTTCACCCGGGTCAGCGGCACCTATTTCCAGTTGGTCGATTATTCGCAGATCCGTCCCGATCTGAATGATGTCGACATGGCCATGTGGATGACCCGCGAGCACGGTGTCGCGAGCATTCCGGTGTCGGTGTTCTACCAGAATCCACCGCAAGGCCAGCGCCTGATACGCCTGTGCTTTGCCAAACGCGAGGAGACGCTGCGTGAAGCGGCGGCGAAACTATGCGTGATCTGAGTACATTGCCAGACCTGACCCTGGCGCTGATCCAGACGAGCCTGGCCTGGCACGATCGCCGGGCCAACCTCGAGCATTTCGAGCTATTGCTGGAGCAGGCCCGTGGTGCCGATCTGATCATCCTCCCGGAGATGTTCACCACCGGGTTTTCCATGGAATCGGAAACCCTCGCCGAGGCGGAAAACGGGCCGACCAGCAAATGGCTGCGGACGCAGGCAGCGAAGTTCGATGCGGTCATCACTGGCAGCGTGATCATTCAGGCGGCTGACGGCAGCCATCGTAACCGCCTGCTGTGGGCGCGGCCGGACGGCGAAGTGCTGCATTACGACAAGCGTCACCTGTTCCGCATGGCCGGCGAGCACAACCATTACACCCCGGGCGAGCGTCAGGTGCAGTTCGAACTCAAGGGCTGGCGGATTCGTCCGCTGATCTGCTACGACCTGCGTTTCCCGGTGTGGAGCCGCGACGCGCAGGACACCGATCTGCTGCTCTACACCGCGAACTGGCCGGGCGCACGGCGTCTGCACTGGAATCGCCTGCTGCCGGCGCGTGCGATTGAAAACCTCTGCTACGTAGCGGCGGTGAATCGGGTGGGCAGCGATGGCAAGGGCTTCGCGTATACCGGTGACAGTCAGGTGCTGGATTTCCAGGGCGAAACCTTGCTGGCGGCGGGGGAGGCGGATGGCGTGTTCAAAGTGATTCTGGAAGCTGCGCCGTTGGCTGCCTATCGGGAGCGCTTTCCGGCGAACCTGGATGCCGATACCTTCCAGTTCACTTGAAAAGCAAAAGATCGCAGCCTTCGGCAGCTCCTACATTGGGACGGCGTACATCCCGTAGGAGCTGCCGAAGGCTGCGATCCTTTGATCTACAACAAAAAAGGCCCCGGAGTTTGCACTCCGGGGCCTTTCGCATTTCAGCGGTCGATTACGCCGCTTTCGCTTCAGGCTGGCTCAACGAGCGGTTCAGTGCGCTGAACAGCGCCTTGAAGCTGGCGGTGGTGATGTTTTCATCGATACCCACGCCGTGCACTGCACGCTCGCCATTCACACGCAGCTCGATGTAGGCCGCTGCTTTGGCGTTGGTGCCCGCGCCGATCGCGTGCTCGTTGTAGTCCATGATCTCCACCGGAATCGGCAGGCCGGCGACCAGGGCTTCCAGTGCGCCGTTGCCCTTGCCGCGCCAGTGCAGGTTGGTTTCGCCCTGACCTTTGCTGGCCACTTCGACTTCGACGGCGCTGTTGCCGTTTTCTTCCTGCAGGCGATGGCTGACCAGCGCGTACGGGGTATTGGCCTGAAGGTACTCGCTGATCAACAGCGAGTGAATCTGCTTGGCGGTCATCTCCAGGCCCAGGCGATCGGTTTCACGCTGTACGACCTGGCTGAACTCGATCTGCATGCGACGTGGCAGGCTGATGCCGTATTCCTGCTCCAGCAGGTAAGCGATGCCGCCCTTGCCAGACTGGCTGTTGACGCGGATCACCGCCTCGTAGCTGCGGCCGATGTCGGCCGGGTCGATCGGCAGGTACGGCACTTCCCACAGGGTGTCCGGTTTCTGCTGGGCGAAACCCTTGCGGATCGCGTCCTGGTGCGAGCCAGAGAACGCGGTATGCACCAGATCGCCCACGTACGGATGACGCGGGTGCACCTGGATCTGGTTGCACTCTTCGACGACCTTGCGCACGCCGTCGATGTCGGAGAAGTCCAGCTCAGGATCGACGCCCTGGGTGTACATGTTCAACGCTACGGTGACGAGGTCGACGTTACCGGTGCGCTCGCCGTTGCCGAACAGGCAGCCTTCGACCCGGTCGGCGCCGGCCATCAGGCCCAGCTCGGTAGCAGCGACGCCCGTGCCGCGGTCGTTGTGGGTGTGCAGGCTGATAATCACGCTGTCACGACGATTGATGTTGCGGCCGAACCATTCGATCTGGTCGGCGTAGACGTTTGGCGTCGCGCATTCAACCGTGGCCGGCAGGTTGAGGATCATCTTGTGCTCAGGCGTCGGGTTCCACACCTCGATCACGGCGTCACAGACTTCCTTGGCGAATTCCAGCTCGGTGGCGCTGAAGGTTTCCGGCGAGTATTCGAAGGTCCACTCGGTGTCTGGCTGCATGGCTGCGTATTTGACGAACAGCTTGGCGGCATTGACCGCGATGGCCTTGATGCCGTCCTTGTCCTGGTTGAAGACGATGCGCCGGAAAGAAGGCGAGGTGGCGTTGTACAGGTGGACGATGGCTTTCTTCGCCCCGCGCAGGGATTCGAAGGTGCGTTTGATCAGGTCTTCACGGCCCTGGGTCAGCACTTGAATGGTGGTGTCGTCCGGGATGTGGCCTTCCTCGATCAGCGTACGCACGAAGTCGAAGTCGGTTTGTGAAGCGGCCGGGAACGACGCTTCGATTTCCTTCACGCCCACCTGCACCAGGGTTTTCCAGAAGCGCAGCTTCTTCGCCGCGTCCATCGGTTCGATCAGCGACTGGTTGCCGTCACGCAGGTCGGAACTGCACCAGATCGGCGCGGCGTCGATGGTTTTCGACGGCCAGGTGCGATCCGGCAAGTTGATGACGGGAAACGCGCGGTACTTCGAAGACGGGTCTTTGAGCATGCTCATCGGGAAATTCCTTGTTGTCTGGGCCGAATAGAGGCGGCCTGCCGGTTGAACGAATGTTCTTGGAAAAGCTTGGGACGAGGCGCAGCGATTCAGCCTGGCAGTCGTGCGCTGACGAGGCACAGGCTGCGGTGCTGGCGAAGCTGAATGAGCGTGTGAGAGGTTTTCATGGCCTCAACCCTAACCGCGAGGGGAAAGGATGGCAAGCAGTCGAAAAAAATTGAGAGGAATACCCGGAAAGAGAGTTTTTGCGGGATTTTATTGCGCTGAAGTCCGCTGATTGTTGTGATATTTGCGCGAGGTTCGATTGGGGCGCAATTGAGACCGATGGGGTGTCAGGGGTGTTTGAGTACAGCATAAGCCGCCATCGCGAGCAGGCTCACTCCTACAGTTGATCGTGTTCACAACACCAGTCCAATGTATGAGTGAGCCTGCTCGCGATGAGGCCAGCGGCCTCAACACAGTATTCAAGGTTGGAAGGCACCAATGAAAATCGCCGGATCCACCCGCGCATCATTCAGGCTGACATTCCAGTGCATATGCGGCCCGGTCGCCCGGCCGGTCGCACCGACCTTGCCCACCACCGCACCGCGGGCCAGTTGCTGGCCGTTTTTCACATCGATCTTCGACATATGGCAGAACATGCTGATAAAGCCCTGGCCATGATCGACGAACACCGTGTTGCCATTGAAGAAATAATTGCCGATCAAAATCACCTTGCCCGCCGCCGGGGTCTTGATCGGCGTGCCTGCCGGCACCGCGAAATCCAGTCCGGCATGAGGGTTACGCTCCTCGCCATTGAAGAAGCGGCGCACACCGAACTTGCTCGACAGCGGCCCGTTGACCGGTTTGTCCAGCAGCAGATTGCTCGGCGTATTCGGGCTGAAACTGCGGTAAGCCGCGATCTGTTCCGCCAGTTCGCCTTCAATGCGCTTGAGATTGTCGGCGTTTGGATTGACCTGCTGTTTGTTCTTCAGAGTGATGTGCTGTTCCGGGTATTTCTTGCTGCCGACGGTGAAGGGCAGATTGCGCCCGCCACTGCTGATCTGCTGGGCGCCGGGCTTGACCGTCAGCGGTACGCCGACAATCGCCAGCCAGTTGTTCTGCTCCTTGACCACCAGCACCGGCTTGCCCTGATAGGTGGCTTTCGGCGCCTGCGCGGCGGTGCCCAGATCCACCACGGCGACGCCGCCTGGTACCGGTTTGTTCAGCAGCCGAGTGATGTAACTGTCGGCGTGGGCGTTGAAGGTCAGGCAAAGCAACAGCAGTGGAGCCAGAAAACGCGGCATGGATCAGTCCAGTAAAGAAAGGGTGACGGGCGTCAGGTGATTGTCCTCGACGCGCACTTGCAGTTCGCCTTCGCCTAGCCTGGCTTTCAGACGCTGGCCGGTGTGAGTCTGTGCAGCGTTGCGAATCGCGTGGCCGCGCTCGTCGAGCAAAATGCTGTAACCACGACCGAGGGTCGCCAACGGGCTGACCACATGCAGGGTCTGCATTTGACTGTGCAATTGCTGTCGGCGCTGTTTCAGGCCATCGCGCATGGCGCGGGGCAGACGTTCGGCGAGACTTTCGAGGCGCTGACGGAGCATCGCCAGTTGGCGCCCCGGATGTTGCCCGGCGAGGCGGGTTTCCAGACGGATCAGGCGTTCGCGGCGGGTATTGAGACTGCGCTCGAAGGCCCGGCGCATGCGCATGTCCAGATCGTCCAGACGCTGGGCCTGCTGGCGCAGACGTTCGCCGGGATGCCGCAGCCGCCGCGCCATGCCTTCCAGACGCAGGCGATCACGCATCAAGCGATCACGCATGCGCATTACCAGGCGGCGATGCAGGCTCTCGACCTGACGGATCAGATGGCTGGAATCCGGGGCGAGCAGTTCGGCGGCGGCCGAGGGTGTCGGTGCGCGGACGTCGGCAACAAAGTCGCTGATCGACACATCGGTTTCATGGCCGACGGCGCTGACGATCGGCGTGACACAGGCATCGACCGCGCGGGCCACGGCTTCTTCGTTGAAGCACCAGAGGTCCTCCAGCGAGCCGCCGCCACGGGCCAGGATCAGCGCGTCAAAGCCACGGGCATCGGCCATTTTCAGCGCGCGGACAATCTGCGCGGTGGCCTCGCGGCCCTGCACGGCGGTGGGAATCAGGGTCAGTTGCACTTGCGGCGCACGGCGGCGGAATACGCTGATGATGTCGCGAATCACCGCGCCGGTCGGCGAACTGATGATGCCGATGCGTTGCGGATGCGCGGGCAGCGGCACCTTGCGTTCGGCACTGAACAGGCCTTCGGCGCTGAGCTTTTCCTTCAGTGCATCGAAGGCCAGACGCAGCGCACCATCACCGGCCGGCTCGACGGTGTCGAGGATCAGTTGATAGTCGCCGCGGCCTTCGAACAGCGAAACCTTGCCGCGCACCTTGACCGCCAGACCGTCCTTCAGTGCCTGGCGCACGCGGGCGGCGTTCTGCCGGAACAACGCGCAACGCACCTGCGCGCCGCTGTCCTTGAGGGTGAAGTAGACGTGGCCGGACGCCGGGCGCGCCAGGTTGGAGATTTCGCCTTCGACCCAGATGTTGCTGAACACGTCTTCAAGCAACACCCGCGCGCGGCCGTTGAGCTGGCTGACGGTCAGGACTTCACGATCCAGGCCAAGTCTTGCAAAGGGATCTTTAATCATGGGGCGCAGTTTAAAGGCATTTGCCCGTCAATCACCACCGATCCACTGTAGGAGTGAGCCTGCTCGCGATAGCGGTGAGTCATTCAAAGCTGTTGTCGACTGACACACCGCTATCGCGAGCAGGCTCACTCCTACAGGGGAATGGTAGAGTCAGCGCGGTCTTATAAGGGATGCGGACAATGAGCATGATGGAGCTGTTGGGCACATGGTCGTGGGGCGCTGGCGGTTGGGCGGTGATCGGGCTGGGCATTGCGCTGGCCTACATCGTGTTCGGCATCGCCGGTTTCGGCACGGCGCTGGTGGCGGGGCCGATTCTGATCCTGTTCATGCCGTTGTCGAAAATCGTTCCGCTGCTGGTGCTGCTGGATTTCGTCGCGGCATTCGGCAATCTGCTGCCCTCGCGGCGGGACGTCGCCAGGCCGGAATTGCTCAGGCTGCTGCCGTGCATGGCGATCGGCTGCACGCTGGGGGTGATCTTCCTGCTGAATCTGAAATCCGATCTGTTGCTGTTGTTGATGGGGCTGTTCATCAGCGCTTATGCGGTTTACAGCCTGTGGGTCAAAGCCCGGCCGACGCAGTTGTCAGCGGCGTGGGCGGTGCCGATGGGCACGGTGGGCGGGTTGTTCGGCGCTTTGTTTGGCAGCGGCGGTTTTCTCTATGCCATTTATCTCAACAGTCGTCTGCCCAAGGAAGCGGCGCGGGCCACGCAAAGTGCGCTGATCAGTTGCAGCACGGTGGTGCGTTTGAGCCTGTTCGCCATCGCCGGTGTATACGCCGAGCTACCCTTGTTGATGCTGGCCCTGTGTCTGTTGCCGGCCATGGCGCTGGGCTTGTGGATCGGCCGGCGGCTGACCATGAGGTTGTCACGCGAGGCATTTGTGCGGCTGGTGACCTGGCTGGTGCTGGCCAGCGGGATTGCCTTGATCGTGCGCTATTTCAGCACTTGACCGGATTTCTTCAGGGATTAAGCTGCCGGCCGCAGTTTCCCTGTAGGAGTGAGCCTGCTCGCGATAGCAGTGCATCAATCAAAATTGGTGCGTCTGACCCACCGCTATCGCGAGCAGGCTCACTCCTACAGGGGGATCCCGGTATTTTCAGCAGGCTCGACCATGAACACGCAAAGCATCATCGTCCCGAAAATCTCCACCCTGCCGGTGCACGAACCCCGGGCGCGGGCGATCGTGCGCTGGCTGGTGCGCAAGAACATCATCGAAGAGCAACTGACCACCTGCGGCCGCACCGGCAACCGCATGGCTCACGCCATCGCCGAGGGCGCCCGCGCTGTCGTTCTGCACCCCGAAGCGCTGCCGTTCGGCGAGCCGATCAATGGCCTGGAAATCGTCACCAAACGCTGCATCTACACCCCGGCCAAGGGTTTTCTCGAAGAGGCCGGTTGCGCCGAGTGTCGACGCGAAGTGGGTGAGGCGCTGTTCGAAAGCCTCGAAGACTGGTTTCCAGGACGCACCGACAATTTCACTTGCCCTGAATGCGGGCATGAAGACGACATCAACGGTTTCCTGTTTTTGCAGGAATGCGCGTTTTCCAACCTCGGTTTCATTTTCAATAACTGGCTGGAGGCGGGGTTCAAGCAGAGCTTTATCGAAGAGTTCGCCGATTGGCTCGATCAACCTGTCTCGTGGGTCAAGGTGGAGCTGTAGGGCCGGGGTTTTCCATCTATCAATTAGGCTGAGTTTTACATTGAACAGCAGGGGGTGTCTGACTATAATGGCGCGCTTCCATTTTCCCGCTCGGGAGCCCCCGCGATGCTGCGTATCAGCCAAGAAGCTCTGACATTCGACGACATTCTCCTAGTGCCCGGTTATTCCGAGGTGCTTCCCAACGAAGTCAGTCTGAAGACCCGTCTTACCCGTGGCATCGAACTGAATATTCCTCTGGTTTCTGCCGCCATGGACACCGTTACTGAAGCCCGTCTGGCAATCGCCATGGCTCAGGAAGGTGGCATCGGCATTATCCACAAGAACATGACCATCGAGCAGCAAGCTGCCGAAGTGCGCAAGGTCAAGAAGTTCGAAGCCGGTGTGGTCAAGGATCCCATCACCATCGAGGCCGATGCCACGGTGCGTGATCTGTTCGAACTGACCCGTCTGCACAATATTTCCGGCGTTCCGGTACTGCACGATGGCGACCTGGTCGGCATCGTCACCTCCCGCGACGTACGTTTCGAAAACCGTCTGGAAGCCACTGTCCGCGAAGTGATGACGCCTAAAGAGCGTCTGGTCACGGTCAAGGAAGGCGCCGACAAGAACGACGTACGCGAACTGCTGCACAAGCACCGCATCGAGCGCGTGCTGATCGTCGACGACAAATTCGCCCTCAAAGGCATGATGACCGTCAACGACATCGAAAAAGCCAAAGCCTATCCGCTGGCCAGCAAGGATGACCAAGGTCGTCTGCGCGTTGGCGCTGCGGTCGGCACCGGTAAAGACACCGGTGATCGCGTGACCGCACTGGTCAACGCCGGCGTGGACGTGGTGGTGGTCGACACTGCGCACGGTCACTCCAAAGGCGTGATCGACCGCGTACGCTGGGTCAAAGAGAACTTCCCTGAAGTGCAGGTGATCGGCGGCAACATCGCCACCGGCGCCGCTGCCAAGGCTCTGGCCGAAGCGGGCGCCGACGCAGTCAAGGTCGGTATCGGCCCTGGCTCGATCTGCACCACCCGTATCGTCGCCGGTGTCGGCGTGCCGCAAATCAGTGCCATCGCCAACGTCGCCGCCGCCCTTGAAGGCACCGGCGTTCCGTTGATCGCCGACGGCGGTATCCGGTTCTCCGGTGACCTGTCCAAGGCCATCGTCGCCGGTGCGTCCTGCGTGATGATGGGCTCGATGTTTGCCGGTACCGAAGAAGCACCGGGCGAAATCGAACTGTTCCAGGGCCGTTCGTACAAGGCTTATCGCGGCATGGGTTCGCTGGGCGCCATGTCCCAGGCCCAGGGCTCGTCCGACCGTTACTTCCAGGACTCCTCGGCAGGTGCCGAGAAACTGGTTCCGGAAGGCATCGAGGGCCGTGTGCCGTACAAAGGCACCCTGAGCGCAATCATTCACCAGTTGATGGGCGGTCTGCGTTCTTCGATGGGTTACACCGGCAGCGCCAACATCGAAGAAATGCGCACCAAGCCCGAGTTCGTGCGGATCACCGGTGCCGGCATGGCCGAATCCCACGTTCACGACGTGCAGATCACCAAGGAAGCGCCGAACTACCGGGTAGGTTGAGGCTTCCAGCAAAACGTTAAATCACCGGGGCTGTTCATTCAGCCCCGAGTTGTTTCTGATTCACTACATGAGAATGAGTCATGGCCCTCGACATTCACGCTCACCGCATCCTGATCCTCGACTTCGGTTCGCAATACACCCAGCTGATTGCCCGCCGCGTGCGCGAGATCGGCGTGTACTGCGAACTGCACCCGTTCGACATGGACGAAGATGCGATCCGCGAATTCGCCCCTAAAGGCGTCATCCTCGCCGGCGGCCCCGAGTCCGTTCACGAAGCCAACAGCCCGCGCTGCCCGCAGGCGGTGTTCGATCTGGGCGTTCCGGTGTTCGGCATCTGCTACGGCATGCAGACCATGGCCGAGCAACTGGGCGGCAAGGTTGAAGGTTCCGAACTGCGTGAGTTCGGTTACGCCCGCGTTGACGTGGTCGGCAAGAGCCGCCTGCTCGACGGCATCGAAGACCACATCGACGCCGACGGCCTGTTCGGCCTCGACGTGTGGATGAGCCACGGTGACAAAGTCACGAAGATGCCGGAAGACTTCCACATCCTCGCCAGCACCCCGAGCTGCCCGATCGCCGGTATGTTCAACGACGACCGCGCTTACTACGGCGTGCAGTTCCACCCGGAAGTGACCCACACCAAGCAGGGCGGGCGCATCCTTTCGCGCTTCGTGCTCGACATCTGCGGCTGTGAAGCGCTGTGGACGCCGTCGAAGATCGCTGAAGACGCCATCGCCAACATCCGCGCCCAGGTCGGCACCGACAACGTTCTGCTGGGCCTGTCCGGCGGCGTTGATTCCTCGGTGGTTGCTGCGCTGCTGCACAAGGCCATCGGCGATCAACTGACCTGCGTCTTCGTCGACAACGGCCTGCTGCGTCTGCACGAAGGCGAGCAAGTGATGGCCATGTTTGCCGAGAACATGGGCGTCAAAGTGATCCGCGCCAACGCTGAAGAGCAGTTCCTCAACAACCTGGCCGGCGAAGCCGACCCGGAGAAGAAGCGCAAGATCATCGGCCGCACCTTCATCGACGTGTTCGATGCCGAATCCTGCAAGCTGGACAACATCAAGTACCTCGCTCAGGGCACCATCTACCCGGACGTGATCGAGTCGGCAGGCGCGAAAAGCGGCAAGGCCCACGTGATCAAGTCGCACCACAACGTGGGCGGCCTGCCGGAAGAGATGAACCTGAAACTGGTCGAGCCACTGCGCGAACTGTTCAAGGACGAAGTCCGTCGTCTGGGTCTGGAACTGGGCCTGCCGTACGACATGGTCTACCGTCACCCGTTCCCGGGCCCGGGCCTGGGCGTGCGCATCCTCGGTGAAGTGAAAAAGGAATACGCCGACCTGCTGCGTCGCGCGGACCACATCTTCATCGAAGAACTGCGCAAGGCCGACTGGTACCACAAGGTCAGCCAGGCGTTCGTAGTGTTCCAGCCAGTGAAATCGGTGGGCGTGGTCGGCGATGGCCGTCGTTACGCCTGGGTCGTGGCCCTGCGTGCCGTGGAAACCATCGACTTCATGACCGCACGTTGGGCACACCTGCCTTACGAACTGCTGGAAACCGTCTCCGGCCGCATCATCAACGAAATCGAAGGCATCTCGCGCGTTACCTACGACGTATCGAGCAAGCCACCGGCGACGATTGAGTGGGAATAATCCTGCTGCGGTTCGATTAACGAAAAACCCTTGGCCTCAAGCCAAGGGTTTTTTCGTTTCATGGGTTGGCCAATCGGTCAGGTGGGCAAGCGACTTTGCAGGGTCAGGCCGATTTCTATCAGGCGCTCGGCCAGTGCGGCGATGTTGCGGAACATGATGCCGCTGATGCGAGGTAGCGACTGGGCCCAGATGTAAACCTGGCCATCCCTCCTGCGATTGACCACTGTCCGGACAATATTGCTCGCGCTGTTGCGACGCACCAACGTGTACGTGTTGTTTTGTGCCTGTTCGATCAGAAACATACCGTTGCGATGCAGAAGCTTTTCCAGGGATGCCTCAGTCCATTGCGGCGCCGCTGTTTCGATCTGCAAGCGCAGATCAGCGAAAAGCACGTCGGATGAGTTGCGCGTCGTTGCTCCGTTATCAAACGGACCGCGAGCGACTTTCAACCCCGGATCGATGCCTGTCTCCGCCACTTCGCTCGGCGAAACCTCTTCAATCCGCAAACCGATGCCGCCCCTGAGTTCGCTTATTCCAGGCAGGTTTCTGAACGTATTGATGTTCGTCGCCTCGATCAGAGCTGCCCATTTACCCGGTCCGTTGAGGATTTCGTCACCCCACATGATCTGCGAGGCGAGCCGGGCGTGGATCATCTGCTCCTCGATCGAGGTAAGCGGTATCTTCAGTTTGTAGCTGTGCACGGTCTCGAGGCCGTGGGTCCTGATGCCATTGGCCTGGGCGGTCTTGACCAGTTCGAGGAGGTCGAACCGGCCTTCAGGGTCGGTACCCAGGCTGGACAGGTAGACACGAAGATCCTCGGACATCTCTCCCGACAAGTAGAAGTCATTGAGATCTGCCTGGGCGAAGTCACTCAGCAAGCCACGGACGTACAGGGTTTTGATATGCCGCGCGAACGCGGGCATGTTCTCGATCATGAAACGCATGCTGGCGATACGATCGAAGGTTTCACCGACGACCAGCCCTTGGCTATTGGCAAAGATGCGATCGATCAACTGAGTTGTCTGCATTTGCGGGCTGACCTGAGGAATGACCGGCCGCACGGGCAGATTGGTCCAGTTCAGCTCCGAGTAATATTCCTTGGCTTCATTGAGCAGTGCCGCGCGTCTTTCGCTGAAATAGGCTGCATACGTGTCGGCGGGTGCACGATTGCCCCGGTTTGCACTGGAGAGCTCGGCGAAAGTCTCTGGCAAGTTCATTGCCCATCTTCTCATTCTGGCCATGTCCATTCCGACGATATCGTCAAGGGGGGTTACCAGGCGCAACGGGCGCGCAACCGGCGAAACCGGCTGGACGAGTGGCAGCTCCGCCGACGGCGTTGCCGAAGCCGGCGTCGAGGTCAGTTCGTCCTCCGGCAAACACGCCTTGCCCACACATTGGCCGCCTCCACGCAGACGCAGCGCTGGCATGCGTTCCCATTTGCCGCCACTGCCCAGACGTACTGGCAAAGAGTAAGCGAACTGATTGGGGCGCTCGGGATTGACGATGGCCCAGTTGCCAGTGCCTTCAGAGTCGGCAAAATAGCGCACGTAATACGCTACGCCATCCATTTCGATGGCATAGGCCGGCTCTTTGTCGAGGCGGTAGATGCCTTCGAATTTTCCCGGGACCGCCTCAGCGGAACGTTGTGCAAGCAGTTCGTTGCACCGATAACGACCGGGAATCCCTGGTAACGACGAACCTTGCCTTGCCGGCGCCATGCTCAGGTGCTCAGAGGCGGTGACGGATGTCGTCTCGCGGGGTATTTCGTTCGTCAACTCATCCGTCGCCGCTTCAATCGTCGTGGCCGGTGGAAGCTCTGCAGGCGGCAGCAAGGGCGTGTCAGCCGACGTGAACTCGATCAGCCCGAGCATTTCCTGCGCTTCGGCAAACTCGACCTGAGGACCTACCTCCAGTTGCGCGCCCGTGCCGATCAGGAACGGGACGTTGAAGACAATTTCGATAGCGTTGAGCACCGCGCCGGTAACGCCGGCTTTGCGTTCGGTGGCCGTCGAGCCGTTGATGGCCTGATCGATGTTCAAACCCATGTTGGCGATGCTGGCGCCAATCAGGGGCATCGCCACCGGCCAGCCTACGGCCGCCATAGGGCCGAACACCTTGAGGCCGGCAGTCAGATAACCCATCCAGAGTTTCTTGCGCAGGTCACTGTTGGACGTGAGCACCAGATGCGCTTCGGCAACCATCGCCTTGCGAGTCGATTCGCTTAACCAAGTGAATGCGTCACCGCTGATCGCGACATTGCTGCGGTTGACCATGTGGTGATCGCTGTGGCCCCAGGTGTGGACCAGGCGATTCATCAGATCGGTGAGGTTTTCGGACATGTGATTGCTGTCGGCCAGCGCGAAGTGCTTGAGAAACGCCGGGCGCTTGTCCTCGGCATTCATCTGCTCAAGCAACCACCAATGCAGATCGGCCTCGTTGTCCATCAAGCGAAAGGCCTGGGCCTCGCCGGGCAAATAGAGGGTCTGTCGACCATTGGTTTCTACCAGACGCAGCACATTGGTGGCGACGTGACCATCGAGATCCAGCGCGCGTACTTCAGCGCCGACCGGGTATGTCGCTCGGAGCATTGGCAGGGTGACAGGCCAGGTAACGGGGCCGACTACCGAATCGACGATGCGCTGAAAATCGGTCCCATCAAGGTCGCCCTGTTGCAGCGCCTGCACGGCCTGGCTGAGGAAATTGCACTTTGCCAACGCACGGAAATCCTCCGACGCGGTTTGCCAGAATTTCGTCAATTGACCGGTGTAGCGAGCGCTGAAGTCGACATCCCAGAACACCTTCAGCACGTCGCTGCCCAGCAAGCGCACTTCATTGCTCTGATTGAAATTCTCGGCTTGCGGGCCATCCGAATAAAAGCCGCAATAGAGGCCGAGCAGGTCTGCATTGTCCTGGTCGGTGGCACGAAAACGATGGATGACCAGTTGCGTGAGGGTGAGCGTTTCGTAAGGCTTTTCCAGCAAGTGTTCCCAACCGGTAAAGGTCAGCGTGCTGCTCTGCGCCGTTTTGAAACGGTGGAAATAAATCTCGTCAGGGTCAAGGCCGGACAGACCTTTGTCCGCGAGCAGTTCGTTGGCCACTTGCCGGGCCGCATCAAGCAGGCTCGGGCAGGTCTTCACGATCGTTGTGGCGATGGTTTTGAGGGCGTTTTTGTCCGCTGCGTTTGGCAGCAGGCGGCGTTGGGGAGCGGTCATGTGTTCTTTCATCCTTGAGGAACAAAGACTGAGCATGACCGATTGGCCCAACGGGGGTGTGTTAGCCAGCTATCGCGTGTTGTCGTCTTGCTGTTAAGCAAATGCGCGCGCAGATGTCAGAGATATTCGGATCGAATCAGGTCTGTATCGAACGGCGTCAGCCCCTGATGAGGCGCGAACACCGTCTGCGCCTGCCCTGCAGAAGCCACTCTTTCGCCCCGTGCCCGCACATGTAAATCAAAAAGCGTGTGCAGGTCCGGCCGTGGGGTATGCACCAAGGCGCGCAGCATCAACGAAACTCCGCTGAGGTTGTGGTCGACGTTGTTCCAGCGGGGCGATGAAGTAAGCCCCAGATCAGCCCAGATCATGCGGCGTTCCTGCAGGTCCATTACGAAGGGCAGACAGATGCCGGTGTCAGAGGCGATATCAATGCGGTCGACTACGGTGCGCGGTTCGAACACTTCTCCGGATGCTGTGTCGGCGCGAGCCATCCAGCCCGCGAAGCATTCAGGCAGGTCGCAATATGGCTGCCGGGTAAACGAGTTAAGGGACGTGACTACATAGCGGACACCCTTTTTGACGAGAGCATCAAGGTCAAGGTCGATGAACTCGGCAGCGCCATTGGGTGCATCGACGATGTCGCCGCTGTGGTAGCCGCCGTAGCTTTTGAGGTTGTAATAGGCGACCGCTTCCTGGAAGACGAAGTCGGTGTCGAAGAAGGCGGCGGACAAGTCGATGTCCGTGCGCTCACGGCCATTCTTCCACCAAAGAAACAGGCGAATGAATCGCGTATCAGGCATCGGTAATCGACTGCCGCGTACCAGGGTGCGCAGCGATTTGGCTGCGGCGCGCTGTGACAATGGCACTAGGTATTCGCGCAACGCCGGGTCGACAAAGCAGCGCCCCAGTGGTGGAAGTAACGCAAAGCGCGTGATCAGGGCGTTCTCGCAGATTTCTGCGGCACGGGCTAACACCTGGGAGGCGATCGGTTCTCGACGATCTTTAGTGCCGAAGACTTTGGCCAGCGCTCCTTTGGGTGTGAACGCCCGCAGGGGCAGGGGGCGCGGAGCTTTTATCTGGGCCAGCAACTGCAGCAGGACAGGCGAGGACACTTGTGCTGCGACGGTCTCAAAGGCATCGAGCACCGCGCCCGGGTCGGTGGCGCGCCGCAACGTCACGTCCAGCCGGCGGGCGAATTCTCCGGGACGATCCTGCAGCACGGGCGTAAGGGCGGCGATCTGACGTTGGGCAAGCATTGTTTCGACACGCGACCCGAACGAGGCCGGCGGATCGTTGCGTCGCGCTGCGGTGATAGCCGCGAATGCTCGCGGATACTGCTCAGCGTAATCGCCTGGATGCACGACTTCGGCCAGGCGTTTCCAGCGTTCGGCCTGGCGCATCACATCTTCCGTAGCGTTGGGTGCGCCGTCGAGCAGGCGCAACAGCTTCCGACGCATCGAACGTTTCATTTTGCTAAAGCGAGTCTGCGCTGTCGCCAGCGACACGTCTCCGCCATGCAGTGCGATCGCCACGAGCAGCACGTCCGTTGCCGTTTCGACATTTTGCTCAAGGAATGCCTCGACCCGGGCATCGTCACTGATATGCAAGATCAGCGCGCCGCCAACCAGTGCGCGAATCTCGCGGAACGGGATGGTCTCTGGCAGCAGACGGAACACGTCGCTTTTGTAAGTTCGGATAAACCAGCTGACATCGGCGGCTTCCTCTTCGGACAGCGAGGTGCGCGATGAGACCAGCGGCTCAAGCAATGCCTCGAACTCGCTGACACTTCCCGGTTCAATGACCCAATGGACGAAGTTGCCTTCCAGCATGGCAGGCCGAACCTGTTCGCTGGGCGGCAAGCGCCGAAGCGTGTGGTAATGAATGACGGCGTTGAGATACAACTCCGCCTCTGAAGCCTCGAGGACTTGGTTGGGAAAATCAGGATAAAACGGTCGGTGATGTACATGAGCACCGTTGCGGCGCCGCAGGATTCGAACGACTTCACGCAGCCAATTCTTGAGTTCTACCGCTGAAAGCAAGCCGATTTGCTCAATCAGCGGCTCAGAGAGTACACATCGAAAAGCCGCGACTTCTTTGACAGCTGATGCGACCTGCGCGCGTGTGGCTCCGCCAGAGCCCGCAGGGACGTGAAGTTTTGTACGGCGCCGCAGGAACAGCTCCTGATTAATCATGATTTCTTCCTTGGTCCGCCGTTCCTGTGAGCTGAAGCTCACCTGTGCAATCGATACGAAAACGCCTGCAATAAGCAGGCGCGGTGTGGAGAGCGGAACCCCTAGTTCATAGGGGATAGAAGGAAGGTGTTCCATAGCCACGCCGGCATACTACCGGAGGTCATCGCGGTTTGTCAGCGAACCACATATTTTGAAACGGGCTCGCCTGTCAGCGGGTATTAGCGCCGCGCCACATCTGAAAAATAGAACTTGTCCAGCGTATGCCGCGATTCGGTGTATTCGAACTGGCGGCCGTCCTGCAGGAAGGTCTGGTTGCTGACCACGATGACGTGGCTCTGGCCGTCGAGGTCCAGATGCTGTTGATCGTCCTTGCTGCACGCAACTGCTTCGATGGTGCGCTGGGCGTAGGCGATCTGCAGTTGCAGGGTCTGTTCGATGTGGGCGTAGATCGAGTGTTCGGCGATGTCTGCAGACAGGTCGGGAATCACCGTGCTGACGAAATGGTTGATGTCGAGAATGACGCGTTTGCCGTCGATGCGCCGTACCCGTTTGATACGGGTGATCGGGCTGCCGGGCTCGGCATTGATGTGTTCGAGCAGCGTACCTTCCAGCGGGACCTGGCACATCTCCACCACTTCAGTGCTGACGTCGTTGCCCAGGCGCGGGTGGGTTTCCTGAAAGCTGACGATGCCGCCGAGCTGGAACTCGATCGGGTTGGTCGACAGCACGAACGCGCCTTTGCCGTGAATCTTCTGGGCGAAACCGCGCTCCTGCAGTTGATCGATGGCCTTGCGCACCGTGCCACGGCTGGCCTGATAGGTGTCCATCAATTCGGTTTCCGAAGGCAGCCGGGCGCCGCGCTCCAGGCGTTGGGTGGTGATGCTGGCAAGCAAATCGCTGTAGATCTGATTGTATTTGCTCATGACTGGGCTCTGTGCCGACGGTGCTCAAAACCCCGAACCTTAAGGGTAGGGTAGGGCTTTGTCCATGCGGAGGACGGAAAACGGCTTAAGTCAGAGTAGGAAAAATCCTTGCTGATCTGACGTTCATCCACTCACACAAACTCGTACAGACGAGTTGTTGCATTAACTCGTACAGACGAGTATTTTTCCTCTCGGCGTGCTGCCAATAACAACAATCCACGACGGAAGAACAAGCATGAGCCATGACTATCCGAACATCGCCAGGGAGCTGCTGGAAAGCCTCGGTGGCAGCGACAACGTCGAGCAGGCGGCGCATTGCGTGACGCGTTTGCGCCTGGCGTTGAAAGACCCCGCGCGGGTCAATGTGGCCGCACTCAACGGCGTCGAGCTGGTCAAGGGTTCGTTCTTCACCGGCGGGTTGTATCAGGTGGTCATCGGCCCGGGCGACGTTGAAAAGGTCTACGCCGAACTGAGGCAACAGACAGGCCTCGCGGCATCGACCATCGCCGACGTTAAACAGAAAAGCGCCGAGAAGATAAACGCCATGCAGCGGCTGGTGCGGGTGTTTTCCGATGTGTTCATGCCGATCCTGCCGGCGCTGATCATTGCCGGCCTGTTGATGGGCATCAACAACCTGCTCGGCGCCAAGGGCATGTTCATCGAGGGGCAGACACTGCTCGATGCCTATCCCAACCTCGATGGCTTGTGGAGCCTGATCAATCTGATGGCCAACACCTCGTTCGTGTTTTTGCCGGCACTGGTGGGCTGGTCGGCGGCCAAGCGCTTTGGCGGCAGCGAAATCCTCGGCATCGTTCTCGGTCTGATGCTGGTGCATCCGGACCTGCTCAACGCCTGGAACTACGGCAAGGCCGTTGCCGGGCTGGACGGGCAGCAACTGCCGTATTTCGACATCCTCGGGCTTTTCCAGGTGGAAAAGGTGGGTTACCAGGGGCAGATTCTGCCGATCCTGCTGGCGGCCTATGTGATGAGCGTGATTGAAAAATGGCTGCGGGCGCGAGTGCCCAATGCCGTGCAACTGCTGGTTGTGCCGATCACCACCATTGTCGTCACTGGCGTGCTGGCGCTGGCGATCATCGGCCCGGTAACCCGGCATATCGGCATCTACATTACCGAAGGGCTGGTGATGCTGTTCGATCTGGCGCCGCTGGTGGGCGGTCTGATCTTCGGTCTGTTGTATGCGCCTTTGGTGATCACTGGCATGCACCACATGTTCCTCGCGGTGGATCTGCAATTGATCTCGAGCCAGGGCGGCACCTTCATCTGGCCGATGATCGTCATGTCCAATCTGGCGCAAGGCAGTGCGGCACTGGCGGTGTTCTGGATGACGCGCAATGCGCGGGACAAGAGCATGGCCTCGACCTCGGCGATTTCCGCCTACTTCGGCATCACTGAACCGGCGATGTTCGGCGTCAATCTGCGCTACAAGTTTCCGTTTTACGCCGCGCTGGCCGGCTCGGCGCTGGGTTGCATGTTTCTCTCGCTGAACAAGATCCAGGCTTCGGCCATCGGTGTTGGCGGCCTGCCCGGTTTCATTTCGATCATGCCGCAGTTCATCCCCATGTTCGTCATCGGGATGCTCATTGCCATGCTCGTGCCGTTTGCCCTGACCTGCGTGCTGAGCATGAAGATCGTCCGGCCGGGTTACCGGGTGGCCTGAAATCAAAAGATCGTCCGATCGCGGCCCGACCCTTCGGCAGCTCCGACACGGTTCCTGACATTCAAGAGGAAAATCCGCCATGCAAGACTGGCAACGTTCGGTGATCTACCAGATCTACCCGAAGAGCTTTCACAGCCATGCCGGCAACGCCACCGGCGACCTGCTCGGCATCGTTGCCAAGCTCGATTACCTGCAATGGCTGGGAGTCGACTACCTGTGGATCACGCCGTTTCTGCGTTCGCCGCAGCGCGATAACGGCTACGACATCAGCGACTACTACGCGGTCGATCCGAGCTACGGCAGCATGGCCGACTGTGAACTGCTGATCGCCGAAGCGGGCAAGCGCGGGATCAAGCTGATGCTCGACATCGTGGTCAACCACACCTCGATCGAGCACGTCTGGTTCCAGCAGGCACGCAGCAGCCTCGACAATCCCTACCGCGACTTTTATATCTGGCGCGACCAGCCGAACAACTGGGAATCCAAGTTCGGCGGATCGGCCTGGGAGTACGAAGCGCAGACCGGCCAATACTATCTGCACCTGTTCGATCACACCCAGGCCGACCTCAATTGGGACAACCCCAAAGTCCGCGACGAAGTGTTCAAGATGATGCGCTTCTGGCGCGACAAAGGCGTCGGTGGCTTTCGCCTGGATGTGATCAACCTGATCTCCAAACCGGCGGACTTTCCCGAAGATGACAGCGACGGTCGGCGCTTCTACACCGACGGTCCTAACGTGCATGAGTACCTGCACGAAATGCACCGCGAAGTCTTCGAAGGGTATGAGCTGATCAACGTCGGCGAGATGTCCTCGACCCGCCTCGAACACTGCATTCGTTACTCCAATCCGCAATCGCAAGAACTGTCGATGACCTTCAATTTTCATCACCTGAAGGTCGATTACCCGAATCTGCAGAAGTGGGTGCGCGCCGATTTCGATTTCCTCCAGCTCAAGCAGATTCTCTCCGACTGGCAGACCGGCATGCAGGCGGGCGGTGGGTGGAATGCGTTGTTCTGGTGTAACCACGATCAGCCGCGCGTGGTCTCGCGGTTCGGCAATGACGCTGAATACCGCGAGCTCTCGGCGAAGATGCTCGGCACGGCGTTGCATTTTCTCCAGGGCACGCCCTTCGTCTATCAGGGCGAAGAACTGGGCATGACCAATCCGGGCTTCGAGAGCATCGAGCAGTACCGCGATGTCGAGACCCTGAATATCTTTCGCCTCAAGCGCGAGGCCGGGGCGAGCGAACTCGACAACATGGCAGCGATCATGCAGAAGTCCCGGGACAACGGGCGCACGCCGATGCACTGGCACGCCGGGCACAACGCCGGTTTCACCCGTGGCGAACCGTGGATCGGCGTGCCGGCCAATGCCGCGCAGATCAACGTCGCGCAGCAGCTCCACGACCAGGAATCGGTATTGCATCACTATCGGCGCCTGATCGCCTTGCGCCGCACTGAAGCGCTGATCTCCGACGGCGTATATCGTCAGCTGCTGCCGGAGCATCCACAGGTCTGGGCCTACCTGCGCGAGGGCGCAGGTGAACGTCTGTTGGTAGTGAACAACTTCTATGGCACCGCGTGTGACGTCGAGCTACCGCCGCTGATCAACGAGTCCATGGAGCAGCGCCTGTTGATCAGCAACTACCCGGACTGTCCGAAACGCACGCGGTTGCTGCACCTGCGACCTTACGAATCCTTAGTTCTGCACCTGACCGACCCCTGATTACTAACTGAAAAACAACCTTTGAAAAAACACGCAGAACGCTGCGCGGGGGATTTGTGCGCGCTGAATTTCTGCGACCACACAATAAAAACAATGGGTGGCATATGAAAAAAACCATGAGTTACAGCCTGGCAGTCGCCGGATTTTGTCTGGCAATGCCTACGTCTTCACAGGCGCTGGAGTTTGGCGGCTATCTGCGCAGCGGTGTCGGCACTTCGGTCAACAGCAGTGGCCAGTCGTGTTTCCAGTTGCCCGGCGCGCAGACCAAATATCGCCTTGGCAACGAGTGTGAGCAGTACGGCGAGCTTGAGCTGCGTCAGGATCTGTACACCCTCGACGACGGTTCGGTGCTGAGCGTCGACGGCATGGCGTCGCTGTACAACCGTTACGATCGCAGCCCGACATTCAAAGAGGACAATGGCTCGATTCGCTTGCCCCAGGCCTACGCACAATGGTCGGCGATGCCCGCGCTCAATGGCGGTTCGCTGTGGGCGGGGCGGCGCTACTACAAACGTAACGACATCCACATTTCCGATTTCTACTACTGGAACCAGAGCGCCACCGGCGGTGGTATCGAAGACGTGTTGATCGATGGCTTGAAATACAGCTACGCCTTTTCACGCAAGGACAACCTTTACCAGAAGGATTACATCAACCGGCACGACTTCAATGTCGGCGGTTTCAACAGCAACCCCGGCGGTGAACTGGAGTTTGGCCTGAGCTACATCGACAAGCCCGACAGTCGCGACGCCCACCGTGGCTGGGCGATCACCACTCAGCACGTGCAGCAGGATTTTTTCGGCGGCAAGAACAAACTGGCGCTGCAATACGGCGAAGGGCCGGGCACCGGGTTGGGCTATACCGGTAACGTCAGGCTCGATGACCGCAACAAGAGCTATCGGATCGTCGAGTTCTTCGACTGGCAAGTGACGCCGCGTTTTGGCGGACAAGTGCAGGCGGTGTATCAAAAGGATATTCGTCAGGGTGGCGCCGACCAGAACTGGCTTTCGCTGGGTGTGCGCCCGGCCTACGCATTGAGCGAGCAGTTCAAACTGGTGACCGAACTGGGACACGATCAGGTCGAGGCGGCGGACGGCACGCGCAAGCTGAGCAAGTTCACCTTCGCGCCGACGTGGTCACCCAAAGGCCCGGAATTCTGGGCGCGGCCCGAGGTGCGTCTGTATTACACCTATGCCAGCTGGAACCAGGCGGCCAAGCGTGCCGCCAACCTGTTGGCCAAGGGCTCGGCGCTGTCCGATACGGGCGCCTTCGGCAACGCGCGGCACGGCGCCAATGTCGGCTTGCAGGTTGAATACTGGTGGAAATAAGCAAAGCGGCTGTGACCGCTCATTCAGACAATACAAGCGCAGGTGATGTCATGGCCACACCCCAACAATTGCAGCTGCTGGCTCCATTATCCGGCGTGCTGATGGCGCTGGACGAGGTGCCCGACCCGGTGTTTGCCGGGCGGATCATCGGTGACGGCCTGTGCATCGACCCGACGTCCTCGACGCTCTGCGCGCCGCTGGCCGGCGTGGTCAGTGACGTGCAGGCCAGCGGGCACGCGCTGACCATTACCAGTGATGCAGGTGTGCAGGTGCTGATGCATATCGGTCTGGACACGGTGAATCTCGCGGGGAAGGGGTTCATCCGCCGTGTCGAGGCAGGGCAGCGGGTCGCAGCGGGGCAGGCGCTGATCGACTTCGATGCTGATTACATTGCCCTGCATGCGCGCAGTTTGTTGACCTTGATGCTGGTGGTCAGCGGCGAGCGCTTCGATTCGCTCGTCGGCTCGACCGGGTTGGTGGAGGTTGGCCAGCCCGTGCTGGATGTCGGGGTCGGCGTATCGCCTGGCGAAAATCCCGCTGCGGCGCAAGGTGATGCGGTTTTCTCGCCGCCGATCAACCTGCCCAACCCCAACGGCCTGCATGCGCGCCCGGCATCAGTATTTGCCCAAGCGGCCAAAGCGTTTTCAGCGACGATCCGTCTGCACAGACTGCAAGCACAAGCCAATGCCAAATCATTGGTGGCAATCATGGCGTTGCAAACGGCCCAGGGTGACAGCGTGCAGGTCAGCGCCGAAGGAGACGATGCCGAGGCCGCCGTCGAAGCGCTGACCCGCTTGCTGACCGAAGGCTGCGGCGAAGCTGTCACAGCGCCGGCGCCAGTCGAAGTCGTCGGCGCAGAAATGCCGAACATCCTGCGCGGTGTCTGTGCCTCGCCCGGTTCGGCACTGGGCCAGGTCATGCAGATCGTCGAAGCGACGCTCATGGTCAACGAGTTCGGCGCCGCGCCGCCGGTCGAACGGGAGGCGTTGAGCCAGGCACTGATCGAAGCCGACATGGCCTTGCAGCATCTGCGCGACACCGCCAGCGGCGAGGCGCAGGCGGAGATCTTCAGGGCGCATCAGGAACTGCTGGCCGACCCGAGCCTGCTGGACCAGGCCCAGGCCTTGATCGAGGAGGGCAAAAGCGCGGCATTTGCCTGGAAGACCTCCACCGAAGCCACGGCGGCGATGTTCCGTTCGCTGGGCAATGCCTTGTTGGCCGAACGCGCTGCGGATCTGGCCGATGTCGGCCAGCGTGTGCTCAAGCTGATCCTGGATGTGCACGAGCAGACGCTGGAGCTGGCGGACAACACCATCCTCATCGCCGACCAGTTGACCCCATCGCAGACGGCAGGGCTGGATACGCGCAAGGTGTTGGGTTTCGCCACGGTCGGCGGCGGTGCCACCAGTCATGTCGCCATCCTCGCGCGGGCCTGTGGCTTGCCGGCGATCTGCGGCATGCCGATGCAAATGCTGACGCTCGACAACGGCACGCGGGTGCTGCTCGATGCCGACAAGGGCGAGTTGCAATTGCATCCGGACGCCGAGTCCATCGACCAATTGCGTGCGCGACATGCGCAACAGCGCCAGCGCCATCAGCAGGAGCTGGCGCAGGCCAGCGAGGCGGCCTGCACCCGCGACGGTCAGCACATCGAAGTCACGGCCAACGTTGCCTCGCAGAGCGAAACCGCGCAGGCCATGGAACTCGGCGCGAATGGCGTGGGGCTGCTGCGTTCGGAGTTTCTCTATCTGGATCGCCAGCAAGCGCCGAGCCACGATGAACAGGTCGCCACCTATAGCGCCATCGCCCGCACTATCGGGCCAGCGCACAATCTGGTGGTGCGCACCCTCGATGTCGGCGGTGACAAGCCGCTGGCCTATGTGCCGATGGACAGCGAAAGCAATCCCTTCCTCGGTTTGCGTGGCATTCGTCTGTGCCTTGAGCGACCGCACCTGTTGCGCGAACAGTTTCGGGCGATCCTGGCCTGCAGTGCGCTGACGCGTCTGCACATCATGTTGCCGATGGTCACCCATCTTGCGGAGTTGCGTCTGGCACGACAGATCCTTGAGCAGGAGGCCCAGGTGCTGGGGCTGACCCACTTGCCGAAACTGGGAATCATGATCGAAGTGCCCGCCGTCGCGCTGATGGCCGATGTGCTGGCACCGCATGTGGATTTTTTCTCGATCGGCACCAACGACCTCACCCAATACACCCTGGCCATGGATCGCGATCACCCGCGTCTGGCCAGCCAGGCGGACAGCCTCCACCCTGCGGTGCTGCGCCTGATCGCCATGACGGTGAAAGCTGCACATGCGCACGGTAAATGGGTCGGGGTTTGCGGCGCGATGGCTTCCGAACGCCTGGCCGTGCCGTTGCTGCTGGGGCTGGGCGTGGATGAACTGTCGGTGAGCGTGCCGTTGATTCCGGCGATCAAGTCGGCGGTGCGTGAGTTGAATCTGGCCGACTGTCGAATCATCGCCGAACAGGTTTCAAACCTGGAAAGCGCTGGCGACGTACGCGACGCCTTGCAGCGGTTTCATGAGGTGAAAGTCGATGGCTCGCCGGTAATGGAGAATTGAACATGTTCGACAAATTGCAGCAGGCATTCTGGAAAGCGTTGACGCCGGATCTGGTGCCGGACGAAATCAAAGTGGCCGCTAATCCGATCGAAGGCTTGAGCGCCGCAATGATCTCGGCGTTGGGCGGTGTGGATAATCTCAAATCGCAGCAGCCGGTGGCGCTGACCCGGGTGCGGGTGGCGCTGCATGACGCGGCGCGTGTTGACCGTCAGGCGCTGAGTGTCGCCGGTGTGGCTGGCGTCATGCCGCTTGGTGACGGCGTGCTGCACCTGATCACCGGGCTGTGCACGCAGGGCTGACAAGACGTGCGGCCGCAGGTCGCCCTTACTGTTTCTCAACTGCGGGTGTATCGTATTCGCCTTTTTGCGGATCCCTCGGGGTCCGTCGCTGATACGTGAGGTAGTTGAGTTCATGTCCTTTACCCGTCGCCAAATCCTCGGTGGCCTGGCCGGTCTTGTTGTCGTTGGCGTGGGCGCGGGAGGCGCTTCGCGTTACTGGCTGGGCAAGATGGCCGACGCCGAGGCCGGGCACGACTATGAACTGATCGCCGCACCGCTCGACGTGGAGCTGGTGCCGGGGCACAAGACCGAGGCCTGGGCGTTCGGCCCGTCAGCGCCGGGCACCGAATTGCGCGTGCGCCAGGGCGAATGGCTGCGGGTGCGTTTCATCAATCATCTGCCGGTGGCGACGACCATTCACTGGCACGGCATCCGCCTGCCGCTGGAAATGGACGGCGTGCCTTACGTATCGCAGCTGCCGGTGTTGCCGGGCGAGTATTTCGACTACAAATTCCGCGTGCCGGACGCCGGCAGCTACTGGTATCACCCGCATGTCAGCAGCAGCGAAGAACTCGGACGCGGGCTGGTCGGGCCGCTGATCATCGAGGAGCGCGAGCCCACCGGTTTCAAGTATGAGAAAACCCTCAGCCTGAAGAACTGGCATGTCGACGAACAAGGCCAGTTCGTCGAATTCAGCATCCCCCGCGAAGCGGCCCGTGGCGGTACCGCCGGGCGTCTGTCGACGATCAATGGCGTGCCATTGCCGGTGATCGATCTGCCGGCCGGGCAGATCACCCGGGTGCGCTTGCTCAACCTCGACAACACCCTGACCTACCGCATCAACATTCCCGGCGTCGAAGCGATGATCTACGCGCTCGATGGTAATCCGGTCGAACCACGACCATTGGGCAAGGAATACTGGCTCGGCCCTGGCATGCGCATTTGCCTGGCGATCAAGGCGCCGGCGGCCGGTGAAGAGTTGTCGCTGCGCAACGGCCCGGTACGCCTGGGCACGCTGCGTTCGGTGGCCAATACGGACGCGCCGACGGACTGGCCGAAAGCGCTGCCGGCCAACCCGGTGGCCGAGCCGGACCTGGCCAATGCCGAGAAACTCAACTTCAATTTCGAATGGGTCGGCTCGGTCTCTGTGAACACCGAAAACGGCAAGCCGCCGAGCCTGTGGCAGATCAACGGCAAGGCCTGGGACATCACCGACAAGACCTGCGCCGATCGACCGATCGCCAGTCTGAAACTCGGCCAGAGCTATATTTTCGAACTGAAGAACATGACCCAATACCAGCACCCGATCCACCTGCACGGCATGAGTTTCAAGGTGATCGCGTCGAACCGGCACAAGGTCGTGCCGTATTTCACCGACACCTATCTGCTGGGCAAGAACGAGCGTGCGCAAGTGGCGCTGGTGGCGGATAACCCGGGGGTGTGGATGTTCCACTGCCATGTCATCGACCACATGGAAACCGGCCTGATGGCCGCGATCGAGGTGAAGTGATGCGCCAGATTCGCCCGGCGGCGATCATCGACCGCAGCCGCGACCGCGACTTCATGCGCGAAGCCCTGACCCTCGCCGCACAAGGCGCGGCGCTCGGCGAAGTGCCGGTAGGCGCAGTGCTGGTGCAGGACGGCGAGATCATCGGCAGCGGCTTCAACTGCCCGATCAGCACCAGCGACCCGAGTGCCCACGCCGAAATGGTCGCGATCCGCGCCGCCGCGCAGGCCGTGGATAACTATCGCCTGCCGGGCAGTACGCTGTACGTGACGCTGGAGCCGTGCAGCATGTGCGCCGGGTTGATCGTGCATTCGCGGGTGGCGCGAGTGGTGTATGGCGCCCTGGAGCCGAAGGCCGGGATTGTGCAGAGCCAAGGTCAGTTTTTTACCCAGGGATTTTTGAATCACCGGGTGTTGTATGAGGGCGGGGTGTTGGCTGAGGAATGTGGCGCAGTGTTGACCGAGTTTTTCCGCGCTCGCCGCGCCAAAAGCCCCTCACCCTAACCCTCTCCCAGAGGGAGAGGGGACTGACCGAGGTGGATGGGCCAAGTCCGGCGACCTGAAATACCGAGTCGAACTCAAGTTTTGAAAGCAACAATCAGCTCCCTCTCCTTGGGGAGGAGGGAGAGGGGACCGACCGAGTTGAATGGGTGAAGTCCGCCGACCTGAAACTCCGAGTCGAATGCAAATTTTGAAAAGCCCAGAGATCTGCTCCCTCTCCCTGGAGAGAGGGCTGGGGTGAGGGGTAGGCTCACCGCGATCATCAGGGAATTACGCTTACTTCTTCGCAACAATCACCGCACGCATCGGCGCCGGCAGCCCTTCGATGGTTTTGCTGTGATCCGCGGGATCAAGAAAATCGCTCAGCGACTGATACTTCATCCACTCCGTTCCGCGCTGTTCCTCGACTGTCGTGGTGCTGACATCCACACAGCGAATATCGGTGAATCCCGCGCGGCGCAGCCACAACTCCAGCGCCGGCACCGACGGCAAGAACCACACGTTGCGCATCTGCGCGTAGCGGTCTTCCGGCACCAGCACCTGATGCTTGTCGCCTTCGACCACCAAAGTCTCCAGCACCAGTTCGCCGCCCTTGACCAGGCAATCCTTCAGCGCCAGCAAATGCTCGATCGGCGAGCGGCGGTGGTAGAACACGCCCATGGAGAACACGGTGTCGAAACCTTCCAGATTCGCTGGCAAGTCTTCGAACGGGAATGGCAGGTGCCAGGCATTCGGCTCTGACAGGTAACGCTGCACCGCCTGGAACTGGCAGAAGAACAGCCAGTTCGGATCGACGCCGATCACGCTGTCGGCGCCGGCACCGAGCATGCGCCACATGTAGTAGCCGTTGCCGCAACCCACGTCGAGAATGCGTTTGCCTTTCAGATCCAGATGCGGCGCCACGCGCGACCACTTCCAGTCCGAGCGCCATTCAGTGTCGACGTGCACGCCAAACAGATCGAACGGCCCTTTGCGCCACGGCGACAGGCCCATCAGTGCGGTGCGCATCTGTGCGCGCGTGTCGTCGTCGCAATCGGTGTCGAGTGTCAGGCCGTTGAGCAAGTCGACTTCGCTCGGCTGAATCTTCGGCAAGGCATCCAGCGCACTTTGCCAGCGCTCCAGGTCGCCGTGGCCTTTTTCCATTTTCTTGTCGAGTTGACGCTGCAGGGTGTTGGCCCAGTCGGCCAGCGGAGTACCGGCCAGACGGCGGGCGAGGGGGGACAGATCAATCATGGCAAGGCAATCAACGAGGCAAAGTTAAGACACTGGAACCACGGCACGACTTTCGAGAACCCGGCGGCCAGCAGGCGTTCGCGGTGTTCTTCGAGGCTGTCGGGCTTCATGACGTTTTCGATGGCGCTGCGCTTCTGGGCGATTTCCAGTTCGCTGTAGCCGTTGGCGCGTTTGAACGCGACGTGCAGATCGGTGAGCAGCGCGTGCTCTTCGGCATCGTTGAAGCGCAGCTTCTCCGACAGAATCAGTGCGCCGCCGGGCAACAACGACTGACGAATGCGCGAGAGCAGCGCGGTGCGCTGATCCGGGGCGATGAATTGCAGGGTGAAGTTCAGCGCCACCACCGAAGCGGGCTGGAACTCCAGCGCGAGGATGTCGCCCTCGATCACTTCGACCGGCAGCAATTCCTGAAACATCGAGTCCTGGCCGTTGAGGTATTCCCGGCAACGCTCGACCATCGCCGCTGAGTTATCCACAGCGATCACCCGGCAACCGTCGGTGCGCACATGGCGGCGCAGGGCTTGAGTCACTGCGCCGAGCGACGAACCGAGGTCGTAGAGCACGCTGTTCGGTTGAGCGAACTGCGCCGCGAGCACGCCGAGGTTCTCGACGATGGTTGGATAACCCGGCACCGAGCGCTTGATCATGTCCGGGAACACCCGCACCACGTCTTCATTGAAGGCGAAGTCAGGCACCTGGGCCATGGGCTGGGCGAAAATGCGATCGGGTTCTTTGCTCACGGCGGTGTCCGGCGGGTGTCGGTGGAAAAGGCCGGCATTTTAGCCAAAGTGAGGCGCGGATGCTTGGGTTGTCTGATAAAGCACCGAACGGGGGGTAATTCTCGCCGTCAGGTATATGGCTTTCGCGAGCAGGCTCGCTCCCGCGGGGGGATCGTGGTGTCCTGTGGGAGCGAGCCTGCTCGCGAAGAAGCCAGAATCGGTTTCCCGCAGTCAGTTCACTGAAATGGCGCAGTCAAAGGTTTCCACGGGCAGCACTTCCGGTGCCCAGGGTTGTTGCGAGGTCAGGCGCAAACGCCCGGTGCCGGCCGCGAATGCCTGGAACCGCCAGGTCGACACACCTGCAGCACCGACCACGCCGGCGTCTTCCGGGTTGCTGTAGACCTCCGGGCTGAGCGCGCGCATTACGCCGCCAGCGGAATCCTGGATTGCCCAGCGATAGCCCGTGGTCGGGTTGCTCGGCAGGGTGATGATCAGGTTTTGCCCGGTCGTGAGCCGCACGGGGCATTCGCTTTGTTTTTCCACGGTCACGTTGTGTTTCGGTTGCGTGGCGCAGGCGGCCAGCAAGCAAAGGGCGAGGGGGAGAAACAGGCGAGTGGGGGACATGGGTCAGCGGCTCCGGCGGTTACGACGAACGGCGAGCATAACTGAAGATGAGGCAAAGTGTGACAGACGGGTGCCGCGTTGACCCAACTGACGCCAAGCCCTCACCCTAGCCCTCTCCCAAAGGGAGAGGGGACTGACTGAGGGATATTGGCGAAATACGCCGATATGAACGCGCATCACCGAATCCATAATCGACCCGGTCTTTCAGGTCGATGGACGACTCAAGACGCCTCGGTTGGCTCCCTCTCCTCGGGGAGAGGGCTGGGGTGAGGGGCGACCGGTTAGAACAGCACCTTCGCCACATCGGCAAATCGCTTGGCAAAGTGCACGGTAATCCCTTCCTTCAGATAATCCGGCAATTCCTCGAAGTTACCCCGGTTCGGCTCCGGCAGAATCAATTCGAAAATCTTCTGCCGCCGCGCCGCGATCACCTTCTCGCGCACGCCGCCGATCGGCAGCACATGCCCGGTCAGGGTCAATTCGCCAGTCATCGCCACGCCTTTTTTCGGCGGTTGATTGCGTGCGAGGGAGAGCAGGGCGCTGGCCATGGTCACGCCGGCACTCGGGCCGTCCTTCGGCGTCGCGCCTTCCGGCACATGCAGGTGGACGAAGGCTTCGTCGAAGAACTTCGCATCACCACCAAACTGCTTGAGGTGCGAGCTGACGTAGCTGTAGGCGATTTCTGCCGATTCCTTCATCACATCGCCGAGTTGCCCGGTGAGCTTGAACCCACGGTTAAGCGTATGAATCCGCGTGGCTTCGATCGGCAGGGTCGCGCCGCCCATGCTGGTCCACGCCAGGCCGGTGATCACCCCGGTGCCGGACAGCACTTGTTCATTGCGGAACACCGGGTGCCCCAGTGACGCTTCGAGGTCTTTCGGGCCGAGTTTGATCACCGCTTTCGGATCGTCGATCAGCTTCATCACCGCTTTGCGCACGAGTTTGCCCATCTGCTTTTCCAGCTGACGCACGCCGGCTTCTCGGGCGTAGCCGTCGATCAGGGCTTTGAGCGCGGTGTCGCTGATGCTCAGGCTGCCTTTCGACACGCCGGCCTTTTCCAGCAGCTTCGGCCACAGGTGACGCTTGGCGATGGCGACTTTCTCTTCGGTGATGTAGCCCGACAGACGAATCACTTCCATGCGGTCGAGCAGTGGGCCGGGGATCGAGTCGAGGGTGTTGGCGGTGCACACGAACAGGACTTTCGACAGGTCCATGCGCAGGTCGAGATAGTGGTCGAGGAATTCGACGTTCTGCTCAGGATCGAGGGTTTCCAGCAACGCCGAGGCCGGGTCGCCCTGGTAGCTCTGGCCCATCTTGTCGATCTCGTCGAGCATGATCACCGGGTTCATCACTTCGACGTCTTTCAACGCCTGCACCAACTTGCCCGGCTGTGCGCCGATGTAAGTGCGGCGGTGACCCTTGATCTCGGCTTCGTCGCGCATGCCGCCGACGCTGAAGCGGTAGAACGGCCGGCCGAGGGATTCGGCGATGGATTTGCCGACACTGGTTTTACCCACGCCCGGCGGGCCGACCAGCAGCACGATCGAGCCGCTGATTTCACCTTTGTAGGCACCGACGGCGAGGAATTCGAGGATGCGATCCTTGATGTCGTCCAGACCCGCATGGTGCTTGTCGAGGACTTTGCGTGCGTGCTTGAGGTCGAGTTTGTCTTCGCCGTACACGCCCCACGGCACCGAAGTGGCCCAGTCCAGGTAATTGCGCGTGACCGCATATTCCGGCGATCCGGTTTCGAGGATCGACAGTTTGTGAGTTTCTTCTTCGAGGCGTTTGTGCACCTGCGCCGGCAAGGTTTTGCCTTCGAGGCGCTGCTGGAACTGTTCGAGGTCGGCGCTGCGGTCGTCCTTGGTCAGGCCGAGTTCCTGCTGGATGACCTTGAGTTGTTCCTTGAGGAAGAACTCGCGCTGATGCTCGCCGATCTTGCGGTTAACTTCGGCTGAGATCTCTTTCTGCAGGCGCGCGACTTCGACTTCCTTGCGCAGCATCGGCAGGACTTTTTCCATGCGCTTGAGCATCGGCACGCAGTCGAGCACTTCCTGCAGCTCTGGGCCGGTGGCGGACGTCAGCGCGGCGGCGAAGTCGGTCAGCGGCGACGGGTCGTTGGGGCTGAAGCGGTTGAGGTAGTTCTTCAGCTCTTCGCTGTACAGCGGGTTGAGCGGCAGCAGCTCCTTGATCGCATTGATCAGCGCCATGCCGTAGGCCTTGACCTCGTCGGTCGGCTCGGTGGGCTGGTGCGGGTATTCGACTTCGACCAGATACGGCGGGCGGTGATGCTTGAGCCAGGTCTTGATGCGCACGCGGCTCAGGCCTTGGGCGACGAATTGCAGTTTGCCGTTCTCGCGGCTGGCATGGTGGACTTTGACCAGCGTGCCGTATTCGGGGAGGGCGCCGGTGTCGAAGTGGCGCGGGTCTTCCTGGGGCGTGTCCATGAAGAACAGGGCCAGGGAGTGATGTTCGGATTTGCTGACCAGTTCGAGGGTTTCGGCCCAGGGTTCTTCGTTGACGATGACTGGCAGGACCTGGGCCGGGAAGAATGGGCGGTTGTGGATCGGGATGATGTAGACCTTGTCCGGCAGGTTTTGCCCGGGCAGCGCCAGGCCGGTGCCGGAGGAGGTGTGTTCGATGTGGTCGGTTTCGTAGTCGTCGTGGTTGTCCGGGCGATCTTGCTGGTCGGTCATGGGGCACCTGCGCAATGGGGTATGGGGTGTTAGATGGGGCAGGGGTGGGGTGGTTTCAATGGGGCGGGTGTGTTTCTGCTTGTGTTCAGGGGGCCTTGGCGGCCTTTGGGCCGGCCATGCTCTGGGGGATTGTGTGAATATCCGTTTTTTTGGGGGTTGCGGCTGGCGGTTTCGCCCTTACGGCGAGTCCCTTTTGGCAAACGCCCCAAAAGGAACCAAAAGGTCTTCGCCCTGACGTTCGGCCCGCTCGCTCGGGCTCGGGGTTCCTTCGCTACGGGATCGATCCTGGCGCAGCGGCTCCGGTTTGCTTCGCTGCACCTACACTCGCTGTGTCCGACTGCGTCGTACGGTCGCTACGCTCCCACGCCCGGATCAATCCCTCCACTCAGCCTGCCGACGGGCTCCAGGATCAAAAGCGGAACTCGAGCTTGCGCTCATCGTGTGTAGGAGCTGCCGAAGGCTGCGATCTTTTGATCTTGATTTTGATTTTGTGTAGGAGCGAGCCTGCATGCCTCTCGAGTCATCTTCAATTAAACGGTTAATTCATAGATCAGAATTGTTTGCGGTTTATTTCGAACTGGTCTTGAGCTCCTGTAATTTCTGACAGTAGACATATTTGTCGGTTGCCCCGAGATTAATCAGGCGCCCCTAGGCGTCAGGATGAATGCCAATCTCCGACTTCAAGGAATCAAACCGTGAGTTATACAGATTCGAAATACAAGGATTACATCATTCGCGAATATTCTTCTGACACGCCGGGACTGCATTTTCGGGTGATCTATGACAAGACAGATGAGAGTTTTTTGCTTGAGACCCGCAAACAGGCCGAGCAATTGATCAATGATCGATTGCAGCAGATGAAAAGTGGTGGGAAAGCTTTTTGAGTCAACCGGGTTAACGCTCGACCTGTGTAGGAGCTGTCACACGCTGCTCCTACACAAGGTGGGTTGTCAGTTATTTGCGGGGATTTCGTGGTTATCCAGAACGCGGTTCACGGCCAGTTCGGCGAGCATGATCACTTGCTGAATCGCCAGAAATCGTCCTCCGCTGCGGCAGGTCGATATATGCGGCGATATCGCTGATTATGAGGCTGGCTTGTGCCAGTGATTCGCAGGCATGGACCAGCAGGCTTCCGCTGTCTTGCTCGGGGGCGACCTGAAACATGGGGCTGGGCTTGTGGCGCGCAGGGTTGACGCGTTGGGATTGAGGTGGTGGTCGAGGGCGCGTTCGGTGGCTTCGTGGCATCTCTTCGAGCCGGGAATTCTTAGAGGTGGTGTCTTCGGTTTCAGGTGGATTGGGTGTCGGCTTTTTCATGATGAATACTCAGTTGGTGAAAGTGGAGCTGCCTTCGATTGCCGCGACTCAATCTGAGTTGGCAGCAGTACGCGGGTTCGGGGACCGATAACTGAGAAATCGGCATACCCCAACATACACCGACCTGAAAGTGCTGTACGGATTTCATAATCGACTCGAACTTTCAGTTCGACGTACTTCTCCAGACACCTCGGTCGGCTCCCTCCCCGTAGCCCTCTCCCGGGAGAGGGCTACGGGGAGGGCTACGATCTCAAACCCTGCCGAGAAACAAACAACACCACAAACAAAAAACGGCCCTGCATCAGCAGGTCCGTTCTCCTTTAGTGACTTGTGTAATCAGCGCATCAGCTGTTGATCGCTGCCTGTTCGTTCTCGGCGAATTCTTCCGCCAACAACTTGTCGTTGGCCTTGCTGGTACTACAGAGGCGCGGGGCTACCTCCCAGTCTGCCAAAAAATTCCTGCAAGGTATGGTCAAGTTTTACGGCAGCACCGTCGATCGCCTGTTCCAGCGAATCGGCTTTGTGATTCACGGAAATCGGTTGGTGGCCTTTTGGCCGCGCTTCCAGCTGGCATCGCAAGTCCCGGGGACCTGGTTTGTCACCGTTTCCGTCGCTTAGGTGGACTTCGACACGGCTCAAGACTTCTTTATAACGTTCGAGCGTACTCTCAATAGTTGTAAGTACAAACTCCTCCAGTTGTTGACTAATTTTAATATGATTATCGCTATTGACTTGGATTTTCATAGTTCATCCCTTATTTATAGCTCGTTAGAGCCGTAAAGTGAATTTACTGAACTGCTGGTAACAACGATTGGGGGCTTCCTTGACTGATAAAGTTGGAGCAGGAAGTCTGAAAGAAACGGCATAAATAGTTAACTGTTACATCTGACAGGTTTTTATGCCTATTCGCGATCATGCGCTATAAGGCGAGATATATAGGACGGGTAAGATGATCCTCTGCGGAGTGGGCCTGCTCGCGAAAGCGGTGTGTCTGCACCATCAAGGCTGAATGTGCCGACGCCTTCGCGAGCAGGCTCGCTCCCACCGAGTTCAGTTGTGTGTCGGGGATTGGGGGATTTCGTAGTTGTCCAGGACTCGATTCACGGCCAGCTCGGCGAGCATGATCACTTGCTGGATCGCCAGGATGGTATGTCGCTGCGGACTGTCCACATACGCCGCAACGTCACTGGCCATGACACTGGCCGAGGCCAGGGATTCGCAGGCGTGGGCGAGGAGGCTTTCGTTGTCCTGGTCCGGGGTGACCTGGAACATGGTGCTGGGTTTGTGGGATTTGTCGGCGCCGGACGGTGGTTTCAGGTAGTGGTCCAGCGCACGCTCGGCAGCATGGTGGAGTTTTTTTGAGTCGGGGGATTGGTAGGGAGAAGTGCTTTCGGTTTCGGGGGGATTGGGTGTTGGTTTGAACATGGTGAAGCTCCGAATGAGAAATGGAGCTGCTTTTCATGATCGCCGCGACGCGATGCAAGGAGGCAGCTGTACGCAGGTTCGCGGACCGAGCCATTCGGAAACCCGGCATACCCGAAGGTATCCCACGCACAGCCACCATCAAACCAAGCGGCGAACGCCTGGGCCGGCGATTATGCATCAAATCGAATGGACTGCTCGGGCCGCGACGCCCGGTCGCTGAATTGTCAGCGACCTTGCGAGCCTATCCAGCGCATTTCCGAAGCACAACCGACGCGAGCTGTCGGAAAACTCCCCCGCATCACGCGGCTATGTAGGACGGACACCGTCCATTGTGGGAGTGAGCCTGCTCGCGATAGCGGTGTGTCAGGCCCAAAGTTGCTGTCTGACACACCGCTATCGCGAGCAGGCTCACTCCTACAGGTTTTGTGAACCGCTTTAAGATTTCATGCACAAAAAAGGCGATGTCCCTCACGGGACATCGCCTTTTCTTTACCGCTCGCTAACGCTTATTCAGACAGTTTGTACGCAATCACATAGTCACCCTGCTTGGTGCCCAGCGAGCCGTGACCGCCGGCGACGACGAGCACGTATTGCTTGCCGTCCTTGCCGGTGTACGTCATCGGTGTGGTTTGCGCGCCGGCTGGCAGGCGGCCTTCCCACAGTTGTTTGCCGTTTTTCACGTCGTACGCGCGCAGGTACTGGTCGAGGGTGCCGCTCAGGAAGGCCACGCCACCTGCGGTGGTGAAGGTGCCGCCCAGGCTCGGTACGCCCATGCTCAGCGGGATCGGAACCGGCGAGCTGTCGCGCACGGTGCCGTTTTTGTGCATCCAGATGGTTTTGCTGGTGGTCAGGTCGACCGCTGCCACATAACCCCACGCTGGCGCCTGGCATGGCAGGCCCATTGGCGACAGCAGCGCTTCGAGGATCACGCCGTATGGCGCGCCCTTGTTAGGCTGCACGCCTTCGGTTTCGCTCTTGCGACCCGGGCCGCCGGCAACTTCTGCTGCTGGAACCAGCTTCGAACGGAACGCCATGTAGCTCGGGTTGACGAAGGCGATCTGGCGCACCGGATCGACCGAAATGCCGCCCCAGTCGAACACGCCGAAGTTGCCTGGATACACGATCGAACCTTGCAGCGACGGCGGGGTGAACGGGCCGTCATAACGCAGGGATTTGAAGTCGATCCGGCAGAGCATCTGGTCGAATGGCGTCACGCCCCACATGTCGCGCTCTTTGAGTGGTGGCGGCATGAAGTTGAGGTCGGACTTCGGTTGGGTCGGCGAGGTGTGGTCGCCTTCCACCGCGCCTTGCGGCACCGGGATTTCGTTGATCGGCACGATGGCTTTGCCGGTGCTGCGATCCAGCACGTAGATGCTGCCCTGCTTGGTCGAAGCCAATACCGCTGGCTTGACGCCGTCAGCGGTTTTGATGTCCATCACGGTCGGTTGACCGCCGACGTCCATATCCCACAGGTCATGGTGGGTGAACTGGAAGTTCCAGCGCACCTTGCCGGTGGCGATATCCAGCGCAGTCAGGCCCGCGGCGTGCAGTTCCGATTCAGGTGTACGCATGCCACCGAACTGGTCCGGGGTCTGGTTGCCCATCGGCAGGTAGAGCATGCCGAGTTTTTCATCGACAGCAAACATCGACCACATGTTCGGCGAGTTGCGCGTGTAGGTCTTGCCTTCGGCAATCGGCGCGGTGTCGTCCGGGTTGCCGCTGTCCCAGTTCCACACCAGCTTGCCGGTGTGCACGTCGAACGCGCGGATCACGCCGCTAGGCTCGTCGGTGGAAACGTTGTCGGTGACGTGACCGCCAATCACCACCAGGTCCTTGGTGACCGCAGGTGGCGAAGTGGAGTAGTAACCGCCGGCGTTGAAGCCGCCGATGTTGGCAGACAGGTCGATCTGACCCTTGTCACCGAAGTCTTCGCACATTTTGCCGGTGTCGGCATTCAGGGCGATCAGACGGGTGTCAGCGGTTGGCAGGAAGATGCGGCGCGGGCAGGCGCTGGCCGGGGCCGGGCTGGCCGAACCGGTCGGGCTCTGCTCGGAAGCATAGACCGCGTCGTCGTGATAGCTCACGCCACGGCAGGTCATGTGCGCCCAGCCTTTGAAGTTGGCCGCGTTCTGCGTGCTCAGCTTCGGATCGAAACGCCAGATTTCCTTGCCGCTGTCCGGATCCAGCGCAATCACCTGGCTGTGCGGCGTGCACACGTAGAGCATGCCGTTGACTTTCAGCGGGGTATTTTCAGCGGTGGTTTCGCCCGGATCGTTCGGCCCCGGGATGTCGCCGGTGCGGTAGGTCCAGGCCGGCACCAGTTTGCTCACGTTGGCCGGGGTGATCTGCGCCAGTGGCGAGTAACGATCACCGTGGGCGCTGCGGCCGTAGGAGTTCCAGTCACCGTCGGGCATGGCCGGCGCGGTGTTGGTCATACCGTCGACGCTGTCGCGATCCAGCTGGCCTTTGATTTCCCCAGGGTTGGTGAACTGACTGGCTACAGCGGTCAGGCCGGCCAGCACCACGGCTACGGTCAGCGCGCCGGTGCCCATCGGGGCAGGGCCGTTGAGCAGCAGCGGGCGACGGAACCACGGCAGCAACATCACCAGGCCGAGGGCGAACAGCATTGCCAGGCGCGGCACCAGTTGCCACCAGTCCAGGCCAACTTCCCACAGCGCCCACACGGTGCTGGCGAACAGCACGATGGCGTACAGGCCCAGCGCCGCACGACGACGCATCAGCAGCAGGATGCCGGTCAATGCGATGCCGATACCGGCCAGCAGATAGTAAAGCGAGCCGCCGAGCATGCTCAGCTTGACTCCCCCGGCCAGCATGGCCAGGCCCATCAGTAGAAGCAGAATGCCGAGCAGGCCCGGTAGCAGACGGCCCCGACTCGAAGCACTTTCGGTGCTCATAGTGTGATTCTCCGTGACGTTTATGTAGTCCCGCGCTGTAGTCACTTTAGATGACGATTTGGCGCAGGCATGGTTCAGATAAAAACTTGTTCGGCTAACGAATTGCTTCTGTAGGAGTGAGCCTGCTCGCGATAGCGGTGTTACAGGCGACATCTCCAGTGACTGAAACAGCGCTATCGCGAGCAGGCTCACTCCTACATTGGATTTGTGCAGATCTTTAGAACGACGACTGGATCTTGATCCCGCCGATCAGGGCGTCGTCGACGTCGTTCACGCCACCGGGGTGGCGGATGTATTGCAGGTTCGGGCGCACGGTCAGCCAGTTGGTGACGTGCACGCCGTAATACAACTCGGCGCTGTACTCGGTGTCCTGCGGTGGCAGAAAACCTGGGTTGTCGTAGTCGTAGACGGCATTGGCGCGGTTGCTCGCTTCGGCGTTCTTGCGATAGGCCGGGTTGACGTGGACGCGAGCCAGGGCGAAACCGATGTCGTCTTTGGCGCGGGCGTCGAATGGACCCTTGTAGGTCAGGCCAGCCTGCACGTAGTTGTCGATGGCATTGGTTTTCTTGTCGTGCATCGTCGCGTTGGCGAACAGGCTCAAACCACGGCTGTTGTCGCTGGCGACACTGGTGACTTGCTGTTGCAGGCCCAGCCACACGCCGTGCTTGCTCGACGCGCTGCGGTAGGCTCCGCCGCTCAGCGCTGCCGGCTGGTCATTGCGATCTTTATAGACATCCGAGGCCTTGGCGTTGCTGTAGTAATAACCGGCGCGATATTCGCCCGGCAGGCCGTTGAGCTTCGGCGTCCACACCAGTTCGACCGGCAGGATCGCGCCCTGAGTGCCGCTGCCGCTGAGTTTGAAGCCGTTGCCGCGATCGAGGTTCGACGGGTTCTGCTCGTAAGCGCCGACCTGCGCGTACAGCTCCGGCGTCAGGTGATATTTGACCCGCAGCGCCCATTGGCTGACCGGCCAGTTGTACCAGATGCCACCGACCCAGTTGCCAACCTGCGAGCCGCAGAAGGCCAGGTTCTGGAAGTCGCAGGGGAAGCTGTTGAAGTCTTCGCCCTCGCCGAAACGGCCGACCTTGATGTCGAGCGCCTGATCGAAGAATTTCTGCTGATACCACATCTGCGTCAGGCGCGTGGTCTGGCCACGGCCCCAGACTTCCTGGGCCGAGGTGAAGCCGCCGACACGCGGATCGTTGATGCGGTCATTGCTGATGTTGTTGCCGCTGCGCTTGGTGATGGTCAACTGAAATTCGGCATCGTCCCAGCCGAGGATCTTCTGCAGATCCAGATGGGTGCCGAGGCCGAACTGATCGCTGTAGCGCGCGGTGCGATCGTGGTCGTAGCCACCGTGCAGGTTGCTGCCCATTTCGCCGGTGTAATCGAGTTTGAACGCGTAGCCTTTTTCCGCGAGTGCTGTGCGTGTGCCGTTCCAGTCACCGAGCATGTACGGTGATTCACTGTCGAAGGCCGGGTTTGCCAAGGTGCAGGTGGCAAAACCAAGAGCGGTGCAGCCGCCAAGGGTGCGCAGAATGGAGATAGCGCTATCTCGGGAAAAGGAAAAATCAGCCATGAATAAGTCTTTTTTTGATGTTTTTCGGGTGCAGGCCGAACGCTTCAGATTGTCGCAGGCAGTGAAGCGTTTCAGCGGAAGGGCGGCAGGATAATGATCTGTAACAAATTGAGAAAGGGCTTTTGCAGACATGCAGCGTTTCGGATTCGGTAACAGTGCGGCAAACGGGCGCATTGTGAGTCGGGTCACAGCCTGCGATCTTTCCGGGTTGGCCTACATTTGCAGGAAGGCCTTCCACCCGCCCAGCCCCTCGGCTAAGGTGCGCGGCTTTACGCATTTCCACTTTGCCCAAAGGCCCGGCATGAACGAACAGACTCCCGATCCGCTGCATGGCGTGACCCTCGAACAGATCCTCAATGCACTGGTCGCTCACTACGAGTGGTCGGGGCTGGCGGAGCGGATCGACATCCGTTGCTTCACGAGCGATCCGAGCATCAAGTCGAGCCTGACCTTCCTGCGTAAAACCCCGTGGGCGCGGGAGAAGGTCGAGCGCCTGTACGTGAAACTGATGCGCACCAAGCGACCGCTCTGAGATGGACAGCGCGAGGCGGCGACGCCTGATCACCTGCCTGGCCGCACTGGGCTGGGCTGGATTGACGATTCAGCTGTACCTGATCTTCTTCGCACGATTGAGCATCGGCGCCAGCCTGCTGGGCGGGCTGGTGAGTTTCTTCAGCTACTTCACCATATTGACCAACACCCTGGTGGCGACGGTGCTGACCTGCGCCGTGAGCGAGCGCGAATCCGCGGCGCGGCGCTGGTTTCTGCAACCGTGGGTCAGCAGCGGCATCGCGGTGAGTATCGCCGTGGTCGGTCTGGCCTACAGCATTCTGTTGCGGCATTTATGGCACCCCGAGGGCTGGCAGTTCATCGCTGATGAATTGCTCCATGACGTCATGCCACTGCTGTTTCTCGGCTATTGGTGGTGCTGCGTACCCAAAGGCACATTGCGCCTGTGGCACTTGCCGCTGTGGCTGATTTACCCGCTGGTGTATTTCATCTATGCCCTGCTGCGCGGGCGCCTGCTCGGCGCCTATGCGTATCCGTTCATTGATGTGGCGGTGCTGGGTTATCCACAGGTGCTGGCGAATGCCGGGGGGATACTGGTGGGGTTTGTGCTGGTGGGGTTGCTAGTGATTGGTCTGGATCGCCGCCGTTCAATGTAGGAGTGAGCCTGCTCGCGATCGCGGTGTGTCAGTCACCTGAGATATCGACTGTCAGACCGCTATCGCGAGCAGGCTCACTCCTACAGGGGAGCATTACTCCTCTTCCGAGCCTTCCGCGCGCCAGTAGCCGACAGCCTTGATGAACTGTTCATCCAGCCCATGCTCATCGATCAGCACCCGGCGAATCTGCCGTGAGACCTTGGTCTCCGTCGCTACCCATGCATACAGATTGCCTTTGGGCACCTGCAGTTGTCTGACCGTGGTCAGCAGGTTGTCCTTGCCACCTTCGCGCAGTACCCAGATCACATTGAACTGCGCCGCGCTTTCGAGCATTTGCTGTTCGGCGCCGTTTTCCACTTCGATCACCACCAGCGCCTTGCGATTGGCCGCGAGGTTTTCGAGGCGGCGGGCGATGGCGGGGAGGGCGGTTTCGTCGCCGATCAGCAGGTAGCTGTCGAAGATGTCCGGCACGATCATCGAGCCGCGCGGCCCGCCGATGTGCAGGAACTGCCCGGGTTGTGCCTGCTCGGCCCAGGTCGAGGCAGGGCCGTCGCCGTGCAGGACGAAATCGATGTCCAGCTCCAATTTTTCCAGATCGTAGCGGCGCGGCGTGTAGTCGCGCATCTCGGGCATCGGGCCGTTGTCCTTGCCGGCGCCGAGCTGCAGGGTCTCCAGCGCCGCGGCTTGTTCGGCGTTCTGCGGGAACAGCAGTTTGACGTGATCGTCCGTGCCCAGGCTGATGAACCCGGCCAGCTCCGGCCCGCCGAGGGTGATGCGGCGCATGCGCGGGGTCAGCTCGGTGACGCGTAAAACTTCAAGTTTGCGCCGTTTGATCTCATGCATTACGCGGTGGATGGTTTGAGTATCGACTGCGGTCATTCGGCTTTCTCCGGGGCAGGTTGAACGGCAGGGCCGTCAACGATGGCTTTGGCGGTGTCATTGAGCAGGTCGCGCACGCGCAGGATTTCCTCGGCGCTCCAGCGCCCGTGGTGCAACTGCAGGGCATGACGCAGGTTGTGCACGGCTTCGTGGATTTCCGGCGGTCGGTCATGGCCGCGCAGCGAGCGCTTGCTGACGTCGATGCGCATGCGAACGCCGTCGAGCGCCACCGCTTGTTCACTCAAAGACAGACGACCGGCGTCGGTCACGCTGTAACGCTTTTTGCCGGCCTCGGCATCGCCGACGATCAGGTCGCTCTCTTCCAGAAACGTCAGGGTCGGGTAGATCACCCCGGGGCTGGGGCTGTAGGCGCCGTCGAACATGCCTTCGATCTGGCGGATCAGGTCGTAGCCATGGCACGGCTGTTCGGCGATCAACGCCAACAGCAGCAACTTCAAATCACCGGGGGCAAAAACACGCGGGCCACGGCCACCGCGTTCGCGACCGGGGCGCTTCTCGAAGCCGTCGCGGCCATCACCGTGTTCGCGGTGGGGGGAATGATGGTCTCTCATTTTTCGCTTTCTCTCTCGTCGTATTTAGATACAACTTAAGATATATCTTAAGGTCCGTGCAAGCCGTTTCTGGCTCCGGATTGGCCTGGCCGGACGAGTGGTCGCAGCTTGAAAAACGCCGATGAATGTTTTTCGACGTGGAAGATAAGCCGTGACCAAGAAGTTAAAGTTAACGCTCTAGTTGCACTTGAGTATATATTCTAATTTCTCGAAAGTTACCGGGTTAAAGCGCCCAAGTTGCTGTATGGTTTTTCCCGATAAACTGTGTGTAGGGCGTAACTTACAGCGAATATCGCAAGTATCTGTTTTTCGTTCTTTTTTCTGGCGGGGTGCGGGGTTGTTTAACTACGCGTTTGTCGGAAGTTGCCTGCTTACATTCCAGAGTCAACAGCCGATGATGCCCACCGTTGAAAGTTCAAGTTGATCCGGCAGTTGCTGGGGCAAGGGTTTATGAACTTTCGATGACAACCCCTTATATACAGCAAACAGGTACTGAACGATGCTCAAGAAATTCGCAATCGCTGCCCCACTGGCTCTTCTGGCAATGACCTCCACCGCCTTCGCCGCGGGCGAAGCCTCGCACTCCATCAGCCTCGTCGCTCACGTGCCAACCAACGGCTTCTACGTGGTGCCGACCGATCCTGATCTGGTCAACAAGGACCAGGACATGAGCTACCAGCCGACCACCGGCAAGATGGCCGAAGTTAACGGTTTCTTCGACGTGCGCAACAACAACGGTTCGGTTCACGCCAGCCTGGAAAGCTTGCCGAAACTGGTCGCTGGCAGCACTTCGATCGAACTGCAAGTGATGCTCAACAACAAGGAACTGACACTGACTCCACAACTGGTCGTTGGTGAAGCCGAGTCCGATGTCAACTATCGCGCACCGCTGAAAATCTCCGCCAAGGGCAGCAACTTCGAGCCGGGTGACTACACCGGTTCCGTGGCGATGATCTTCGACGCAGTGCCACCGGTTGGCGGCAACTGATCGACTGACCGGATTCAAAACGCTCGCTTTTTCACGAGCGGCGTCAACCGACGGGGCAGGCAGTGATGTTTGCCCCGACGGACTTTCATAGTCAGTCAATCAGAGTACGAGTTCATGTTCCCGATGACCCCCATCGCGGCTGCACTTGCGCTGTTGTTTTGTGCCAGCGCAGCCGTCGCATCCAACACCGCCGGTACTACGCCACGTAGTCTGTTGGCGCAGGCCAAGGGCTTGCCGGCGGATTTCGAGGAGCATTTCTTTGATGTGCCGCTGGCGGTGCGGGTCGAAGTCGACCAGCAGCCGCTGGGTGAAGCCATGGTGGTGTTGTCCCGCGATGATCGCATCACGCTTCTCGAATTCACCGACACCAGCGAAAACCGTTTCGGCCCCGCCGAGCGGGAAAAGTGGGCAAGCTTCCTCAAGCCCGGCGTGCCCCTGGGCGCGTGCAGCGGTTCGTGCCCGGAGCAGTTTCTGGCCGTTCATTACAACCTGGAAAACTCACTGGTCTCGATCGTCACCGAAAACGCCGAGCGCGACGTTGAAGCCAAGCGCTATTACGAGCAGCCGAGCGGCGGCAGCAGCGGCCTGATGGTGCGCAACCAGCTCAACCTCAATGGTGGCCAGGATCAGGACCTCGGCGGGCGCTTTGGCCTTGAAGCCAGTGCCAGCCTGGGCAACTGGAGCCAGACGCTCAACCTGCAAATGGCCCGGCTCGGCGGCCCTGACGACAAGCTTTATCACGCCGTCCACGAGCTGCACACCCAGCGCGAACTGCAAGGCAGTTTCTTTCGCGTGGGCTATTTCACCCCCAATTCCGAAGGCCTGACGCGCCAGCCGCGCACGTTCGGCACAAGTCCCGATACGGCGGTTGGCGTGATGTACGGCAGCTCCGACAGCCTGGCGATCAACAGCCCGATGCCCAGCGTCTACCCGATCTACGTGACCGCCAACCGCCAGGGTTCGGTGGAGATCTGGCGTGACGGTTTGCTGATCAATACGCAATCGGTGCCGGCCGGTCTGCAGACCCTCGACACGCGACCGTTGCCCGGCGGCATCTATGAGGTGGAAGTGCGGCTGGTCGAAGACGGCCAGATCACCTCCACCACCCAGGAATTGGTGTACAAGCCCAACAACTGGCGCAACCTTGACGAACGCTGGCGCTACAACGTGTTTGCCGGTGAAGAAAGCAAACTGCTGAGCAACTGGGACACGCAAGCGAGCGGCAGTCCCACCGCCGGTGCAGCGGTGAATTACCTGTTGCATCCCCGGGTGATTGTCGGCGCTTCGGCGCGGCAGATCCGGGAAAAGCTGCAGTACGGCACGTCGATCGACTGGACGCTGGCCAATCACATCAGCCTGTATGCCAACGTCTACAAGACCGAGGACTACGGCACCGGTCTCGACCTGCAGAGCCTGTACAACTATGGCGCCGGCAGCATTGTTGTCAGCCACAACCGCAGTTGGCTCGACACCACCAACACCTACGACACCCTGCCCGATGGCACCCGGGTACGTCCGCGCAATGTGTTTATCGGCCAGACCAGCAATTCGTCGCTGGCGCTCAACCATCGCCTCAGCAGCAAGAGCTCGGTCAACGCGCGGGTCTCGCACAGCGAGGGCAATGTCGAAGGCATGGGTCTCGATCTGGGCTGGACCCAGCGCACCCTGGTGCTGGGCAGCGACGCCAGTTGGCGCCTGTCGATTTTCGATCGGCCGGGCAGTTTCAGCAGCGGCGATGCGCGCAATCGCGGGGTCGACCTGAGCATCAACATGGCCCTCGGCGCACCCGGCCAGCAGATCACCGGCAGCATCGGTTCGCGCACGGCCCGCGACGGCGCGCGCGACAACAACGCCTCGCTCGGCTGGCGCCGGGACTTCAAGGACCACGTGCTGCAAAACGTCTCGCTCACGGCGCTCACCGACACCTATGGCATAGGTGTCGCCAGCCTGGCGAACTTCCGCACCGATTCGCTCAACGGCGACGGTTTCATCCAGCGCTCCTCTTATAACGGCAACTTCACCGGCGGCCTCAACGTCGACAGCACGCTGGTGGTGGGCGGCGAGCAGATGCTCATGACCAGCCAGAGCGAAGTGCGCGGTGCGGGGATGATCGTGGATGTGGAGTCGGACATCGAGGACATCGTCCTGCGTGCCGACGATTACAGCGGTGGCGGGGCGGCGTTGAAGCCGGGGCGCAATTTCATTCCGATCACGGCGTATCAGAACAGCTCGGTGAGTTTCGATTTCGAAGGCAACACAGTGCCGGCCGCCACCATCCAACCGGCGCGTACGCGTTATCACCTGAACAAGGGCGGCGTCGAGTACCGCAAGATCCGCGTGATGAAAACCCTGACCGTGCTCGGCCGGCTGGTGGACGGGCAAGGGCGTCCGCTCAAGGGCCACCACGTGATCAACCACGCCAGCCGTGGCGTGACCGAAGTCGACGGGTTCTTCTCGATGGAAATGAACGCCGGCTCACCGACCCTGGAAGTGCGTCAGGGCAATCAGTTGCTGTGCCAGTTCCGCCTCGATGCCGGCAGCCATCGCAGCGAAAACAACGTGTTGATGATCGGTGATCTGCGCTGCACGCCGGACACGCTGGCTGACGTCAACTCCACCGAACAGAAGGCAGGTTGATTCCATGAAGATAATCACAGGCGGCTGCGCATTGGCGCTGGCACTGAGCATATTGCCGGCGCAGGCGATCAATCAGGAGATCCGCGCATTGTTTCAGCCTGATCCGTCGCAGCCGAGCAAAAACCTGTTCGTCAACCAGACACCCAATAGCGGCTATTGCGTGGCTTTTCCCGGCAAATGCGCTGACGGCAAAATGTTCAGCATCGAGTTGCCGGTTCGCTACAGCGCAGACCGACCACTCGTACCGGGTGACGGTATCTCTTTGAAAGTGCCAGCAGATTGGCGACGGTTGACGATCACGAATCGCGATACCCAGGAAGCGGAGATCGTCGAGGTACGCATTACCGGCATAGGCTCCCGGTATTTTCTGAGTGATCGGGTGCAGGAACTCACTGGAATTTCGAACGCCGCGCAGGCACATGACAAGCTCTGGAAATCCGAAACAGGTTGGCTTTATGCCCCTTCGCCCTGTGTTGGCAGCGGCTTGGCGGGGTATTCCGACACTACCTATCGTTTTTTCTGGCATACCCCGTTGGAGGCGTCCTGCACCAAAAACACCGTTTTCCGTATCCCCGGGATGTACTTCGACAAGCTTGATTTCGCCTATGAGCTCAAGACCCCTAACCCGTTGAGCATGTCGAGCGGTCTGTATACCGGATCGATTACTTACACCATGGGTCCCGGGGGCGATTTCCACATGGGCTACATGATGCAACCGGATGACACGCAGTTGACCCTCGACTTCGTGCTGGACGTACAGCACACCCTCAAAGTCGATCTGCCACCGGGTGGCAACAGAGTCACGCTGGAGCCCGAAGGCGGCTGGGCGCCGTGGCTCGACAGCGGGCGCAAGCCGAGAAGGATTTTCCGCGATCAACCTTTCTACCTCTCTGCGTCGTCGCGCTTCAAGGTGATGATGCTGTGCAATTCCATGGGCGGACCGTACTGCAGCCTCGGCAGCCCCCTGGGCGATAGCGTTCCGGTCAAGGTGTCCATGAGCCTGCCCACGGGCATCACTGGCCCTGGTGGTGACGTTGACCGAATTCCCTTGCACTTCGACAACTGGGTCGGTCCGTTCCAGCCGGGCATCTATGTGGATCGCAAACCCGGTGCGCTGCATTTCGAGCTGGAACCGGCGGCGATCGACTTTCTCCTGCGCCCCGGCAAGAACGACCGGCTGCGCGGCAACATCACCATTATCTGGGACTCGGATGTGTGAGCACTGCAGTCCGGCCTTTTTCGATTTTCATGGAGTTGAACGCGATGAAACGTGGTTTTCTGCTGGGCGTGCTCAGTGTGTGTTGCCTGACGGCGCAGGCCGGGCCGCAGATCAATGTCGGCACTGTCTATGATTATCTCGACGCCGATAAAAGCACCTATCTGAAACGGGTGTTCAACAGTGGCGACGCCACCGCGTTCGTCAAGATCAACGTACTGGAGATCATCTACGGCGCCGATGGCCTGCCGCAGGAAGTGCCTGTGCAAAACGCAGCTGACGGCGCTTCACGCAACGGTGTGATGGCCAGTCCGGCGCGGCTGATCGTGCCGGCGCAGGGCATGCAGGGCACGCGTCTGCTGTACATGGGCGAGCGGGATCGCGAACGCTATTTCCGCGTGCGCTTCGTTCCGGTGGTGCCGGAAAAGGAAGACGAGTTCGTGGTCAGCAGCGAAGAGCGCGAAGACTACAAAAACTCGCTTTCCGCCGGGGTCAACGTGATGACCGGGTTCGGCACGATCTTCTTCGTGCGGCCCAAAGACGCGCGTTTTGCCACCGTCATCAATGACACCGACAGCCGCTATGAACTGCGCAACGACGGCAACACCGTACTGATTGTCGATGAGTTCAAAAGCTGTTCGCTGAGCAAGGAAAACGACTGTGGTGCGACCACCAAACACCATGTGCTGGCAGGGAAGAGCTTTGCGTTCGACAAGGAGAAAGGCCGTCAGTACAGCTTCTTCCTGATCGAAGGCAGCGAGAAGAAAACCGTGAAGATCGCCAGTCGCTAGGTTTGTTTTCCATTGACGCATCGGGTAACCAACATGATCAAGCAATGCACCGCCGCCGCGCTGCTGGCCGCCACTGCGCTGAGCGGCGTCGGGGCGTGGGCCGCGCGCGAAGAGCACACGTTCGAAGTGTCCCTGACCATTCCCAGTCGGCCGTTCTACATCATTCCGGCGGAACCGGACTGGATTCACCGGCCGCAGCGGCTTGAGTGGGATTACCAGCGCGCGACCCTCAGCGGGCTGATGCGCAATTTCGATGTGCGCCACGACAGCAGCGCGATTGAGGCGCGGCTTGCCTACGACTCCTATCTGGAGAACGGCCGTCCCGGTGAAGTGATCGATCTGCGGGTCTCTTTCAACGATGTCGAACTGAGTTCGCACGTCACCCCGCGCCAGGTCTTGTCCGAGGAGGAAGCGGCCGGGGGCAAGCGCGTGGCGTTGAAGATCGACCCGATCGAACCGGAGGGTGGTTATCGCTCCGGGGATTATTACGGCAATGTGGTGCTGATGTTCAACGCCAGAGCGCCGGGTGCGCAGTGATCGATATGCACAGCTATCCGTGTGCGCCGGTTTATGCCGCAGCGGAAAAATGCTGTCGCATCGGGCGAACATGGAACGGTCCTGTGCTGGCGCCGGTTGTCGGCAGCGTGCCGTCCGGCCAGTCCTTGTCGGGGCTGGCCGGGTTGCAAACCTGCCGTTAAAGGCCCGCCAGTCTCATCGCCTCACGGGTCAGTTGTCGGGACAGTTCCTTGCGCTGGTAGCCGAGGTCATCGAGCAGCCTGTTGTAGCGGCGCTGGCTCATGGGTTCGTCGGTGAATATCTCGGCCTGGGGGATGCCAAGCCGGGTCGCGAGGGCTTCCAGTTTTCGCGTCAATGCATTGAACTGCGTTCGATCAGTGAGGGTGGCCCATTGCGCCTGTGCCGTGCGCAATTCATCAAGCCATTCGAGTCTGTCCTCAAAGAGACGATCATTGCGTTCGTACTGGGTCGGGTGGGTTTTGCGCAAGTGACGCTCCCAGAAATTGTCTGAGGAGAGATCAATCATTGCATTGACCAGACCGTCGCCCTGTTCCCGCTTCACGATCATCCTGTACGCCGTTTCGATTTCATCTTTTGTTACGCCGGAACGCTCCTCATAAAGCATCGCTTCGGACTGCCAGGGCAGTTCCAGTCGTTCTGCCAGCCCTTTCTCGAATGCCAGATGGATTTCCACTTCGTCCGGGGGCGGGTTGCCCGGATCGATGAGGTTCTGTTGTGCCTGACGGCTGTATTCAACGCGGGCTTCGTCGCTCACCAGATCCAGCCGCGCAGCACTGCGCGCCAGGCGCACGAGTTTATCGTCGAGAACCTTGGCGGATGTCTGTTCTGCATAGGCTCTGGACACCAGCACCTTCATTCCGAGGGAGTTGAACAGTTGCGCACCGAGGTCGCCACAGTCGTCAGGGGAGACAATCTGTCTGAACAGTTTTTCGCGCAGTTCCGAGTCCAGCGTTGCGGCTTCGACCATTTCCCAGACGCGTCTGGTCAGCTTTTTTCGTGCGGGATTCGTCCGGTAATCCGCGCTTTCTCTTTGCTTGGCAATCACGCTGAAAAAACCGGCGGAGTCGGGCTCGGCCATCAGGTCGAACCAGGATTCTTCGCGATATTTTCTGAACCCCACGGACGGGCTGTAATGCTCAGGCTCATCGAAGGGTTCTTGCCAATGGCTGAGTTCGGTGCTGGATGCCTCTGGATAATCGATCACATAACCCAGGCCTGAGGAGGTGCGATAGTGTTGATAGCGGACCCGCTCTTCATTGGTCAGTTTTTCCGTATCAAACCTTGCCCGACTCAGGACGAAGGCCTGATCGGACCCGGGCGTGACCTCGGGCAAGGTGTCGATCGGCGCCTTGCGCATGTCGAGCATGAACCCCCGTGGGCGGTGTCGGTTGATGCTGCCCACCTTGAACAGCCCTTCGGGCCAGGTGTGGATATCGGTTTTGGCCAGACTCAGCTCCTCCAGCCGATACATGCGGCCGACATCGGGTGGCGTGCGCAGTGGATTGCCGTTCAGGTTCAGCGAGCGCAGCCGCACCAGTTCCTTGAGCCGTTCGCTGGATCGCGGTGTGAGACGGATGAGGTTGTCGGCCAGATCCAGATCCTCGAGTTGACGCATCTGGCCGATGCTGGACGGGATTTCTTTCAGTTCGCATTGGCGGGCGTTCAATCGGCGCAGATGGGGGAAACTGCCGAGCAATCCATCCGGATCTGCCGAGAGTGAGGTTTTGTTGATCCTCAGTGCGGTGATCTTGTCGATGTGCTTGTTCATGTCGGGGCGCTGGCGCAAATCCTTCCACCAGCGTTCGAGATCCTTGCCGCCGAACTCGGTGGTGAGGTCCAGCGTGTAGCCTTGCTCGGGATGGATGTCGGGTTCGTCGAGAAGATCGCTCTGGCGTTTGAAGCATTCAATCATCCGTTGTTCGATGTGATTGCCGCCGGTCTGCATGTAATACCTGGAGGCGCCGTAGCCCGGTTCTCCCGCGTCATCCATGCCGATGGGGTGATCGTCACGCCACGCCTGTAATGCCTTGTGCAAATCCTTGCGCTCGTTTTCCAGCTTTGCGATGGCATCGAGGGTGTTGCCTTTGCTCTGGCGCGTCAGGGTTTCAATGAACGCGTTTCTCGCACGTGCATTCATTGTCGGGTAAAGCTGCTCGATGCGTTGATCTGGCGTCCGGCTCCCAAAGAACCGGGACAAACCGCGTACCAGCGTTTCGGTTTCAATCGTCGCCTCAGGCCGGATGGGCGGCTCGGCCAGTGCGGTTCGGCGCTGCGCGGGGGGCTCGGCCTGTTCCATGATCCACAGTTTCAGCGGGCGTCCCTGACCGCGTTGATAACCCACGGCAGGCAGTGTTTCAGCGGGTACGGCATGCAGAATCGACTCATGGAAATCATCGGCGTCATGCAGTTTTTTATTGTGCACGTCGAGTACTTCGTAGCGGCCGTGTTCGTCGCGGATCAGGCGTCGGACAGTGCTTGCGTCATCCGGCCCGACACTGCAGCGCAATGTCCCGTCGTAGCTGCCATCGCGGACTTCCAGGCGCAGATCGGCGAAGGTGTCGGTATTGAGCCTGAGGGTGTTGAGCGCCAGGCGTTCGGTGTCGGCCGTCATCAGTTCGTCGTGATAAAAACCATCGTAGGCGCGGGCCGCGCTGGCTTCGAAATCCAGTTCCCGAGCCTGAGTCTTGAGGCGTAACGGCAGGCGTTGTTCGTCGGCGATTCTTTGCAGTTCGGTGGATCTGGCCTGGGCCAGGAGCTTCTCGGCCAGCGGCAATGGCAGCTCCGGGAAAGTCTGTCTGACGATTCTGATGTCGGCTTTGTCGGGTCTTTCCAAGGCTCGATAGACATGCCGGGAAACGGCGCCACGGCGCTCATCCACGGCATCCGCCAGTCGATTGCGCAAGGCGCTCGCACGATCGGCACGGGCAACCTCGTGCCCCAGGAGATTATGGAATTCTCTGTCGGTGAGGAAGTCCGCCAGCCGATCCGGCAACCGGCCGGCGTTCAGATCGCCGAGGCTGATGCTCAAGGTATCGGCCGGCGCAGCCTGCGGGTCGCCGTACTTGCGCGAATGACCGCTCAGACTGGCATCGGCGAACACCTCCAGCGCTTTGCCGTCAGGCCAGCCGGGCAACGCGGTCAACAGCGGTTCCAGCCAGACCGCTTGAGGGTCGATCGGCCGACCGCCACGGATGTCGGCACTCGCCGTGACTACGTCGTCGTAAGCGCTGAAGCGTTTGACCGCGTCGGCCAGCAGCGGTGGCGGCGGACTGTTGTCGATATGCATCTGGCGCAGCGCGCTGTGATCGGTGCCGCTGCTGATGCGCACCTGCTCCAGTTGCGTGGGCGAAAAGCGTTCGACGCTGTGGCCCAGACGCCGCATCAACGTTTCGTTCGACCAGTCTTGCGGAGTTTCCAGTTCATGCCGCCAGGCACCGTGGCCGTTGTGTTCGATCTTTGGTTGGTAGGCGTTGGCGCGGCGCGGGTGTTTGATGCGGTGGGTGTTGGACGTGGCTGGCGGCGAGGGTTTTTCGACACAGTACAGCTTGCCCTCCAGTGGCAGGACGGTTTCGTCGCCGTACTGATGCAGGCCATGGCGGTCGGGTCTGGCGTCTGGAGGGAGCATCAGTTCGTTGCGTTCGTAGGGGCTCAGGTCCGGGTGCCATAAACTCGCTTTGCCATCGGGCAGCCTGACCGGTTTCATGCCGTCCACCAGCGGTGACAGCTTCACGCGAAACGCTTCGCCGATCTGTGCGCCGGCGGTGAAGGCGGCCAATTGAATAATGTCGGTGACCACGCTGATGACATGCCCGGCGGCTTCCTGCCAAAGGCCTTCGGCCAGATCGACGATGCCTTCGATGACGTCGCTGGTCAGTTGGTAGGCGGTGTAGGCCATCATCAGTTCGCCCAGCCCCGGCACGAATGGGGTGGCGATCAACAGCGCGACATTGAAAATGTCCGAGAGAATTTTCTTGAAGTTGTCCCACCACGCCCAGCGCGCCTTGCTGTCGGTATCCGCGGTGGAAACGGCGATTTCCCGGGCGTCATTGAGAATCTTGTCGAGTTTTTGCTGATAAGCGTGGCGCCAGTAATCGCCCTGCAATTTCACCCGAGCGAAGCGCAGATTGGGATTCTCTACCGCCACCTTGTGCCACGGCGGCAGCGGGTCGGACGGGGCCTCACTCGCGTGGTACCTGACGATGAACAGCCGTTGCTCGAGCTCGGCAAAGAAGTGCCCGCGCTGCTGCTGATCGACGAACTGGCTGAAGAACTGGCGATAGGTCTGTCCGGTTGATTCGCTGAGCCGGTCGTCGCGAAGCTGACGCGTCAGTTCATCGCGGAAAGCTTTCAAAGAGTCGTACTCCTTGAGCGGGTGATCCGGGTCGTGGGGGACGTAGACGATCAGGCGTCGAATGCCACGCTTGTCCGTCACGGCGTGGGTCAACACCAGGACGCCGGTCAGCCGGGTGCCGAGCAGCGACAGGTCAGAGCACTGCATTGCGCGGCCATTGAGCAGCAGTTGCGGACTGCCTTCGGCCAGGCTCAACAGCATTTTGTAGGTGTCGTACTGGATGTCTTCCTTGATCAGCGCCAGGTGTGCGGCGACGGCGAGGGCGTCTTTCTGACTCTCGCTCACCTTGTGTTGCAGCACGGCTTCGGCCAGTGGTTCGCCGGGCAGCAGGAAGCTTTCCAGATGTTTCTTATACTGCGCGCCGATATCCAGCTCGCGGCACAGCGTCTGGAACTGGCTAATGGGCATGGCACCTTTGATCGGCAGGACATCGAACAAGCCTCGCGTGTCGGGTTGGCTGATGTAGTCCGAGCCGTCACCGACCGTTTCACTGCTGGCGAAGTTGTGCAGGGCGGCGTCCAGTAGCGAAACGGTGCGGGTCACAACGCCCTTTGAAACATTGATGGCGTACCACGGTTTGTGCTTGGGCAGGTAAAGGCGCAGAAAGGTGCGTTTGACGTCCGGCTCGATGCCGTGTCGCTCCTTGATGCTTGCCTTCAGCAGCGGCTCGGCGAAGGCATGCAGATCGGTTTTCGCCAGCAGATGATCCACCCGGTTCTGCGAACCCCAGGCCTTGAGATTGGCAATCGCGAGTCTGAGCAGGTAAGGAGCGGGCGCGGTGGTGTACCAGGATTGAATCTTCAGTGGCGAGGCTGCCAAGGCGAGGCCCCGGCTGACGGTGGCGGTTTTGAAATTGTCGTTGACGGCGGACTTGATGAATTCGTAGTGCCGTCCTTTGTCCGCGTTGACCGCAGGCTGGGGGGAGAGAGACATGGCCAATCATCCTTGATTGTGGAGGAATGATCAGCCTACTCAGGGCCGGGCAAAACAAAAGTTCAAAGATCGGGAGGCAAACCTCGCCGCGGGTCAGCAACCCGACAGGAATTCGAATCTGAAAAATGCAGGGTTACCACCCACCGAAGCGAAGAATCGTCACCCTGATGCAGAAAAAGCCGACACGATTTGTTACCTCGTTGTAGGGCGCGGCGCCTCGAGCATGGCCACGCTGGCGGTCTGCGTCGGTTTGCATTGCGAGTCGCTGCCCGGCTGCAGATATGGCGTGAGGATCGGCGCCATGCCCTTGAGCACTTGCGTGGGCAGGGCCGAGGTGAACTTGAAGTTCTCTGCCGAGCGTCCCGGGACGAAGGCGGTGAGGGTGCCGAAATGGTGATCGCCGATGTAGAACACGAAGGTTGCCGTGCGATTGATCGACTTCGAACTGATGATCCGTCCGCCAGAACCGATCGCGGCAATGCGGTTGTCGCCGGTGCCGGTTTTGCCGCCCATGGCCAGCGGCGTACCGTCGGGCAATTTGAAGCTGCCCGAGACCCGTTTGGCGGTACCGGCATCGACCACTTGCGACAACGCCTCGCGCATGGCTCTGGCGACTTCCACCGGCATTACCCGTTTGCCGACATGCGGATCGTTGACCAGTCGGGTTTCGTAGGGCGTGCCGGCGGCGAAGTGCAGGCTGTCGATGCGCAGCGTCGGCATGCGCACGCCGTCATTGAGGATGGTGCCGATCAGCTCGGCGAGTGCGGCGGGGCGGTCGCCGGAACTGCCGATGGCCGTGGCCAGTGACGGCACCAGGTGGTCGAATGGGTAGCCGACTTTCTGCCAGCGCTGGTGGATGTCGAGGAAGGCTTCGATCTCGAGCATGGTGCGGATACGACTGTCGCGCGCACCCTTGTGGCGACTCTTGAACAGCCAGCTGTAGACTTCCTGACGCTCGAAATGGCTGGCCTTGACGATCTCGCTGAAGGTCGCTTCCGGATGATGCAGCAGGTAGCCGATCAGCCACAGGTCCAGTGGATGCACCTTGGCGATAAAGCCTTGGTCGGGCAGGTCGTAACTGCCGGGGCCATACGAATCGTAGAGGCGGATCAGGCGGTCGTCCGTGAGTTTTTCGTTGAGTTTGGTGCCCTTGAGGTGCGAGCGCACGAACCGGTTGAAATCTTCCTGGCTGGCTTCCGGCAGCAGATAGCGATGCACGGCGGCCATGCGGATCGGCGTGGGGCGCATGCTGTCGAGGAAGGTATCGAGCCGCGCTTGAGTGTCCTTGTTCCTGTACTTCTTCCAGAACTTGAGCAGGAACGAGGTGCCTTCGCGGTCGGCAAAACTGGCCAGGTATTCCTGACGACGCGGGTCGCGATCATCCTTGAGCAATTCGCCGTTGGGTCCTGAGTAGGTGGTGTAACGGACGATATCGCGCATCAGGCGAATGAACGGCAGGTTGATCGACTCGCGCAATGAATCGCGCAAAGTGGGCAGGCGCCCGTTGTCCTCTTTGCGAAAGTTGTGAAAGGTGTGCAGCCCGCCGCCGGTAAAAAACGCCTCGCCGGGGCTGGCCGAGTATTTGCGATCCAGCGCAGCGCCGAGCAGCTTCGACAGGTCGTGGTCCTTGTTCTGGATCAGGTAGTCGATGACCCAACGGCTGAGGCGATCCTGATCCGGTATCTCGACCTTTTTCAGTTCCGTCACGCTCATCGCGCCGTACTTGTCGTGCAGCTCGGCGACGATTTGCAGGTAAGTGGTGAGCACGCGCATTTTTGCGGTGGAGCCCAGTTCGAGCTTGCTGCCCTCGTTGATGTCGAACGGCTGGTCGGTGCTGTCGGTCTGCACGCGCACGCGGGAGCCGTCCGGGGTCAGTTCGAACAGGGTGAAGCTGTAGCGCACTTGCGTGGTACTGGTGGGCGTCAGCAAGCGTTCGCCGAGCAGGCCGATTTCGGCGGCATAAGCCGGATCGGCGAGTTTTTTCAGGTAAGCGGTGGCCTGGGTTTGCAGGTCGCCCTGCAGAGTGCTGGTGGCCGACAAGTCGAGGCGGTCGAGGTCGTACAGCGGCCGGTTGAGCATGCTCGCCAGACGGCTGCGAGCGACGCTGATGCCCTTGTTGGTTTCGATCGGCTGCAGGGTGGGTTGGGTTTGCCAGTCGCGGTACGACACAGTGCTCGCCAGCGCGGCATCGGCCAGGGCACTGTCGATCACGCCGTTCTGCTTGAGCAGGCGCAGGTGGCTGTCGGTGAGGTTGGCCAGCTCTTCGCGGCCCTTGGTCAGGTAGTGGGAAGGGCGGCGCTGGGCGATCATCAGAGAGAGCATTTCCCGCAGGGCGAGGCCTTTGGCGGCCATGGTCTGCGGGTCGGTCGCCGGGCTGTTCAATTGCTCGTTGGCCTTGTTGAAATCGCTGCCGTACCAGACCCGCAAGCCTTCGGCCATGCCATGCACTTCGCCGTGGCCGGGCACCGCCGAGAGCGGCACGCTGTTGAGGTAGTCACGGACGATGTTCTGCCGCGCGCCGAGGCTCTGCGGGCCATCCTGATAAGCGCGGACACTGGCGGAAATCATCTGGCGGATTTTCTCCGCGCCTGATGAAGTCAGGCCCTCAGGCGAGTGACGGTACTTCTCCAGTTGCGTCGCCAGGGTGCTGCCGCCGGCCGATTGCCCGGGAAGGCGCAGCAGTTTCGCCACTTGCGACCACGCCGCCATGCCGAAGCGCGGCCAGTCCACCGCCGGATTGGCCAGCGGTTGCTTCGGGTCGAGGAGAAAACGGTTTTCGATGAACAGCAGGCTGCTGACCACCACCGGCGGAATCGCTGCGAAGTCCGGGTACAGCTGTTGCGGATAGTTGTAGCGGTACAGCGGCGCGGCCCGGCAATCGGTGATCGACAGTCCGGCCTGGATCTTTTCCGAATAGGGCACGAACAGGCCTTTGTCGGTGTAGCTGAGCAGGGCAGGGGAGAAGCGCGTCTGCTCGGTGATCACGTAATTGCGCTTGAGCAGGCGTGGCAGAAATTCATCCAGTGAGCTGTAACCCAGGCGCAGATCGAACGGACCGTTGCCCGGATAACGAATCGCTTCGCTGGGCCCGGGTTCGAGTTTGTAGGTCAGCGAAGCGGCGTATTGGCTCAGTTCCCGCGCCTGGAAGCGCGAAGTGCGCATTTCTTTCGACGCGGCGAGTCCCACGACGACCGCGATGATCACAAACAACAACCAGAAAGCCTTCCACCCGTGCCGATTGCGGCGGGGTTTTTCAGGGACAGGCGCTTCATCCACACGTTCAGTCGGGACCACGGTTTTACTCGAATCGGTTTGCCACAAAGCACCCATAGTCGACTGATCCATTCACGCAGATTGATCGGACTTGTCTAAAGCTTAGACGGTGGTTGGCCGTGGGGAAAAAAATGTAAAGGACTGCGGGAGGAGCGGTCGCAGAATCCCCGCAAGCTCCCTTGCCACAAGGGCAGGGGTGTTTCAGAGGCAGCAGGCAGGGCGACGATGGCGGAAGTAGCCGATAGTCCGGGGCGATGCACCCCTTCTGTGGCGAGGGAGCAAGGGCAGTGTTGTTTCAGAGGCAGCAAGACAGGGCGGCGATGGCGGAAGTTGGCGATAGTCCGGGGCCATGCACACCTTCTGTGGCGAGGGAGCTTGCTCCCGCTGGACTGCGCAGCATTCCCAACCCATGCAACCGCGATCTGCCTGATGCACCGCGCAGTCTGGTTTTACGACTGCTGCGCAGCCGAGCGGGAGCAAGCTCCCTCGCCACAAGGGGGTGTTTCAGAGCCAGCAAGCGTCCCAAAGTGGGTAATCGGCGACTTTCTTTACCAGGCCGGCGCGCAAAGGGTTGGCAATGATGTAGCGCGCATAGGGGCGCAGGTCTTCGTTGTCTCGGATCGCGCGGTCGTGGTACCCGGTTTGCCAGAAGGCCCCGGTTCGGTTCAGCGCGCGATTGATGGTCATCGTGCTGCGGGATTTGACGGTTTGCATCAATCGCTCCAGCGAAGCGTTTTCAAGTTGCACGAGCCAGTGGAGATGATCCGGCATGACTACCCATGCGATCGACTTGACCCATTGCTGGTCCTGGGCTCGCTTGAGTTCCGCTACCAGCAAACGACCGATTCGCCAATCGGTGAAGATCGGACGGCGTTGATAGACGACAACCGTGATCAGATAAGCGCGTCCTGGCTCAGAGCACCGCCCGCGTCGAAGTCGATGCGAATATAAGGATTTGCGCATTCCGTTGCGTCCTGATGATTGGCTCCTTATTTACCCTAGCTGCCGATTGCTTGAATCGAGTCTGAGAAGCCTGTCAGACGATTCTCCTAAACCCGCGGGCAAGTTCCGGGAAGGCAAAACAACCCGATCCCCTGTGGCGAGGGAGCTTGCTCCCGCTGGACTGCGCAGCAGTCCCAACTGCTGCAGCCAGTCAGGTGTCCGACTGTTACGCCCCCAAGCGGCAAGGCGCGGCGATTCGACAAGTCCCTCCCCACGCGAACGGTGCAACCCATGCGGCCAACATGACGCTGCACCATGACTGTGCAATACTCGGCGCCTTTTTTGGCGGCGAAAATTCCTACATGACGTAGGTAAACCCTCTCCGCAAACCGGGCTTTTGCCGAGAGTTGTCGCTGAATGTTGTGACTTATAGAGTGAAAAATCCTGCCCGGAGCTTTTTATACTGCACGCCCGCTGATGCGTCTGCCCACGAAGCCGACGCGGTTTCCTGCCCAGCCAAGGCCTACCGGCCGACGCTTCGAAACCCGGCGGTCATATCCAATAACAAGACGAGGTTGTACCCCTATGCCAGTCGGCAATCCTCTGCCTCACGGCAATACCGCCCAGGGCGGTCCGCTCAAACGCGAACTCGGCGAACGGCATATCCGCCTGATGGCGCTCGGCGCCTGTATCGGCGTCGGCCTGTTTCTCGGTTCGGCCAAGGCCATCGAAATGGCTGGCCCGGCGATCATGCTGTCTTACATTCTCGGCGGTCTGGCGATTCTGGTGATCATGCGCGCCCTCGGCGAAATGGCCGTGCATAACCCGGTGGCCGGTTCGTTCAGCCGCTATGCGCAGGACTACCTCGGTCCCCTGGCAGGCTTCCTCACGGGCTGGAACTACTGGTTTCTGTGGCTGGTGACCTGCGTCGCGGAAATCACCGCCGTGGCGGTGTACATGGGCATCTGGTTCCCGGATGTGCCGCGCTGGATCTGGGCCCTGGCGGCGCTGATCAGCATGGGTTCGATCAACCTGATCGCGGTCAAAGCCTTCGGCGAATTCGAGTTCTGGTTCGCCCTGATCAAGATCGTCACCATTATCGCCATGGTCATCGGCGGCGTCGGCATCATTGCCTTCGGTTTCGGCAATGACGGCGTGGCGCTGGGGATTTCCAACCTGTCGGCGCACGGCGGCTTCATGCCCAACGGCGTCACCGGTGTGCTGATGTCCCTGCAAATGGTCATGTTCGCCTACCTCGGCGTCGAGATGATCGGCCTGACCGCCGGTGAAGCGAAGAATCCGCAAAAGACCATTCCAGACGCGATCGGCTCGGTGTTCTGGCGGATTCTGCTGTTCTACGTCGGCGCGCTGTTCGTGATCCTGTCGATCTACCCGTGGAATGAAATCGGCACCCAGGGCAGCCCGTTCGTGATGACGTTCGAGCGTCTGGGCATCAAGACCGCCGCCGGCATCATCAACTTCGTGGTGATTACTGCGGCGCTGTCGTCGTGCAACGGCGGCATCTTCAGCACCGGGCGCATGCTCTACAGCCTGGCGCAGAATGGCCAGGCCCCGGCCGGTTTCGCCAAGACCTCGAACAACGGCGTGCCGCGTCGTGCGCTGCTGCTATCGATCGCGGTGTTGCTGCTGGGTGTAATGCTCAACTATCTGGTGCCTGAAAAAGTCTTCGTCTGGGTCACCTCGATCGCAACCTTCGGCGCGATCTGGACCTGGGTGATGATCCTGCTGGCGCAACTGAAATTCCGCAAAGGCCTGAGCGCCAGCGAACGTGCCGGGCTCAAGTACAAGATGTGGCTGTACCCGGTCAGCTCGTACTTCGCCCTGGCGTTTCTGGTGCTGGTGGTCGGCCTGATGGCGTACTTTCCCGATACCCGTGTGGCGCTGTATGTAGGGCCTGCGTTTCTGGTTCTGCTGACGGTGTTGTTCTACGTGTTCAAGCTGCAACCAACCGGCGCAACGCAGGGTGCTGCGCGTTCGGCCTCTTGACTCGTAGCGGCTGAAAAAACGAAGCCCCGGTCGCGAGACCGGGGTTTTTTTGTAGGCGCTCTGCAGTCTGTCCGCCGGTCTGAAAGAACAATGACCGGCGCTGCGCCGTATCTCTTCTCCTTGCCATTGCTGCTCGCCACGCTGGCAATGAGCCCCGTCTTCACTACTTTGCCGAGCCGCCGCACAGCGGTTGTTGCAGTGGTGAAGCGCTGACCGTTGGTCGGATACAGCCCTCTACCTGTAATTTCTGACAGTAGACCGCTGGCAAGACCAGGCCTAGCTTGGAGCTCCGCCCAACAGAAACGGTTAGCACCGGCCATGAAAGGATTCTCTGCAACCAGCGTGATCGGACTGGCCGATGCGCTCATCCACTGGCAGATATTTTTTGTGATCTGCAACGCGGTCGGCCTGGATCAGGCTGCCAGCAACTTTGCCGCGTTCTGTGTGGCCGCAGCGTTCTCGTTCTACTTGAACATGCTTTATATCTTCGAGAGAGAAACGTCAGTGTTCATCTACCTGATGTTCATCGGCCTGATGGGCACCGTGAGTTTTGGTGTGGGAGTCGTCGGGGATGTCTGGCATTTGCCCGGATTGGTGACGGTGGCATCGTTTTCGCTGCTGAATATCGTGCTGGGGTACTGCTTCTTTCGCCTTGTACTGTTTCGGGGGCGACGGACATGAATATCCCCCTGCCTGATTTTCCGCCGCCGCCGCCAGTGTCTTGCGATGCTGCAAGGCCTTTCGTGGTCGATCTGGATGGAACCCTGCTCAAGTCTGATTTGCTGTTCGAATGTGCCATGTCCTTTGTTCGCAACAAGCCACTGCAGTGCTTGAAACTTCTGGCCTGGCTCGGGCGCGGCAAAGCGTATTTGAAAGATCGATTGGCCCAGGCGACGGACATCGACGTCGCCACCTTGCCCTACGATGCTGACGTGCTCTGGATGATCAAGGTGCAGCGCAACAGCGGTCGGAAAATTATCTTGGCCACGGCCAGCCATCACGCATTGGCAGTGCGTATTGCCGAGCATCTGAAGGTGTTTGATGGCGTCATTGGGACGACCCTTGAGCAGAACCTTTCGGGGGCGACCAAACGTGATGTGCTGGTGACGTTATATGGTGAAGGCGGTTTCGATTACGTCGGTAACTCGATGGACGACTTGCCGGTTTGGCGCTCGGCCAGGCACGCCTATATCGTCAACCCGTTATCGGGTGTCGAACTTGCAACCCGGCAATTGGGCAACATTGTCCAGGTGGTTCGCTCTGACGTCAGGTATTTCGGAAGGGTATACAAAGCGCTGCGTATTCATCAGTGGATGAAGAATGCGCTGATTTTTGTTCCTCTTCTCGCTGCGCATCAACTGGTCAACCCGCCGCTGGTGGGGCGCGGCATGCTGGCATTCGTGCTGTTCGGCTTGTGCGCATCAGGCGTCTACCTCCTGAATGACCTGCTCGACCTTTCCGATGATCGCAAACATCCGACCAAACGCCATCGACCCTTCGCCAGCGGATCCTTGTCGATCCAGTCCGGGCTGGTGGTTTTTCCTCTGTTGCTGTTGATGTCCTTTACGGGCGCCTGGTTGTGGCTGCCAAGTCAATTCGTCGTCGTGCTCGCCTGCTATTACGTGCTGACGCTGGTGTATTCGCTGGTGTTGAAGCGGCTGATGGCACTCGACGTGATTGCCCTGGCGCTGCTCTACACCTTGCGCATCATCGCTGGTGGTGCAGCTTTCGAACTCGAGTTGACGGGCTGGATGCTGGCCTTCTCCATGTTCATGTTTCTGAGTCTGGCGCTGGTCAAGCGATACGCCGAATTGTTGATGGCGCTGCACAGCGGCATTACCGGAAAAACCGGCGGGCGGGATTACTTTCCAGCCGATCTGGCGATGCTCTCCTCGTTGGGCGCTGCATCCGGTTACCTCGCGGTCATGGTGCTGGCGCTGTACATCCATGACAGCGCAACCACCGCCCTGTACGAGCACCCTCGATGGATCTGGCTTGCCTGCCCGGTGATGTTGTTGTGGATCACCCGGATCTGGCTGCTGACCCATCGCGGCCGAATGAATGAGGACCCGGTGATCTTCGCACTGCGTGATCGCTGGAGTCTGGCGATGGGGACGGTGTTCTGCCTGATTTTCTGGGTGGCGGCATGAAGGCCTCATTGAGCTCTTGGGGAAACTATCCTCATGCCCCTCAGAACGGTCATCCTTGCCAGTGGCAAGCTGATGTCGGGCCGCAGTGGCAGCGACTGATCGAGGCCCACGGCACTACGTTGCCGTTTGGCAATGGCCGCAGCTATGGCGACAGCTGCCTGGCGGGCAGCGATCATGTTTTGCAGTTACGCCCCCTGGATCGTTTCATCGAAGCTGACTGGGAAAACGGTGAAATCTGCGCTGAGGCAGGCGTGACGCTGGGCGAAATTCTGCAACTGGCCATACCCCGGGGCTGGTTTTTGCAAGTCACCCCTGGGACGCGTCATGTGACGCTGGGCGGGGCGGTGGCCAATGATGTGCATGGCAAAAATCACCATCGTTGCGGCACGTTTGCCGGTTCACTGGTGTGTTTCGGACTGCACCGATCCGTGCAAGCGCCAATGGTCTGTTCGCCGACGGTGAATCCACAGTGGTTTGCCGCGACCATCGGCGGGCTGGGCCTGACGGGTGTGATTACCTGGGTGCGCATTCGTCTGCGCAAGATCCAGTCCAGCCTGATCGACAGTACACGGGTGCGTTTTGACTGTCTGGATGACTTCTTTGCCCTGTCGGCTGACATGGATGCGCGGCATGAATACAGCGTCGCGTGGATCGATTGCCTGGCCAAGGGCCGCGCACGCGGGCGCGGATGCTTTACGGCTGGCGATCATTGTGCAACGGGGCCGCTTAAGGTCGCAGCGCCGCATTCGTTGCCTGTACAGATGCGTTCTCCGGTATCGCTCATCAATCCGTTCACCTTGAAACTGTTCAACCGTCATTACTGGCAACGGCAACCGCCGACCCGCCACTATCGAACGGTTGCCTACAGCCCGTTTTTCTATCCGCTGGACCGTATCGAGAACTGGAATCGTCTCTACGGGCGCAGAGGTTTCCAGCAGTTTCAGTGCGTTTTGCCGGCGTCGGTGGCAGCCGCAGCACTCGCCGAATTACTCAGGTCGATTGCGCGCAGCGGTAGCGGCTCCTTCCTCGCGGTGCTCAAGCGTTGCGGCGATATTGCGTCGCCAGGATGGCTTTCCTTTCCCATGCCGGGCACTTCATTGGCGCTGGATTTTCCACAGAACAGTGAGCTGACGAAAAGACTTCTACCGCGTCTCGATGCCATCGTCCGGGAAGCCGGAGGGCGCTTGTATCCGGCCAAGGACGCGCACATGAGCGGCAGTGATTTTCGCCAGGCCTATCCCGCCTGGGAGCAGTTGGAAGCGATGCGCGACCCGGCCCTGATCTCCCGTTTCTGGCAGCGAGTCATTCGATGAAAAAAATACTGATTGTGGGCGCCACGTCGGCGATCGCCTGCGCTTGCGCGCGATTGTGGGCGGTTGAACGGAGCGAATTGTTCCTGGTCGCCAGGGATGCGCAAAAGCTCCAGCAAACCTGCGCCGATCTGCAGGCCCGAGGTGCCAGAGCGGTAACCGCGTACGTCATGGACGCCAGTGATATCGCCGCACATTCGCTCATGTACGAGCAATGCCTGGCGACGTTGCAGACGGTGGATATCTGTCTGGTCGCCTACGGTTCCTTGCCGGATCAGCGGGCGTGCGAACACAGCGTGGAGCAGGCGATGGAGCAGTTCACCAATAACGGCAGTTCAATGATTGCCCTGTTGACGCTGTTGGCTAACCGCATGGCTGTTCAACAGCGCGGCACGCTGGCGGTTATTTCCTCGGTTGCCGGGGATCGCGGGCGCCCTTCCAATTACCTGTACGGCGCGGCCAAGGCGGCGGTGTCCACGTTCTGCGAAGGCCTGCGGGCACGCTTGTTCAAGTCAGGTGTGCATGTGATCACCATCAAGCCCGGGTTTGTCGATACGCCCATGACCCGTGGCCTGGCGCTGCCAGCCTTGCTGGTTACGCAACCGGATGCCGTCGCCCGGCGAATTGTTGCAGGCATCGATCGCCAGATTGCAGTGCTGTACGTGCCCGGATTCTGGAGGGTGATCATGTGGATGATCATGGCCATACCGCAGCCGCTATTCAAAAGGCTGAACCTGTGAATCAGGCACTGATGTTATCGGGGTGGCGCTATCGGGTTCTGATCGGCTCGGTGATCTGCTCCGCCGTTGCTTATCTCGCTGTCTCTCTGTGGGGCGGGTGGTCGGCAGTGAGCGCGGCGGTCAGCCGAGTGGGCGGGTGGCAGGGCGGGCAGATCGTCGGCATGGTGTTACTCGGCTACGGTCTGCGTTTCCTGCGCTGGCAGGTTTACCTCAATGCCTTGCGCCATCCACTGCCGTGGCGCCCGAGCCTGAAAATCTACCTGGCCGGTTTCGCCCTGACCACCACACCCGGCAAAGCCGGTGAAGCCCTGCGCGGCGTTTTGCTCAAACGCTGGGATGTGCCTTATGCACACAGTTTTGCTGCGTTGTTCAGTGAGCGGCTTGCGGATCTGTTGGCCATGATCGGCCTGGCGTTGTTCGGCTTGAGCGCGCACCCCGAATGGTTGTCGATAGTCGTCGCCAGTCTGGTGCTGCTGGCTTGCGCCGGGATGTTGATGTTCTCGCCAGGCCTTGTCCGGGCGATCGATCGGCGCATCGATCAACGCCACGACGGGTTCTCCCGGCTGCTGCGCCATGCCATTGAGGTGTTGCATCAGTCGCGCCGCTGCCACACCCCACGCCGCCTGATCGGCACAACGCTGTTGAGTCTGCTGGCCTGGGGACTTGAAGCGTTGGCGTTTTACTGGATTTTGCAAGCGATGGGGGCGGATGTGGACCTTGCGTTTGCGGTATTCATTTATGCGGTGGCCATGTTGGCGGGGGCGTTGAGCCTGATGCCGGGTGGGTTGGGCAGCGCCGAAGCGGTGATGGTGGCTTTGCTGGTTTCGGCTGGGGTCGGGTTGCCGGATGCGATTGCGGCGACGGTGTTGTTGCGGTTGGTGACGTTGTGGCTGGCTGTGCTCTTGGGCAGCGTCGTTTTGACAAACACTGCTGTGGAAACAATGCACGATGAAATCTGATCTTCGAAACGAGCGCTTACTGGCCGGTTTCTCTTTACTGATCGCTCTGTTGGTGGGTAGCTATTTGCGATTGCGTAACTTGACAGTCGATGCGTTATGGCTTGATGAGGTGTTCAGTGTGGCGACCAGCCACCCAGATAACAGTTTCCTTGAAGTGTATCGGCGAACGCTGATAGATGTTCATCCCCCGCTGTACCAGTTGGTGTTGTGGGTGTTTTATAAGGTGTTTGGGTTTGGAGAAATGGTCGGGAGGTATCTTTCTGTTGTTTTTGGGGTTCTGCTAATTCCGGTTGCGTATTTAAGTGGTCGGCAATTATTCAATGGAACAGTGGGGCTGTTTGCTGCGTGGTTGGTGGCGATAAATTTTTATTTGATTACCTATTCGCAAGAAACGCGCTCCTATGAGTTGTTGGCGTTGTTGACAATGGTTTCTTTTTTTATGTTCGTGAAGGCGATGCGAACAGTCGCGGTGTTGCCCGTTGCTGGTTATTCCCTGGTGGCTGCATTAGTTGTAAATACTCACTATTTTGGTTTTTTGGTGGTCGCATCTCAGGCGCTGTTGGTGGTTTGTAAGTGGTTTGAGGCCTCATTTGACAAAAGGATTTTTTATCGGTTTGGCATGGCCGCAATTTTTATAATAATCAGTCTTTCGCCACATGTTTCCTTTGTGCTGGAGAATTTTAACCGACAAGGATTTTGGGTGCCTCGTCCCAACGACTTGTTCTTTGTCGAGCTGTTTTATCTGTATTTTGGAAGTATGCCTTTGACTGTTATATTTGCTGCGCTTTTATTGTCAGTGCTCATTCGATTAGGGGGCGATGAGCGAAATTGCGAAGTACTTAGATTGTTTGTTTTCTGGTTTGTTGTGTGTGCCATGCTTCCTTACATCCGTTCACTGTATGTTCAACCCGTGTTGACGATGCGAAGTTTGATTGTTTTGCTTCCGGGTCTTCTTGTATTGCTCGCTTATGGTTTGAGTTCGATTAGGAATGGAAGCATCAGGGCAGCGGTTGCGGTGGTTGTTCTGTGCTTTTCAATGACACCCTTGTATACCGATTGCAAACCTGAATTTACTTATGAGAATCAATTGAAGCCTGTCAGTCAGATGCGTGATCTGATTCAGGAATTAATCAATGAGCGGATTGAAGCTCCTTTGTATTCCAAGCAGTACATAGAGTTTGGCCAGTACTTCAAATTGTTAGGGTCGCCAATTGAGATAGGCCGCGAAGAAGACTTGTTAAACGATTTGAAGTCCTCACGGCCGCCTGCAGTTTTTTATCTTCTCGCTAGCCGCGGTATTCCCCTGCCGGACGATGTGTTACTGAAGCGACATAACGTTGTAATGGTTGCTGAAAGGAGAAAAGGCGATTCACTGGCCGTTGAGTATCGAACAGCTCCCGATAACTCTGTAAAACAGTGAGGGGGTTAGCTGCCACACCAGAAGTGCGGCAGCCGGTGTTTAAAGTCAGGCGGGCGCTACTTCATTCGGCTCAAAACTGTCCGCCCGCGCCATCTGCCACATCCGCGAGTAAAACTCGCCATTCACTTCACCGGTGAGCAATTCCCCCGGTTTCAGGAACACGTGCAACTGCGAGAACAACTTGATCTCGGTCGCCGACATGCGCCGCACCAGGTGCTTGGCGGACAGTTGCGACGGATGCTCGAGCCCGGCCGCCGCGAGCATTTCCGCCAGCGCTTTGAGCGTGCTGCGGTGGAAGTTGTAGACGCGCTGGGCCTTGTCCGGCACCACCAGAGCGCGTTGGCGCAGGGCGTCCTGGGTGGCGACGCCGGTCGGGCATTTGTTGGTATGGCACGACTGCGACTGGATGCAGCCGATGGCGAACATGAAACCGCGCGCGGAGTTCGCCCAGTCGGCGCCGATGGCCAGCACGCTGGCGATGTCGAAGGCGCTGACGATCTTGCCGCTGGCGCCGAGTTTGATCTTGTCGCGCAGGTTCAGGCCGACCAGCGTGTTGTGCACGAACAGCAGACCTTCGCGCATCGGCACGCCGATGTGGTCGGTGAACTCGACAGGGGCTGCGCCAGTGCCGCCTTCCTTGCCATCGACGACGATGAAATCGGGAAGGATGCCGGTTTCCAGCATGGCTTTGGCAATGCCCATGAATTCCCACGGATGGCCGAGACAGAACTTGAAGCCCACCGGTTTGCCGCCGGACAGTTCACGCAGCTGCTGGATGAACTGCATCATTTCAATCGGTGTGGAAAACGCACTGTGGCGCGAGGGCGAAACGCAGTCTTCGCCCATCAGGATGCCGCGGGTTTCGGCGATTTCCCGGGTGACCTTGTGTTTGGGCAGGATGCCGCCGTGGCCGGGTTTGGCACCTTGGCTCATCTTGATTTCGATCATGCGCACCTGCGGGTTCTGTGCCTGCACGGCGAAGCGCTCCGGGTCGAAACGGCCATCGCTGGTGCGGCAGCCGAAGTAGCCGCTGCCCAGTTCCCAGGTCAGGTCGCCGCCATGTTCGCGGTGATACGGGCTGATGCTGCCTTCACCGGTGTCGTGGGCGAAGTTGCCGAGTTTCGCACCCTGGTTCAGCGCGCGGATGGCATTGGCACTGAGCGAGCCGAAGCTCATCGCTGAAATATTGAAGATCGACGCCGAGTACGGCTGCGTGCATTGCGGGCCGCCGACAGTGACGCGGAAACCGTTCGGATCGCTCAACGGCGCCGGACGCATCGAATGGCCGATGAATTCGAAGCCCGACTGATAGACGTCGATCAAGGTACCGAACGGTTTGTCGGCGGTCTCGTTTTTCGCTCGCGAGTACACCAGCGAACGCTGGGCGCGGGAGAAGGGCAGGGCGTCGCTGTCGGACTCGAGCAGGTACTGGCGAATCTCCGGGCGGATGCCTTCGACCAGATAACGGATATTGCCCAGAATCGGATAGTTGCGGCGCACCGCGTGGCGTGTCTGCAGCAGGTCGAAGATCCCGAGCAGGCTGAGCACGCCAGTGACAGCGGTGATCGGCCACAGCCAGTCATGTTCGAGGAAAGGCAGGCTGGCGAGAGTGAAAATCACACAGACGGCAAAGAAGGCGTAGCGGCTCAGGAGTGACAGGCTCATACGGTTTCCTTGGGTTCGGACTCGGAATAATCAGCGAAGATTCAGGGATAAACACATTCCCCTGTAGGAGTGAGCCTGCTCGCGATAGCGGTATATCAGCTACAAATGATTTGACTGACCCGACGCCATCGCGAGCAGGCTCACTCCTACAAAAAGCAACTTCATCAAGCGTTCAGGCGTTCTGCGCCTGCAAAAATCGAAAACAGCTCTGACCGGGATTTGATCCCCGGTTTGCTGTACATGTGTTTCTTATGGACTTTCACGGTTTCCACGAAGATTTCCAGCTTACGGGCGATTTCTTTGCTGGAGCAACCGCTGAGCATCAAACGCCCGACATCCAGTTCCCGGAAACCGCCCGCGCCCTGGCAATTCCTTGTGCTCATCGCCTTCGTTGCGCTGTGCGTGCACTACATTGGGGGTGATGCGAATACGCCCCGCTGTGGTTTGGTTGATGGTCAGCCTCGGTCATCTGGCGGTCTGGCTGGGGCTGAGCTGGCTGGCGATCGGCGTGGTCTGTCTCGTCGTGCTCACCGGCGGTTTCCGTCGTCAGCCACCGGAACTGGACTTCCAGGAAGCGACCTGAGTCTTGCGCTTGGCTTACCGCTGACGGGCATGGGATCCTTGGCGCCTTTGCACCAAGGGATTCCTTCATGTCGACCATTCATATCGCCGCTGCCCTGTTGCTCAACGCTTACGGCCAGACCCTGCTGGTGCGCAAACGCGGTACTACGGCGTTCATGCAGCCGGGCGGCAAGATCGAAGCCCATGAGCTGCCGGTTCACGCTCTCGCGCGGGAGCTGGAAGAAGAACTGGGTCTACAGATCGACCCGGCGCAGGCAATCTATCTGAGCCGGTTTTCCGCCCCCGCCGCCAACGAGCCAGGCTTCATCGTGCACGCGGAAATCTTTCAACTGACCATCGATACTGACGTGTGCCCGGCGGCGGAAATCGAGGAAGTCATCTGGGTCGATCCGGCCACTGATCCGGCGGTCGAACTGGCGCCATTGACACGCGAGCACATCCTGCCGTTTTATCGCCGTTCACTGACTGCACTCGCCTGATCATTCCCGCAAAGGACGTTGCCATGATCCCGCTGCCAGACTTGCTGATCTTTGCCGCTGCCGCTCTGCTGATGGTGCTGACGCCGGGACCGAACATGATCTACCTGATCTCGCGTTCGATCTGTCAGGGCCGCCGCGCCGGCGTGACGTCGCTGCTCGGTGTGGTCGGCGGGTTCTTCGTGCATATGTTCGCGGCGGCGGCCGGCTTGACGGCGGTGTTTCTCGCCGTGCCGATGGCCTATGAAGTGCTGAAATGGGCCGGCGCGCTGTACCTGTTGTGGCTGGCCTGGCAAGCGCTGAAACCCGGCGCACGTTCGCCGTTCGAAGCCCGGCAATTGCCGCCGGACTCGTCGCGCAAACTGATCACCATGGGCTTTCTCACCAGTGCGTTGAACCCGAAAATCGCGGTTTTCTATCTGTCGGTGTTTCCGCAATTCATCAGCCCTGAACATGGCTCCGTTTTCACCCAAAGCATCCTCCTCGGTCTGACCCAGATCAGCGTCAGTTTCAGCGTCAATCTGTTGATCGCGCTCTTCGCTGCAGGCATCGCCTCGTGGTTCGTACGCAACCCGACCTGGCTGGCGGTGCAGCGCTATTTCATGGGCCTGGTGCTCGGCGGCCTCGCGGTGCGGTTGATGCTGGAACAGCGGCGGACCGCCTGAAGTGTGGATCGAACGGCTGGATGCCAGCCATGCCCTGGCGTACCGCGCGCTGATGCTCGAAGCCTACGACCGGCATCCGCATGCGTTCATCTCCAGCGTGCGCGAACGCGCGGTGATGCCGTTGAGTTGGTGGGAAGCACGCCTGACCAGCAAGCTCGATGTGGTGTTGGGGGCATTCGATGCAGGGACGTTGGCCGGGATTGTCGGCCTGGCCTTCGAACCGCGCGAGAAGGCGCGACACAAGGCCACGCTGTTCGGCATGTATGTTTCGGCGGATTTTCGTCGGCAGGGCCTGGGCATTGAGCTGGTCCAGGCGGCTTTGGCCGAAGCGCAACAGCATCCGGCGCTGAAGCTTGTCCAGCTCACTGTCACTGCCGGCAACGACTCGGCTTTTCAGTTGTATCAGCGCTGCGGCTTCATTCAGTACGGGCTTGAACCACTGGCGGTGCGCGTCGGCGAAGACTATTTCGACAAGATCCACATGTGGCGTGAAGTCTGACCCACCACGCCAATCCATGTGGGAGCGAGCCTGCTCGCGAAGGCGTCCGTCCAGCCGACATCATCGCTGAATCATCCACCGCTTTCGCGAGCAGGCTCGCTCCCACAGGGGGATCTCTTGATCTGGTTTTCAACGTACGGCGCTGACGCCATCCAGGGTCGAGAACGAGGTGTCCTTGGCGGTCAGCAGGAAATCGCGCATGTACGGCGCATCGAGCATGTCGGTGCGAATCGCTGCATACAGCGTCGCGAACAGACCTTTCTCCCCCAAGCGCTTGCCCTTCACATACCCGCGTGAGCTGTATTCATGCAGCGCCCAGTGCGGCATCCCGCAGACGCCCCGGCCGCTGGCGACCAACTGCATCATCATCACGGTCAGCTCGGAAGTACGCACCTGCGCCGGTTCAATGTCGGCCGGTTCGAGGAAACGGGTGAAGATGTCCAGACGATCGCGTTCCACCGGGTAGGTGATCAGCGTTTCAGTCAGCAGGTCTTCAGGAACGATATACGGCTTGCTCGCCAACGCGTGCTGATTGGCTACGGCGAGCATGGCCTCGTAAGTGAACAGCGGCACGTAAGTGATCCCGGCGAGCTCCAGCGGATCGGACGTCACCACCAGATCCAGATCGCCTCGGGCGAGTGCCGGCAATGGTGCAAAAGCGAAACCTGAAGCCAGGTCCAGCTCGACTTCCGGCCAGGCATCGCGGAACTGATCGATGGTCGGCATCAGCCACTGGAAGCAGCTATGGCATTCGATAGCCATGTGCAGACGTCCGGCAGTGCCACCGGCCAGACGACCGATATCGCGCTCCGCAGCGCGCAACAGCGGCAGGGTGGCGTCGGCCAGCTGCAGCAGGCGCAGACCGGCGCTGGTGAAACGCACCGGTTTGGTCTTGCGCACGAACAATGGCATGCCCATGCGTTCTTCCAGTTCTTTGAATTGATGCGACAGGGCTGACTGTGTCAGATGCAGGCGGTCAGCGGCGTCGACCAGACTGTCGGCTTCACGCAGGGCATGCAGGGTTTTCAAGTGACGGATTTCAAGCACCGGCGGGGCTCCATGAACAAAACTTGTGATCAGCGAGGATTGGTTGAGTTTGTCTCATGGTCAGTCTGTTGTCGACTCCGCTACTTTCCGGGCCGGGCGATTCGACCTTGCTCACAGCGTGGCAGGCTGTGAGCAAGACCGGGCGCTTTAGTCAGATCCGCTCGAAATGCCCGAGCACAACCGACTGTCTGCCGATTTTCGAATAGGGCAGCGTCGGATCATCGGCATGGGTCTGGAAGCGATGCTGCGGCAATTTCAAATGCGCGGTTTCGAAGCGGTTGAACACCGGCGTCGCGTTGCGGTAGTGAAAGTGCGCGTACCACAGCAACTGCGGGGGTTGGCTCGTCAGGTTCCAGATCTCGTACTCCTGCATATAGTCCGGGTGACCGGCATGCCTGCCGAGCAATCTGATCGGTTGCGTTCTGCGGATTTCCACCGCGCCCTGACCGATCAGGTCGTCAAGCATGCCGTCGGTGGGCTTCTGGATGGTCAGAGTGCGTTCGGTGCGCAGGGCGCGCCCGGCAACGATCAGTTCGGCGGCTTGATCACGCAGGCGCTGGATGAGCGGATGGTGCGCGGATCGGGCGGCGATACGGTCGGCACGGGTGTTCAGCTCACCGGCCTGGGTGTCCATCATGTGTTGCAAATCGATCGGCTGCATGCCCCGGTCGGCATTGCTCTGCACAACGGCCCGGTAGGCAGGGATTCTGTCCAGACGCTGCCGGGCATCACTGACCAGAGCGGCGAGGCTGACTGAAGGCGTCGCAGGTGGGGGGGCATGAACCGGACCGACCTGGCGCGAGCGGCCATCGGCGCCTTGCTCCCAGATCTGCACTTCGCCATCTCTGAGCCGGCGTTCATAAGTCCGACGCTGCGACCGCGTGTCGAATCGTTCCGTGCCATACAGCAGGTTGCCGTCCGCAGTGGTGAAGACGCGCTGGGCAGGCTGTCCGGGCGTTCTCGGCGCCGCTGGTTCGATTACGCCACGGCGGGCACGGCCGGCCATCTGCTCCAGGCCGTCGAGCAGCGGTTCGATGGCGTCCTGATGAAGATGCTCTGGATAGTCCGTCATCCAGATGGTCATTTGCCGTCGGAAGCGCGTGTAGACATCCAGGCATCGCTCAAGCATCTGGCTGCGATGTTGTGCAGTGGCTTGAAGGTTGGGCAGGTCGTACTGGGTGGTCACGGCCTCTCTGACCTCCTTCCAGAGTTCGTCTGTGCGCTCGCGAAAGTACATCCAGGAAACGTCATTGTCGTAGCTGTAATTCTTCACCAGGTCCAGGCGCATATAGGTTTTGTGAAAGAGCAGGCGGGCATCGCTGTGCTGACGATTGATCAGGTTCACACTGTCGATCCGCCCGACCCTGTCGGATCGCAAGGTGATGCGCTCGTACCACTGATTGAGCTGAAGCCGCAGGTTTTCCAGCTCCTCGAATTTGTTTACGTAGTCGATCTGCAGATCCCGAATCCGGGCACGCAACGCCAGTCGCTGCGAACGTGTGCCCGCCGGCAAAGCGCTGAGCATGCCGCTCAAGCGCCGGACGTCCTCCAGCACCATGACGGTGCCGGCCGACACCTGGCCGGCGCGCATGGCATATCGCGAGGTCAGGCGAACGGCGAGGGAGCTCTGCACGCGGTTGACGGCCCCTTGTTTATTGCCACTGGTGAGCGGCTTCAACTCCTCCAGCGCCTGATAGCGTTGAACGCACAGGCGGATATCTTCCAGGCATGCCGCTTCGGCGGCCGGCAGCAGGGCGCGCTGGTTGGCGGGGCTGGCGTGCTGGAAAGCCAGGATCGCCTTCTTGTGCGCCTCGACCTTGCTATCGATGAGATTGGCCAGGCGTTCAGTCTCCAGTTCCAGCTGCTGGTGCCGGCGAAACGTGCGCTCTGCCCACCAGCGTGGCAAGCGCTGGCGAATCACCGGTGGCCAGTAAGGGTCCAGCGTATCGGCCAGATGTCCGGCGACGTTGCCGCCGCCCCGCAGGCCACCCGCGCTGGCGATCCCGTAGACGCCGTACCAGGTATCCCACTGGCCGCTTTCATCCAGCGCGATCGGTTGTTTGTAAGACTTGCGCGAATTGCCGAACAGGCGCCAGTTGCGCGAGTCCGTGGCGAGCTCCACCTGGTAGATGCGCCCCTGCCGTTCGATAAAATCCCCGTCCGCATGTCGGTAAATGCCACGGTAGAGGCCATGACGGGCGGGTTCGATTCCGGCCAGCGACAGCGGTTGTTCGTAGTCGTAATCCTGGAAGCGGGCCAGCACGTGCCGGGCCTGCCGCTGGGTTTTTCCATGCAGAGCCGCGACGTTGCCCAGCAGCGTATGTACCTGGCGCGCACGTGTCAGCGCGCGAGTGGTGCGCGAGAGCGTCGAGGCCACCGCCTCGCCCGGAAGCAGATCCATGAATGCGTCGATCAACGAGAGAAACATCGCCTCGATGGCGGCCAGGCCATCCGCGACCTCGCCGCGCAAAAACGCCGCCACGGCCTGATTGGCTGCATTCCAGGCGTCATACAGCGCCACGACGGTGCCGACGAAGGGCACCATGCCCAGCGCCATTTTTATGTAATTGAACGCGCGTGGCCCCTTCAGTGCGTAGCGCTCGAAAAACAGCTCATCGTTGGAGCGCGAACTGCCGCGATGAGCTTCGAGCAAACGCCCCATGTGCGCGTCGAGCAGGTGCGCGGCCAGAGAAGTCCTCGCCGGCCAGCGCGTGCCGACGTCGATAATCGCATCGAAGTTTTTTTCCACGGCCTGACCGATGCGGCGGGTATGCGCGCGGACATCGCCGTGCAAGGCCTTACCCGCCAGGTATTCGATCCAGCGATCATTTGCGCACAACGTGAACAGCCCTTTGCGCGCTGACTCGAGACTGTCGTAGCGACGGAAAAATTGCTGATCCGGGCTGTCCGGCAGATACAGCAGAGTAATGCCGCTGATCTGTTCTTCAATGAAGGTCACGCCGGACAAGGTCACCGGGCCTTCGCGCGGCGTATCCTTGCCGCCGGCTGCAAGCGCGACCGGCAGCAGCACGATGCGCTTGCCCTTGGCGAGCCAGGCGTCTGTGGTGTTGGCGTCGATCGCAATGTTCACCACCTCGGCTTCATCGCGGTTCAGATGTTTTTGTGCTCGCGCGTTATCACTCTGAATCTTCAGCAGCAAGCGCCAGGGTTCGATCAGGCTTTCACGCCGATGCTGGCTGACGAACAGCGCTTCACCGGGCGCGCCATGGAAGGCCTCGTGGATCCTGCGTTCATAGGCCTTGGGCAGGTCCAGCTCCGGCAGGACTTTACGCAGATAGCTCAGGTTGATGCCGTTGAGCAGACGGTTGCGATCCCGTTGGCGCGCGGCATTGACGGTCAGGCGCATGAAAATCAGGCGCTGCGACAGCGAGTCATTGAGCACTGAGTGAACGTTGTCGATATTCAGTTGAGCGAGGTCTTCGAGTGACATCACGCTGTGCGTAGCGCCGGGCACGATCACGGTTTTACGCCGCGGGCCGGCGGGGCTGGCTTCCACCACCGTTTCGGTTCGGGTGGAATCGGGCAATTCGACCTGCACGGAAAAATAGCCCTCGGTGGCGAAGTCCTTGCGCAGGCGTGCGTACAGGTGTTTGCGGGTGAAGTCGTCGCGCGGTTCCAGTGCCCGGGTCATCAACGCATGGCTTTTGCGCATCGCCTCGATGTACGCCTTGATGTGCTGTTTGAGCGCGATCCGCTCGTTTTCCTGCAGACGCACCAGCCAGTCCGGCAGATGAGTGGCCAGCACACCGCTGCGCTCCTGCTCTTGCACATGCGCGAACATCAGGGTTCTGGCGGCGCTGACCGGGACTTGCACGGCGGCCGTGCACGCCTGACGGAGAATTTCCAGTGCATCGGCGTGCCCGGTCTGGTCGCGCAACCCGGCGGCCCGTGTTTCGCAATCGGCAATCAGCGCGCTGAGACAATGACGCAGCGGATCAGAGGCAATGGCGTCGAGCTGCAAGGCCGATTCGCTGTCCTGCTCGTCAAGCTTGAACAATTCGAGCGCCAATGCCCGGCGATCGCGAAAGCGCTGCAGGCCACCGCCGCTGCCCGGGCAGTAAAGCAGCAGACTCGCCTCGGACCCGCTGTCCGTCAGCGCAGCTTGCCGCGTGAGGACAAATACGCCGTTGAGCGTCTCGCGCTGCTGCGTAGTGACTGCGTCGCGGGTTTCGCTCAGTGACAGGGTCAGGCTGGCCGCGACCCACTCGGCATCGCGTGCGCTGGCCTCAGGGTTGTCCAGCACGGCTTTGAGCAGGTCGTGTTCGGCGCTGTCGATCTGCCCGAGGATCGCTTGCAGCTTCGCCTCGGCATGCAAGCCATCCTTGTGAGCCTGATAAATCGCAGTGAATGTCGGGTCGGAGATGGGGGCGTCGTCGAGCAATGAGGTGCAGGCGTTCTCGCAGGCTTGCTCGGCAATTTCCAGTGCTTTCAGTGCGTCCAGGCATTGTTCAAAGCGCGCACCGTCGCGGTCGTCGGTCTGCAGCTGTTCGAGTGCATCGCGCTCGCGCTTGAGCGCGGCATGCCTGACGGCCAGCGGAATGCCAGCGGACAGGCTGCCAAACAACGGAGGAGCGTCGCTCGCGAGGGTATCCGGCGCGACGGACGCCTTGGCTGGCGCGGGCGCTGCAACGATGATCGCTGTGCCGCGCTGATGGTCGATGAGATCGACATGCGCCAGCGCTTGCGCACCGTGGTCGCGCAACCCGGGGTTGCCCCGGTTGCTGTTGCGCAACGCGTTGATCTGCGCATGCTGGCGGTCGGCGAACAGATCGCTGGCACCGGTGATCATCGGGTCGGTCGCGGCGCTGTAATCGAAGCGCTGGATCTCGCGCGGCAGGCCGGTGGGAATCTGCACCTGTGCGGCCAGCCACGTTTGCAGATCCGCTCGATTGTCGAATGCCTGGATGCACGCGGGGCGGCAGGGCAGGTAGAGCAGAGCCCGGGCCGTGGCGCGGTCTCCCACGCTGATCACCCAAGCCCCCGGGAGTTTGACTTTGCTGTGGTTGCTCAGCACCAGGGCCGGTTTTTCCAGGTTAACCGGCTGACCTTTGAACGTCACCGGGTAGGAGCCGGCATCAACGATGTGCTGCAGCAGGTCGAGCTGTTCGGTGCTGATGGTTTTACTGGCGTACGCAGCGTCAGCGCACGCTTCGAAATGCGTTCGGTACAGTTCGATAGCACGCGTGCGCCGCGACACCGGCGTGCCAGGCGCACGGGCATCCCAGAACCCGACCCAGCGGGTGGCGTGGGCGGACTGCGGGTCGAGCAGCTTGAGCTTTTCCAGCAGTTGCGACGGGTTCAGTGCGTACAGCGGGTGATCAGGCGGCAGACCGATCACGTGGCAGCGCTGGTCGAGCGAGGTATCTGGCGCCGGATGTTGAACGACAAAAGCGCAGGCGTCGGTAAGGCTGACGAAATGCTCCGGCTGCGTTTGGGTGGCAATGAAGCCGAATCCGGTTTTTTCACCATCCAGTTGCAGCTGTTGTCGCAGCGACGCGTTGATCGTGTCGCGCAGTGCGGGACTTTTCGCAAACAGTTCGCGCAAGCCATTGCTGCTGTCGCGCCAGCGTTGATTGGCCCGTAACAACAGACTTTCGTCGATAGTTTCAGGCAGCGCCAGGGACGTCGCGAACGACTCAGGCGCAGACGGCGGAAAATCGAGTGTGAGGGGTTCGAGCATGGTGGATGACTCGCAAGGGGGAGCGGGGCATCCGCTCCTGTGCGGGTCATTCAAAAGCGTTTGCTCAGGAGCATGGCGGTACAGGGATATTGTCTGCCGCGGCTGGATGACCGCTCGGCACTCTTCATCAAACTGTCATGGAAGTGTGGCAGCGCGCTCGCACGAACTTCATCAGACTCGCGCTCTACTGGGGTGCTGCGTTTTGGTGTTTTTTCATGTTGAAGAGATTTTTTTCAGTCGCGGCCGCGTTGGCCGCGCTTTTGTTCGGGGCCGGCTCGTTTGCAGCAGGGCGCTGTGATGTGAACGTGCCGACCGAGCACGTTGATCTGCCGCAAGTCAGCCTTGCCTATCAAAGCATCGGTCGTGCTTCGGATCCGGCATTGCTGCTGGTCATGGGCCTGGGTGGGCAGTTGATCCATTGGCCGGATGAGGTGGTAGTCGCCCTGTGTCAGCAGGGTTTTCGGGTGATTCGTTATGACAACCGCGACGCCGGCCTGTCGACCTGGCGTCAGGCACCGGCGCAGGCCAACCTGACGTTCGAAGTGCTGCGCTACAAGCTCGGCTTGCCGATTTCGGCGCCGTACAGCCTGACCGACATGGCCGACGATGCGCTGGGTTTGATGACCGCGCTGCAGGTCGAGCAATTCCACGTACTCGGCGCGAGCATGGGCGGGATGATTGCCCAGCACATGGCGGCGATGGCGCCGCAGCGGGTGGAAAGCCTGACGCTGATCATGACCACTTCCGGTGCCGAAGGCCTGCCGGCTCCGAGTGCGGCGCTGGTGCAATTGCTCTCGCGGCGCGGTGCGCCCAATCGTGAGGTGGCGCTGGAACAGCAGGCGGATTTGCTGGCCGCGTTGGGCAGTCCGGCAGTCAGCGATGATCGGCAGGCGCTGTTGCAGCAGGCGGCGGCGTCCTATGATCGTGCGTTCAACCCCGAGGGCGTGAAGCGGCAGATCATGGCGATCCTTGCCGAGCCTAGCCGTGTCGCCTTGCTCAATCAGTTGCGCGTGCCGACCCTGGTGGTGCATGGCACAGCGGATCCGCTGCTGCCGGTGATGCACGGGGTGCATCTGGCGGCGCACATTCAGGGCAGTCAACTGAGGCTGATTCCGGGATTGGCGCATCGGTTTCAGGAGGCGTTCAAGGAGCCGTTGCTGGCGGCGGTGCTGCCGCATCTGCAGGCGCATCGCGAGGACACTTCGCATTGGGCGCAGGTTGAGCCGGTGGCGAAGGGGAATCTGCTTTAGCTGCTGAAGATCAAGAGCCCCTCACCCTGACCCTCTCCCGGAGGGAGAGGGGACTTACGGAGGTGTCTTGCGCTATCCGCCGACCTGAATGAGCGGGTCGATTATGAAAACGCGTTCAAGTTACGCATCCGTAATCGACTCGGTTTCTCAGGTCGATGTAATTTGAAGCACCCTGCGGTCGGCTCCCTCTCCCTCCGGGAGAGGGCTGGGGTGAGGGCAGCCTTTGATCTTAACTGTGCAGCCGCACCCAGACCGTGACCAGTACCGTCGCCGCCATCAACCACGCCACCGCCGCCACGGCCAGCGATGCTTCGAGCCGCATCCGGTCGACCATCACGTACAACGTCGCCAGATAGATGAAGTACGGAATGATCGACCACATGCCAAACACGATCGTGGTCTTCAGGTCGTCGACCGAGCGGCCCTTGCCGACGATGTAATGCGCAATCAGGGCAAAGGTCGGAAACAGCGGCACCAGGCCGGCGATGTAGTAGTTTCTGGTCTTCGACAGTGCCGCGAGGATCAGCACCACTGCGGCGCCGATCGCTGCTTTCAGAATCAGATCCATCAGTGGCTCAACCCGTACTTTTTGACTTTGTCGAACAGCGTGGTCTTGGCCATGCCCAGTTCCTGGCTGGCCTGGGTCAGGTTGCCGCCGCTGCGTTGCAAGGCGTCGACCAGAAGGTTGCGCTCGAAGGCTTCCACCGCTTCGGCAAACGCCAGGCCCTGGCCGGCGCTGGCCCCGGATTTCTTGAAGGCCGGCAGGCCGAGGGCGAAACGTTCGGCGACGTTGCGCAATTCGCGCACGTTACCCGGCCAGTCGTGGCTCATCAGGTTCGACAGGGTCTGGTTGTCCAGCTCCGGCAGCGCGCGATCAAAGCGCAGCGCCGACTGCTGGGTGAAGTGTTCGAACAGTTGCAGGATGTCTTCGCGACGTTCGCGCAACGGTGGCAATTCCAGGGTCACGACGTTGAGGCGGTAGTACAAGTCGCTGCGAAATTCGCCGGCCTTGCTCGACTCATCAAGGTCGGATTTGGTCGCCGCAATCACTCGGCAATCCACCGCCACGCTCTGGTTCGAGCCGAGGCGTTCGAGGGTGCGTTCCTGCAATACGCGCAGCAGTTTGATCTGCAATGGCAGCGGCATGCTTTCCACTTCATCGAGGAACAGCGTGCCGCCGTCGGCGTGTTCGATCTTGCCGATGCGGCGTTTGCCGGCGCCGGTGAAGGCGTTGGCTTCGTGGCCGAAGATCTCGCTTTCAAAAAGGTTTTCCGGCAGACCGCCGCAGTTCAGCGCGACGAACTGTTTGCTGTGGCGCCGACTGAAATCGTGCAGGCAGCGGGCGACCAGTTCCTTGCCGGTGCCGGTCTCGCCTTCGATCAAGACGTTGGCCGAGGTGTCGGCCACGTTGGCGATCAGTTCGCGCAGGTTCTGCATCGCAGGTGAGCGGCCGATAATCCGCCCTTCCAGCGAATCGCGTTCAGCCAGTTGCCGACGCAGCGATGACACTTCACGGGCGAGGCTGCGTTGCTCCAGCGCCCGCCGCGCGACGTCCACCAGACGCTCCGGGGAGAACGGTTTTTCCATGAAATCATAGGCGCCTTTCTGCATGGCGCCGACGGCCATGGAGATGTCGCCGTGGCCGGTGATCAGCACCACCGGCAGGCTGCGGTCACGTTGCTTGAGACGGGTGAGCAGTTCCAGGCCATCGATGCCCGGCAGGCGGATGTCGCTGATAACGATGCCGGCAAAGTTGTCGCCGACCTGCGCCAGCGCTTCTTCGGCGCTGCCCACGCCGATGCACGGGATGTCTTCGAGGGTCAGCGCCTGTTGGCAGCCGAGCAGCACATGGGGGTCGTCTTCGACAATCAGCACACTGAGTTCGGGGTTCATATTGGCTCGGCAGAAAGAGGGCTTACCAACGGTAAACTGAGGACGAAGGTGGTGCCACCGCCGGCCGGGTGTTCGACACCCAGATGCCCGCCGGTGGCAGCGGCGAGGCTGGCGGACAGGGTCAGGCCCAGTCCCAGGCCTTGCTCGCCGGGTTTGGTGGTGAAGAACGGTTCGAACAGATGCTTGCGCGCTTCGGCGTCGATGCCATGGCCGTTGTCGCGCACCCGCAGGCGATACTTGCCGTTGAACTCTTCACCCTCCAGCCACAATTGCGGCTGCGGTTGCGCGTGCATGGCGTCGAGAGCGTTGCCGATCAGGTTGACGAGGATCTGTTCGAGGCGGGTCTGATCTATCACTAATTGCACATCGGCAAACTGCCGGTGAATCTGCAGCGCGGTGTTTTCCACGCGCGCGCCCAGCACTTGCAACGCGGCATCGACGGCTTTGCCGAGACTGGCCTGGCCCTTGTTGTCTCCACGCCGGGCAAACGAGCGCAGGCTGGCGGTGATCCGGCCCATGCGGTCGATCAAATCATTGATGGTCTTGAGATTGGTGCTGGCGACGTCGAGCTGGCCGCGCTCGAGAAAGCGCACGGTGTTGCCCGACAGCGTGCGCATGGCTGCCAGCGGCTGGTTCAATTCATGGGCGATGCTGGTCGACATCTGCCCGATGGCGGCGAGTTTGCCGGCCTGCACCAGTTCATCCTGGGCACGGCGCAAGGTCTCTTCGGCCTGGCGACGCTCGCGGATCTGACTCTTCAGCCGTTCGTTGCTGGCGCGCAAGTCGGCGGTGCGTTCGGTAATCCGACGCTCCAATTGGCTGTTGGCTTCCTGCAGGGCTTCGCGGGCGGCGAGGCGGGTGGCGAGGACTTTGCGCCGCTCGTTCCAGGCAATCAGCAGGAAGGCGAACAGGGCAAACGCAACGGCCACCAGAATGCCTTGGTTGATGGCTTCGCGGCGCAGGTCCTGCAATGGCGTGAGCAGGGTGAAATTCCACGGCGTGTCGCTCAGCAGTCGGGTTTGCGCCAGATAACTGATGTCGTCTTCGTCGGGCTGCAATTCGCTGTTGGCCGGGAAGGTCAGTTTCTCCACGCCTTCGGCCAGCGTCTCGCGGGCCAGTGGTTGCAGTTCGTTTAGCGGGAACCAGTAATACTGCAGGCTGCGGGCGAGTTTTTCCTTGACCTCATCGCTGAGCGGGATCACCGATTTCAACCGCCTGGCCGGATCGCTGGACAGAATGATGATGCCGTTCTCGTCGCTGACGAACGCTTCCAGACGCGCCCGTTGCCAGCGCTCTTCCATGGCTTCCAGACGCACTTTGACCACCGCCACGCCGATGATCTTGCCGTGCTCTTCGAGGCCGTGGGCCAGGTAATAGCCGGGCTCGCCATTGGTGCTGCCAATGCCGTAGAAACGCCCGGGCTGGCCGCGCACGGCATCCTTGAAATAGGCGCGAAAGGACAGGTCTTCGCCCAGGTAACTGTCGACATCGCGCCAGTTGCTGGTGGCCATGACCCGGCCAGTGGTGTCCATCACGTAGATGGCGCGGCTGCGGCTACGGCGGTTCAGGCCTTCGAGGTAATCATTGACCGTCTGCCGGTGCTCCGGGGTCGGGTCGGCCAGCAACTGCGGGACGCTGGTTTCGAGTTCCAGCAGGCTGGGCAGGTAGGTGTATTTGCTGATTTCACTTTCGACCGCACGGGCATGCAGTTCCAGCTGACGCTGGCCGTTCTCGCCGAGGCTGCGGATGCCGAAGTGTTCACTGGTCCAGAAGCCGATGAACCCCAGTCCGACCATCAGGGCGATGATCAGCGGCGGCAGGAACAGATGACGGATCAGACGGGGCTTCACGGCAAGTGATGGCTCTGCAGCGCGATAAAGAGTGGGGTCGCATTTCATCACAGATGCCTTGGGTCAACCAGCGCTGCCGCGGACGACGCACTGGTTTGGTCGAGCCTGGAACCTGTGGCGAGGGAGCTTGCTCCCGCTCGGCTGCGAAGCAGTCGTAAACACTGCGAATGCGTTGTGTCGGAAACAACGCAATTTGCAGGTTTTGCGGCCGCAGCGCGACCCAGCGGGAGCAAGCTCCCTCGCCACAAAGGGCAGATCGGTGGTGCTGTTAGTGCTGCAGGATTTTCTCGAGGAAGTGCTGCGCGCGTTCGGAGCGGGCGCTGATGTCGCCGAAGAATTCCTCTTTCGGGCAGTCTTCGATGATCTTGCCCTGATCCATGAAAATCACCCGGTCGGCGACTTTACGGGCGAAGCCCATTTCGTGGGTCACGCACATCATGGTCATGCCTTCGTGGGCCAGTTGCACCATCACGTCGAGTACTTCGTTGACCATTTCCGGGTCGAGCGCCGAGGTCGGTTCGTCGAACAGCATGACGATCGGGTCCATCGCCAGCGCACGGGCAATCGCCACTCGCTGTTGCTGACCACCGGACAGTTGCCCCGGATGCTTGTGGGCGTGCGCCGACAGGCCGACGCGCTCAAGCAGTTGCAGGCCTTTTTTGGTCGCCTCTTCCTTGCTGCGGCCAAGCACCTTGATCTGCGCGATGGTCAGGTTTTCGGTGATGGTCAGATGCGGGAACAGTTCGAAATGCTGGAACACCATGCCGACCCGCGAACGCAGTTTCGGCAGGTTGGTCTTCGGGTCGGCGATCGACGTGCCGTCAACCACCACGTCACCTTTCTGGAACGGCTCCAGGGCGTTGACGCACTTGATCAGCGTCGATTTGCCGGAACCCGACGGGCCGCAGACCACGATCACTTCGCCTTTCTTGACCTCGGTGCTGCAATCAGTCAGCACCTGGAAGTCCCCATACCACTTGTTGATGTTTTTGATAGAGATCATACGGCGAACCTTTTCTGCAGACGCTTGACCAACCGCGAGGCGGCGAAGCTGATGATGAAGTACACGAGACCGGCGAAAATCAGGAACTCATTGGAGCGGCCGATGATGTCGCCGCTGGCCCGCGAGGCGTTGAGGAAATCCACCAGGCCCACGGTGTAGACCAGCGAGGTGTCCTGGAACAGGATGATGCTCTGCTGCAGCAACAGCGGGGTCATCTTGCGGAACGCCTGCGGCAGGATGATCAGGCGCATCATCTGTCCGTAGTTCATGCCCAGTGCTTGTGCAGCACCCATCTGGCCCTTGGAAATCGACTGCACACCGGCACGGACGATTTCGCAGAAGTACGCCGCTTCGAACATCATGAATGCCACGACGCAGGAGGTGAACGCACCGATCGGCGTGTCTTCGCCAGTGATCCAGCGCAGCACGAACGGCACCGCCAGGTAGAACCAGGTGATCACCAGCAGCAGCGGAATCGAGCGGAAATAGTTGACGTAGGCGCCAGCAATGCTCGACAGCAACTTGTTGTGCGACAGACGGCACAGCGCGAGGATCGTGCCGAGAATCATCCCGCCGATCACGCCCATGGCCATCAGCTTGAGGGTCATCACCATACCGTTCCACAAACCGGGAATGGCCGGGACGATGCCACTGAAATCGAATTCCATTATTTACCCCCCACGGAGATCAGGCCGGGCACCGCGACTTTCTTCTCGACCAGGCGCATCAGCAGCATCAGGCTCATGTTGAGGGTGAAATAGATCAGCGTCGCCAAAGTGAACGCTTCGAACAGGTTGGCCGAGAACTCGGCGGTCTGTTTGGTCTGCGCCAGCAATTCCATCAAACCGATCAGGGACGCCACGGAGGAGTTCTTGAACACGTTGAGGAATTCCGAGGTGAGCGGCGGAATGATGATCCGGTAGGCCTGGGGCAGCAGCACGTTCCAGTAGATCTGCGGCAGTTTGAAACCCATCGCGCGGGCGGCGGATTCCTGGCCACGAGGCAACGCCTGGATACCGGTGCGCACTTGCTCGCAGACACGGGCGGCGGTGAACAGACCCAGGCAGACGACCACGCTCAGGTAGGCCGAAGTGGTCGGGTTGAGGTCCTGCTTGTACCACTCCTGCAGATCCGCCGGCAGCAGATCGGGTACCAGGAAGTACCAGATGAACAGCTGCACCAGCAGCGGCACGTTACGGAACAGCTCGACGTAGCAGGTCGCAATGCCGGATACGATGCGGTTCGGCACGGTACGCATGATGCCCAGCAGCGAGCCGAGCAGCAGGGCGATGATCCACGCCACGACGGCGATGGCGATGGTCCAGCCCAGACCGGAGATGAACCAGTCGAGATAGGTCTCGCTGCCCACGCCGGTGGACTTGAAGAACACGCCCCAGTCCCAGTTGTAATTCATTAGGGTCTCCCCTCGATTCGATCGATGTACAAGTGCCCGCCTGGGGAACTCCGTTCCCTCCCCAGTCTTTTTTCAAAGACCGGGCACACGCGATCGGCTCGACAGCCACCGGTTCGAGTGTTTCCAGAAAAATGCCAGCAGGGAGTGACCATCCCCTGAAAAGGCAGGCGCCTCCTCAGGGGATAAGGTTAGTCAGAAAATCAGGACTTTTTGTCGTCAGCCGCTTTGTCGGTCGGAGTGGCGATCAGCGCCTTGAGCTCGTCGCTCATCGGGAAGTTCAGGTTCAGACCTTTTGGCGGGATTGGCGCCATGAACCACTTGTCGTAGATCTTGTTGATCTCGCCCGATTTATAGGTGGCGACGATCGCGTCATCCACAGCCTTTTTGAACGGCGCATCACCCTTGCGCACCATGCAGCCGTAGATTTCGTACGACTGTGGCGTGCCGGTCACTTCCCAATCGGTGGCTTTCTTGGCCTTGGCCGCTTCGCCGGCGAGCAGGGCGTCGTCCATCATGAACGCAACGGCACGGCCCGATTCCAGCATCTGGAAGGACTCGCCGTGGTCTTTGGCGGAGATGACGTTCATGCCCATCTGCTTGTCGGCGTTCATCGCCTTGAGGATGCGCTCGGAGGTGGTGCCGGCGGTGGTCACGACGTTCTTGCCTTTCAGATCGTCGAAATCCTTGTACTTGGAGTCTTTCTTGGACAGAAGACGGGTACCGATTTCGAAGATGCCGACGGAGAAGTCGACCTGCTGCTGACGCTCGACGTTGTTGGTGGTCGAACCGCACTCGACGTCCACGGTGCCGTTCTGCACCAGCGGGATACGGGTCTGCGAGGTGACGAGGTTGTATTTGACTTGCAGGTTCGGCAGGTCGAGGTCTTTCTTGATCGCTTCGACGATGGCCAGCTGGATATCGTGCGAGTAGCCGACCGGCTTGCCGGACGCATCAGCGATGTAGGAGAACGGAATGGAGGCGTCACGGTGGCCAAGGGTGATGACACCGGACTCTTTGATCTTCTTCAGGGTGCCGGTGAGCTCGGCGGCGAAAACTGGCGTGCTGATCAGAGCGGCAGCAATGGCTGCGCCCAGGATATGGGGAACGATGCGCATCAAATTTTCCTCGACTTTGTTTTTTTTATGGAGCCAGTTTGTCGGCCCTTTTTGTGCTTCGAATGCCTGACGGCTCCTGAAGTGTTGGCACAACAGGCATTCGTCGAGAGAGTGTAGAGCATGACTCGTGCCAGAGCAGGCGCCATTGGTTAATGCCTTGTTTTATAACGTTATTAAACTTTTGTGGCGGCAATTTGATGGGAGGCTGATCCGGTTAACCGAACCGACTGAGGAGTCGCGTTCGGAAAACCGAATGTTTGTAACTCGCGGTCTCAGGCTTCCCGGCTCAGTGACGTTTCATGCAAATACAGCCACTTCACCCCGGCTGGCTGCGCGCTCAGGATCGCCACCGACGCCCGCGAGTGTTCAGCGCCGTCCAGGCGATGGGTTTCTACGTAGCTCATGGCCAGCCTGTCGTCCTGCTGCCATACCGTGTGCAAATCACTGATCTCGATATCGAGTCCCTTTCTGGCGCCCACGGCACCCCTGAACAGTTGCTCCACTTCGCAGCGGTCCAACGGAATCGCCGAGATACCGAGCATGCTGAAATCTTCGGCAAATGCCTGCATCAACGGCTCGATGCTCGCGGCGCCCATGCCGTCGGCATCGGTGAACACCCGAAGGATCAGCTCGTGGACGTGGTGAATACTGTGTTCGGCCTGTTCGATGGGATCGTTTGTCATGGGCGTTCCTTTGCAGGGGAGAGTTGATGCATCTGCAGCAGCGGGAAAAGCCCGATCAGCGCTGCAATCGCGAACGTCAGGTGATAGGCCGGCGTGGTGTCGAGCCGCTGGAGCAGCACGTTGAAGATCATCAGAAACAGTGCGGCGCCGAGGCTGAAAGACATCTGGCGATTGATGTTCCAGATGACACTGGCCTTGTGCATATCGCCGTCGGCGAAGTCCATCATGGAGGTGGTCTGCGCGGTATTGGCACCGATGCCGCCACCGATGCCCATCAGGCTGTAAGCGATCACGATGATCCACAGATCACCTGGCGCACTGACCAGCACCAGCGTGGCAATGCCGCCACTGTGCAACAGCATGCCGAGGGTAAACAGGCGCCTGGCGCCAACCCGGTTGTAGACCCGGCCGCCAATCGTCATCGCAATGAACGCACCGATGGCGTAGAGGAGCATGAACATTCCCGTCAGCCGGGCGCTGAAGTGCAGGGTGCTCTGCAGGTAGAAAATGCTCATCAGGTTGACCCCGGTGAACACGCCCGGAATCGCGTAATAGATGAAAATCGACGTGCTGAGTTTTTTGCTTTTGAGCAGGCTCAAGTCGATGATCGGGTTGTTGCAGCGGCGGTAGTGCAGCAGATACAGCGCGATGAATATCAGCCCCGCCATGACAAAACCCAGCGCTGCCATTAGAGGATAGTCGCCGCCGTACAGCGACATCCCCATCAGCAGACTGGCGAGCGCCGCGCTGACCAGCAACAGGCCTTTGATATCCGGGCGTTGAAGTCTGGCGGGGCGGCTTTCCCTGATCCACAACCAGGACAACCCGGCGGCAAGCAGCGAAAACGGAATGTTGCTGTAGAACACCCAGCGCCAGGAACTGATGTCGACAATGACGCCGCCCACGGTGGGCGAAATCGCTGGTGCGAGCAGTGCGACGGCCATCACCAGCGTGGATATTCTCGCCCGTTGCTCACCCTGGAAAAGATTGAACGCCAGCGCCTGCCCGACCGGAATCAGCAGGCCGCCGCCGATGCCCTGGATGAAGCGCCAGATCACCAGTTCCTCGAAGCTGTCGGCCTGGCCGCACAGCCATACCGCTGCTGCAAACAGCAACATCGAGGCCGTCAGGATTTCGCGGCTGCCCCAGCGTGCGGCCAGCCAGGTGCTCACCGGAACGATCAGCGTCAGGCCGAGAATGTAAGCATTGCCAACCCACGCCACCGCTGAGCTGTTGACGTGCAGTGTTGCCGACAGACTGGGCAGCGCCACCGCCGACATGAAGATGTTGATGCAGTCGATAAAGAAGCCGAGCAGGAAAACCGACGCGACTTTATAGCGGTAACTCATGGTGTTTTCCCCTTTGTCGTCAAGCATAGGGGCGATAGACTCCGGCCGTCGATGCACTGGGGCTGAACACAATGTTTGAAGGGATTGAACCGTGACGCAGGGCGCCCTGCATACGCACTTGAACCGGGTACAGACGTTTCTGGCGATCGCCGAACTGGGTTCGTTCACCAAGGCTGCCAGCCATCTCAACCTCAGCCGGGCCATGGTCAGCCTGCACATCAAGGCGCTGGAAGCGGCGTTGTCTACAACGCTGCTGATGCGCAACAGTCGTGCTGTGTCTCTGACCGAGGCCGGGCAAAGCTTTTACAACGAATTCAAAACCATCGTGGCCGATATCGACACTGCCTTCGACAGGGTGATGCACGGCACAAACCGCGTTTCGGGCACGTTGCGGATCAGTTCCACCAGTGAATACGGCGAGCGATTCATCCTGCCGCTGATTCCGTTATTCGCCGAGCGCTATCCGGACATCCGCCTGTGCTACGACTTCAACTCTTCGCTCAACGATCTGCTCGCCGAACGGCTGGATCTGGTGGTTCGCTTGGGCAACCTGGCGGACTCGGCTTTCAAGAGCCGGAAACTGGCGGAGTATGAAATTGTGCTGGTGGCGACTGAAAGGTTTCTGGCCCGCCATCCGGTAAAAACGCCTCAGGATCTCGATGCCGCACCGTGGATCGCCAACAGCAATTTGCTGGCGCCGACGCAGTGGGTTTTACGCGATGGTGTGGGGGAGGGGGTCGAGGTCAATGGCACGCGTCAATTCCAGTCAAATTCCTCGACGGCGATTCGTTCGATGACCTTGTCGTCGCTGGGCGTGTCGGTGTTGCCGGCGTGGATGGTTGAAGACGATATGGCCTGCGGGCATCTGGTGCGCGTGTTGCCGGAATACTCGCTGCCGTCACAGCCGATCAGCCTGGTGTTTCCTGATATGCCGCATCTGCCGCAGAAATCGCGGGTGTTTATCGATTTTCTATTAGCGCATCTGGGGCGCTGAAATCAAAAGCCCCTCACCCTAACCCTCTCCCGGAGGGAGAGGGGACTGACCGAGTTGTTCTTGCGAGCTTCGCCGACCTGAAATGTCGAGCCGAACTCAGGTCATGAAAAGCATGAATATCTGCTCCCTTTCTCCCCTCGCGCAGGACTTGAGGATTACCCCCATCTGCTCCCTTTCCCCATCGCGCAGGACTGGAGGATTTCCCCAAATCTGCTCCCTTTCCCCCTCGCCCCCCTTGGGGGGAGAGGGCTGGGGTGAGGGGGGGGCTGGATCTTGCGGGGACAACAAAAAGCCCCTGAATCTCACAATTCAGGGGCTTTCGTTCAAGCGATGGGGCGAAGATCAAGCCGCCTCGATCTTGCGGTTCTGCTCAACCTTGCCCAGATACGTCGCCAGCTTCTGCTGCTCGTCCGGTGTGGTGAACAATCCAAGCTTGGTACGGCGCCACAGAATGTCATGCGCCGTCGTCGCCCACTCTTCGCTGCACAGGTAATCGACTTCGCGGGTGTAGAGCCCGCCGCCGATGTGCTCGCCCATGTCAGCCAGGCTTTCCACACCTTCGAGCATGCGCCAGGTGCGGCTGCCGTAGGTGACCGCCCAGCGCCGGGCGATTTCCGTCGGGACGAAATCGAACTTGTCGCGGATCCGCGCGCTCAGGGCTTCGGGCGTGGTCATGTCTTCGCCGCCGGGCAGGGTGGCAGTGGCCGTCCAGCTCGGGCGCATCTGGGTGAAGAACGGCATCAACTGTGCCATCGCCGACTCCGCGAGTTTGCGATAGGTAGTCAGCTTGCCGCCGAACACCGACAGCAGCGGCGCTTCTTCAGCGTTGCCTGAAAGCGCCAGGGTGTAATCGCGGGTGACGGCGGACGGGTTGTCGGATTCGTCGTTGCACAGCGGCCTAACACCCGAGTAGCTGTGCAGGATGTCTTCGCGGCTGACTTGCTTCTTGAAGTGGGCGTTGACGACTTTCAGCAGGTAATCGGTTTCGCCTTCGGTAATCGCCACTTTCGCCGGGTCGCCGGTGTACTCACGGTCGGTGGTACCGATCAGGGTGAAGTGGTTCAGGTACGGAATGGTGAAGACGATGCGCTGATCTTCGTTTTGCAGGATGTGCGCGTGCTCGCCTTCGTACAGTTTCGGCACGATGACGTGGCTGCCCTGAATCAAACGGATGCCGTACGGCGATTCCATTTTCAGGTCGTCACGAATGAACTTGGCGACCCATGGGCCGGCAGCATTGACCAGCGCTTTGGCGGTAATCGAAAACAGACTGCCGTCGGCGCGCTCCAAATGCAGATGCCACAGGCCCTTGGTGCGGCGGGCGCTGACGCAGCGGGTCTGGGTGTGCACATGGGCGCCTTTCTCGCGCGCAGCCATGGCGTTCAGGACCACGAGGCGGGCATCGTCGACCCAGCAGTCGGAGTATTCGAAGCCTTTCCTGATTTCGCTTTTCAGTGCGCTGTCGGCGCCGAACTTCAAGCTTTTCGAACCCGGCAGTTTTTCGCGCTTGCCGAGGTTGTCATACAGGAACAGGCCGGCACGAATCATCCACGCCGGACGCAGGTGCGGGCGGTGCGGCAGGACGAAACGCATGGGTTTGACGATGTGCGGCGCCTTGGCCAGCAGCACTTCGCGCTCGGCCAGCGCTTCGCGCACCAGACGGAATTCGTAATGTTCGAGATAGCGCAAGCCACCGTGGATCAGCTTGCTGCTGGCCGACGAGGTGTGGCTGGCCAGGTCATCTTTTTCGCAAAGGAACACCGAAAGACCGCGACCGGCGGCATCTGCTGCGATCCCCACGCCATTGATCCCACCGCCAATCACGGCAACGTCATAGATCTCGGAGAGAGGGGGCGTACGCAAGGTAGAGGTGGACATCGGCTGGCCTCGGTTCTTTTGGTTTTATGTCTTGGAAATCGAACATTAATGTTCATTTGCGAAAATGGTAGCCCATAAAGACGCGCACAGCCAGTCACGTTCGATTGAAAAAACTCATCGAAGGGCCGAGAAAGGAAAATATCCGAACATTAAAAGCAAAAGATCGCAGCCTTCGGCAGCTCCTACAGAAGGAATGCATTCCAGATGTAGGAGCTGCCGAAGGCTGCGATCTTTTGATGCCTGGAAGCGTTAAACGACTTCCAGACGAATCTTGTGCTGGCTCAGCAACTGCGCCAGCGCCGGTACCGGCTGCTGATCGGTGACCAGGCAATCGATCAGGCTGATCGGCCCCAGTCGGATCATGGCGTTGCGCCCGAACTTGCTCGAGTCCGCCGCGAGAATCACCTGCCGCGCGTTGGCAATGATCGCCTGGCTCACCCGCACTTCCTGATAATCGAAGTCGAGCAGGCTACCGTCCTCATCGATCCCGCTGATGCCGACCAGGGCGAAATCGACCTTGAACTGGTTGATGAAGTCCACGCTCGCCTGACCGACCACACCGCCGTCCCGCCGCACGTTACCGCCGGTCAACAGCACATCGAAATCATCCTTGGCGCTGAGCATCGAGGCGACGTGCAGGTTGTTGGTGATGATTTTCAAGTGACTGTGATTGAGCAGGGCGCGGGCGATCGATTCGGTGGTGGTGCCGATGTTGATGAACAGCGAGGCGTGATCGGGGATCTGCGCGGCGATGGCTTCGCCGATGCGTTGCTTTTCGTCGCGCATCTGATCGGCGCGCATCGCGTAAGCGGTGTTTTCAACGCTGGAATCGTAAGCGGCGCCACCGTGGTAGCGACGCAGCAGATTGGCTTCCGCGAGCTGATTGATATCGCGGCGGATGGTTTGCGGGGTGACAACGAACAGCGTGGCCATCTCCTCGATGCTCACATAGCCGCGTTCGCGGACCAGCTCGAGGATTTGCTGCTGACGGGGAGGCAGATTCATGGGGCTTCCTTTGGGCTGCCAAGCAAAATTTGCCCATGATGCCGCAGGAATCTGCTCCCTACCAGTTAGATACCCTTCCGGAACTGTACGTTGGCTTATTCAGCGTCCTCACGCGCCCAGTCACGGGTACGGCTGACGGCTTTTTTCCAGCCTTTGTAGAGTTTCTCTTTCTCGACTTCATCAAGGCTCGGTTCGAACTCGCGCTCGATCACCGCTTTGCCGCGCAGTTCTTCCAGGCTGCCCCAGAAACCGCAGGCCAGACCGGCCAGATAAGCGGCGCCCAGTGCAGTGGTCTCGCGCATTTGCGGGCGTTCGACCTGGGTGCCGAGGATGTCGGCCTGGAACTGCATGAGGAAGTTGTTCGCCACCGCGCCGCCGTCTACACGCAGGGCCTTGAGGCGTTCGCCGGAGTCCTGTTGCATGGCGTCGAGTACGTCGCGGGTCTGGTAGGCAATCGATTCCAGCGCGGCGCGGATGATGTGATCCACGCGCACGCCGCGAGTCAGACCGAACAGCGCACCCCGGGCATACGGGTCCCAGTACGGGGCGCCGAGGCCGGTGAAGGCCGGCACCAGATAGACGCCGTTGCTGTCCTTGACCTTGTTGGCGAAGTATTCAGTGTCGTGGGCGTCGTTGACGATTTTCAGTTCATCGCGCAGCCATTGCACGGTCGAACCGCCGTTGAACACTGCACCTTCCAGAGCATAGGCAACTTCGCCGCGCGGGCCGCAAGCGATGGTGGTGAGCATGCCGTGCTGGGATTTCACCGCTTTGTCGCCAGTGTTCATCAGCAGGAAGCAACCGGTGCCGTAAGTGTTTTTCGCCTGGCCCGGCTCGACGCACATCTGCCCGAACAGTGCCGCCTGCTGGTCGCCGGCAATACCGCCGATGGCGATGCCGCTCTTGGTGCGACCGTAGATTTCCGAAGAGGCTTTGACTTCCGGGAGCATCTCGCGCGGGATGTCGAGAATCTCCAGCATCTTCGAATCCCACTCCAGCGAGTGAATGTTGAAGAGCATGGTGCGCGAGGCGTTGGTGTAGTCGGTGATGTGTACCTTGCCGCCGGTGAATTTCCAGATCAGCCAGCTATCGACGGTGCCGAACAGCAGCTCGCCATTGCGTGCACGCTCGCGGCTGCCTTCGACGTTGTCGAGGATCCACTTCAGTTTGGTGCCGGAGAAGTACGGGTCGGTGACCAGACCGGTGGTGTCACGAATGTAGTCTTCGTGGCCGTCGCGCTTGAGCTGCTGGCAGATCTCGGTGCTGCGGCGGCACTGCCAGACGATCGCGTTGTACACCGGACGGCCGGTGGTCTTGTCCCAGACCACGGTGGTTTCACGCTGGTTGGTGATACCGATCGCGGCCACCTGGTCGTGATGCAGGCCGGCCTGGGCCAGTGCCTCAACCATCACTGCGCTCTGAGTGGCGAAGATTTCCATCGGGTCGTGCTCGACCCAACCGGCCTGCGGGTAGTGCTGAACGAATTCGCGCTGGGCGGTGCAGACCACGTTCGCATCGCGGTCGAAAATGATTGCGCGGGAGCTGGTCGTACCCTGATCAAGGGCAATGATGTAGTTCTTGTTCTGAATGTCGGTCATGTCGATTGCCTTGGACGAATAAAACGAGAGTGGGCCATGGCGCAGGCTCGGATGGGCAGGAGCCGGCGCCGACTGTTTCAAGAAGTTCTTGGTTTGCCGTCAATGGCCGGTTCTGCATCCTTTGTAGCAGGTGTGGCGCCGGTCAGGTGACGGGCGATGAGCCCGCGATACCCGGCAGCGCCGAGGCAGGCACCGACAATCGGTGCAAAAATCGGAATCAGGAAATACGGAATATCTCGACCGCCAGTGAAGGAAATTTCACCCCAACCGGTAAAGAAAGTCATCAGTTTCGGACCAAAGTCACGCGCCGGGTTCATCGCAAAACCGGTCAGCGGGCCCATCGCACTGCCGATCACGGCAATCAGCAAGCCGATCAGCAGCGGTGCCATCGGGCCTCTTGGCAGACCGTTGTTGTCATCGGTCAGGGCCATGATCACGCCCATCAGGATTGCGGTGATGATCATCTCGACCAGAAAGGCCTGAGCCGTCGACAGCATCGGGTTTGGGTAAGTGGAGAATACCGATGCCAGTTCAAGGCTGGCGGCCGAACCACGAACCATCTGGTGGGTTTGTTCGTAATCGAAGAACAGGTTGCTGTACAGCGTGTAGACCAGCAGCGCGCCGCAGAAGGCGCCGGCAATTTGCGCGAGGATGTAGAACGGCAGCTTGCGCTTTTCGAAGTCGGCGAAGATTGCCAGAGCGATGCTCACGGCCGGATTGAGGTGCGCGCCGGATACCCCGGCGGTGAGGTAGATCGCCATGCTCACGCCGACACCCCAGATGATGCTGATTTCCCACAGGCCGAAGCTGGCGCCCGCGACTTTGAGCGCGGCGACACAACCGGTGCCGAAGAAGATCAGTAGGGCGGTGCCGAGAAACTCGGCCATGCATTGGCCGGAAAGCGAAGGTTGCGGTAAAGCAGCTGTCATTGAAAACCTCGGTTCTTTTTCTTGTGTGGCGCCTTGCCAACGGAGCAAGGCGCGATCTTCACCGGGTCGGAATCCCCATTCGCTTCCCGGGTTACTGCTGGGTACTGCGCGGAGCATGATTCTTACATTATTCAGATTCGAAAAAATATAGACAAGAAACAAACCTGTCAAAGGTCGAAAGTGAACTGTCAGTCACAATATAACTATTCGCCGCATGAATGATCAGCGCGGCTCCCCGGGTGCATGGACCTGCAGACCACGGGAATCGCGGCTTGGAATAGAGCCTTTTAACCCACGATGACCTAGAATCGGCCGCAGGTTTTTTCTGAGATTGCCGAACCCGGAGCTGCCATGACCCCTGCGTTGGACTTGTTGAAAAAAGTTCGTGCCGAACATCGCGTGCACAGTTACGAACATGATCCGAAGGCCGCGTCTTATGGGCTGGAGGCAGCGGAGAAGCTCGGGCTCGAACCGGCGCAGGTGTTCAAGACCCTGCTGGCCGCCAGTGAGAAAGGCGAATTGCTGGTCGCCGTAGTGCCGGTCGTCGGAACGCTCGACCTCAAGGGGCTCGCGCATGTCGCCGGGGTGAAGAAAGCCGAAATGGCCGACCCGGCTGCCGCGCAACGTTCGACCGGCTACCTGTTGGGCGGTATCAGCCCGCTCGGGCAGAAGAAACGCCTGCGTACCTTCATCGATAATTCCGCTCAGGGTTTTGCGACTATCTATGTGAGTGCCGGGCGGCGAGGGCTGGAGGTGGAACTGGCGCCAGCAGTACTGGCCGAGCACACCCAGGCGACGTTCGCCGATATCGGCCGGGCGTAACAAGAGCGCTCGCTGTATGAAGAAAAAATTGCGTTTCTGTCACTGGCACTGATCCGGGCCGCCGTTGCATGCTCGGTCGACCAATTCAGGGGGAAAACCATGCAGCTTGCGTTTCATCAGGTCGACGCGTTCAGTGATCGGCCGTTCAGTGGCAACCCGGCGATGGTCTACCGGCTCGACAGCTGGCTGGCCGATGACTTGATGCAGAAGATCGCCGCCGAACACAATCTGGCGGAAACCGCATTTCTGGTGCGCGAAGGGCAGGCCTGGCATATCCGCTGGTTCACGCCGACTACTGAAGTACCCCTCTGTGGGCATGCGACGTTGGCCAGCGCGTTTGTGCTGTATGAAATCCATAAGGAAAGTGCAGCGCGCATCGACTTCACCTGCAAGTCTGGTGCGCTGAGTGTCAGCCGTGAGGGCGACCGGTTATGGCTGGATTTCCCGACCATCGTACCTTCGGAAATCGGCGTGACGCTGGATGTCGAGCGGGCGCTCGGTGTTGAGGCTGTCGACGTGTTGGGCTCGAACGAACTGTTCGTGGTGCTGGAGTCGGAACAGGCCGTGCTCGACTGCAAACCCGATATGGCTGCGCTGGCGAAACTGCCGTGGCTGGGTGCGATTGTCACTGCGCGCGGCAATCAGCACGACTTCGTCTCGCGCTATTTCGCCCCGGCGATCGGCATCAACGAGGACCCAGTGACCGGTTCGACGCATTGCAGTCTGATTCCGTACTGGGCCAAGCGCCTGGGCAAATCGAACCTGACCGCGTGCCAGCGCTCGGCGCGGGGCGGTGAATTGTTCTGTCGGCTGGAAGGGGAGCGGGTGAAAATTGGTGGCAATGCGACGTTGGTGGCCAGCGGCACCCTTCATCTGAGCTGACCGCAATCCCTTGTAGGAGTGAGCCTGCTCGCGATAGCGGTCTATCAGTCAACATCTTCGGCGACTGATTAACCGCTATCGCGAGCAGGCTCACTCCTACAGGAATATATGTTCGATCAGAGGCTCGTGCTGAATCGCCGTACGCCGTTTTCCACCGCTGGGATCTGCGCCGCCGTGCTGCCCGAAGCCTGGAACAGCACCAGGTGATCCGCCGCTACGCGAATCCCGACCTGCTCCCCGACCAGATGATCGGCATGGCTTGGGAAGATCGATTCCAGCTGCGCGCCGGTCGGCAGTTGCAGGCGGTACAAAGTCGCCGCACCGAGGAACGTCTTGCCGACAATCTGCGCCTGCAATGCGCTGTCCGGCGCATAGACAATGTCATCCGGGCGCAGCAACACATCCACCGCGCCGCCTATCGGCCAGGTGTAAGCACGATTACCGCGCAGTTCACCCAGCTCGGTCTGCACCGACTCCGGGCTGACCAGCTGGCCGCGAATGAAGTAACCCTGACCGATGAAGCTGGCGACATACGGCGTCGCCGGTTCGTGATAAAGGTTGTAGGGCGTGTCCCATTGTTCCAGCCGACCTTCCTTGAACACGCCAACGTGGTCGCTGACGGCAAAGGCTTCTTCCTGGTCGTGGGTGACCAGAATCGCACTGGTGCCCCGGGCCTTGAGAATGTCGCGGACCTCATGGCTGAGCTTGCGGCGCAGTTCGCCATCGAGGTTGGAGAAGGGCTCGTCGAGCAGCAGCAGTTGCGGCTCCGGCGCCAACGCACGGGCGAGGGCGACGCGCTGTTGCTGGCCACCGGACAATTCGTGAGGAAAACGCTTGCCGAGGTTTTTCAGGTTGACCAGTTCCAGCAGCTCTTCGACCACGCGCGTCTTGTGCGGGTGCTTGCGAATGCCGAAGGCGATGTTGTCGGCCACGCTCAGGTGCGGAAACAGCGCGTAGTCCTGAAACACCATGCCGATCCGGCGTTTCTCCGGCGCCAGGGTGAAACCGGCACTGGAGAGGGTTTCGCCACCCAGGGTGATCTCGCCTTCATGCACCGGTTCGAAACCGGCGATGGCGCGCAGGGTGGTGGTCTTGCCGCAGCCGGACGAGCCGAGCAGGCAGCCGATGTCGCCGGCGTTGAGGTGCAGATTGAGGTTCTGCACCACGCGTTGATCTTGATAGCCGCAAGCGAGGTTGCGCAGGTTCAGCAGTAATTCATGGCTCATGCGTGGTGATATGCCGGTTCAACGAGGAACTCGAGCAGGGCCTTCTGTGCGTGGAGACGGTTTTCTGCCTGATCCCAGGCGACTGAGCGCGGATCATCGAGCAGGTCGAGACTGATTTCTTCGCCACGGTGCGCCGGCAGGCAGTGCATGAACAGCACGTCCTCGGCAGCGAGGTCGAGCAGGGCACGGTTGACCTGGAACGGCGCGAACAGCTTGAGGCGCTTGGCAGTTTCCTCTTCCTGACCCATCGAAGTCCAGACGTCGGTACTGACCAGATGCGCGCCGCGTACGGCATCCTGCGGGTCGCGGACGATGGTCACGCGATCACCGGCCCTGGCGACAAACTCAGGGTTCGGCTCGTAACCTTCCGGACAGGCGACGCGCAGCTGGAAGTCGAACTGGATCGCCGCTTCTATATAGCTGTTGCACATGTTGTTGCCGTCACCGATCCAGGCCACGGTCTTGCCCTGGATCGAGCCACGGTGCTCAAGAAAGGTCTGCATGTCGGCCAGCAACTGGCACGGGTGCAGATCATCGGACAGGCCGTTGATCACCGGCACGCGCGAGTTGGCGGCGAATTCGGTCAGGGTGCTGTGGGCGAAGGTGCGGATCATCACCGCATCGAGCATGCTCGACATGACGATGGCGCAGTCGCTGATCGGCTCGCCACGGCCCAGTTGGGTGTCGCGCGGGGACAGGAAGATCGCCTGGCCGCCGAGCTGGATCATGCCGGCCTCGAAGGAGATCCGGGTGCGGGTCGAGGATTT